>NZ_JAME01000016.1 GCF_000521865.1 Roseivivax isoporae LMG 25204
CAACCGCCGCACGGGTTTTCATGCAGGCATCCTCCCAAGGGCTTTCGTCCGGCCACTGCGGGCCTGATGCTCTTCGCGGCATCCTCGCGAACTATGCGGGCAGCCCGGTTTTCCAAACAACTCAGACAATGGTGGGTATTGGGTCCGATGGACTTGGGGGCGGTGCCGGACCATAGTTCCGGGCAGGGAGAGAGGAGCACAGACATGAGCCGAAAGATCGCCTGCGGGCTTCTCGCGCTGACGCTCGCCGGGCCCGCATTCGGCGCCGATTTCTCGGACCCGACCTGGCCCTGCATCCAGCGCAAGGTCGAGTCGCTGTCGCCCGCGCTGATGTGGCCGATGGATCCTGCCGCCGCCGAGCGCGAGCTGTCCGAGGCCGAGGACGACGCGGTCGCCGAGCTTGCCGACACGCTGGCGCTGCGGCGCATCGACCTCGAGGAGGCCGGGACGCGGGTTGCGGCCTTCGCCGAGGCGCATGGCGGGGATCCCGTGCTGCTGGGGCAGACCTTCCTGCGCGTCTTCGACCACCTGTCGACGCGGCGGACCCGCGTGATGGACGGCATCGCCGAGTTCTCGCTGAGCCAGATCGCCCTGTCCAAGCGCATCGACGCGGCGCGGGCCGAGATGGACACGCTGATGCAGGCCGACGAGCCCGATTACGACCGCGTGGACGAGATCGAGGAACAGCTCGCCTGGGACGAGCGCATCTACACCGACCGCCAGAGGACGCTCACCTACGTATGCGAGACGCCGGTCCTGTTGGAAAAGCGGCTCTACGCGCTGGCGCAGATGCTGCAGACCGCGGCCACCGACTGAGGCCGCGGCTCATTCCCATTCGAGCTCGGTGAAGGCGACGGTGGCGTTGCGGGGGTTGTAGGCCTCGAAGAGCTGCCAGTGCGGCGCCTCGTCCGCCGCCACGTGATCGACCGCCTCGGACAGCCGTTCACCTGCGTCGAGCGCCGCGCGCGTGTCGGCGGCGAGGCGGTCGAGATAGCGCACGAGCGGCGCGGCCCCGTCCGGCCAGTCGAGCGTAGCGGCGCCGTGGCCGGGCACGACACGGTCGTGCGGCTCGGCCCTCATCGTCTCGAGGACCGCCTGCCAGCCGCGCAGGCTGCCGTCGAGCGCCGGCGCATGCCGGTCGAACACCAGGTCGCCGGCAAAGACCGTGCCGGTCTGCGGGTCGGTCGCCGTCAGGTCGGTGCCGGTATGGGCGGGCGGCCAGGCGCGGAGCGCGAGGACGCGACCGCCGAGGTCGATCTCGCCCATCCCTTCGACCGGCAAATCGACTGCCACGACCCCCGATCCGAGCGCCGCCTGCGGCCCGACGAGCCGCGCGAGGCTTTCCAGATAGGTGGCGCCACGGTCCGCGAGCGCGCGGTCGAGCCCCGCATGGCCCGCGACCTGTGCCCCCGCCTCGGTGAAGAGCGGCGCGCCGAGGACGTGATCGGGATGCATGTGGGTCAGCACGAGATGACTGACCGGCAGGTCGGTCCGCGCCCGGATCGCGCGCCAGAGGCCCTCTGCGACCGCCCGGGTGCTGCCGGCGTCGATCGCGGCGACGCCCGCCTCGCCGATGACGAAGCCCAGATTCGCGACATCGCCGCCATTCGCCGCGTCGGGCTCGGCGATCGCGCCCACGTGCACGAAGACGCCCGGCGCGATCTCGGTCACCGCGAGCGCGGGCCCCGCGGGCGCGCAGCGGGGGGCGCCGCGGGCGACGAGCGGCGCGCGGTCCGCGGCGGGCGGGCGGGCGGCGAGTTGCGCGGTGCAGGCGTCCTCGGTCTCGGCCTCGTATCCGGGCAGGAGCGTGTCGCGGCAGACCTCCTGGCCGGCGGCGGCGAGACAGAGGGTGAGGATCGCTTCGTACATGGGACCTCGCACGGGCGATGCCGCCCCCCGACCAAGGGCGGCGTATCAATCCCACCCATGATGTGGCATGTTCGCCGGATAATCCATGCTCGGAGGAGGCGCATGGCACACAGAACCCTGATCGCGGCCCTGGCGTCGGCACTGATCGGCGCGGGGGCAGGCGGCGCGGCGGCAGACACCGCCGCCAATCCGCTGGAAGACGGCCCCACCTGGGAAGAGCTGCGCGGCGACGTCGTGGGCGACGCGGAGATCGCGCCGGGCGACGCGCTCTTCGCCGTCGACGCGCCCTACCGCGCGCACGACGCGGCCACCGTGCCGCTGACGATCACGCAGACGGATCCCGGTGCCACCATCACCGGCGCGACCGTGATCGTCGACGAGAACCCCGCCCCCGTGGCGGGCACGTTCACCTTCGGGCCCGCGATGGCGCCGCTCGATTTCGAGCTGCGCGTGCGGGTGAACCAGTACTCGAACGTCCGCGTCATCGCCGAGACCGAGGACGGGCTGTTCATGGACGGCCGGTTCGTGAAGGCCTCGGGCGGATGCTCGGCGCCGGCGAGCCGGGACCCGGAGGTGGCGCTGGCCGCGATGGGCCAGATGAAGCTCAAGCTCTTCGGCGAGACGGCCGCGCTGTCGACACCGCGGCGCGAGGCGCAGGTGATGATCCGGCACCCGAACTATTCGGGGCTGCAGCGCGACCAGATCACGCAGCTTTTCATCCCGGCGCATTTCATCGACACGCTGGAAGTCCGGCAGGGCGAGGAACTGCTGTTCTCGATGACCGGCGGCATCTCGATCAGCGAGAACCCGGTCTTCCGCTTCTCCTATGCGGACAACGGCGCGACGTCGCTGAGCGTGCGCGCCACGGATACCGAGGGCAACGTGTTCGAACACGACCTGCCCAAGGACGCCGCCAGCTGACCCGGCCGGCCGGTGCGCCGCCCGGCCCCGCGGATCAGAAACAGACGATCTCGGCCTCGGCCTGCGCGCGGCGCAGGTCCGCGACCTGTTCGGTGGCGCTGGCAGCGCTGCGGAAGATCGAGGTGCGTTCGCCGCCCACCTGCCGCATCTCCAGCACCGTCTCGGCCGCGACGTAGGCCTCGTAGGGCAGGATGTTGGCGATCTCGTCGATCGAGCAGGCGCATTGCTCGAGCACCCGGCGGGTCTGGCCGTTCGTCGCCATGCAGGCAAAGACGTAGTCGGCGCGGGCGACGGTCGGATAGTCGTTCAGCCGGTCGGCAACCGACTGCGCCTGCGCGCCGCCGGCGAGCGCGAGGAGACCGGCGAGGAGGGGCGCGATGCGGCGGGTCATTGCGTGTCCTCCAGCCCGTCGAAGGCGATGACCGAGCGGTAGATCGGGTCGCCCCCCTCGGGATGCGGTGCCTCGGCGGCGAGCGTCAGGTACCAGCCCGGCACCGCCTCGGACATGGTCACCGCCAGCGCGAGATCGCCGAAGCCCGACATCTGCGCGCGGTTCGGATCCTCGGCGAAGGGCCGCAGCGTCACGGTCACGGTCTCGACCTCCGCGCCCTCGAAGGTCGCGGTGCCGCGGGTGACCTCAGCAGGCTGGATCAGCGAATCCTTGACCCGGTTGCGGATGTAGAACGGGCTGCCGCCCGCGGCCTCGGCCATGTCGCGCACCACGGTCTCGTAGAAGAACATGATCATCGGGTTGCCGACGCTCGCCGGGAACGATCCGAGGTTGCGGTGCTTGCCGTCCTGCCGGAACTGCAGGGTCGCCACCTCCTTGCCGTCCGTCTCGGAAAAGGACAGCGCGATGGTGCCGGTGTCGCGGGTGGCCGCCTCGGGCTTGGCGCGGTTCGCCACCGTGCGGTCGTAGACCAGCGCCGTGTCGCGCGCGAGATCGTCGAGCGTGCCGTTGCGGAACAGCAGGTCGTAGGTGGCGGTGCCGGCGTTCTGCGCGGCGGCGGCACCGACAAGCGGTCCGGCCAGCAGCACGACGGCACCGATCAGGGCCAGTATGTGTCGCATGATGGTTCCTCCCAGGGCTGCAGCCTAGCCGCCGCGCGGCGGCTGTCAGGGCCGACTTTTGTCGGTGGCGGTTGCGGCGGCCGGCGGATCGGGCGCCTGCCAGCGCGTCTTCCAGTCGATCAGGGGCCGCAGGCGCGACAGCTGCACGGGCTTCGTCAGCACGGCAAAGCCGATCTCGGCGCCGCGGCGCAGGAGCGCGTCGCTGCGGTCGGCGGTGATCATGATCGCCGGCACCTTGACGCCGGTGGCCGCGCGGATCGCCTCGATCGTGCGGATGCCGGTATCGTCGCCGTCGAGCTGGTAATCGGCCAGGACGATGTCGGGCGGCATGCCGATGTCGTGCACGAGGCCCAGCGCCTCCTCGGTCGATGACGCCCCGAGCACGCTCGCCCCCCACGATTCGAGCTTCTGGGTCGTGGCGAAGAGGACGTCGGCGTCATTCTCGACCACGAGCGCGATGAGGTCCGCGGCGCTGTCGCCGCCCGCGCGCACCAGCGCCCCTTCCTCGGGCGAGGCGGAACGGGTGCCCGGGACCATCGCCATCTCGATCGAGAAGACCGAGCCCACGCCGGGCTTGGAGCGCACGCGCACCTTGTGGCCCATGTGCCGGCAGGTCCGTTCGACGATGGAAAGCCCGAGCCCCATGCCCGACCCGAAGGGAACGTTCCGGGCGCGGGCGAATTCCTCGAAGATGCGCTTCTGGTCCTCGAGCCCGATGCCGAGCCCGGTATCCCAGACCTCGAGCACCACGGTCGACCCGCGACGCCGGCAGCCCACCAGCACGCGGCCGCCGGGATCGGTGTACTGGATGGCGTTCACCACGAGGTTCTGGATCGACCGCATCAGGTAGCGCTGGTCCGAGCGCACGAAGGCCGAACAGGGCACCCAGTCGAGCCGCACGCCCTTCTTCGCGGCGACGGGTTCCTGGTCCTCGATCACGCCCTGGATCAGCGTGCCGAGGCAGACATCCGACGGGGTCAGCGCCGCATCGGTGCTGTCGAGCCGCGAGATGTCGAGCAGCGCGTGCAGAAGGTGCTCGATCGACATGAAGCAGCCGTCGAGCCGTTCGCCGGTCCGCGCCAGCGGCGAGCCCTCGAGCCCGTCGCGCAGCGTCGAGATCAGGAGCTTCGCCGCGTTGATCGGCTGCAGCAGGTCATGGCTCGCCGCGGCGAGGAAGCGCGTCTTGGACGACACCGCCGCCTCGGCACGTTCCTTGGCGAGCCGCAATTCCTCCTCCACCCGCGCCTGGGCCTCGTATTGCGCGGTCAGGCGGCGGTTGGCGCGGGTCAGCTCGGCGGTGCGTTCCTCGACGCGCTTTTCCAGCATCTCGGTCGCGCGGCTTTCGAGCGTCACGTCCTTCACGTCGATCATGAAGCCCTGGTCGGGCATGGCATGCGCGTGCAGGTCGAGCACGCGGCCGCCCGCGTGCCGGATGCGCTTGCGGAAACTGTCCTGCCGCCCGATCCGGTCGGCCCAGGCGTCGAAGTCCACATCGGCCGCGTCGCGGATCAGCGCCTTCTGACGCATGTAGTCGAGGATCTGCGACAGCTGCGTGCCCTTCTGCACCAGCGTGAAGGGCAGGCCCAGCAACTCGCGGAACCGCGTGTTGTGCAGGATGACCTCGCCCGCCTCGCTGAAGGTGCAGATGCCCGAGGACATGGTCTCGAACGCCGCCTGCAGGTAGTGCGCCTGACGGTCGATCAGGCTTTCCTTCTCCAGCCGGTTCTGGCGCACGATGCCGGTGATCTCGGCCTGCAGGATCACCACGTTCTCGTCCGAGGTGCGCTGCAGGCTGAACTGGAACCAGCGGTCGCCGGACAGTTCGATCACGAACGACAAGACGGACGCGCCGACCGGGCCGCCGCGCGCCTTCGACACCGACGACCGCAGCCGGCCCTCGGTGCTTCGGACATGCACGCTTTGCGTCAGGGCGTCGAAATAGTCCTCGATCCCGAGCCCCGGCACCACGTGCGGCTGCACGTCGGGCAGGAGCGACTGGAACAGGTCGTTGCAGACCTCGAGCCGCCCGTTGGTGAAGAGCGCGAAGCCCCCCTCCATCGCCGACAGCGCGTCGCTCAGGTTCTTGCGCGTGCGCTCGCGCTCGTGGCGGACGCTCTCGAGCTCGTTCGCGGCGCGTTCGAGGTCGCGGGTCTTGGCCCAGACCTGGCCCTGCAGGGCGATGGCCGACTGGAAGGCACTGTAGGCCGAGGTGCCGATCTCGTGCTGGCGGTTGGCGCGGCGCACCAGCGCGTCGATGATCCGGGCCTGGCGCTCGAGCTGTTCCTGGAGCGGGGCGTCGGGGTCGATCATGCGATCTGCCGCTGCCGCGGCTCGAAGAAGGCGACGCCCACGAAGGTCTGGTTCACGTGCACGCCGCGGTGCTGCTCGCCATAGGTGTTGAAGCCGAGGACGCGCCGTCGCCGGAAAATCTCGGAGACGGGCTGGGTCAGCTGTTTCTGCTCGATCTCGAGCTTGCGCAGCACGCAGTCGAAGCCGAGGATGAAGTCGGGAGTGCGTCCGCCCTCGCCGGTCACGTCGAGCCCCGCGTCGAGCGTCTCGAGGATCGCCTTGCCCCGCCCGAGCGTCAGCAGGAGCCCGTCGTCGATC
The DNA here is from genome assembly GCF_000521865.1 of Roseivivax isoporae LMG 25204. Lineage (GTDB taxonomy): Bacteria > Pseudomonadota > Alphaproteobacteria > Rhodobacterales > Rhodobacteraceae > Roseivivax > Roseivivax isoporae. Next base: position 6,469 of record NZ_JAME01000016.1, read on the forward strand.
GCCGACAGGAAGGACAGCGCGAGACCGTCCGGCGCGCCCTGGATCGCGCGTACGTGGTAGGCCATGTTCTGCCGCACGAGGATCGGGTTCTCGGCAAAGACCTGCGGCGACAGCCGATCGACCGGACAACCGATCAGCCGGGCATATTCCGGCGCCGCCGGCGCGCCGTTCAGCTCCAGCACCAGCCGTTCCTCGGGTACCGCGTCGGTCACGACCATCTGCGTGTCGGTCGGCAGGAAGTGGTCGAAACCCAGGCCCTTGAAGCCGAGATCGGTCTCGAGCAGCACGAGAAGCGCCGCGTTGGTGCGGAAGACATTGCCGTGCAGCACGAACGTCTCGCGGAAATCGAGCCCGTTGCCGGCCGAGCCGCCGAAGATCGGCACCTCCTCGAGCGCGGTCTGCAGGGTCGAGACGAGCACGTCCTCCTGCTTGGACAGCCCGTCGGCGAAGATGAGGCCGAGCCGGGACCATCCGGCGGTGTGCTGGAACCGTGCGTCGTGGCGCCGCGCCTCCTCGGCGATGGACTTGATCGACAGGGGCTTGAGCGGCTCGATCAGCAGCGACGCGCAGCGGAAATGCCGCCGCGGGAACGCGAGGAGGAGAAGCGCGTCGGTGTCGTAGCCGTGGGTCGTGATCTGGCCGGCGGTCGTGCAGCCGAAGACCGGGATGCCCGGCAGGTGCCGCGCGAGCGCCTCGGCCAGCTCGTCATGCGCCGGGCCCTCGGGCACGAAGGCGAGCACGAAGCACGCCTCGGAGGCATCGAACTGGCCCGCCGCCTCGGCCACCGCCCGTGCCGGATCGGCGTCGTGCGACAGGCCCACGCGCACGTGGGACGGGTGGCCCGCGCTGTCGGTCATGGCGCGCCTACTGGCTGAGGAAGGCGCGGGCATCCGGATCGCCCGCCGCGCCCTCGAGCTGTGCCGCCTCGACCATGACCGCGGCCTGCGTGCGGTTCTGCACGCCGAGCCGGCGCAGGAGCGCGGTGATGTGCGCCTTGACCGTCGCCTCGGCGAGATTGAGCTCGTAGGCGATCTGCTTGTTGGGCTTGCCGGCGCAGATGAGCTTCATGATGCGGGCCTGCTGCGGCGTGAGCTCGGCGAGTTTCGGATGCACGCTGGAACAGATCGCGTCCGCGGGCGCGCGGCCCTCGGCGCCGCGATAGTCCTTGGGCACGTATTTGCGCCCCGCGCTCACGTCGCGCAGCACCGCGCGCAGCACCGAGGCCGAGGCGTCCTTGGGCAGGTAGCCCGCGGCCCCCTCGGCCATGAGCGCGCGCACCACCTCGACCGAGGTCAGCGACGAGATCACGAGGATCGGCGTGTCCGGAACGCGGTCGCGCAGGGTCTGGAAGCCCGAGATCCCGTGAACGTCCGGCAGCTTGAGGTCGAACATCACGAGGTCCGGCGAGATGCCGCGGTCGATGAGGTCGAGCGCGGCGGCCAGCGTGTTCGCGGTCTCGACCTCGCAGGACGGGAACGCGAGCTTCAGCGTGGCGGACAGGGCATCGGAATAGAGCGGATGATCGTCGACGATCACCACCGACCGGATACGTCCGACCGGCTGAGTCGGGATGTCGTGTTTCATTCGGCAAGTCCTCCCGCGCGAAGCGTAGCGCGGTTGATCCGACAGGCGCAACTGCGCCGCTCGCGGCGGCGCAGCATGGGCGGCAGGGTGCGCGTGCCGCCCCGCGCGAAGCGGTTCAGGACAGCGCGCCGCTGCGTTTCGCCACGTGGGTCGAGATCGCGTCCATCAGCGGCGGGGACAGGCAGTCGTAGGGTTCGAGCCCCAGTTCCGTCAGCCGCGCGCGGATGCCGTCCATCTTTTCCGGGCGGACGCCCGACTCGATGATCGAGGACACGAAGGCCGCGAATTCCGCGGGCGACCAGCCGTCCTCGTCGGACAGTTCGGTGTGCACGAAATCGAGCCCGTAGAACGGGTGCTCGGTATTCTCGATCCGACCGAACATGTGCACGCCGCAGCCCTTGCAGGCATAGCGCTGGATCGTCGCATAGGGATCGACGCGGTCGAGCTTCTCGCCGTTGCGGACGACGCTGACCTTGTCGCTGCCGACCACGGCCACCTGGCTGAAGGTCGCGCCCGCGGGTTTCCAGCACTTCGTGCAGCCGCAGACATGGTTGTGGGCGGTCTGGCCGCCCACCGCGACCTCGACCGGCTCGGACTTGCAGTGGCAGCGGAGCGTGCCGCCGGCAAAGGCGGACGAGCCCGGCTTCACGCCGTGATCGACCGCGGGATGGATCGACGTGCCGGTCGGCGCCTCGGGCGCGGCCGGCTTAGACGGTTCCGTCTTGGTGGATCCCCCACCGAAAAGGCTCGAGAACAATCCCATTTCTTCCTCCCTCTTGGGCCGGGGTGCGCACAATGACGTGATGCGCCCGGCCGCAACGACGGTGCGGGCGGGCGCGGATTCGGACAAGGCCGCAATAAGTATCGGCCTATGGGCTCCGACGGACAACCCGTGCGGCCAGCGCGCGCAAGTCGATCCCGCCGCCGCCCGGTGCAAAAAGCGCTTGATCGAGCGCCGCGAGCGCCGCTTGCCGGCCCGGGTCCGGCCCGTCCCGGCGCAGGAGCGCGACCGCCGCACGGCGCAGGCCCGCCGCATCGCCCCGCCGCGCGGCCCGCCGGGCCTGGCGCGCGAGCGGGTCGAGGGGACCGTTGCGCAGCGCGGCGGCAAACCCCGCGTAGCGCCGCCCGGACAACAGCAGCGCAAGCCCAGCGCCGAAGCCTAGGAGGGAAGCGGCCGCCATGGGCAGCGCGGCAAGCCGCACGGGCGTGCCCGGCGGCGCGATGGCCGCGATCTCGGCCACGCTGTCGTCGTAGGCCACGCGCTGCGCGCCGATCGTGACCGTGCGCTGCGCGCGCGCACGGGTGTCGAAATAGGCGACACGGATGGGCTCGAGGATCGTCGATGCCGTATCGGTCGGCCGCACGGTCCAGCGCCAGAAGGCATAGGTCACCGGCCCCTCGGGCGACAGCTCCACGAACCGCTTCTCGGGATGTGGAAAGATCATGGCGGAGGGCGAGACGAGCTCCGGCATCGGCGGGATCATCTCGGGCGTGGCGCCGACCGCCTCGATGCGGATGACACGCAGCACGCCCTCGCCGGGCTTGAGCTGGTCGGGCGCGTTCGACCAGTCGTCCGAGACCTGCAGCCGCCGGACCGGGAACCACCACTCGCCCTCGGGCAGAAGCGGCGCGGGCTCGACGTCGACCGTGATCGGGGCACTCTCGATCGCGTGGTCGAACCAGTCGTCACCCTCGTCGATCAGCGTCAGCCGGTGGGTGAAGGGCCCGATGGTCAGCGCGCCCGGCCGGTCCGGGTAGAGCGCCATCACCCGCTTGAAGTTCTTGACCCGCTTGCCGTTCTCGAGCGTCTCGTACCACGTGTCGGGGCCAAGCTGGGTCCAGTTGAAACCGTCGAGGTCGGGCTGCTCGAGCGTCTCGCGGGTGATGTGGCGGCGATAGACCCCGTGGATGGTGATGAGCACCATCTCCTGCGTGTAGCGGGTGGCGGCCCCGTTCGCGAGCGTCACCGTCAGCTCCAGCTCGCCCGGGTGGACCTCTCGCGACTGCGCGTGCAGGTGCGTGGGCAGGGCCAGCAGCACGAGGAGGAGGAACGTGGCGAGACGGGCGATCATCGCGGATCCTCCGGGTCGGGCAGGGTGAGGCCCAGCGCCTCGCGGCGCTTGCGCTCGAAGGCGATGCGCTCGGCCAGGTATTCGCCGGGCACGTCGGCGAGGTGCTGCAGCCAGCGCTCGTTCGCCACCATGAAGGTGTCGTCGAAGACCCGCCGCACGCCCAGCCGGCCGCGGCTCTCGAGCTCGGGCAGGCCGAGAAGCGCGCCGGCATTGGTGCTTTCCGACCCGGTGCCCGCGGCACGACCCGATCCCTTGCCGGTGGGCGCGTCCATCTCGGGGCCCTCGTCCCTCTCGCTGAACCAGGCGACCGCCTCGCCCGCCTCGAGACCGAGGCCCGCGTAATACGCCGCGACGAGGTCGAAGTTCGCGGCCGAGTCCGCGTCGCCCGCGCGGCGGCCCACGTCGAAAGCCTCGAGCGCGGCGGCATGGCGGCCGGCCTGCGCCTCGGCATTGCCGAGATTGTGGTAGGCACGCGCAGCACGGAAGGCGCGCGCCGCCTCATCCATGTCGCCCGCGCGGTAGAGCGCGACGCCCTTCCACGCCGGGTCAGAGAGCAGCGGCGCGGCGAGACCCGGCAGCCCCGCGGCGAGCAGGAGCCGCCCGAACGGTGCGGGCCCGCCCAGCGCCGACGCCGCGGCGGCGGTCGCCACGAGGGCGAGGGCGAGCGCGCGGATCACCGGGCGGTCCTGCGGAACAGGAGGAACGCGGGCACCAGCGCGAGCGCGAGGAGCCAGCGCCCGAGGTCGGACCAGAAAAGGAGCGGCCAGTCCTGCAGCTCCAGCCGGTCGCGGCCCTCGCCGCCGATCCATCCGGCCAGCGCGTCGGTGTCCGCGAGCGTGAAGACCCGCCCGCCCCCGGTCGCGGCCAGCGTCTGTACTTCCGGACCGGCATCCGGCGCGACGACCGAGAGGCGCGCGCCGCGGCCGGCCATGGCGGCAGCCTCCTGAAGCGCGGCGGGGCCGAGCCCGCCGCCATCGGTCAGCATCACCACGTCGCCGGCCAGCACGTCGGCCTCGTCGAGCATCTGCCGTGCGAGCGCCAGCGCGCGCTCCGGGCGCGAGCCGGGATCGGGCACCGTCTCCGCGCCGAGGAGCGAGACCGTCTGGCCAAGCTGCGCGGTGTCCGCGGTCATGTCTGTCGCCACATAGGCGTCGCCCGCGTAGACCACGAGCCCCGCGGGACGGCTGCCCAGCGCCGCGATGCCGAACCGGCCCATGGTCACCACCTGCGGCCAGCGCGCGTCCTCGGCCGCCGAGCGCGAGACGTCGATCACGAAGACGACGCCATCGAGGTTGCGGAACGCCGTGGCGTTTCGCCGCTCGACCGCCGGCCCGGACAGCGCCACCGCGATCAGCGCCGCCGCGCACAGGGCCGCGCCGCCCGCCATGCCGCCCTGTCCCGGGCTGACGCGGCCGAGCGCGCGCATCGCCTGCAGGAGCGCCGGGTCGACCGCCCGCGCCCAGTCGCCGATCCCGACCGCGCGCCGCCGCAGCATCCATGCAGCGACCGCGAGCGCTGGCAGCAGGAGCAGCCAGAGCGGCCGCAGGAGCGTGAGGTCGGGCAGGGTCATGCGATTTCCCTGTAGGCGAGCCCGAGGCAGAGGCAGGCGGCGAGCGCGGCGGGCCAGATCCAGAACTCGCGGTAGATCTCGGCGGCGAGCCCGGCGCTGTCGGTCGCCTCGAGCCGGTCGAGCGCCTCGGCCACGGCGACGAGGTCCTCGGTCGTGCGCACCCGGAAGCTCTCGCCCCCCGAGATCTCGGAGATCGCGCGCAGCGTCTCGGCGTCGACGACGCCGTTCTCGCCCTCCTCCGCTGTCTGGAGGTCGCGCGGCCCGAGCGCGATCGTGTGCACCCGCACGCCCATCTCGGCGGCGAGGCCCGCGACGCCGCGGGGATTGGTGGCGCCCGCGTTGTTCACCCCGTCCGACAGGAGGATCACCACCTTGGTCGCCGCGTCCGAGCGCTGCATGCGCTTGAGCGCCAGCCCGAGCGCGTCCGAGATGTTGGTGGCACGCCCCGAGATGCCGATCTGCGCCTCCTCGATCCGGCGGGCGATGCCCTCGGTGTCGAACGAGAACGGCGCGGCGTAATAGGCCTCGGACCCGAAGACGATCAGCGCCACACGGTCGCCGGCGCGGCGGCGCGCGAAGGCCGCGCCGACGGTCTGCACCGCCTCCATCCGCGTGACCTGGCGCCCGTCGAGCCAGAAATCGTCGCGCACCATGCTGCCGGACAGGTCGAGCGCGATGGCGAGGTCGCGGCCCGACACCTCGAGCGCGGGCACCGGGGCGACCTGCCTCGGGCCCGCGAGCGCGACGAGGATCAGCACCCAGACCGCCCACGGCGCCGAGCGGCCCAGCCGGTCGGTGCGCGGGGCGGCGCCCGCACCCTGCATCAGCGCGCGGCCGATGCGGTCCGGGACCGCAAGCGCGCCGCCGCGGTCGCCGCGGACCGGAAGGAACCGCGCGGCGAGCCATGGCAACGGCAGGAGCAGGAGGACTAGGGGCTGCGCGAGGTCGATCATCGCAGGAGCTCCCGCTCGAGCGTCGCCGCGTCGGGCAGGCCGCCGGGCCGGTAGAGCGCGGCGCGCAGCTCGGCGTGCCGCCCGGGCGCGTGGTCGCGCAGGAGGTGCAGGAGCGCGAGGCGGCGCGTCTCGTCCGGCAGGGCGGCGGCCTCGGCAACCGCCTGCCGCAGGCCGGTGCCGCGCGCGACGGGCCGGCGGGCCGTCACCGCGCGCAGGGCGAGCCCCGCGAGGAGCGCGAGCGCGAGCCCGACGGCGAGCGCCGCCAGCATCTCGGCCGGGGCGCCCCCGGCGGCAGAGGCAGGCAGGCGGATGTCGCGCAGGCCGGCGAGCATCGCCTCCTCCGACAGGGCGCGTGCCTGCGGCTCCATGGACTCAGGGCTCCCGGTCGGCGGGAAAGGCCGCCGCGATGGTCTGCGCGGTGCGGTCGGGCGCCTCGGCCGCATCGATCTCGATGACCGGAAGGCCCGCCACCGGCTCGGCCGTGCCGGGCCGGACCGGGTCACCCGCCGAACGCACCCGGACGCGGGTCCCGTCAGGCAGGCGCATCGGGTAGATGCCGCGCGGCAGCCGCCGCACGCCGCCGTCGACGATCGACAGGAGCCGCGACACCCGCCCCTGCGCCAGCGCCGCGAGCCGGTCCGACAGCCCCGGTCCGGGCACGTCGAAGCCCGAGGCGATGACGACCTCGGCGCCCCGCGGCGCGATGCGTTCGACGCGCGTCAGACCCTGTTCCAGCGTCGGGTCGCGGTCGGTGCCGGCAAGCGCCAGCGCCAGCGCGGCCTCGTGCGCGCGCACCAGCCCGCCGATCACGTCGAGCATGCCGCGGCTGCGCCCGCGCACCGGAACCGCCACCGGGTCGCCCGCCGACAGGGCGAGGAGCCCGACGCGCCCGCCCTCGGTCACCGTGCGCCAGCCGACGAGCGCCAGCGCCTCGGCCGCGGCGACCGATCGGAACGCGCGCGCGGTCCCCCAGAGCATCGACGGCCGCATGTCGGCCACGAGCAGCGTCACGCGGTCGCGCTCCTCCTGGAACTGCCGCACGTGCAGCCGGCCGGTCCGCGCCGTCGAGCCGCGGTCGAGATGGCGGATGTCGTCGCCCGGGACGTATTCCCTCACGTCCGCGACCTCCTGCCCGTGGCCGCGCCGGCGGGTGACGAAGCCGCCGGGCAGCGCCGCCAGCGCGGGCGATCCGGCCTGCGCCAGCGCAACACGGCGCAGGCCGATCAGCGCCTCGGCACGAAGCGCGACGCCCGGCACCGCAAGCGCGTCGGTCACAGCGCCTCGACCCGCGCCAGCACGTCGGCCACGAGCGCGCGCGGCGTGCGCCCCTCGGCCACCGCGCGCCATGTCAGGACGAGCCTGTGGGCCAGCGCGTCGGGCGCGAGGTCGGCCACGTCCTCGGGCAGGGCATAGTCGCGGCCCTTGAGCCAGGCCCGCGCCTTGGCGGCGGCGGCGAGCGCGAGCGAGCCCCGCGGGCTCACCGCGTGCTCGACCTCGTCGGCGAAGGGCGCGGCGCGCGTCGCGGTGACGAGCCGCACGATGTAGTCCCGCAGCGGCGGCGAGAGGTGCACCGCCATGGCCTCCGACCGGGCGGTGGCGAGTTCGCCGAGCGACAGCCGGGCGGGACGCGGGGGCGTGCCCTGCGTCTCCGCCTCGACGAGGTCGAGGATGCGCCGCTCGGTCGCCGGATCCGGCATCTCGAGCATCACGTGCAGCAGGAACCGGTCGAGCTGCGCCTCGGGCAGCGGGAAGGTGCCGTCGTGTTCGATCGGGTTCTGCGTCGCGACGACGAGGAAGGGGTCGGGCAGCGCATGCGTGGCGTTGCCCGAGGTCACCTGGCGTTCGGCCATCGCCTCGAGCAAGGCGGACTGCACCTTGGGGGGCGCGCGGTTGACCTCGTCCACCAGCACGAGGTTGTGGAACACCGGACCCGGCACGAACTCGAAGACACCGTCCTGCGGGCGCCAGACCGGCGTGCCGGTCAGGTCCGAGGGCATCAGGTCGGGCGTGCACTGGATGCGGGCGAAGCTGCCGTCGACCGCCTGCGCCAGCCACTTGACCGCGCGGGTCTTGGCGAGGCCCGGCGCGCCCTCGACCAGCAGGTGGCCGCCCGCGAGTACACCGATCAGCAGGCGCTCGATCAGCCGCCCGTGTCCCACGAGCCCGGATTCGAGATGCGCGGTCAGGGCGCCGACGGCGCGTGCCGGCGGCTCAATGGCTGCCTGGTCCATGGCGATGTCCTCCCTGCCCCGTTCGCGGGGCCCTCGGGTCACCTTAGCGCCAGCCGGGCGGCGCTCAAACACCGCCCAATGTCTCAGTCGCCAACGGGCCCCCGGCAATCTGGATCGGTGATCGCGTCGAAGCGGAGATCGGCCAGCGTGGACCGGGCCTGCTGCAGGAAAGCGTCGTAATGGTCGTCCACGTAGTCGAGGAAGGCCGCGTCGTTCGTGCGCTCCATGGGCGCCGTCGCCACTGCGTGCAGCATGAGGATGTCGAACTCGCAGAGCCCGGTCGGATTCGAGCCGAGCAGACCCTCCATGAAGGCCGCGCTGTCCCAGGGCAGGTTCATGAGGTTGACGGGGAACTCCTCGAGCTTCGAGAGGTAGGGCGCGTCGGAATCGAAGTGCAGGATGTCCATGCCGAAGGTGAAGGACTGGAACAGCTCCTCGATCAGGATCGAGCGGTAGAAGGCCCGTTCGAGATCGGTCAGCCGACCGGGGCCCGGCTGCTTGACCATGAGGTGCGTGCCCGCGCCTCGCCGGCCGAAGAATGTCTGCGCCATCGCGGGCGAGGTCGCCATGTAGCTGCGCCCGGGCGGCAGGCCGAGCGCCAGAGTCTTGTTCATCCAGGCGAGGTCGTCGGTCAAGGCGAGGTTCGGCGGACGCCCGGAATAGAGCCGCAGCACCACCGTGCGCCCGGTGCCGCAGCGGCGCGCGCTGGACCCGGCATAGCGCATCGGCAGCGGCTTGCCGTGCACCGTGCGCATGAGATCCGCGAAGGCGTCGAGCACCTCCTGCGCGCCCGGATGCGGCGCCTCCCCCACGATGCAGAGCGCGGCACCGGCGAGCGAGCGGCCGTGGATCCGGACGGGGATCGTCATGTCGCGGCCGACCATGGTGGTCCGCAACTCGTAGACCCATCCCTTGCGGGCGAGGTCGAGATAGGCGGCGCGGTCGGCGCGCGCGGGCAGCGCCGCAACGACCAGCGCCGCCAGCATACCCAGCATCCGGAACTTCATGCGGACGGCCCCTCCTGCCCGTGCACGATCACGTCGGGTCAAGCTAGGTCGCGCGCCGCATCCGGTCCAATCACGACCGGTCGCGCTATTCCGCGGGCTCGACGCTGCGCAGCGGGGCCTCGCGGTAGGTCAGGGCCGCGTCCTCGGCGCTCGCATGGCCCGCCGCGCGGGCCTGCAGCGCGCCGTGATGGGGCGACTTCACGCAGACCGGGTCGGTCGCCGCGGCGTCGCCCACCAGCGCCATGGCCTGGCAGCGGCAGCCGCCGAAATCCACGGTCTTGCGCTCGCAGGACCGGCAGGGCTCCTGCATCCAGTCGGTGCCGCGATAGGCCTCGAAGGCCGCGCCGCGATACCAGATGTCCGCGAGCGGCCGCTCCGCGACGGTGTCGAAGCGAAGGTGCGGGATCGATTCGGCCGCGTGGCAGGGCAGCACCTTGCCGTCCGGCGTGACATTGAGCCCGGTCGTCCCCCAGCCCCCCATGCAGCGCTTGGGATAGTCGGAATGGTAGTCGGCCGGCACGTAGTCGATGACGAGCGTGCCCTTGAGCCGCGCGCGCGCCTCGGCCACGATCCGGTCCGCCTCGCGCGCCTGCGCCTCGGTCGGCATCAGCGCGTCGCGGTTCCGGAGCGCCCAGCCGTGGAACTGGACGGTCGCGACCTCGATGCGGCGGGCGCCCATCTCGACTGCCATCTCGATCGCGCGGGGCAATTGGTGCAGGTTGCGCCGGTGCAGGACCGCGTTCAGCGTCAGCGGGAAGCCCACGGCACCGATCCACTTCACGACCTGCATCTTGCGGTCGAACCCGCCGCGATAGCCGCCGATCTCGTCGGCCATGGCCGAGTCGGTGCCCTGCAGCGACAGCTGGACATGGTCGAGCCCCGCCGCGTCGAGCGCGCCGAGGCGGCGTTCGGTCAACCCGATGCCCGAGGTGATGAGATTGGTGTAGAGCCCGGCCTCGCGCGCCGCGGCCACGAGCGTCTCGAGATCGCGCCGCGAGGCGGGCTCGCCACCTGACAGGTGGAGCTGCAGCACCCCGAGATCCGCGGCCTGCCGGAACACGTCCGTCCAGGTCTCGGTGGACAGCTCGCTGTCCACCCGTGCGAGTTCGACGGGGTTCGAGCAATAGGGGCAGGAGAGCGGGCAGCGATGCGTCAGTTCGGCCAGCATCGCGATGGGAGGGCGGACGGTCGGTGCGGTCATGGCTGGACCTCCAGGAATCGGCGGTCGCGGAGCGCCCGGAGGAAGCCGGCGCTGTCCTGCGCGATCTGCTCCGCGCTTGCGTCGTATTTCTCGGCCAGGGCGGTGACGATCTGGCCGAAGCTGCGGGTGCCGTCGAGTTCGGACAGGATGGCATGGCCCACCGGATCGAGCGTGATCGCGCGCTCGGGGGCGAGCAGCACCCAGGCGTCGCGCACCCGGTCGCGGTGGATGCGCACCCCGCGCGGCAGGTAGGGAACCTCGTCGCGGTCCATCAGGCCGCCCTCGCGTCCACCAGTCCCTGCCCCGGCTGCCAGGCGCCCGGGGGAATGCGACCGGGTTGCACGTAGGCGCCCCAGAGCGCGTCGAGCTGCGACCAGAGCACGTCGGTCTTGAAGGTCAGCGCCTTCGCGGCCTGGTCCTGCTTTTCCGCCGTGTCGGCTCGGTCGAGCACCCAGGCAAGCCCGAAGGCCACGTCCTTGGGCGCCTCCTTCAGGCGGTTGCGGAAATAGGACAGCGCGCTGTCGTCGGCGAACTCGTAGTTTTTCAGCAGTCCCTCGATCCGGTTGGCGTGGATCTTGGGCGCGAAGAGCTCGGTCAGCGACGCGGCGACCGCCTCGAGCAGGGTCTTTTCCCGCACGAAGCGCACATAGGCGTCGACCGCGAACCTGGTCGCGGGCAGCACGCCCTCGCACGAGGCCACGTAGTCGGGATCGAGACCGACCGCGCGGGCAAGCCGCAGCCAGCGTCGGATACCCCCCTCGTTGGTGTCGGTGCCGTCGTGATCCTCGATCCGCGACCGCCACTGGCGGCGCAGGTCCGGATCCTCGACCCGGGACATGAAAGCCGCGTCCTTCATCGGGATCGAGTGCTGGTAGTAGTAGCGGTTGATGACCCAGGCCCGCACCTGATCGGGCGTGCAGCCGCCCCCGTGCAGGAGGTCGTGGAACGGGTGCAGGTCGTGGTAGCGCTCGGCGCCGATCTGGCGCAGGCGGGCCTCGAAGGCCACGCGGGATGCGGGGACGTCGGGTGTCATAGCGGTGTCTCCATGCCGTCCTGTCCGATGATCCAGCCCGCCCGTTCCGCCTCGGCGCGTTCGTCCGACTCGGGTCGCAGGACCGGGTTGGTGTTGTTCATGTGCACGTAGATGCGCCGCGCGACGTCGAGGCCGGCAAAGGCGGCGATCGATCCGTCCGGGCCGCTCATGGACATGTGGCCCATGCGGCGGCCGGTCTTCTGCCCGAGGCCCGCGCGCACCATCTCGTCGTCCTGCCAGAGCGTGCCGTCGAAGAAGAGCGTCGAGGCGCCGGACAGCCGCGCGCGCAGGTCGTCGGTGAGCGCGGCGCAGCCGGGAACGTAGAACGCGCTGCGGCCCTCGGCGGTCAGCTCGACACCCACGGTCTGTTCGCCCAGCATCTCGGTCTCGACCACCTCGCCCTCCATGTAGAGCGGGACCTTGCCCGGCACCGGGAAGAGCGTCGCGGTCAGGCCGGGCGCGATCTCGGCGGGTTCCCCGAGCGCGACGGAGGCCCGTGTCACGACCTCCGGGCGGAGCGCGTCGAAGATCGGGTTTTGTGCCAGCACGTCGTGGATGCCGGGCGTCGCGTAGAGCGTGAAGGGCTGCACCTCGCGCAGGGTCAGGAGCCCTGCCACGTGGTCGATGTCGCCGTTCGTCAGAAGGACCGAGCGCAGCGGCATCTCGCGCAGGCCGGTCGGATGGAGCGGCGGCGCGTCTGCCAGCTGCTGGCGGATGTCGGGCGAGGCGTTGAGGATCGCCCAGTCGCGACCGTTCGCGGTCACCGCAAGCGAGGACTGCGTCTGCGCGGGGATCGCTCCCTGCCGCGCGAGGCGGCAATTGTCGCAGCCGCAGTTCCACTGGGGCAGGCCGCCACCGGCCGCAGCCCCGAGGATTCGCGCGCGGAACGCCATCACGTGCCTCCCGCGCGCACCGGCTTCAGAACAGGACGCCGTCCTCTTCCGGGCCGTACATGTTGATTTCCATTCCGCACTCGATCTCGCGGATGACAGGCTTCGTCCAGGCCATGGGGTCTCCTCCTCGCATGTATGTTTCCAGACGTGGCCGAGGATGCGCGGGCCGGGTCCGTCATGCGAGTCTTATTGTTTAAGAGCGGTTCAGACATTGGTCTTAACCCCGGTCCGGCACGCGTCCGTCGAGCACGAAGCCCCGGTTGCGCAACGTCTTGATCTCGAATCCGAAATCCGCCGAGGGATCGAGCTTGCGCCGCAGGTAGCCAAGGTAGACGTCGACCACATTCTCCGAACTCGACCCCTCGGCCGCCCAGAGCGCGTCGAAGATGCGGCCCCGCGACAGCACCTCGCCGGGATGGGCGCAGAAGAGCTCCAGAAGGCCGAACTCGCGCTCGGTCAGCGTCACCTCGCGGCTGGCCGAAAGCACCCGCCGCCCGGCCGGGTCGAGCCGCGCGGGCCGCGGCCGCACCGCCTCGGCCCGCCGCTCCTGCACCTTGAGGCGCGCCACGAGCTCGTCGAAGGAGAACGGCTTGACGATGTAGTCGTCGGCGCCGGCCTCGAGCCCGGCCGCCCGGTCCTCGACCTCCGAGAGCGCCGAGAGCATGACCACGGGCAGGTCGTGGCCGGCCGCGCGCAGGTCGCGCACGAGGTCGAGCCCGCTGTCGGCGCCGAGCATCACGTCGACGATGGCGGCGCTGAGCGGCTCCCGCATGACCCGTGCGAGCGCGCGGGCGGCGCTGTTCTCGGCCACGGAGTCGTAGCCGTGCAGGCGCAGGCCGCGCGCCAGCGCCGAGGTGATCTCGGGATCGTCGTCGACGATGAGGATGCGCGCGGTGCCGGTCATGCGGGCGACACTAGTCCGCGGTCAGGGGCATCTCCACCGTGACCTTTGTCCCGGGTTCGCCGCCCAGCGCCTCGTCGGGCGCCACGGGGCTCGTGACGGAGATGGCACCGCCCTGCGCCTCGATCACCCAGTGCGCGAGCGCGAGGCCGATGCCGAAGCCCTCGCTGCGCGCCGTGCCCGCCTGCCGGAAGCGTTCGAACACCGCCCCCTGCGCCTCGGGCGGGATGCCCGGCCCGTTGTCGATCACGTCGACCCGGACGCGCCCGTTCCGCAGGCCGGCCGCGACGGCGAGGTGCCCGCCCGCCCGCGCGTGGCGCACAGCGTTGCGGACAAGCCCGGCGAGGACCTGCCGCATCCAGTTGCGGTCGCCGGTGACCCGCAACGGCCCGGCGATGCGGTCATCGACGGTGAGCCCGGCATTGGCGGTTTCCGCCGCGGTCTCCTCGAGCGCGTCGCGCGCCACCTGCGCCAGGTCGAATTCTTCCGCGGACAGCGCGAGCTTGCCGCTTTCGGACCGCGCGATCCGCAGCAGGTCGTCGATGCGCCGGTTCAGCCGTTCCGAGCGCGCCTCGATCGTGGCGAAGGCCGCGGCGGGATCGCTGCCGCCGGCGCGGCCGAGCTGCGCCTCCATCAGGATCACCGTCAGCGGCGTGCGCAGCTCGTGGCTGATGTCCGCGAAGAACCGGCGCCGGTCCTCGTCGGTCTGGGCGAGCCTTGCATTCGCCGCGCGCAGCTCCTCGGTGCGGGCGGCGATGGTGTCGTTGAGCCGCGCCCATTCGGCGGCGACCTGCCGCTGTCTCTCGCCCAGCGCATGCGCCATGCGGTTCGTCTCGGCGTAGAGCCCGCCGATCTCGTCCCGCCGGTCCACGGGCAGCGTGACCGCGAAATCCTCGCGCCCCATGCGCTGCGCCGCCTCGCGCAGCCGGTCGAGCCGCCGGAACTGCGGTCGGACGAGCCCCAGGTAGAACCCGGCGAAGGCCGCGACCGTCAGCGCCGCGATGACGAAGGACACCGCCACCAGCCGTTCGCGCAGGTCGTCGATGCCGGCGAGGATCGCCTCGCGCGCGCGCACCTCGTTCTGCACGACCTCGTTCAGGAGCGGGTCGAACCCGGTGGCGAAGATGTCGAGAAAGCCGCGCAGGCGTTCCGGATCCTGCGTGTCGGACAGGAAGCCGCGATGGGCGGAGGCAAAGAGCGCCTCCATCCGGGCGATGCCGATCGACTGGGTGGCGCGGCGGGACTGCTCGTCGATGCCGAGTCTCCGCGCCTCCGCCACCGCGTCCTGCAGGTCGGCGCGCAGTTGAACGAAGGTGCGCTGCACCGTCTGCACCACACCGTCGAGCCGCGCGGCCCGTTCGGTCGCGTCGAGACCTGTCTGCACCGATTCCGCCGCCACCACGATGAAGGTCGAGACCTGCGTCGACAGGGCCGCGTAGCGCTCGATCCGCCGCTCGGCCGCCAGCGACGCCTCGATGCGCAGCGACACGCGTTCCATCCCGAAATAGAGGATCGCCGCGGTCACCAGCGCCGCGAGACCCAGGAGCGCAGCGCCGAGGCCCAGCTTGACCTTCAGACGCACGGTTCTGCCCCGGTCCGCGATTCCGCCGCGACCACCCTTTCAGCACTTGCCATCAGAACGTGCAAACTTTCCGCGTTTCGCTGCATCGCAGCATTCCGGCGACGCACCGCTACGAGATTTTTTACGACCCCGAGCTACGGTTTCACCTGCGACTTAGGACTGAATTGACACAGGTGCACAATGATCGAACTCTTCTTCGTCGCGTGCCTCGGAAGCGCTCCGGCGCAATGCGAGGAACGCAGCCTCGTCTATACCGACCTCACCCCGATGGCCTGCATGATGGGCGCGCAGCCCGAGCTTGCCAAGTGGGTGGACACCCATCCGCGCTACACCATCGCCCGCTGGCAGTGCCGCTGGCTCCAGACCGCGGATCAGGACGCCTGACCGCTGCGCGGCCCCGACAGGGGAGGATGAGGCCGCGCAGCACCCGCCAGTCCCAGGGATGTCTTCGCCGGCCGCCTCGCGGCCGTTTTTCTTTTCCGGGCCCTCCGGACCGCCTCAAGCCCGTACGCCCCGGCGCAGGAGGTCGGCCGCCATCGCCGCCCCGAACAGCAGCGCCGCCACGCAGACGATGGTGGGCCCCGCCGGCGTGTCGAGGTGCCATGCCGCGGCGAGCCCGCCCAGCGCCGAGAGCGCTCCGAGGATGGCCGCCGCAACCGCCATGCGCTCCGGCGTTCCGGCAAAGGTCCGGGCGGCCGCGGCCGGCACGATCAGCAGCGCCGCGATCAGCAGCACGCCCACCACCTTGATCGCGACCGCGACCACCGTGGCGAGCGCCAGCGTCAGCACCAGCTGTTCCCGCCGCGGGTCGATGCCCGAGGCCGCGGCGAGATCGGGGTTCAGCGTCGCCGTCAGGAGCGCCGACCAGCGCCATGCCACGAGCCCCGTAACCACTGCCGCGCCGCCCCAGATCACCGCGAGGTCGCCGCGCGACACCGCGAGGATGTCGCCGAAGAGGTAAGCCATCAGGTCCACGCGCACGCCGGGGAGGAAGGACACCGCCACGAGGCCGAAGGCGAGCGCAGAATGCGCGAGGACGCCGAGAAGCGTGTCCATGGCGAAGCCGCGGCCGGTCAGCGCCGATACCGTCAGAGCCATGACGAGCGCCATGGCGAGCGCGCCGGCGAAGACCGATACCGAGAGGGCCAGCGCGACCGCGACCCCCAGGATCGCCGCGTGCGCGGTCGCGTCGCCGAAATAGGCCATCCGCCGCCAGACGACGAAGCAGCCGAGCGGCGCCGCCGCCAGCGCCACGCCGACACCCGCGAGCGCCGCGCGCACGATGAAGTCGTCGAGGAAGGTCATTCGGCAGCCTCGTGACGGTGGGGATGGTCGTGGTCGTGCCGGTGGTCGTGATCGTGGCGGTAGAGCGCCAGCGCACCCTCAGTCCCGGTTCCAAAAAGCGCGCGGTATTCCGCGGCCTGCGCCACCACCTCCGGCGTGCCGTCGCAGCAGATGTGCCCGTTGAGGCAGATCACCCGGTCCGAGGCCGCCATCACCACGTGCAGCTCGTGGCTGACCATGAGGACAGCGCAGCCGATCTCGGCCCTGAGCGCGGCGATGAGCCGGTAGAACGCCGCCGATCCCGGCTGGTCGAGGCCCTGCGTCGCCTCGTCGAGGATCAGGAGCTCGGGGGTTCCGATGAGCGCGCGGGCGAGGAGGACGCGCTGGAACTGGCCGCCCGAAAGGTCGGTCATCTGCCGCGGGCCGAGCCCCGCCGCGCCGGCACGCGCGAGCGCGGCCTCGGCCGTCCCGGGGTCGACGCGGCGCGGCAGGCTCAGGAATCGCGAGACGCTCATGGGCAGGGTGGGGTCGATGTGCAGCCGCTGTGGCACGTAGCCGATGCGGAGCCCGCCCTTGCGGTCGATCCGGCCCGAGGACGGGGCGAGGGCCCCGATGATCGCGCGCAGGAGCGTGGACTTGCCCGACCCGTTCGGGCCGACGATGGTCACGATCTCGCCCGGCGCGAGGTCGAGGTCCACACCGTCGAGCACGGTGCGCCCGCCGAGCTTCACGTGCAGCCCGCGAATCGTGAGGAGGGTCATGCCTGCGCCTTCGCGGTCCGGTCCTCGCGGCAGGCCGGGCAGATGCCCTCGGCCTCGAGCACCGCGCGTTCGATGACGAAACCCGCGGCATCGGCGGACCGCGCGAGCCGTCCGTCGGCGAGGTCGGTCTCGGCCTCGGCCACGCGGTCGCAGACGCGGCAGATCAGGAAGGCGGGCGTGTGGTCCCGCCGCTGCGGGTGGGTGCAGGCGACGAACGCGTTCAGGTGCTCGATCCGGTGCGCGAAACCGTGCGTCACGAGGAAATCGAGCGCGCGGTAGGCCACGGGCGGCTGCGAGCCCAGCCCCTCCTCGCGCAGCACGTCGAGGATGTCGTAGGCCCCCATGGCGCGGTGGCGTTCGAGCAGGATCTCGAGCACGCGCCGGCGCACCGGGGTCAGCTGCAGGCCCGCCGCCGCGCAGTGCCGCTCGGCTGTGGCGACCCCCGTCGCGATGCAGGCGGCGTGGTCGTGTCGTTCGAAGCCGGTCGTCCGCATGCTGCGCTCCTTCGGTCGAGTGTCTCTTGATATGTTATCGCGTTACCTCTATCAAGCGGTCTATGTTATACTATTACAAGAGGTCAGGATGATCGGGAAACTGAGCGCCGGCGCGCTGCTGCTCGCCGGAACCGCCGCGATGGCCGAGGTGCCGCGCGTGGCGACCGACATCGCCCCCGTGCACGGGCTCGTGGCGCGGGTCATGCAGGGGCTGGGCACGCCCGAGCTGGTGGTGCCGCAGGGCGCATCGCCGCATGGATACGCGATGCGCGCCTCCGAGGCGCAGTCCCTCGACGATGCCGACATCGTGTTCTGGGTGGGCGAGGCGCTGACGCCGTGGCTGGCCGATCCGCTCGGGACCATCGCGCGCGACGCGCGGTCGGTGGAGCTGCTGGCGCTGCCCGAGACGGCCGTGCTCGACAGCCGCGAGGAGGCCGTGTTCGAGGCCGGTGCGGCCGAGGACGCGCACGATCACGAGGATCACGCCGAGCATGACCACGGCGACCATGACCACGAGGCGCACGCGGAACACGATCACGAGGCGCATGCCGGGCACGGGCACGAGGATCACGGCCATGCCCACGGCGGCACCGATCCGCATGCCTGGCTCGACCCCGACAACGCCAGGACCTGGCTCTCGGTGATCGCCGCATCGCTGTCGGATCTCGATCCCGAGAATGCCGACACCTACCGCGCCAATGCCGAGGCCGGCGTGGCGGAGATCGACGCGGCCGAGGACCGCGCTGCCGAGGCACTGTCCGGCGCGACCGACCGGCCCTTCGTGGTCTTCCACGATGCCTACCAGTACTTCGAGGCGCATTTCGGCCTTCCCGCGGCGGGCGCCATCTCGGTCAGCGACGCGAGCGATCCGAGCCCGCGGCGCGTGGCCGAGATCCGCGACGCGGTGGTCGATCGCGGCATCACCTGCGTCTTCGCCGAGCCGCAGTTCAACCCGGGGCTCGTGACGGCCATCGCGGGCGACGGGCTGTCCAGCGCCGTGATCGACCCGCTCGGCGCCAGGATCGAGCCCGGGCCGGGCTTCTATCCCGCGCTCATCGAGAAGATCGCCGACACCATCGCGACCTGCGGCTGAGCCCGCGCGATCCGGGGCGGCCCGAAGCGGCCCCGGATCGCGGCGTCAGAGCCGCACGACCTCGCCGGTCAGCGCCGATTGCTGCGCGGCGAGGCCCATGGCCACCGCCCGCGCACCGTCATCGAGGGTGACCTCGACCCGGCCCTTGCCGCGCACCACCTCGAGGAAGCGCTGGTGCTGGTAGAAGGTCGAGCCGTTGTGGTCGCCTGCCTCGAGAAGGTCCGGGTCGACCGGGACGTCCAGTTCCTGCTCGCCCCTGGGATTGCGCGGGCTGACCACGATCTTCGGCACCGGCGCGGGGCCGAGCGACTCGGGCCAGAAGCGGCCGGGCCCCGGCACGAGCGCCTCGATCTTGCCCTTGGGACCCATGGCGCTCAGGTGTTCCTGATAGCGCGCGCCCTCGGCGAACATGCACAATTCGAGCATCGCCCGCGCGCCCGAGGCGAAATCCACGATGACATAGCCGTTGTCCCAGATGTCGGGCCGCTTGCCGTCGTATTCCTCGGCCTGGTGGTTCACGTCCTGGGCGGCCGAGGCCATGATGCGCACGGGTTCCGATTTCAGGATCAGGCGCATGAGGTCGAAGAAGTGGCAGCACTTCTCGACCAGCGTGCCGCCCGACTGCGCGTTGAACCGGTTCCAGGCGCCCACCTTGTCGAGGAAGGGGAAACGGTGCTCGCGCACCGTCAGCATCCGGATGCCGCCGGTCGTGTCCTCGGCGCGGTCGATCATCATCGCGATGGGCGGCATGTAGCGGTATTCCATCGCGACCCAGATCGGCGCGGGATAGTCCGACGACAGCCGCTTCAGCCGGTCGGCCTGGTCGGGCGCGGTGAACAGCGGCTTTTCCACGAGGAGCGGCAGCGGACGCTGGCCGGCGACCTGTTCCATCTGGTCCACGTGGACGTGGTTGGGCGAGGCGATCAGCAGGCAGTCGAGCGCGTTGCGCTTCAGCATCTCGTCGACGGACCCGACCATCGCCGCCTCGGGGGCAAGCCGCGACGCCGCGCCTGCCATGAGCGGGTCGGGTTCGAGGATCGCCTCGACCCGTGCGTCGCCCAGCAGGCGGATGTTCCGGATGTGCTCCTGCCCCATCATCCCGGCGCCGATGATGCCGTAGTTGATCATGCCTCTCGGGCTCCTCGGTTCTGGCGGGGTGCGGCGGTCCGGCCCCGACTCGAAAGAATTGATACAGCATTGATGCACATCAAGGACGATGCTACGCAAGGGGCAATCCGACCGTGGAAAGAGATTCGCATGACCATCGTTCCCGTGACATCCGCCGATCTCGACGCCTACGAGGTGTCCTGGTTCGCGGCGCTGTGTTCCGACGACTACCAGTTCCTCGGCGTGCCCGAGGCGCGGCTCAAGTCGAGCTGGGAGCATTGCTCGGCGATCCTGAAGGAGGCGGAGGCGCAGGGCTTTCGCAACATCCTGTGCCCCTCGTCCTACCAGGTCGGGCAGGACGTCCTGTCCTTCGTGGCGGCGGGCGCGCAGGTGACATCGGACATCAACATGCTGGCGGCGATCCGCTGCGGCGAGCTGCACCCGATCATGCTGGCGCGCACGGTCGCGACCATCGACCACATGATGAAGGGCCGGCTGACGCTGAACGTCATCTCGTCGGACTTCCCCGGCGAGAAGGCCGAGAGCCGGTTCCGCTACCAGCGCTCGCGCGAGGTGGTCGAGATCCTCAAGCAGGCGTGGACGCGGGACCGGATCGATTACGAGGGCGAGGTCTACAGCTTCAAGAACCTCTGGACCGATCCCGCGAAGCCCTACCAGCAGAACGGCGGGCCGCTGCTCTATTTCGGCGGCTACTCGCCCGACGCGCTGGAGCTCTGCGGCCAGCACTGCGACGTCTACCTCATGTGGCCGGAACCCGAGGAGCAGATCGCCCAGCGGATGCGCGACGTGAACGCGGTCGCCGAACGCTACGGGCGGACGCTCGACTACGGCCTGCGCGTGCACATGATCGTGCGCGACACCGAGGCCGAGGCACGGGAATACGCCGACTACATCGTCTCGAAGCTCGATGACGAGCTCGGGCAGCTGATCCGAGAGCGCGCGCACGACGCCTCCTCCCTGGGCGTGAGCCACCAGGCTCGGGCGCGGGAGCTTGCGGACCAGTTCGGATACGTGGAGCCGGGCCTCTGGACCGGCATCGGCCGCGCGCGGTCGGGCTGCGGCGCGGCGCTGGTCGGCTCGGTGGACCAGGTGATGACGAAGATCGAGAAGTACCGCGAGATGGGCATCCGCGCCTTCATCTTCTCGGGCTATCCGCATCTCGACGAGTGCCGCCATTTCGGCGAGAAGGTGCTGCCGAACCTCAAGACCTGCTCGCTTCCGCACGAATACGGCCGCGTGCCGGCCGATCCCCCTGCGACCCCCCTCGGAGAAGGAGAGCGCACGTGACCGTTTCCCGCATCACGCTTGCCCAAGACCTCGAGTTCAGCCGCATCGTCTACGGCATGTGGCGCCTGTCGGACGACACCGACACGAGCCCCGAACATGTGCGCGCCAAGATCGAGGCCTGCCTCGAGCAGGGCATCACGACCATGGACCAGGCCGACATCTACGGCGGCTACGAGGCCGAGGAGGTCTTGGGCCGCGCGCTGAAGGGCACCGACCTGCGCGACCGGATCGAGATCGTCACCAAGTGCGACATCGTCGCGCCGGCCGGCCGCTACGCCGACCGCCGGGTGAAGCACTACGACACCTCGCGCGCGCACATCGAGGCGTCGATCGACCATTCGCTGCGGCTCATGGAGATCGAGCACATCGACCTCCTGCTGATCCACCGGCCCGACCCGATGATGGACCACCACGAGACCGGCGCGGCGCTCGATGCCGCGGTGGCGAGCGGCAAGGTCCGCCACGTGGGCGTGTCGAACTTCAAGCTGCACGACTGGACGCTCCTGCAATCGGCGATGAAGACGCCGCTCGTCACAAACCAGATCGAGCTGTCGCTGCTGGCGCCCGAGGGATTCGTGAACGGCGACGTGGCGTTCCTGCAGGAGCGCGGCATCCGGCCCATGGCATGGTCGCCGCTCGGCGGCGGCGCGCTGTTCCAGCCCGAGGCGGCGGCACTGCGCAACCGCATGGACCAGATCGCGGCGGACCACGGCGTCGACACGGCCGCCGTCGCGGTGGCGTGGCTCCTTGCCCACCCGGCCGCGATCCTGCCGGTGATGGGCACCAACACCATCGACCGCATCCGGGCGCTCGGAGCCGCGGAGCGGGTCAAGATCGACCGGCAGACGTGGTTCGAACTTTACACCCTTGCGCTCGGGCACGAGGTACCCTGACATGGACGGTGCGATGAGCATGAGCCAAGACACCTTTGAACCCGGTCCCGAGACCCAGCGCGCCTTCCGCGACGCGCTGGGACGTTTCGCGACGGGCGTCACGATCGTCACCACCCAGACCGCGGACGGACCGATCGCGATCACCGCGAACAGCTTCGCGTCGCTGTCGCTCGACCCGCCGCTGGTGCTGTGGTCGCCGGCCAAGGCGTCGAGCCGCTTCTCCTACTTCGCGGAGGCGGACCATTTCGCCATCCACGTCCTCGGCACGGACCAGGCGCAGCTCTGCGGCGAGGTCGCCCGGGACGGGCGGCGATTCCGGCCGGGCGACCTGACCGAGAACGACAAGGGCGTGCCGCTGATCGGCTCGGCGCTGGCCCATTTCGAATGCGCGCGCGAGGCGGTGCACGATGGCGGCGACCACGTCATCGTCGTCGGTCGGGTGGAGCGTGTCCGGATGCGCGACGGCGATCCGCTGCTGTTCCTTCAGGGGCGCTACGGCGCGTTCCGCGCGCTCGGTTGACGCGCCGGAGACCCGCGCCGACAGACGCGCGGGCGGGGAGGAGCGGCACCGGCGCCGCGGGGCCCGCGCCATGCGGGATGGGAGGAGAAGATGGGACTTGTCCGGGGGCTGCTCGTGCCTCTCGAATTCTGGAACGACTGGGTGCTCGCGCTCGGTCGGTGGCTGGCGCTCCTCGCGCTGGCCCTGATGGTGATCGTGACGCTGGCGCAGGTGTTCTTCCGCTACGTGCTGAACAACGCGCTGCCCTGGCCGGACGAGGCAGCACGGTTCCTCATGCTGTGGATGACCGGCCTTGCCGCGCCCACCGCGTTCCGCCGCGGCGGCTTTGTCGCCATCGACACGGTGGAACAGTTCCTGTCGCGCCAGGTCGCGCGCATCCTGACGCTCGTTCTGCTGGGGCTCTGCCTCACCGTGCTGGTGATCGGCGTGCAGCTGGGGCTCAAGCACGTGAATTCCGGCTGGCTCTTCAACTCGTCCTCGCTGCGCCTGCCCCTCGACCTTTTCGGGGGCGAAAGCGTGCGGATCAAGCTCGCGTGGATGTACATGTCGCTCTGGGTCGGCATGGGGCTCCTGCTCATCGTCAACATCGAGCTCATCCTGCGCCAGATCGTCCGGATCGCGGGCCAGGGCGACACGCTCAGGTCCGTCGGCGCCACCGACCTGCCGGAGGCCGAATAGATGCTCGTCTGGTTCCTGCCCGTCTTCCTCGTGTTCCTGATGATCGGCATGCCGGTCTTCTTCGCGCTGCTCTTCGCGCCCGGCGCGCTGCTGTGGCTGAACGGTCAGGAGCGCGACCTCGCGCTTCTCTACCGCAACCTCTACAACGGGATGGACAGCTTCCCGCTGATGGCGCTGCCGTTCTTCCTGCTCGCGGGCGAGATCATGAACCGCGGCGGCATCACCACGCGGCTCGTGGAGTTCAGCCAGGCCTTCATGGGCCACCTGCGGGGCGGGCTCGCCCACGTGAACATCCTGTCCTCGATCCTCTTCGCCGGCCTCTCGGGCTCCGCGGTGGCGGACACCTCGGCGCTCGGCTCGACCCTGATTCCCGCGATGGAGAAGCAGGGCTATACCCGCCGCTTCGCCGCCGCGATCACCGCGGCCTCGTCGGTGATCGGGCCGATCATCCCGCCCTCGGGGATCATGATCATCTACGCCTACGTGATGGGCCAGTCGGTCGCGGCCCTGTTCCTCGCCGGCATCGTGCCGGGCATCCTCGTGGGCATCGGGCTCATGCTCATGGTGCGCTTCCTCGCCGACCGCTACGACCTGCCCAAGGCCGAGCGCATCATCGAGAAGGGCGCGGCCATCAGCGACGTCGAGCACTGGGTCAGCTTCGTCCTGCTCCGGATGAACCTCGCGGGCCTGTTCTATCTGATCGCCTGGGCCGCAGGCACGGGCGGGCTCGCCGTCTATCTCGGCATGCTGGTCCCGGCGCATTTCCTGCTGATCTGGTACCGCGGTCGCGTCAGCGCCGATTTCCGCGTGGTCTGCAAGAAGGCCGTGGCGCCCCTGCAGACGCCCATCATCATCCTGGGCGGCATCCTGATCGGCGTCTTCACCCCGACCGAGGCCGCGGCCATCGCCGTGCTCTACGCGCTGATCGTGTCCTTCGGCGTGCTGCGGGTCATCACGGTCGCGGACCTGGCCGAGGTCCTGCGCCGCTCGGCCATCGCGTCGGCGACGGTTCTGCTGCTCGTCGGCGCCGCCGTCAGCTTCAAGACCGTGGTGTCGCTCAGCCACGCGCCCGAGATGCTGGCCGAGTTCATCCTCGGGCTGTCCGAGAACCCGCTGATCCTGCTCTTCCTCATCAACGTCCTGCTCTTCATCGTGGGCATGTTCCTCGATGCGGGGCCGGCGATCATCATCCTCGGGCCGATCCTCGGGCCGGTCTTCACCGGGCTCGGCGTCGATCCCGTGCACTTCGCCATCATCATGTCGGTGAACCTGACCGTCGGGCTCGCGACGCCGCCCATGGGGCTCGTGCTGTTCGTGGCCTCCTCGGTCTCGGGGGAGCGGGTCGAGACGATCAGCAAGGCGATCCTGCCGTTCCTCGCGGTGGAGGTGCTGGTGATCTTCCTGATCACCTATTTCCCCGCGATTTCCTTGACGATCCCGCGGCTCGCGGGCTTCGCGAACTGATCTCAGCACCACAGGGAGGTATCTGATGCTGAAACGAACCCTCACGGCCCTGACTGCCGCGGCGCTGCTCGCCGCACCGGGGGCCGCGCTGGCGCAGGAATACACCATCCGCGCCACCGCCAACTCGAACGAGAGCGACGAGGACTACGACGGGCTCGTGGTCTTCAAGAACTACGTCGAACAGGCGTCGAACGGCGCGATCGAGGTCGAGCTCTTCATCGGCACGCAGCTCTGCTCGAACGGGGCGGAATGCCTGCAGGGCATCGCCGACGGGTCGATCGACGTGTTCGTGACCACCTCGGGCGGCGCCGCCGGCATCTTTCCCTACGTGCAGGTGTTCGACCTGCCCTACCTGATGCGGTCCGACCGCGTGGCCGAGGCGGTGCTGACCGATACCGACTTCACCCGCACGCTGCGCGACCTCGCGCTCGAGGCCTCGGGCGACACGATCCGCATCATGACCATCGGCAATACCGGCGGCTGGCGCAACTTCGCCAACACGCAGAAGCGCATCGCCGGTCCCGCCGACCTCGAGGGCATGAAGATGCGCACCGTGGTCGCCGACCTGCCGCAGGAGCTGGTCAAGACGCTCGGCGGCTCGCCGACGCCGATTCCGTGGCCCGAGCTCTTCACCTCGCTGCAGACCGGCGTGGTGGACGGCACCAAGAACGGCATCACCGACATCATGAACATGAAGTTCCCCGATGCCGGGCTGAAATACCTGACGCTCGACGGGCACGCCTACATGGCCGCCATCTGGGTCATGAACAACGAGAAGTTCATGTCGATGCCCGAGGACATGCGCCGCGTGGTCGTCAACGGCTTCAAGGAGCTGCAGCAGGCCACCTTCGCTTCGCCCAAGCGCAAGTCGATCGCGGCCTACGAGGAATTCGCGGCCGCGGGCGGCGAGGTCTACGTGCCCACGCCCGAGGAACGGCAGGCGTTCCAGGACGCCGCGGCGCCGGTCTACGACTGGTTCGCATCGAACGTCGACAACGGCGAGGAGGTGCTTCAGGCGCTGCGTGACGCGGTCGCTCAGGTCGAGGAGACCATCGACGCCGACATCGCGGCCGACATCCAGTAAGCCGTTCGCGCCGCGGCGGCACCCGTCGCCGCGGCGCCCTCCCCGGGTCCCCTTCCACTTTCGAACGCCCACCTCGCCGGACCGACCGGACGACGGAGTCTTGCCGATGACCGACCTGCTGCACCCCGCCGCGCTGCGCGCCGCCGCCGACCGGCTGTTTCCCGGGATCGCGGTCGCGGGGCTCGTCGCGGTCTGCGCGCAGTTCCTGTCGGAACATTACGGCGCGCCGGCGATGCTCATGGCGATCCTGCTCGGCATCGCGCTGCACTTCCTGTCCGAGGAGGGACGCTGCGTCGAGGGAATCGACGTGTCGGCCAAGAAGATCCTGCGCATCGGCGTGGCGCTGCTCGGCGTGCGCATTTCGCTCGAGCTGCTGGCGGGGCTCGGGCCGGCCTTCGTCGCGCTGACGGTGCTGGGCGTCGCCGCGACCATCGGGGTCGCGCTGCTGGTCTCGCCGCTGTTCGGCCGCGGACGCCGCTTCGCCTTTCTCACCGGCGGCTCGGTCGCCATCTGCGGCGCGTCGGCGGCCATGGCGATCTCGGCGGTGCTGCCGCGCAACGACCGCTCGGAACAGGACCTCGTGTTCACAGTGGTGGGGGTCACGGTGCTGTCGACCGCGGCAATGATCGTCTACCCCATCGTCGCCGCGCAGGCCGGGCTCGACCCGGTGGTGACCGGGGTCTTCCTCGGCGGCACCATCCACGACGTGGCGCAGGTGGTCGGCGCCGGCTATTCGGTGTCCGAGGAAACCGGCGACGTGGCGACCCTGGTCAAGCTGATCCGCGTCAGCCTGCTCGCGCCCGTGGTGCTGATCGCCGCCATGGTGCTGCGGGCACAGGGGGCGACCGGCGCGCAGCGCCCGCCGCTCCTTCCGGGTTTCGTGGTGGGCTTCCTCGTCCTCGCCGCGCTCAATTCGATGCACCTGATCCCGGCCGCGCTGATCGACGCGGCGAACGCGGTGTCCCGCTGGGCGCTGCTGACCGCGATCGCCGCCGTGGGCATGAAGACCTCGATCCCGAACCTGCTGAAGGTCGGGCGCACGGCGATCCTGATGCTGGTGGCCGAGACGCTGTTCCTCGCGACGCTCGTGCTCGGGGGCGCGGCGCTCCTCGCCTGATGCGCCCGTTTCAGATCGCCCGGCTGTAGGCCGCCTCCTTCTGCGCCAGGAAGGTGTCGAACTCGGCGCAAACGAGCCGCGCGAACCGCCCGTCCGACGCGGTCAGCCGCAGGTGCCCGGCCTCGACTGCGACCTCCGGCCCGAACCTCTCGAGGATCCGCTCGAGCGTGGCGTGGAAGGCGGCGAGCGTCATGCCGTGCGCCGCCGCGATCCCGCCCACGTCGGCGGCGAAGTCGCACATCAGGCGGTCGATGATCTCGCCCCGGCAGCGGTCCTCGGAGGAGAGCGCGTAACCCCGCACCGAGGCCAAGCGTCCCTCGTCGATCCGCGCGGCCCAGGCGCCGCTTGCCGGCGCGTTCTGCACGTGACCCTGGGGAAAACGCGAGATCGCGGATGCCCCGAAGCCGAGCAGCACGCGTGCGTCGTCGGTGGTGTAGCCCTGGAAGTTCCGGCGCAGCCTGCCGGCCTGCGCCGCCAGCGCGAGCGTGTCGCCCGGCCGCGCGAAATGGTCGATGCCTGCCGGCACATAGCCGGCCCAGAGCAGGAGCCGCCGGGCCAGCTCGAACAGCGCCAGCCGTTCCGCGGGGCCCGGCAGCGCATCCTGCGGGATCAGCCGCTGGCGCCGCGCCATCTGCGGCACGTGCGCGTAGCCGTAGATCGCCACGCGGTCCGGGACCAGCTCGTCGACATGCGCGAGGGTCGCGCGCAGCGACGCGGCATCCTGGTGCGGCAGGCCGTAGATCAGGTCGACGTTCAGCGACCGCGCCCCTCGCGCGCGAAGACCCTCGGCGGCGGCGCGCGTCGCCTCGAAGCTCTGCGGCCGCCCGATCGCGGATTGCACCGCGTCCGCGAAATCCTGCACCCCGATCGAGGCCCGCGTGAGGCCGATCGACGCCAGCGCGTCGAGCCGGCGTTCGTCGAGCTCCATCGGATCGACCTCGACCGAGACCTCGGCGTCGGGCAGCACGTCGAAGGACGACCGGAGCGCCGCGTCGATGGCGCGCAGCAGGTGCGGCGGCAGGATCGTGGGCGTGCCGCCCCCGAAATGCACGGCCGAGGCCGGCTGCGGGTGCCGCAGCAGCGCCGCGACGCGCCGGATCTCGGTCACGAGGCGCTTCACGTAGGCATCGAGCGGCGCGTCGGTGCGCGTGCCCTGCGTGCGGCAGGCGCAGAAATGGCAGAGCCGCCGGCAGAACGGGATGTGCAGGTAGATCGACACCGGGCGGTCAGGATCGACCGAGGCGATCCAGCGCGCGTGCCGGTCGGGTCCGACCTCCGGGGTGAAGTGGTTGGCAGGCGGGTAACTCGTGTACCGCGGCACGGAGGCGCGGGCGAGCAGCGAGTCGGCGGGAGATGGCGATCTGGTCATGACGCGAAGGGTGACCATCCCGGATCTCTTTCGCATTGACGCAGATCAACATCAGAATTGTAATGGGACAGAACAATTCTGGAATCGTCATGCCGCTTGCCCCCGTCCAAGAGACCTGCGCGGGCTGCCCCATCCGGCATCGTGCCGTCTGCGCCCACTGCGAGCCGCAGGAACTGGAGCGTCTCGAGCGCATAAAGTCCTATGCGGACATCGCCGCCGGCGCGCCGATCTTCTTTGCCGGCGAGCCGATGCGCCACGTGGCGTCGGTCGTGTCCGGCGCGGCCATCCTGTCGCGCACGCTCGAGGACGGCCGCCGCCAGATCAACGGCCTGATGCTGCCCTCGGATTTCATCGGCCGGCCCTGGCGCGAGACGATCCCCTTCGACGTGACCGCGGCGTCCCCGGTGCGGCTCTGCCGGTTCGAGCGCATCGCCTTCGAGAAGATCCTGGGCGACACGCCGCACGTGTCCGAACGGCTCCTGTCGATGACGCTCGACGATCTCGACGCCGCGCGGGACTGGGCCGTGGTGCTGGGGCGGATGGCCGCGCGCGAGCGCATCTCGGCCTTCCTGCTGATCCTCGCGCGCAGGCTCGGCCGCACCGACCGGCACGACCCGTCGCGCGTGACATTCTCGCTGCCGCTGACGCGCGAGGCGATCGCGGACCTCCTCGGGCTCACGCTCGAGACCGCGAGCCGGCAGATGTCGGCGCTGCGCCGCGACGGCGTGATCGAGACCGAAGGCAGGTCCACGGTGATCGTGCCCGACCTCGCGCGCCTGCAGGAAGAGGCGCAGGACGACGACGACGGCACCGGCCTGACCTGAGAAACCGCCTGCGGCGCCCTGCCGCAGCCGCACGCGGAGGCCCGTCCGCGGCCTTGATCCACGTCAAGGACCGCACCCCCCAGACCATGTGATCCGGACTTCGGAAGAACGGCCCACGCGGCCGGCACGCCCGAATCGGAGACCGGTATGGATTACCTAAAGCTTATCGTGCTGGGGCTCGTGGCGCTCTTCGCCGCCATGGCGGCGAACTGGGCGCACGACCTCGCGTATCAGGTCCACGCGATCCTGATCCTGCTCATCGCGGGCGGACTGTTCCTGTGGCAGCTCCGCCAGACCGACGAGACGAAACCCGTCCCGGACATGTCCGGCTACCTCGACGGCCCGATCCGCGCCGGCGTCATCGCCACGGCGTTCTGGGGCATCGCGGGCTTCCTCGTCGGCACCTTCATCGCCTTCCAGCTGGCCTTTCCGGAGCTGAACTTCGACTGGTCCGAGGGCTACCTGAACTTCGGCCGGCTCCGGCCCCTGCACACCTCGGCGGTGATCTTCGCCTTCGGGGGCAACGCGCTGCTGGCGACGTCGCTCTACGTGGTGCAGCGCACCTCGGGCGCGCGGCTCTGGGGCGGGAACGCGGCGTGGTTCGTGTTCTGGGGCTACCAGCTCTTCATCGTGCTGGCGGCGACAGGCTACCTGCTCGGCGCGACGCAGTCCAAGGAATATGCCGAGCCCGAATGGTACGTCGACCTGTGGCTGACCATCGTCTGGCTGGTCTACCTGGCGATCTACCTCGGCACGCTGATGCGCCGGAAAGAGCCGCACATCTACGTCGCCAACTGGTTCTTCCTGGCCTTCATCGTGACGGTCGCGATGCTGCACGTGGTCAACAACCTGTCGCTGCCGGTGTCGATCTGGGGCTCGCGGTCGGTGCAGGTCTTCGCCGGCGTGCAGGACGCCATGACCCAGTGGTGGTACGGGCACAACGCGGTCGGCTTCTTCCTGACCGCGGGCTTCCTCGGGATGATGTACTACTTCGTGCCGAAACAGGCGGGACGGCCGGTCTACAGCTACAAGCTGTCGATCATCCACTTCTGGGCGCTGATCTTTCTCTACATCTGGGCCGGCCCGCACCATCTGCACTACACCGCCCTGCCCGACTGGGCCGCGACGCTCGGCATGGTGTTCTCGGTCATCCTGTGGATGCCGTCCTGGGGCGGCATGATCAACGGGCTCATGACCCTCGAGGGCGCGTGGGACAAGATCCGCACCGACCCGATCATCCGGATGTTCGTGGCCAGCCTCGCCTTCTACGGCATGTCAACCTTCGAGGGTCCGATGATGTCGATCCGCGCGGTCAACTCGCTGTCGCACTACACCGACTGGACGATCGGGCACGTCCATTCCGGCGCGCTCGGCTGGAACGGGCTCATCACCTTCGGCTGCCTCTACTTCCTGACACCCAAGCTGTGGGGCCGGATGCAGATGCACTCGGTCCGCGCGATCAACCTGCACTTCTGGCTCGCGACCGTGGGGATCGTGCTCTACGCGGCCTCGATGTGGGTGACCGGCATCATGGAAGGCCTGATGTGGCGCGAGGTCGACGCCAACGGCTTCCTCGTCAACTCGTTCGCCGACACCGTCGCCGCGAAGTTCCCGATGTACGTGGTGCGCGGGACCGGCGGTGTCCTCTACCTCACCGGCGCGCTGGTGATGGCCTGGAACATGTGGATGACCATCCGCGCGCCCCAGCCCAGCGCCCGCACCGTTCCCGCGGAGTGACAAGACATGACCAAGGACAACGACAGGATTCCCTCCGCCAAGGACGACCCCGAGGTGGTCCGGCCGGGTGACGGCGGCCTCCCGAACGAGCTGCCGCACCACACCCGGCTGATCGACAGGCACGCGGTTCTCGAGAAGAACGCGACCCTGCTGCTGGTGTTCTCGTTCCTCGTGGTGACCATCGGCGGCATCGTCGAGATCGCGCCGCTGTTTTGGATCGAGAACACGGTCGAGAAGGTGGAGGGCATGCGTCCCTATTCGCCGCTCGAACTCGCGGGCCGCGAGATATACGTCCGCGAGGGCTGCTATGTCTGCCACAGCCAGATGATCCGGCCGATGCGGGACGAGGTCGAACGCTACGGTCACTACTCGCTGGCGGCGGAATCCATGTACGACCACCCCTTCCAGTGGGGCTCGAAGCGGACGGGGCCCGACCTTGCCCGCGTGGGCGGGCGGTATTCCGACGAATGGCACGTCGACCACCTGGTCGACCCGCAATCGGTCGTGCCGGAATCGATCATGCCCAAATATGACTTCCTCGGGCGGGCGACGATCGACGGGGCGCGGATCGCCGACCTGATGGCGACGCACCGGGCGGTCGGGGTGCCCTATACCGACGACATGATCGCCCAGGCGCGCGCCGATTTCACCGTGCAGGCCGATCCGGACGGCGACTGGGAGGCGCTGGTGGAACGCTATCCCGGCGCGCAGACCCGCAACTTCGACGGCGACCCCGCGCTGACCGAGATGGACGCGCTGATCGCCTACCTGCAGATGCTCGGCACGCTGGTCGATTTCTCGACCTTCGAAGCCGACGCCGGCTGAGGAGCCCGCCATGGACACCTATTCCGTCCTTCGGCACTTCGCCGACAGCTGGATGCTGCTGGCGATGCTGCTGTTCTTCATTGGCGTCTGCATCCGGGCCTTCCTGCCCCGGATGCGCGCCGCCCACGCGGAGGCCGCAAGCGTGATCTTCCGCAACGACGCGCCCCGGCGCGCCCAGCCCGACGAAAGGTCCGAGAGATGACCGCGAGGAAGAAAGACGACGTCACCGGGGTCGAGACCACGGGCCACACCTGGGACGGCATCGAGGAACTGAACAATCCCCTGCCCCGCTGGTGGCTCTGGACGTTCTACGCGACGATCGGATGGGGGATCGTCTACACGATCCTGTTCCCGGCGTGGCCGCTCGTGAACTCCGCCACCGCGGGGATGCTCGGCTGGTCCACCCGGGACCAGGTGGCCCGGCACATCGCCGCGGTCGAGGAGGCAAATGCCGGGGTCGAGGCGCAGCTGGTGGCGGCCGATCTCGGGGCGATCCGCGAGGACGACGCGCTCTATTCCTACGCGGTGAACGCGGGCGCGGCGGTGTTCCGCACCAACTGCTCGCAATGCCACGGATCGGGCGCGGCGGGAGCCGTGGGCTACCCGAACCTTCTCGACGATGCCTGGCTCTGGGGCGGCACGCTCGACGACATCGCCCACACCGTGCGCCACGGCGTGCGCAACGAGGACGATCCCGACGCGCGCTGGTCGCAGATGCCCGCCTTCGGCGAGATGCTGGACCCGGACGAGATCGCGCTGCTCGTGGCGCACGTGCAGGGCCTCGCGTCGGGCGGCGACCCGCTGGCCGGGGCGGGTGGCGCGCTGTTCGAGGCGAACTGCGCCTCCTGCCACGGCGAGGACGGGCGCGGCATGCGCGAGATGGGCGCCCCGAACCTCACCGACGCGATCTGGCTCTACGGCGGCGACGAGGCTGCGCTGACCGAGACCATCACCAATGCACGGTTCGGCGTGATGCCGGCGTGGGGCGCCCGGCTGAACGAGGCCGAGGTCCGCGCGGTCGCGACCTACGTGCATCAGCTCGGCGGCGGAGAGGAGCCGTCCGCCGAGTAGGGGTCCGGGCACCGGATCTCTGTTCGCGCTGTTGGTCTCCGGTGCCCGGTCAGGGGCGCGCCCGAAACGGCGCGCCCCGCTTGCGTCCGGGGGGTGCGACAGTCCGGCGCGGCCGGGCGCCGCACACCTTGATCCACGTCAATGAGCCGCAACTCCCCGGCGCGTAAGGAGGATGCGCGAACAGACACCCTCCGACGGGGCCTACCCATGATGACCGATTCCTCGCTCTACGCTGCCCGCGTGCCGATCTTTCCGCGGCGCGTGTCGGGACGTTTCCGCACGCTCAAATGGGCGATCATGATCGTCACGCTCGGGATCTACTACGTCACGCCGTGGATCCGCTGGGACCGCGGTCCGGCGCTTCCCGACCAGGCGGTGCTCGTCGATCTCGCCAACCGGCGGTTCTACTTCTTCTGGATCGAGATCTGGAGCCACGAGTTCTACTTCGTCGCGGGGCTCCTGATCATGGCGGGGCTCGGGCTGTTCCTGTTCACCTCGGCGCTCGGGCGCGTCTGGTGCGGCTATGCCTGCCCGCAGACCGTCTGGACCGATCTCTTCCTCGTGGTGGAGCGCTGGATCGAGGGCGACCGCAACGCCCGCCTTCGCCTGCACGAGGCGCCGTGGTCCGCACGCAAGCTGCGGCTGCGGGCGTCGAAATGGGCCGCCTGGCTCCTGATCTCGGTCGCGACGGGCGGCGCCTGGGTGTTCTACTTCACCGACGCGCCGACGCTCCTGCGCGACCTGCTGACGGTCTCGGCCCACCCGGCCGCCTACACGACCATCGCCATCCTGACCGCGACCACCTTCGTCTTTGGCGGCTTCATGCGCGAACAGGTCTGCATCTACATGTGCCCTTGGCCCCGCATCCAGGGCGCGATGATGGAGGAGGACACGCTGACCGTCGCCTACCGCGACTGGCGCGGAGAGCCGCGCGGCAAGGGCCTGCGCCGCAGGCAGGCGGAGGAGGCACAGGCCGCGATCACCCGCGCCGCGGGCCCGCAGATCGGCGGCCGGGCCCCCGCGATCCCGATGCCTGGACTGTCGGGCGCCCGCTCCGGCGCGGCGCGGCAGGACGGGCCCGGCGACTGCATCGACTGCAATGCCTGCGTGAACGTCTGCCCCATGGGAATCGACATCCGCGACGGCCAGCAGCTGGCCTGCATCACCTGCGCGCTCTGCATCGACGCCTGCGACGAGGTGATGGCCAAGATCGGCAAGCCGCGCGGGCTGATCGGCTACCTCGCGCTGTCGGATGCCCCGCGCGAGGCGGCGGGCGGCAGACCGAGAGGCGCCTGGGCCCACGTGTTCCGCCCGCGCAACGTGCTCTATTTCTCGCTCTGGGCGGCGATCGGGATGGCGCTGGTGTTCGCGCTGTTCATCCGGCCCGAGATCGAGATGACCGTGGCGCCGGTGCGCAACCCGACCTTCGTGACGCTGTCGGACGGGACCATCCGCAACACCTACGACATCCGCCTGCGCAACAAGCACGGAGAGCCCAGGGCATTCCGCCTGTCGCTGACCTCGGGCTCCGTGCTCGCCATCGCGCTCGAGGGCACCGAGGACCTCGTCACCGAGATTCCCGCCAACGCGCAGAAGCTGCAGCGCGTCTACGTGAGCGCCCGGCCCGGGGGTCCGGCCGCGGCGCGCGCCGAGACGGCGTTGCGGTTCTGGGCCGAGGACCTCGCCTCCGGCGACCGCGCACACAAGGACAGCGTCTTCAACGGACGGGAGGACTGACATGCCGACGACGATCACGGGACCCAAGGTGCTGGCGATGTTCGGGCTGGGCTTCGGCACGGTCATCGCGGTGAACGTCGCGCTGGCGGTCAATGCCGTGCACACGTTCCCGGGCCTCGAAGTGGCGAGTTCCTACGTGGCGAGCCAGAGCTTCGACGCCGAACGCGCCCGGCAGGAACGACTGGGCTGGAGCGCGGGAGCCGAGATCGCCCCGGACGGCACGCTGCGCGTGACCCTGACCGACGCGCAAGGAGACCCCGTGCAGGGGGCCGCGCTGGACCTGACGCTCGGCCGGCCCACCACCGACGCCGAGGACCGCGCACTGCCCCTCACCCGGGACGGGACCGGCTGGCGCGCGGGCCCGCTGCCCGGCCCCGGCGCCTGGATGCTGCAGCTCGAGGCCACGGCCGCCGACGGGACGCCCTGGCGGCACCGCGTCACGCTGCACAACGGGGCGCCGTCATGACCGCCGCCGCCTGCGCCTGCGGCGGCATCGCCGCCCAGCGCCCCCAGACGGGCGCGACTGTGCTGCCCGACATCCTGATCCACCTGCCGACGATCCACTGCGCGACGTGCATCGCCACGGCCGAACGCACGCTTGGCGCGGAGCCCGGGGTGCTGTCGGCCCGCGTGAACCTGAGCCTCAAGCGCGCGCTGGTGACGACCGACGGCACGATCGGCGCGACCGAACTCTGCACCGCGCTCGAACGCGCGGGGCTTCCTGCGCACCCGCTCGACACCGGTCGGCTCGCCACGGGGCCGGACGCGGGCGCGCGCGACCTCCTGCTGCGGATCGGGGTCGCCGGCTTCGCGATGATGAACGTGATGCTGCTGTCGGTGGCGGTCTGGTCCGGGGCGAGCGACGCAACGCGCGACCTCTTCCACCTGATCTCGGCCGCGATCGCGGTGCCGGCGATCGCCTATTCCGCGCGGCCATTCCTCGCGGGTGCGGTGCGGTCCCTGCGCGCGGGGCGGCTCGGGATGGACGTGCCGATCGCGCTCGCCATCCTGCTCGCCACGCTCATGTCCGCGGCCGAGGCGCTGAGCGGCGCGGGCGGGCATGCCTGGTTCGAGGCGGCCCTGTCGCTGACCTTCTTCCTGCTGGCGGGGCGCTACCTCGACCTGTCGTGCCGGCGCGCGGCGCGGTCGGCGGCGGCGGAGCTCTCGGCGCTCGACGTCGCCACCGCGACCCGGATCGGTGCCGCAGGCCCCGAGGCCGTGCGCAGCGACGCGCTTTTGCCCGGCGACCTGATCCGCGTGCTGCCGGGCCAGCGCCTGCCCGCGGATGGCGAGATCGTGGAGGGCGAGACCGACATCGACCGCGCCGCCATGACCGGCGAGACGCTGCCCGTCGCCGCGGCCCCGGGTGATGCCGTTGCCGCGGGCGAGACCAATCTGACAGGCGCACTGGTGGTCCGGGTGACGCGCGCGGGACAGGACACGCAGCTGGCCCGGCTGGCGGCACTGGTCGCCACGGCCGAGACCGCGCGCTCGCGCCACGTCTCCCTCGCCGACCGGGCGGGCGGCATCTACGCGCCGCTCGTGCACGTCCTGTCGGCGGCGGCCTTCGTCGCGTGGTGGGCGCTCTCGGGCGACGCGTGGCACGCGCTCGGCATCGCCATCGCCGTCCTCATCATCACCTGCCCCTGCGCGCTCGGCCTCGCCGTGCCGGCGGTGTCCGTGGCCGCGTCCGGACGTCTGTTCCGCCGCGGGCTGCTGGTGAAGTCGGCGACCGCGCTCGAACGGCTGGCCGAGGTGGACGTCGTGGTCTTCGACAAGACCGGCACGCTGACCACCGGTACGCCCGCCATCGCCGATGCGCCGCAGGGCACCGACCTGCGGGTGGCGCTGGGGCTGGCCGAGGGATCGGACCACCCCGCCGCCCGCGCACTTGCGGCGCATGCGCGGCGCGCGGGCGAGTCGCCTGCGCCGGTGGAACACCGGCGCGAGGTGCCGGGCCAGGGCGTCGAGGGCACGTGGCAGGGGCGCCGCGTCCGGCTCGGCCGTGCGTCGTTCACCGGCGGCAGCGACGACGGCACGAGCGCGCTGTGGCTGGCGATCGACGGGCAGGCCCCGCACCGGATCCGGCTGGCCGAGACCCTGCGCGACGGCGCGTCCGATGCCGTGGCCGGGCTCAGGGCGGCGGGTGTCCGGGTGATGCTCCTCTCCGGGGATGGCGCGGGCGCAGTGGCGGAAATCGCCGCCCGGTTGGGCATCGCGGATGCGCGCGGCGGTCTCCTGCCCGCGGACAAGGTCGCTGCGCTCGACTCGCTCGCTGCCGATGGGCACCGCGTGCTGATGGTGGGCGACGGGCTGAACGACACCGCGGCTCTCGCCGCGGCCCATGCCTCCATCGCCCCGCATTCGGGTCTCGACGCCGCGCGCAGCGCCGCCGACATCGTCCTGCTGGGTCAGGACCTGTCCGTGGTGCCCGAGGCGCTGGCGCTCGCACGCCTCGCCCGCCGTCGGATGGCGCAGAACCTGTGGCTTGCCGCCGCCTACAACGTGGTCGCGATTCCCGTGGCGCTCATGGGTGCGGCGACACCGCTCCTTGCCGCGCTCGCCATGTCCACATCCTCGATCACCGTCTCGCTCAACGCCGTGAGGCTCGGCCGATGAACATCCTCGTCTTCCTCATCCCGGTGTCGCTGTTCCTCGGGTTCCTGGGGCTCGGCGCCTTCATGTGGTCGCTGCGCCACGCGCAATACGACGACATGGAAGGCGCGCGGCACCGGATCCTGTCGGACCGGAACGACGACCACCCGGCGCGCTGAGCGTCACTCGGCCGGCGCCGGGACCTCGTTCGGATTGCGACGCCAGACCGAGAAGTTGAGCGCGCCCGCGATGCTGACCCATACGAGGTAGGGGATGAACAACGCGCCCGCCAGGACGTCGACCTGCCAGAGCGCGACGAGCGTGGCCAGCACCGCACACCAGAGCGCGGCCAGCACCACCATGCCGAGCCGGATGCGCCGCAGCCCGAAGAAGACCGGCGTCCAGAGCCCGTTCAGCGCGACCTGCAGGGCCCAGAGCGCCATGGCGATGCCGTTGTCGTCCGCCATCGCGACCCGCGCGCCCGCGAAGGACATGCAAAGGTAGAGCGTGGTCCACGTCACCGGGAATGCCCAGTCGGGCGGCGTCCACGCAGGCTTGTCGAGACCGCGATACCACGCGCCCGGGGGGAAGAGGCCGCCGGTCGAACCTGCCGCGAAGCAGGCGCCGAGGAATATCGCGAAGACGATCCAGAACATGCGGGATCAGCTAGCGCGCAGGGATCCCCGGTTCAAGGACGCACGTTCCGCCCGCTGTCGCGCGGCGAGCGCGTTCAGCGCCTCGAACAGCGTGTCCTCGCGCTGCCAGACCGGCGACGACACCGCCGCCGCGTCGATCAGGAACCCCACCTCGGGCAGGGGACGCGCATACAGCACCGCCGAGCGGGGCATGCAGGTCGTGACGCCCGCGCGGAACGCCGAGACACCGAGCAGCCACAGCTTCTGCGCCCGCGTGGTCCGCGCCCGCGACGAGATCGAATCGCATCCCGACGCCAGCACCGCGCCGCCGATGCCCGCGTAGATGTGCCGCGCCGCGTAGATCCCCGGGCGGCAGGAGAGCGGCAGCGCCCCGATCCCCGCCTCGGCGCGGTAGTAGAGGCGGTTGGCCTGCAGGACGAGATCGCGCACCATCTTGCGCAGCGCCCGCGTGGGCCGAGGATCGCGCAGGAACGCCTCGGGGTCGATGCCCGCGCGGTCGAGCCAGTCGAGCGGCAGGTAGAGCCGCCCCTCGAGCGCGTCCTCGCCCACGTCGCGGGCGATGTTGGTGAGCTGCATCGCGACACCAAGGTCGCAGGCCCGCGCCAGCGCGTCCGGGTCGCGCACCCGCATCAGCACGCACATCATCGCCCCCACCGCAGAGGCCACGCGGGCGGAATAGGCGTGCAGTTCGGACAGCGTGCGGTAGCGCCGGCCCATCGCGTCCCAGGCCAGGCCCTCGAGCAGCGCCTCGGGAAGCGCGCGGGGCATGTCGAACGACTCGACCACCTGAGCGAAGGCCCGGTCGGGCGCCGCGTTGTCCGGCCGGCCCGCATAGACCCGTTCGAGCCGTTCCTGCAGGCGCAGGACCGCCGCGGCCTTCTCGGCCTGCAGGTCGACGGCGTCGTCGGCCACACGGCAGAACGCGTAGAGCGCCATCGCCGGGTTGCGCACCCGCGCGGGCAGGAGCCGCGACGCCGCGTGAAAGGACAGCGACCCGTGACGGATCATCTCGTGGCAGCGGGCGAGGTCGTCGGGATCGATCATCGGGACACCTCGGCGGGATGCGGGACGAGTTTCGCCAGCACTTCGGCCGACGAGATGACGCCGGGCAGCCCCGCCCCCGGATGCGTGCCCGCGCCGGCCAGGTAGAGGCCGGGCAGCTCCTCGCTGACATTGTGCGGACGGAACCAGGCGCTCTGCAGGATGCGGGGCTCGATCGAGAACCCCGCCCCGTGGGGCGACAGGTAGCGGTCGCGGAACTCGGTCGGGGTAAAGACCTCCTCGGGTCCGAGATGGTCGGCAAAGCCCGGCAGAAGCTGCTCGTCGAGCACCTTCGCCACCTTCGTGCGGTAGGTGTCGCGCATGGCGTCCCAGTCGACGGGATCGTCGTGGCCGAGATGCGGCACCGGGGACAGCACGTAGAAGGTGTCGTCGCCCTCGGGCGCGACGCCGGGATCGGTGACGGAGGGCCGATGCACGTAGAGCGACATGTCGTCGGCCAGCACGCCGCGGCGGAAGATGTCGCGCACGAGATCGCCGTAGCGCGGCCCGTTCAGGATCGTGTGGTGCCCCGCGTCGCGCCACATGCCGCGCGTCCCGCGGGTGCCGAAATACCAGACGAACAGCCCCATGGACCAGCGCGCGCGCGCCAGCCTGGGCGTGGTCCAGCGCCGGCGCGGCGCCTTGCGCAGGAGCTGATCGTAGGTGTGGCCGGGATCGGCGTTCGACACGACGATGTCGGCGCGCAGGATCTCTCCGCCGGCGAGCCTGAGGCCAGCGGCGCGGCCGTCCCGGACGAGGATCTCGTCGACATCGGTCCCCATGCGCAGGAGACCGCCCTGCCCCGCGATCACGTCGGCCATGGCGCGCGCGATCGCCGCGACGCCCCCCATGGCGTAATGGACGCCGAATTCCTTCTCGAGGTGGCTGACGAGGATGTACATCGAGGTGACCCGGAACGGATCGCCGCCGATGAAGAGCGGGTGGAACGACAGTGCCATGCGCAGGCGCGGATCCTGCACCCGCCGGGCGACATGGGCATGCACCGACCGGTCGGCGCGCAGCCGCACGAAGTCCGGCAGCACGGCCAGCAGGTCGCGGAAGCGGTGCATGGGCCGGCGGCCCAGGTCCTCGAAGCCGAACCAGTAGCGCGCCGCGCTGTCGGCGAGGAACCGGTCGTAGCCCCCGAGATCGTCCGGAGACAGGCGCGCCACCTCGGCGCGCATCGCCTCGGTGTCCTGACGGGCGGCGAAGGTCGAGCCGTCGGGCCAGCGGATCTCGTAGAACGGATCAAGCGGACGGAGGTCAACGTCGTCTGCGAAGGTGCGCCCGCAGGCCGCCCAGAGATCCTCGAAGACCTGCGGCACGGTGACGATGGTGGGTCCGAGGTCGAACCTGTGGCCCTCGCGCCAGAGCGCGGAGCCGCGGCCGCCCGGCACGTCGAGCCGGTCGACCACCGTGACGCGGTAGCCCATCGCGCCGAGCCGCATGGCCGAGGCCAGGCCGCCCAGGCCGGCACCGATCACCGCCGCGTGGGGGCGGGCCTGGTCGCGAACCGAGGTCGCAAGGGACGGATCGAGCTTTGTCATCGAGTCCCGACGGTACACCTGTCAACATGACCTGACAATCCGCGGTGAGGTGAACCCCTGCCCTTTCTTTTGGCGCCGTATCGTGTCAGACTTAGTTTACAGATCATGAGTCCGGGATGCAGATCGTAAGTCTCAGCCTGTTCCGTTTCGACACGGCAAGCGCGCGCCTCTGGGCGCTCGGCATGATGGGCGCGGCACGCCTGTCGCTGCCCCGACACGAGGGCCTGACCTTCTGGAAGCTCTGCGGGTCGGGCAGCGGCGAGGGCTTCACGCCCATCCCCAATACCGGCGTATACGCGATCCTCGCCGTCTGGCAGGATGCCGCGACGGCCGAGCGGCAGCTTGCGGCCTCGTCGCTCTGGGCGCGCTACCGGGCGCGCGCGGCCGAGGACTGGACCCTGTTCCTGTCGCCGATCTCGGCCCGCGGCCGGTGGTCCGGCGCCGAGCCGTTCGCCGCGGGGACCGACACGCAGGCCGGGCCCATCGCGGCGCTCACCCGCGCGACGGTGAGGCCGGCCCGCGCCGCGCGGTTCTGGCGGCGCCAGCCCGACATCTCGCGCCGCATCGGCAGCGACCCCAACGTCCTGTTCAAGATCGGCATCGGCGAGGTGCCGTTCCTGCAGCAGGTGACGTTCTCGATCTGGCCGGATGTCGACTCCATGGCGCGGTTCGCGCGGTCCTCGGGACCGCATGCGCGCGCCATCCGCGCCGTCCGCGAGGGCGGCTGGTTCCGCGAGGAGCTCTATGCCCGGTTCCGAATCCACGGCGAGACCGGGTCGTGGGAAGGCCAGAGCCCGCGGATCCTCGTTCCCCCTCTCCCACAGGAGCAGTGCGCATGACACAGCCTTTCCCCTTCTCGGCGATCGTCGGACAGGACGCGATGAAGCGCGCGATGCTGCTGACCGCGGTCGATCCCGGCATCGGCGGGGTGCTGGTCTTCGGCGACCGCGGCACCGGCAAGTCGACGGCGGTGCGCGCGCTCGCGGCGCTGCTGCCGCCGATCACGGTGGTCGAGGGCAGCCCCACGAACGCC
This sequence comes from Roseivivax isoporae LMG 25204, assembly GCF_000521865.1. Lineage (GTDB taxonomy): Bacteria > Pseudomonadota > Alphaproteobacteria > Rhodobacterales > Rhodobacteraceae > Roseivivax > Roseivivax isoporae. Next base: position 47,734 of record NZ_JAME01000016.1, read on the forward strand.
GCCCGTCCCGAGGACCAGGCCGAGTGGGAAACCGTGACGGGCGCGCTGCGCGAGGTGCCGACGCCGGTCGTCGACCTGCCGCTCGGCGCCACCGAGGACCGTGTGGTGGGGGCGCTCGACATCGAGCGTGCGCTGTCGAGGGGCGAGAAGGCGTTCGAGCCGGGCCTCCTGGCCCGCGCGAACCGCGGCTACCTCTACATCGACGAGGTGAACCTGCTCGAGGACCACGTGGTCGATCTGCTGCTCGACGTGGCGCAGTCCGGGCGCAACGTGATCGAGCGCGAGGGCCTGTCGGTGCGCCACGACGCCCGCTTCGTGCTCGTGGGCTCGGGCAATCCCGAGGAGGGCGAACTGCGTCCGCAACTTCTCGACCGGTTCGGCCTGTCGGTCGAGGTCGCCTCGCCCACGGACATCGAGGAACGGATCGAGGTGATCCGCCGGCGCGTCGCCTACGAGCAGAACACGCAGGCCTTCCTCGAGCGGTGGCGCACCGAGGATGGCAAGGTGCGCGACGCGATCCTCGCCGCGCGCAGGCTCCTGCCGGAGGTCGAGACGCCGGACGCGGCACTGCGCGACTGCGCCGAGCTCTGCCTGGCGCTCGGTTCGGACGGGCTCCGGGGCGAGTTGACGCTGCAGCGGGCAGGCCGGGCGCTGGCCGCGTTCGAGGGCGCGCGCGTCGTCGATCGCGACCACCTGCGCCGCGTCGCGCCCATGGCGCTCAGCCACCGCCTGCGCCGCGATCCGCTGGACGAGGCGGGATCGAGTGCCCGCGTCGCGCGCACGGTCGACGACGTCTTCGCATGAGGCAGGACGCGCTCGAGGTCTGGGTCGCCGGGCAGCTGGCGCTGGCACTCCTCGCGATCGACCCGGACGGGCTCGGCGGGGTGCACGTGCGGGCGCGGGCCGACGAGACGCGGGCGCGGCTGCTGTCGGGACTGCCCGCCGCCCTGCCCCCCGAACGGCGCATCGCCCCCGGCATCGACGACGCGCAATTGTCGGGCGGCATCGACATCGCGGCAAGCCTCGCCGCCGGCCGGCGTGTCACGCAGGCGGGTCTGCTCGCCCGGCCCGCGACGCTGGTCCTGTCGATGGCCGAACGCTGTCCCCGGGGACTGGCCGCGCGCCTCGGGCAGGCGCTGGACGCGCGCGCGGGCCATGCGCTGATCCTTCTCGACGAGGGGATCGACACCGAGGTTGCGCCCGAGGGTCTGACTGACCGGCTGGCCTTCGCGCTGGACCTGAGCGGCGTGCGGGCGGCGGCGCTGACCGAGATCGCGCTCGAGGACGGAGAGATCGCATCGGCCCGGCGGCGCCTGCGGGACGTCGAGCTGGCGGACGACGCGCTCGAGGCCCTGGTGCACGCGGCCGCGCGGCTCGGCGTGCCGGGCCTGCGCGCGGTGCTTTTCGCCGCGGCGGCGGCGCGGGCGCATGCGGCGCTGTCGCGGCGCGATGCCGTCGGCGCACAGGACCTGCAGATCGCCGCGCAGCTGGTGCTGGCACCCCGCGCGACCATGCTGCCGGAGCCCGAGGAGGACGATGCCGACGATCAGCCCGAGCCCGAAAGCCCGGAGGATGCCGCCCCGGAGGAGACGGGCGACGCCCTGCCCGAGGAGCTGCTGATCGAGGCGGTCAGGGCCCTGCTGCCGCCCGGCGTGCTCGAGGCGCGCGCGGCGCGGGCGGCGCAGGGCGCCGGATCGGGCCAAGGCGCGCGGCGGCGCGGCACGCGACGCGGGCGGCCCCTGCCCTCGCGTCCCGGCCGGCCCTCGTCCGAGGCGCGCATCGACCTGGTGGCGACGCTGCGCGCGGCGGCGCCCTGGCAGGCACTGCGGCGCGAAGGCCAGCCCGGCCGCCCGGGCGTCATCGTCCGGCGCGGCGACATCCACGTGCGCCGGTACGAGGACCGCGCCGACCGGCTGGTGATCTTCTGCGTCGACGCCTCGGGTTCTGCCGCGCTGGCCCGGATGGCCGAGGCCAAGGGCGCCGTCGAGCTGATGCTGGCGGAGGCATATGCGAAACGCGACCGCGTGGCGCTCGTCACATTTCGCGGCACCGGCGCCGAGCTTGCCCTGCCGCCCACGCGGTCGCTTGTCCAGGCCAAGCGGCGCCTTGCAGGCCTGCCGGGGGGCGGCGGCACGCCGCTCGCCGCGGGCCTCGCCGCCGTGCACGCGCTGGCGATCCGCGCGGCTCGGCAGGGCATGACGCCGGCGGTGGCGCTGCTGACCGACGGGCGGGCGAACGTGCCGCTCGACGGCCGCTCGGGACGCGCCGCCGCGCGCGCGGATTCAGAACGCATGGCGGCGCTTCTCGGCGCGTTGCAGCTTTCGGGCGCGGTGATCGATACCGGCACGCGGCCCAACCCGGATCTCGCGGCGCTCGCCGGGCGCATGGGTCTCCCGGCACTTGCGCTGCCGCGCTCGGATGCGGCCGCGGTCCGGGCCGGGATCTCCGACGCGCTCGGGGATTGAGCGTGGATTTCCCGCGCGACCTCGACGGCTGGCCACATGCAGAGGCGTCACGACAGATCGCGGTGAAGCCGCACCGCTGGCACGTGCAGGTCATGGGCGAGGGTCCGGACCTCCTGATGATCCACGGCGCGGGCGGCGCCACACATTCCTGGCGCGGGCTGATGCCTCTTCTCGCGCGGGACCATCGCTGCATCGCCGTGGACCTGCCCGGGCACGGGTTCTCGCGGCTCGCGACCCGGTTCCGGTCCTCCCTGCCGTTCATGGCCGAGGACCTGCGCCGGCTCGTCGTCCACGAGGGCTGGGCTCCGCAGGTGATCCTTGCCCATTCCGCCGGGGCGGCGGTCGCGCTCAGGATGGCGGCGACCATGCACCCGGTCCCGCGGATCGTCGCCGTGAACCCCGCGCTCGAACCCTTCCGGGGGCTTGCGGGCGTCCTCTTCCCCATGGCCGCGCGCATGATCGCGCTCACCCCCTTCGCCACCGACCTCGTGCGCGCGGGTCTCGTGAATCCCGCTCGCACCGAAACGCTGCTGGCCGGGACCGGGTCGCGCCTCGATGCCGAGGGCGTCCGGCTCTACCAGCGGCTCCTCGGCGACCGCGCGCATGTTGAGGGCGCGCTTCTCATGATGTCGCAATGGTCGCTCGAGGCGCTCATCGGCGACCTTCCGGGCATCCGGGCGCCGAGCCTCTTCCTTCTGGGCGACAACGACCGGACCGTGCCTGCCCGCGGGGCCGAGGACGCCGCCCGCCGCATGCCCGACGCGACCTGCACGATGCTGCCGGGGCTCGGACACCTCGCCCACGAGGAGGCGCCGGAGCTCGTGGCGCACCACCTGCGCGACTTCGCCGGCCGCGCAGCGGCCTGAGCCGCGGCGATTCCCCTTGCGCACGGCCCGGGGCCGTCGGAGTCATGGGCACATGCCGCTACTCGTCTTTCTTCGTGACAACGCCCGCTGGCTCGCCGCCGGCGCGCTCCTGACATTCCTGTCGAGCTTCGGGCAGACGTTCTTCATCTCGGTCTTCGCGGGCGAGATCCGGGCGGAATACGGGCTCAGTCACACGGCGTGGGGCGGGATCTACTCGCTCGGCACCACCGTCTCGGCGATGCTGATGGTCTTCGCGGGCGCGCTGACCGACCGCTACCGCTCGCGCCACCTGGGCGCGGCGGCGCTGGTCTGCCTCGCCATCGCATGCTGCGCCATGGCGGGCAACCGCGCGACATGGCTCCTGCCGGTGGCGATCCTCGCGCTGCGCTTCTTCGGGCAGGGCATGCTGTCGCTGATCGGCATGGTCGCCATGTCGCGCCGTTTCATCGCCGCGCGGGGCCGCGCGCTGTCAATCGCCGGGCTCGGCGTCACGCTGGGGCAGGCGGTCCTGCCGGTGATCTTCGTCGCGGCGATGGCGATCCTTCCTTGGCGCACGCTCTGGGTCCTTTCGGCGCTCGTCGCGCTTGCGGGCATCCCCCTGGTGCTGTGGCTCCTGTCGGCGGAGCGGACACCGCAGAGCATGGCCTCCGAGGACGAGAGCACGGGCCTCGACGGGCGCCATTGGCGCCGTGGCGAGGTGCTGCGGCACCCGCTGTTCTGGGCGATGGTGCCGGCGCTTCTGGGCCCGCCCGCCTTTGGCACCGCGTTCTTCTTCCAGCAGGTGCATTTCACCGAGGTGAAGGGCTGGGACCTGATCGAGCTGGTGGCATTCATGCCGCTCTTCACCCTCGTGACCGTCGCGGCGATGCTCCTGTCAGGCGGCGCCATCGACCGTTTCGGGCTCGGGCGCGTGCTGCCGTTCTACCTCTTGCCCTGCATCGCGTCCTTCGCCCTGTTCGGCGCGGGCGATGCGCTCTGGTCGGCCGGTGCGGGGCTGACCTTCCTCGCGCTGACGCAAGGCGCGCAGGCGGTGCTGCCGAACGCGTTCTGGGCGGAATATTTCGGCACGCGGCACCTGGGCGCGATCAAGTCCATGGGGACCGCGATCATGGTATTCGGCACCGCCATCGGGCCCGGGCTGACCGGGGCGCTGATCGACCTGCAGGTGGGGATCGAGGCGCAATACCTGGGCATCGCCGTCTATTTCGCCGCCGCGACGGGCGGGATCCTCGCGGGCCTGTCGCGCCTCAGGCGGAACGAACGGGCCGCAGCGCGCACCTGACCCCTCAGCGCAGCCGGCGCAGGTACACATAATAGGCGCCGCCACCGCCATGGCGCAGATGCGCCTCGGACACCTGCAGCACGGCGCCACCCAAGGGTGGCAGGCGCAGCCATTGCGGCACCTGCTGTTTCAGCACGCCCCGGCGCCGCGGCGCGGGGTCGTGCGGCTCGCGCGGGGCGCCCTTTCCGGTGATGACCAGAACCAGCCGCTTGCCCTGCGCCTGCGCGCCGAGGATGAACCCGACGAGCGCGGGATGCGCGCGCTCGATGGTCATGCCGTGCAGGTCGATGCGCGCCTCGGGATGCAGCTTGCCGCGTTTCATGCGGCCATAGGCCTTGGCATCCATGGCGGGCGGCGCGGCGCGGTAGGACGGCATCGCGGTCCCGTTCTGGCCGCCGCCGCCGGCCTTCTCGCCGATGCGGAACTCGGGCAGGGGTTCGGCAGCGGGCGGCGCATCCTCCGGCATGCGCGGAACCGCGGCCTTTGGCGGCGGCGCACTGGCGCGGAACTTGGGCCGGCCGGGCAGGCGGCTCGTGCTGCGCGCGACCTGGGACCAGAGCTCGAGTTCCTCCGGACGGGGGCGACGCCCCTTCATTGCACGAGTTCCGGCAAGAGGGCGTAGGCGCGCTGGATCGGCAGGAGCACGACCATGCGGCCCGGGTCACGGAAGGTCCCGGCGAGCTTGCCCGCGGCGTCGCCCGTACCCACGAACACGTCGGCGCGCTGCGCCCCCTTGATGGCGGAGCCCGTGTCCTGCGCGACCATCAGCCGGTTGAGCGGTGCCTCGCCCGCCTTCTCGATCCAGACAGGCGCGCCGAGCGGGGTGAATGCCGGGTCGACCGCGATGCTGCGCATGGGCGTGACGGAACGGTTCATCGCGCCGAGCGGCCCCCGGTCGGCGGGCACTTCGCTCACTTCACGAAAGAAGACGTAGGAGGGGTTGTGGAACAGCAGCTCCTCGCCCTCGAGCGGATTGTCGCGGACCCAGTTCTTGATGACCTGCGCCGAAACCTGGTGCGGCTCGAACGTGCCGCGGCGGATCAGCTCCTTGCCGATCGAACGGTATTCGTGGCCATTCGCGCCGCCGTAGCCCACGCGGATCATGCGCCCGTCGGGAAAGCGGATGCGGCCCGATCCCTGGATCTGGAGAAAGAACAGCTCGACCGGATCGTCGACCCACGCGATCTCGAGCCCGCGGCCGTTCAGCGCGTCCCCGGACAGGATGTCGCGACGCGAGAGCCACGGCCCCTCGACGCCCGGAAGCTCGGGCGGCAGGCTGTAGAGCGGGTAGCGGAAGCGGTCGTCGGGTTCGGGCGCGCCGGTCAGCTCGGGCTCGAAATAGCCGGTGAAGAGCGCGGCGTCGTCCTGCGGCGGTCCTTCGGTCACGAGAACGGGACGAAAGAACAGCTCGAAGAACTGCCGTGCTTTGCCAGCGTGGTCGGTCGCGGCCGCGCAGAGCGCGCGCCAGTCCGGATCTTTCAGGTCGCGGCAGGTCACGAGGAACGTCTCGAGCGCGGCCTCGTGGTCGTCCCGGTCCCAGCCGTCGAGATCGGCGAACTGCATGATCGTGTGGTGCACGGGCATCGGGTCGGAACCGCCCTCGCCGCCACTCGCGGAGGTTGCCGCCATGGTCCACCCCGCGAGGAGGATCGCCCGCAGACCGGGTGTCATTCCCCGGTGGCGACCAGCTGCCAGTTCGGGTCGTCCGAGCCCATGACGCGTGCGAAGGTCCAGGTGTCCTTCTGGCGCTTCACCTGCGAGGTGCTGCCCTCGACGATCGTGCCGTCGCGGTCGCGCACGGCCGAGGTCAGCTCGCCCACATAGGTCATGGTGATCTCGGCCTCGCGGCTCGTCGTGTCGAAGGTCGCGTTGGACAGCGTCAGTTCGCGCACGCCGATGAACTCGGCCTCGATGGTCAGGCCCTGCTCCTCGCGCGCGGCGACGACCTCGGCGAAGCTGTCGTAGACATCGGGGGACAGGAACTGGCGGATGTCGTCGAGCGACCCGCGCTCGAACGCCATCAGGATCATCTCGTAGGCGCCGCGGGCGCCCGACAGGAACTCGCTCACGGAGAAGCTCGGTTCGACCTGCTTCATCTGCGCCAGGGCCTTGGCTGCGGGGCTGTTCGCCGGAACGTGATCGACGATGTCGTGATCCGGTCCGCCCTCGATCACCTCGAAGCTGGGCCGGTCCGATCGCGTCTGCGACGAGGCGGATGCCGTCGGCTTCTCGAATCCCTCGCGCGAGCCAAGAACGCTCTTGAGGCGCAGGATCAGGAATACCGCGATCCCAGCCAGGACCAGAAGCGACAGAATTTGAGAATTCATCAAGGCCTCGCGTGAGGGGTGCGTGGAAACGATTGGCTTGCATTCCTATGTAGGAGTTGGGACCGGGCGAGTCTACCTGCCGGACCCGGGATAGGAGGTCGTGCCCATGTGGCTATTCGTTGCATTCCTCGCGGTGCCCCTGATCGAGATCGCGCTGTTCATCCAGGTGGGCGGCCTGATCGGTCTGTGGCCGACGCTCGGGATCGTGATCCTGACGGCGCTGGTCGGCACGTGGCTGGTGCGTTCCGAGGGCGCCGGCGCGATGAACGACATCCGCCGCTCGTTCAACGAGCTGCGCGACCCGTCCGAACCGCTGGCACATGGCGCGATGATCCTGATCGCGGGCGCGCTGCTGCTCACGCCGGGCTTCTTCACCGACGCGGTCGGCTTCGCGCTGCTGATGCCGCCGGTGCGGCAGGCGGTGATGCGCTACGCCCGCAAGCACGTGCGCACGCGGCAGTTCCACGTGCACACGGGCGCGGGTCCGCGCGGTCCCGGACCGCAGGGGCCGACCCCGCGCCCGCGCCGGGACGACGATGTGATCGAGGGCGACTACACGGACGTCACGCCGACCAAGCGGCCGACGCATCCGGGAACCACGGGTTCCGGCTGGACGAAGCATTGAGCCCACGGTCCCGGGCTGCTAGACCCGGCGGGCCTTATTCTTCCGGAGCGCGCACATGAGCGACACGAATACGAACGCCAACGGCGGGGATGCCACGCCGCCCGAAGCCGGCCAGCAGGCACCCCAGGTCAAGATGAACGTGCTTGCACAGTTCATCCGCGACATGTCTTTCGAGAACATCCTGGCCCAGAAGGGCGCACAGGGCGACACGCAGCCCGACGTGCAGGTGCAGGTGAACCTCGACGCCAAGAAGCGCACCACCGAGCACCAGTACGAAGTGGTGATGAAGCTCAGGATCGACAGCAAGGCGAAGGCGACGTCGAGCCAGCTGTTCCTGATGGAAATCGAGTATGCGGGCGTCTTCCACATCGAGAACGTGCCCGAGAACCAGCTGCATCCGTTCCTTCTGATCGAATGCCCGCGCATGCTGTTCCCGTTCGTGCGCCGCATCGTGGCGGACGTGACCCGGGACGGGGGCTTCCCGCCGCTGAACCTCGAGACGATCGATTTCGTGCAGCTCTACCGCGCGGAACTCCAGCGCCGTCAGGCCGCGCAGGCCGCGTCGCCCGACCAGACCGGCCAGGCCTGATCGCCGATCAGACCCGCGACCAGAGGGCGTTCGCGCCCAGGCGGTCCACAAAGGCGGCGTGAGCCGCCTTTTCGCTGTCCGATAGTCGCGGGGGCAGCGGCTCGGGCCTCCGGCCGGGGCGCCAGTCCGCATCGTCGCCGCCGGCGGTCGCCCCCTGCGCCTGCGACAGGCCGAAATCCGGCTGCTTGCCGCCGATAAGCTCGAGGTAGACCTCGGCCAGGATCTCGCTGTCGAGAAGCGCGCCGTGCAGCGTCCGCGCCGAGTTGTCGATCGCGAAGCGGCGACAGAGCGCGTCGAGCGAGGCGGGCGAGCCCGGGAACTTCTTGCGCGCCATGCCCACGGTGTCGACGGCGCGGTCTATGGCGAGCAGCGGCCGCTTTGCCCATCGCAGCTCGGCGTTCAGGAATTTCATGTCGAAGGACGCGTTGTGGATAATCAGCGGCGCGTCACCCACGAAGGCGAGGAAATCGTCGGCGATCTGCGCGAAGACCGGCTTGTCGCGCAGGAAGTCGTCGCCGAGGCCGTGCACCTCGAATGCCTCCTGCGGCATCGACCGCTCGGGGTTGATGTACTGGTGGTAGTGCCGGCCGGTCGCCACGTGGTTCCAGAGCTCGACCGCGCCGATCTCGACGATCCGGTCGCCCTGTTCGGGATCGAAGCCCGTGGTCTCGGTGTCGAGGACGATCTCGCGCATGGCCTGGGCCTTTCCGTGTCAGCTGCGGTGCAGGAGGGCGTCCAGCACCTGTTGCACGCCGTGCGCGGCGCTCTCAAGGCTTGTCGTGTCGATGACATGATCGGCCCGCGCGCGTTTCTCGGCGTCGGGCATCTGCTTGGCGCGGATCGCCTCGAATTGCGGGCGGGTCATGGTGCCGCGCGCAAGCACGCGAGCCTCCTGCACATCGGACGGAACGGAGACCACGACGGTCGCGTCCATCTCGGCATCGGCGCCGGTCTCGAAAAGCAGCGGCACGTCGAACACGACGACCGGTGCGCGTGCCGCTGCGGCAAAGGCATCCCGGTCGGCGCGCACCAGCGGGTGCACGATCTCCTCGATCCGCCGGAGCGCGGTCGGATCCGCGTCGATCGCGGCCCTGAGGCGGTCCCGCGACACGGCGCCGTCGACGATCGCCTCTGGAAAGGCCGCGCCGAGCGGGGGCACCGCGTCACCGCCCGCGGCGTAGAGACGGTGCACCGCCGCGTCGGCGTCCCAGACGGCGCAGCCACGGTCGCGGAACATCGCGGCGGTGGTCGACTTGCCCATGCCGATGGATCCGGTGAGCCCGACCCGCAACGTCATGCGAGGACCGCCTCGCGCGTTGCGGCGTCGACGTCCGGACGGCGGCCGAACCAGCGCTCGAACCCCGGCACAGCCTGGTGCAGCAGCATGCCGAGCCCGTCCACCGTGCGGCAGCCCTGCGCGGCCGCGACGCGCAGGAGCCGCGTCTCGAGCGGCGCGTAGACGAGATCGGTCACGAGCGTGCCCGCGCGCAGTCCGTCCAGCGGCACGCGCAGTTCGGGCTTGCCGACCATGCCGAGCGAGGTCGTGTTGACCACCGTCGCCGCGCCGTCGAAGGCGTTGCCGGCCTGCAGCCAGTCCACGACCCGGACCCGGTGGCCGAATGCCTCGCGCAACGTTTCGGCGCGCAGGCGCGTGCGGTTCGTCAGGACGATCTCGGGAACGCCGGCATCGAGAAGCGAGGCGATCACCGCACGCGCCGCGCCGCCTGCGCCCAGCACCACGGCCGGGCCGTCCGCCGCCGACCAGTCCGGCACTTCCTGCCGGATGTTGGCAAGAAAGCCGTACCCGTCGGTGTTGTCGCCGTGGATGCGCCCGTCGCTGCGGAAGATCAGCGTGTTCACCGCGCCGATCAGCGTCGCGCGGTCGGTGACCTGGTCCACGACCTCCATCACCTTTTCCTTGTAGGGGACGGTCACGTTCGCCCCGACGAAGCCCATGGACGGCATCAGGCGCACGACGTCGAGCAGTTTGTCCGCCGGCACGTCGAGCGGAACGTAATGTCCCGGCAGACCGTATCGGCGCAGCCAGTGCCCGTGCAGGCGCGGCGAGCGCGAATGCGCGATGGGCGAGCCGATCACGCCGGCCAGCGGAATGCGGGGCAGGGGTGCACTGGCATCGCTCATGAGGGCAGCACACCGCGCAGCGTCAGGTGGTTCAGGAGTTCCATGAGAGGCAGGCCCATGATGGTGAAATGATCGCCCTCGACCCGCGAGAAGAGGCGCACGCCTTCCTCCTCGATCCGGTAGGCGCCGACCGAGCTTTGCACCTCGGGCCAGTTCCGGTCGAGATAGGCCTCGAGGAATGCGTCCGAGAAATCGCGCATGTACAGGCGCGCGACACCCACGTGCCGCCAGACCGGCGCCGCGTCCTCATAGAGCACCGCCGCCGACAGGAGCTGGTGGTGCGTGTTGCGCAGCCTGCGCAGCTGGTCGGCGGCCTCGGCGCGGCTTTCGGGCTTTGCGAGGATGTCACCGTCGATGGCGAGGACCTGATCGCAGCCGAGGACCAGGTCATGCGGCGCCGCGGCCGCGACCTTGCGCGCCTTCGTCTCGGCCAGGGCGTCGGCGACGTCACGCGGCGGCGCGGATTCGGCCCGAAGCGCCGCGCGCACCGAATCCTCGTCGACCCGGGCGGGCCGCACGCTGTGCGGAACGCCTGCGCGGCGCAGCATCTCGGACCGGATGGTCGAGCCCGAGGCCAGCACGATCGCTTTTGTCATGTGGACAAACCGGAAGACAACAGGGGGAAGAGGTCAGGGGCGGTTCTGGGGAAAAACGCGTCTCATTGCAAGCGACGCCGCTTTCGTCCCCTTCCGTCCCTGCCGCGAGGCGGGTTGTGCCGCCGGTGGACGGGATGGATCCGCGACTGTTCACGGACGCCGCGACGCGGCACAATCCCGGACTTTTCCACCGCCTGTCCAGTTTCACTTATCTCCACAAGTATCTGATTTTGAAATTTTATTTTCCTTATCACCGACCTGGTCCAAGAATCCGTCCCGGATTTTATCCACAGGTCCCGTACTTGTGCATGAATCCTGTAGGGATGAAGGATCCACAGGATCCGGGCGACCTACAAAACCCAACTACCTTTCTTTTCTTTCTGGTTATGGAGAAGAAAGGGTCCGTGGCGCCGCGGACCTGTCCGATTGACTCCACGCGCCGGGCTTTCTATATCGCTCGTCACGCGGTCCCGTCCGGGAACCCGCGTTTCTCCGTAGAACGATACACGTCATTCCGAGCTAGAGGCTGCGTTCCGGTTTTCCGGTCGCGGGAAAGCGCCATGAACCTTGAGAAACTCAACCTGTCCGACCTGAAGGCGCAGAGCCCCAAGGCGCTCCTGGCGCTGGCCGAGGAGCTCGAGATCGAGAACGCCTCGACGATGCGGAAGGGCGAGATGATGTTCCAGATCCTGCGCGAGCGCGCGGACGAGGGCTGGGACATCTACGGTGACGGGGTTCTGGAGGTCCTGCAGGACGGCTTCGGCTTTCTGCGGTCGCCCGAGGCGAACTACCTGCCGGGCCCGGACGACATCTATGTCTCGCCGGACATGATCCGGAAGTTCTCGCTGCGGACCGGCGACACCGTCGAAGGCCAGATCAAGGCACCGGAGGAGACCGAGCGCTACTTCGCGCTGCTCGACGTCACGCAGATCAACTTCGAGGATCCCGAGCGCGCGCGCCACAAGATCGCCTTCGACAACCTGACGCCGCTCTATCCCGACGAGCGCCTGAAGATGGAGATCGAGGATCCGACGATCAAGGACCGCTCGGCCCGCATCATCGACCTCGTCGCGCCCATCGGGAAGGGGCAGCGGTCGCTGATCGTGGCGCCGCCGCGGACCGGCAAGACCGTTCTGCTGCAGAACATCGCGAGCTCGATCGAGCGCAACCACCCCGAATGCTACCTGATCGTCCTGCTGATCGACGAACGGCCGGAAGAGGTCACCGACATGCAGCGGAGCGTGAAGGGCGAGGTCATATCTTCGACCTTCGACGAACCGGCGACGCGCCACGTGGCGGTCAGCGAGATGGTCATCGAGAAGGCCAAGCGTCTCGTGGAACACAAGCGAGATGTGGTTATCCTGCTCGATTCGATCACAAGACTTGGTAGAGCGTTCAACACCGTGGTGCCGTCCTCGGGCAAGGTCCTGACCGGTGGCGTCGACGCCAACGCCCTGCAGCGTCCGAAGCGGTTCTTCGGTGCGGCCCGGAACATCGAGGAAGGCGGAAGCCTGACCATCATCGCGACGGCGCTGATCGACACCGGCAGCCGGATGGACGAGGTGATCTTCGAGGAGTTCAAGGGGACCGGCAACTCCGAGATCGTGCTCGACCGCAAGGTGGCGGACAAGCGCGTGTTCCCGGCCATGGACATCCTCAAGTCCGGCACCCGGAAGGAAGAACTGCTGGTCGACAAGGGCGACCTGCAGAAGACCTTTGTGCTGCGGCGGATCCTGAACCCGATGGGAACGACGGACGCGATCGAATTCCTGCTGTCGAAGCTGAAGCAGACGAAGTCGAACGCGGAATTCTTCGACTCGATGAACACCTGACCGCGCGGGGGCGCGGAGTGCCATGGACACGATCTTTGCGTTGGCTTCGGCCGCCGGAAAGGCGGGCGTCGCCGTGGTCCGTCTGTCCGGACCGCGATCGTGGGACTCCGTCCGCGCGCTGAGCGGAACCGTTCCCGAACCCCGCCGCGCCAGCCTGCGACGGCTGATCGCTGCCGACGGGACGTTCCTCGACTCGGCGCTTGTCCTGACGTTTCCCGAGGGGCAGAGCTTTACCGGGGAGGAAAGTGCCGAGCTGCACCTGCACGGGTCGGTTGCCATCGTTCAGGCGGTCCTGCGCGAGCTCTTGAGCCATGACGGCGTGCGCCATGCCGAACCGGGCGAATTCACCCGGCGTGCGCTCGAGAACGGACGCATGGACCTCGCCCAGGTCGAGGCGCTGGCCGACCTCATCGAATCCGAAACCGAGGCCCAGAGGCAGCAGGCGCTCCGTGTGTTCTCCGGTGCGCTCGGCGGCAAGGTCGAGACCTGGCGCACGCGGCTGGTGCGGGCGGCTGCGCTGCTCGAGGCGGTGATGGATTTCGCCGACGAAGAGGTGCCGGTCGACGTTTCGGGCGAGGTGGTTGAACTGATTGACCATGTTGCGACGGATCTCCGGCAGGAACTGCACGGATTTGGCAGCGCGGAACGCGTTCGGTCGGGATTCGAGGTCGCCATCGTCGGCGCGCCGAACGTCGGCAAGTCTACCTTGCTCAACGCAATCGCGGGCCGGCAAGCCGCGATCACGTCCGAGATCGCGGGCACGACCCGCGACGTGATCGAGGTGCGAATGGATCTGAGCGGGCTGGCGGTCACGCTGCTCGACACCGCGGGCTTGCGCGAAACCGGGGACGCCGTGGAACTCATCGGCGTGGCCCGGGCGCGCGAACGGGCGGCAGCGGCGGACGTGCGGGTGTTCCTCGGCGGCAGCGCGGATGGGGTGGAGAGCCGGGAAGGGGATCTGCACTACGGTGCGAAGGCCGACCTGACCGGAGACGAGACCGGGATTTCCGGCGTCACGGGGCAGGGGATCGATCGCGTCCTGTCCGACCTGTCGCGAGTCCTGTCCGAACGGGCCTCGGCCGCAGGCCTCGTGACCCGCGAACGGCACCGCGCGGCCATGCAAGCTGGGCTCGAAGGACTGGACACCGCGCGGCTGGTGGTGCTGCAGGGACCTGACGAATATGATATCGCGGCCGAAGAGCTTCGGGCGGCGATTCGGAACCTGGATGCCTTGATCGGCCGTGTCGGTGTGGAAACGCTGCTCGACGAGATCTTCTCCAGCTTCTGCCTCGGAAAGTAGGAGTGTTTCACGTGAAACATCGCGACTTCGATGTCGTCGTGATCGGCGGCGGACATGCCGGGGCGGAGGCCGCCCATGCCGCGGCGCGCATGGGCGCGCAGACCGCGCTCGTGACCATGAGCGCGGACGGAATCGGCGTGATGTCCTGCAACCCTGCCATCGGGGGCCTTGGGAAAGGTCATCTCGTGCGCGAGATTGATGCGATGGACGGCGTGATGGGCCGCGTCGCGGATCGTGCGGGTATCCAGTTCCGCCTGCTCAATCGCCGCAAGGGTCCGGCAGTGCAGGGACCGCGCGCCCAGGCGGATCGCCGGATCTACCGTACGGAAATGCGCGCGGAAATGGAACGCCAGCCGAATCTGTGGATCGTCGAAGGGGAGGTTGTGGACCTTCTGGTCGAAACCGGCACGATCCGCGGCGTCACCCTGGCGGACGGGGCGGTGCTGCGGTCCGCATCGGTTGTCCTGACCACGGGCACATTCCTGCGCGGGGTCATCCATATTGGCGACGAACGCCGATCCGGCGGGCGGATGGGTGACAAGGCTGCCGTCCGGCTGGCTGAGCGAATCGACAGCTTTGGCCTGCCGCTCGGCCGCCTGAAGACCGGAACACCGCCACGGCTCGACGGCAGGACCATCGACTGGTCCAGTCTGGACATGCAGCCGGGAGACGAGACCCCCGAGCTGTTCTCGTTCATGTCGCATGCGCCGACTGCCCGCCAGGTGTCCTGCGGGATCACGCATACGAACGCGCGGACGCACGAGATCATCCGCGAGAACCTGTCGCGATCGGCCATGTATGGCGGTCACATCGACGGGGTCGGGCCGCGCTATTGCCCGTCGATCGAGGACAAGGTCGTGCGGTTTGCCGAGAAGGACGCGCACCAGATCTTTCTCGAGCCGGAATCCCTCAGTGACGACGTCATCTATCCGAACGGCATTTCGACCTCGCTGCCGCAGGACGTGCAGGAGGACTACGTACATTCCATCGCCGGCCTCGAGAATGCCCGTATCCTGCAGCCAGGCTATGCGATCGAGTACGATTACGTGGATCCTCGGGCGCTGGACCTTGATCTTTCGGTGCGGGCTTTCCCGGGTCTGTACCTTGCGGGCCAGATCAACGGCACGACCGGGTACGAGGAAGCGGCAGCACAGGGTCTGGTTGCCGGTCTGAACGCGGCGGCACGGGCAAATGATCGGGAGCGTATCACCTTCAGCCGCAGCGACAGCTATATCGGCGTGATGATCGACGACCTGACGTCGCGTGGGGTTGCCGAGCCTTACCGGATGTTCACCTCGCGTGCCGAGTTCCGGCTGTCGCTCCGCGCGGACAACGCGGATCAGCGCCTGACGGGCAAGGCCATCGCGCTCGGCTGTGTATCGGAGCAGCGCAAGGCGCAGTTCGACGCCAAGATGGAAGCGCTGGCGCAGGGCAGGGAACGGCTGTCCGCGCTCAGCATCACCGCGTCGCAGCTGAACGATGCCGGGCTGAACGTGGCGCGCGACGGCGCGCGGCGGAACGGGCTGCAGATCCTTGCGCTGCCGGAGGCCGATTTCGAGCTGCTGCTTCCGCACGATCCGGAACTGGCAAAGGTTTCCACCGATATTCGGCGGCAGCTTGGCAACGACGCCATCTACGCCAACTACATCGACCGGCAGGCGCGGGACGTCGAAGCGCTGCGCCGTGAGGAAGCCGCGATCATCCCGGCGGAATTCGATTACGCGGACCTTCAGGGGCTCTCGCGGGAGTTGCAGCAGAAACTTGACCGTGCACGGCCGGCGAACATGGGCCAGGCGGCACGGGTCGACGGGATGACGCCTGCTGCGCTGACCATCATCCTGTCCCGTCTGCAAAGGGAACAGCGGAAACGTCCCGCATGACCGTCGCCGGCAGCGGTCCGTCGCTTCCCGATGTTTCACGTGAAACAACAGAGCGGCTGGAGATCTACGAAACGCTCCTGCGGAAGTGGAATCCGCGGATCAATCTCGTGTCCCGGTCCACGCTTCCGGAAATTCGCACGCGCCACATCGCGGATTCTCTGCAGCTCCTGCCGCTGGCGGGGCAGCCAGCCCGTTGGAGCGATCTGGGGAGCGGTGGAGGCATGCCCGGGATCGTCTGCGCGATCGCCGGAGCGGAGCTGATGCCGGAAACGCGGTTCACCCTGGTCGAAGCGGACATCCGGAAGGCGACCTTCCTGCGCACCGTGCTGCGCGAAACCGGGGTGCGGGCAGAGGTGATCGCCGAACGGATCGAGCGCACGACGCCGCTGCAGGCTGACTGCCTTTCGGCCCGTGCACTGGCCGACCTCGGCGAACTGCTGACCTTCGCCACCCTGCACCTCGTGCCCGCCGGAAAAGCCCTGTTCCCGAAGGGTGCCACCTGGGAAAAAGAGGTCGAGGCGGCGCGCGCGAGATGGAATTTCACCGCGATTCCGCATAGAAGTATGACACACCCCGAGGCCGTCATCCTGGAAATTGGAGATGTTTCGCATGTCTGATCCGACCCGTGCCAGCGGTCCCAAGATCATCGCGGTCGCGAACCAGAAGGGCGGCGTGGGCAAGACCACGACGACGATCAACCTCGGCGCCGCGCTGGCGGAGCAGGGGCTGAACGTGCTGATCGTCGATCTCGATCCGCAGGGGAACGCGTCGACGGGCCTCGGGATCGAGCCGGACGAGCGCGAATACACCACCTACGAGCTTCTGCTCGAGGACATCGACCTGTCGGACGTGATCCGCCCGACCGAGGTGGGCGGCCTGTCGCTTGTACCGGCAACGGTGGATCTGAGTTCCGCCGACATCGAGCTTTATACCAACGAGCGGCGCAGCTTCCTGTTGCGAGGTGCGCTCCGGCAGGCGGCGATGGCCGGTTTCGGCTTCGACTACATCCTGATCGACTGCCCGCCGTCGCTGAACCTGCTGACCGTCAACGCGATGGTCGCGGCCGATTCGGTGCTGGTCCCGCTGCAATCCGAGTTCTTCGCCCTTGAAGGGCTGTCGCAGCTCATGCTGACGATCCGCGAGGTCCGGACCTCTGCCAATCCCGCGCTGCGAATCGAGGGCGTGGTGCTGACCATGTACGATGCGCGCAACAACCTGTCGCAGCAGGTCGAGGCGGATGCGCGCGCGAATCTTGGTGACCTCGTGTTCAACGCCGTGATTCCGCGCAATGTCCGCGTCAGCGAGGCGCCATCCTTCGCGCTGCCGGTCCTGGCTTACGACACGACGTCGCGCGGGGCGCGGGCCTACAGGCAGCTGGCCGAAGAACTCCTGAAAAAGAACACCAAACTCGCGGCCTGACCCGGAGGACGAGCAGATGTCAGAGAAATCCCAGCCCCGTCGCGGCCTCGGCCGCGGCCTCTCCGCCCTCATGGCCGACGTGGAGCCGACCGTGTCCACCGAGGCGCGCGCGGAACGGGAACCCCGTCGGCCTGACCGGCTGATCCCGATCGAGAAGATCGCGCCGAATCCCGACCAGCCGCGCCGGACCTTCACGCAGGGGCAGCTCGACGAACTGGCCGAATCGATTCGGGCCAAGGGCGTGATCCAGCCGATCATCGTCCGGGCCAAACCGGGCGAGGAGGGGACCTACGAGATCGTCGCGGGCGAACGCCGGTGGCGCGCGGCGCAGATTGCCGGCCTGCACGAGATGCCGGTGCTCGTGCGCGAGTTCACCGATACCGAGGTTCTCGAGGTCGCGATCATCGAGAACATCCAGCGTGCCGACCTGAACGCCATCGAAGAGGCGGCGGGGTACCGTCAGCTCATGTACAAGTTCGGACACACGCAGGAAAAGCTTGCCGAAGCGCTCGGCAAGAGCCGGTCGCACATCGCGAACCTGTTACGGCTTCTGAACCTGCCGGACGATGTGCAGACGCTCGTCACCGAGGGCGCGTTGAGCGCCGGCCATGCGCGGGCCCTGATCACCGCGCAGGATCCCTCGGCCCTGGCCCGAAAAGTCGTGCAGAAAAAGTTGTCCGTACGCGAAACCGAGCGGCTGGCGAAGTTCGGTGGCGAGGACCAGACGCAGGCGCGGCCGCAGCGTCCGAACGGGGCGGGATCGGCGGACAAGGATGCGGACACGCGGGCGCTCGAGGGCGACCTGTCCGCAGCGCTCGGCATGAAGGTCACCGTGGACCACAAGCCGGGGCACGAGGCGGGCCGCGTCTCGATAGCCTACGACACGCTCGAGCAGCTTGATGCGCTCTGCGCGATCCTGAGCGCGGCGCGCTAGAGGTCCAGATCGGACGCCAGATCCGCGATCACCTGATTCAGCACCATCCGCCCCTGGCGGGTGGCCGCAAGCCGGGATCCGTCCCGCGTGACGAGACCGAGTTCCCGAAGCGACTCGATGCGCGCCTCTGGGGCGGCATTGGCGTCGAGTGCGTGCAGCCTGTCAACATCTAGACCTTCGGACAGTCGAAGACCCATCATGAGGTATTCTGCGGCCTGATCCTGTGCCGTCAGGGCATCGTCGATCCTGTCGCCGTTGCCTGCCTCGGCCTGTTCCAGCCAAGCCCCAGGATTGCGCCACGCTGCGACCGCGCGCTTGGACCCGTTCGACGTCAGGCGCCCATGCGCCCCCGGACCGATGCCGGCATAGTCGCCGTAGCGCCAGTAGATCAGGTTGTGGCGGGATTCCCCGCCCGGCACCGCGTGGTTCGACACCTCGTAGGCGGGACGGCCCGCGGCATCGCACAGCTCCTGCGTCAGCTCGTACATGTCGGCCGACAGGTCCTCGTCGGGCAGGCCGCGGAGCGTGCCCCGGCGCGCGCGGTCCCAGAAGGCGGTGCCGCGCTCGATGGTCAGCTGGTAAAGCGACAGGTGGTCGACCGCCATGGCGAGCGCCTCGGTCAGTTCCGCGCGCCAGTCGTCCAGCGTCTGCTCCTGTCGCGCGTAGATGAGGTCGAAGCTCACCCGGTCGAAGGCGTCGCGCGCGATGTCGAAGGCATGGCGGGCCTCGGCGGCGCCGTGGATCCGGCCAAGACGCCTCAGGTCTCGGTCGTTCAGCGCCTGGACGCCCAGGGAGACGCGGTTGACGCCCGCCGCCGCGAAGGCGCGAAAGCGTCCCGCCTCCACCGAGCCTGGATTGGCTTCGAGCGTGATCTCGGCATCGGGCGCGAGATCCCAGGCGGCGCGCGCCGCGTCGAGGCAGCGCCGCACGGTGTCGGGCTCCATGAGGCTCGGTGTGCCGCCGCCGAAGAAGATGGTGTCGAGCCGCCGGGGTCCGGTGCGTTCCGCCACGCGGGCGATCTCTGCCTCGAGCGCGCGGGCCCAGCGGTCCTCGTCGATGTCGCGGACCACGTGGCTGTTGAAGTCGCAATAGGGGCACTTGGCCGCGCAGAACGGCCAGTGCAGGTAGAGCCCGAACCCGCCCTCGGGCCTGTCGGGCCCGGCCGCGTCAGTCAAGGCAGCCGGCCACGAACTTCCGGAAGGCGTCGGCGCGATGGCTCATCTCGTTCTTGGTCCAGCGGTCCATCTCGCCGAAGGTGATGTCGTGACCCTCGGGCTGGAAGATCGGGTCGTAGCCATGACCCTGGTCGCCGCGCATCGGCCAGACGACGCGGCCTTCCATGACGCCCGGAAAGACCTCGTCGTGCCCGTCGGGCCAGGCGAGGACCAGGGTGCAGCGGAACCGCGCGGTCCAGGGTTCGGGCGCGCCCTTCGCGACCAGCGCGTCGTGGGCGCGGGTCATTGCCATGACGAAATCGCGTCCCGCAGGGGTTTCCGCCCAGTCCGCCGTGTAGACCCCCGGCGCGCCGTCGAGCGCGTCGATCTCGATGCCGGAATCGTCCGCGAGCGCCGGAAGGCCGGTCGCCCTGGCCGCCGCGTGCGCCTTGATGCGCGCGTTCTCGACGAAGGTGGTGCCGGTTTCCTCGGGTTCGGGCAGGTTCCGCTCGGCTGCGCCCGTGACCGACACGCCGTAGGGTTCGAGAAGCGCCGCGATCTCCTCGAGCTTGCCGCGGTTGTGCGTCGCGACCAGCAGCCTCTCCTCGGTCAGGCGGCGTCCGCTCATGCGACTGCCGCTTCCTGCAGGGCGACAAGCTCGCCCACGCCCTTTTCCGCGAGGGTCAGGAGCTGGTCCATCTGTGTCCGGGAGAAGGTCGCGCCCTCGGCCGACATCTGCACCTCGATGAGCTGCCCGTCGCCGCGCAGGATGAAGTTGCCGTCGACGCCGGCCTCGCTGTCCTCGGCATAGTCGAGGTCGAGCACGGGCTGGCCGGCATAGAGGCCGCAGCTGACCGCGGCGACCGGCGACACCAGCGGGTCGCTCACCACGTCACCGGCCTTCATCAGCTTCTTCACGGCGAGCTTCAGCGCGACCCAGCCGCCGGTGATCGCCGCGCAGCGCGTGCCGCCATCGGCCTGGATCACGTCGCAGTCGATGGTGATCTGCCGCTCGCCCAACGCGACTCGGTCCACGCCCGCGCGCAGGGAGCGCCCGATCAGGCGCTGGATCTCGATGGTGCGGCCGCCCTGCTTGCCGGCGCTCGCCTCTCGGCGCATGCGCGACGTGGTCGACCGCGGCAGCATCCCGTATTCCGCGGTGACCCAGCCGAGGCCCGACCCCTTGATGAAGGGCGGCACGCGGTCCTCGATGGTCGCGGTGCACAGGACGTGGGTGTCGCCCACGCGCACCAGGCACGAGCCCTCCGCGTGTTTCGTGACGCCGGTCTCGATTGAAACCGCCCGCATCTCGCTTAGATTTCGTCCCGACGGCCGCATGGCATCCTCCTGGTCATGGTGACCGCGCCATACCCAAGCCGGGCGGGGCGCCGCAAGCCCGTTCGCGCGGCGCACGATTGACCGCGGAACCGCACGCCGTTTAATGGCCGTCAGAGGGAATGGCAGTCATGAACGAGGGAACCCACATCCTCGACCAGATGAACGACCGCTCGCGGGAGGTCTTCCGCCGGGTCGTGGAGGGCTATCTGGACACCGGCGAACCGGTCGGCTCGCGTACGCTGACCCGGACGCTGACCGAACAGGTGTCCGCGGCCACCATCCGCAACGTGATGCAGGACCTCGAATATCTCGGGCTTCTGAACTCGCCGCACGTGAGCGCCGGGAGGGTGCCCACGCAGCTCGGGCTGCGGCTCTTCGTGGACGGCCTGCTCGAGGTGCGCGAACTCGGTGACGACGACCGCGAGAAGATCGACCGCACGCTCGGGTCGAACACCGACGACGTGGGCGGCTTCCTCGACCGGGTAGGGGCCGCGCTGTCGGGCGTGACGCAGGGCGCGTCGCTGGTTTTGACGCCGAAACACGAGGCGCCGATCCGCCACATCGAGTTCGTGAGCCTCGGGCGCGACCGTGCGCTCGTGGTGCTGGTCTTCGCCGACGGGCACGTGGAGAACCGCCTCTTCACCCCGCCGCCGGGACAGACTCCGTCGTCCATGCGCGAGGCCGCGAATTTCCTGAACGCGCTGATGGAGGGCAAGACGCTGAGCGAGCTGCGCCGCGACGTGGCCGACGAGATCGGCAAGCGGCGGCGCGAGATCGACACCCTGGCGCAGGATCTCGTGGAATCGGGTCTCGCCGTCTGGTCGGAGGACAACCAGCAGCCCGAACGGCTGATCGTGCGCGGACGCGCCAACCTCCTCGGGCAGGACGGTCAGACCGAGGAGCTGGAGCTGATCCGCAAGCTCTTCGACGACCTCGAGCGCAAGCGCGACATCGCCGAGTTCCTCGAGTTGGCGGAGCAGGGCGAGGGCGTGCGCATTTTCATCGGCTCGGAGAACAAACTTTTCTCACTTTCGGGTTCCTCTCTGGTGGTCTCTCCATATATGAACGCGGACCGGAAGATCATCGGTGCGGTGGGGGTCATCGGCCCGACGCGCCTGAACTACGGAAGGATCGTGCCGATCGTGGACTACACGGCGCAGCTGGTCGGCAAGCTGATCTCCGACCGGAGCTAGAGGAAGAGCATGGCAGATTCGAAGAAAGACGAGTTTCTCGACGACGTCGAGGCGGCCGAGGCCGAGGCCTACGCTGCCGAAACCGAGGAAATCGAGGCGGACGACGTCGAGGCGGACGAGCTTGCGGCACTGCGCGCGGAGCGCGACGAGCTGCGCGACCGGTTCATGCGGGCGCTTGCGGACGCCGAGAACGCGCGCAAGCGGGCCGACCGGGAACGGCGCGACGCCGAGGCCTATGGCGGCACGCGGCTCGCGCGCGACCTGCTGCCCGTCTACGACAACCTGCACCGCGCGCTGGCCGCCGCGGGCGACCAGGAGGGCGCCGAGCCCTCGCCGCTGATCGAGGGGGTGCAGCTGACGCTGAAGGAACTGCGCAACGTGTTCCAGAAGCACGGGATCGAGGAAATCGCGCCGCAGGCCGGCGACCGGTTCGACCCGAAGCTGCACGAGGCGATGTTCGAGGCCCCGGTGCCGGGCACGCGGGCCGGCGAGATCATCCAGGTCTCGACCGTGGGCTTCATGCTGCACGACCGCCTGCTGCGTCCGGCGCAGGTGGGCGTCAGCTCGACGCCCGCCTCCTGAACCGCGGCGGCGCGCCGGGGGCTCCGCCCCCGGACCCCCGGGATATTTCGACCAAGAAGAAGCAGGGCCCCGGTTTCACGTGAAACCGGGGTTTCTCATGTCCCGAGCGCGGCCTTGAGGTCGTAGAGCGCCTGCAGGGCCTCGCGCGGCGTCATGGCGTCGGGATCGAGCGCCCGGAGCCGGTCCTCGGCCGCGGAGGCGGCGGGGGCCGGCTGCGCCGGGCGCGCCTCGGCCACGGCGGCGAAGAGCGGCAGCTCGTCGATCAGCGCCTTCGGCGCGGCGCGGTCGCGCTCGCCCTTCTCCAGCGCCTCGAGCACCGATTTCGCGCGTGCCACCACCGAGGGCGGCAGGCCCGCGAGCTGCGCCACCTGCACGCCGTAGGACCGGTCCGCGGCGCCCGGCCGGACCTCGTGCAGGAAGATCACCTCGCCCTGCCATTCCTTCACCGCGACGGTGGCGTTGCGGACGCCCGCGAGTTTGGCGGCGAGCACGGTCAGTTCGTGGTAGTGGGTCGCGAAGAGCCCGCGCACACGGTTGACCTCGTGCAGGTGCTCCAGCGTCGCCCAGGCAATGGAAAGCCCGTCATAGGTGGCCGTGCCGCGGCCGATCTCGTCGAGGATCACGAGCGCGCGATCGTCTGCCTGGTTGAGGATCGCCGCGGTCTCGACCATCTCGACCATGAAGGTGGACCGCCCGCGGGCGAGGTCGTCGGACGCGCCGACGCGGCTGAAGATCTGGCTGACGAGTCCCACATGCGCGCGGTCCGCCGGCACCCAGGACCCCATCTGCGCGAGGATCGCGATCAGCGCGTTCTGCCGCAGGTAGGTGGACTTGCCCGCCATGTTGGGGCCGGTGAGCAGTTCGAGCGCGGCGGCGTCGCCCTCGGGGGAGAGCGTGCAGTCGTTGGCGATGAAGGGCTGGCCGCCCTGGGCGGCGAGCGCGCGCTCGACGACCGGGTGCCGGCCGGCGACGACGTCGAAGCTGCGGCTGTCGTCGACGCGCGGCCGGCACCAGTCGCCCGCCTGCGCGAGGTCGGCCAGCGCGGTCGAGAGGTCGAACTCGGCGAGCGCGGCGGCCACCTCGCCCAGGGCCGGCGCGGCGGCGACCACCTCGGCACGCAGGCGGTCGAAGATCGCGCGTTCGATCTCGAGCGCGCGGGCACCAGCATTCAGGATGCGCGTCTCGAGATCCGACAGCGGCACCGTGGTGAACCGCACCTGGTTCGCGGTGGTCTGGCGGTGGATGAAGGTCTCGTTCAGGGGCGGCGTCATCATCCGCTCGGCATGGGTTGCGGTCGTCTCGATGAAGTAGCCGAGCACGTTGTTGTGCTTGATCTTCAGCGACCCGATGCCGGTTTCGCGGACATAGTCCGCCTGCATGCGGGCGATGACGCCGCGGCCCTCGTCGCGCAGCTCGCGCGCGGCGTCGAGATCGTCGTCGAAGCCCGCCGCGACGAAGCCGCCGTCGCGCACGAGGAGCGGCGGCTCGGCGACGAGCGCCTCGTCGAGCAGCGCGCGGAGCGCATCGTGTCCCGTCAGTGCCGCGCGTTCGCGCGCGAGCGCGTCGGGCAGCGTCTCGGGATCGAGCCGCCGCGCGATCTCCTCCGCCTGGTCGAGCGCGTTGCGCAGGGCGGCGAGGTCGCGCGGGCCGCCGCGCTCGAGCGAGAGGCGCGAGAGGGCGCGTTCCATGTCGGGCACCTTGCGCAGGGCCTCGCGCAGGGCGCGCGCCTCGTGGGGCGCGTCGACCGCCCAGGCGACCGCGTCCTGCCGCTCGCGGATGGTCGCGAGCTCGCAGGAGGGCGCCGAGAGGCGCCGTTCGAGCAGCCGCGCGCCGCCCGCCGTGGCGGTCCGGTCGATCACCGACAGCAGGGATCCCGTGCGCCCGCCGCCCGCGCCGTGCGTCAGCTCGAGGTTGCGCCGCGTGGCGGCGTCGATCTGCAGGAGCCGCGACACGCTGTCCTGCCGGGGCGGCATGAGGAGGGGCAGCTTTCCCTTCTGCGTGATGTCGAGGTAGTCGACGAGCGCCCCCATGGCCGCGAGCTCGCACCGCGCGAAGCTGCCGTAGGGATCGAGCGTCTGCACCCCGAAGAGCCCGCAGAGACGCGTCTCTGCGCCGGCGGAATCGAAGGAGGCGCGCCCGAGGATCGTGGGGACGAGCCCCAGGTCGTCCAGCACCGGGCGCAGGGCCGCGTCGCATTCCTCGGTCGCGAGAAGCTCGGACGGCGCGAGACGGGCGAGTTCCGCGCCGATGCGGGCGCGCCCGAGCGGCATCACGCGGAACGCGCCGGTCGAGATGTCGGTCCAGGCGAGCGCCCAGTCCTCGCGCACGCAGGCGAGCGCGGCGAGGTAATTGTGCCGCCGCGCCTCGAGCAGCGTGTCCTCGGTCAGCGTGCCGGGTGTCACGAGCCGCACCACGTCGCGCCGGACCACCGATTTCGCGCCGCGCTTCTTCGCTTCGGCGGGGCTTTCCATCTGTTCGCAGACCGCGACGCGGAAGCCCTTGCGGATGAGCGTGAGCAGGTAGCCTTCGGCCGCGTGCACCGGCACGCCGCACATCGGGATGTCGTCGCCGGCATGCTTGCCGCGCTTCGTCAGCGCGATGTCGAGCGCCTCGGACGCGGCGACGGCGTCGTCGAAGAACAGCTCGTAGAAATCGCCCATCCGGTAGAACAGGAGCGCGTCCGGATACTGCGCCTTGATCTCGAGGTATTGCGCCATCATCGGCGTCGCAGCGTTCATCTCGCCCCCGTCTCGCACCGGGGCAGACCTTACAAACGCGGGCGCCGGTCAGAAAGGGCATTCTGGCGGACCGCGCCCGGCGATTGTTGAGCGCGGCCATGGCATCGGCTAAGCGTGGTCCGCCACGGGCGAGGGAGGGATCATGGCGCGTCAGAAATTCACCCGGGAAGAGGCGCTGGCCTTCCACCTGGAACCCGAGCCCGGCAAGTGGGAGGTGCAGGCGACGGTCCCGATGACCACGCAGCGCGACCTGAGCCTCGCCTATTCGCCCGGGGTCGCGGTGCCCTGCGAGGAGATCGCGAAGGATCCCGAGCGCGCCTACGACTACACCAACAAGGGCAACCTCGTCGCGGTGATCTCGAACGGCACGGCGGTGCTCGGGCTCGGCAACCTCGGCGCGCTCGGCTCGAAGCCGGTGATGGAGGGCAAGTCGGTCCTCTTCAAGCGGTTCGCCGACGTGAACTCCATCGACATCGAGCTCGACACCGAGGATCCGGACGCATTCTGCAACGCGGTGCGGCTGATGGGCCCGACCTTCGGGGGGATCAACCTCGAGGACATCAAGGCGCCCGAATGCTTCATCATCGAGCAGCGCCTGAAGGAAGAGATGGACATCCCGGTCTTCCACGACGACCAGCACGGCACCGCGGTGATCTGCGCCGCGGGGCTCATCAACGCGCTGCACCTGTCGGGGAAGAAGATCGAGGACGTGAAGATCGTCCTGAACGGCGCGGGTGCGGCCGGGATCGCCTGCATCGAGCTGCTGAAATCCATGGGCGCGCGGCACGAGAACTGCATCGTCTGCGACACCAAGGGCGTGATCTGGCAGGGCCGCACCGAGGGCATGAACCAGTGGAAATCCGCCCATGCGGTCGCCACCGAGGCCCGCACCCTCGAGGAGGCGATGGCGGGGGCGGACGTCTTCCTCGGCGTGTCGGTCAAGGGCGCGGTGACGCCCGAGATGGTCCAGTCGATGGCCGACAAGCCGGTCATCTTCGCCATGGCCAATCCCGACCCCGAGATCACGCCGGAGGAGGCGCAGGACGTGCGCCCCGACGCCATCGTCGCCACCGGGCGGTCGGACTATCCGAACCAAGTGAACAACGTCCTGGGCTTTCCCTACCTCTTCCGCGGCGCGCTCGACATCCATGCGCGGGCGATCAACGACGAGATGAAGATCGCCTGTGCCGAGGCGCTGGCGGCGCTGGCGCGCGAGGACGTGCCGGACGAGGTGGGCGTGGCCTACGGGCGCAGCCTGAGCTTCGGGCGCGACTACATCATCCCGACGCCCTTCGATCCGCGGCTGATCTACACCATCCCCCCGGCTGTCGCGAAGGCCGGCATGCGGACCGGTGCCGCAAGGCGGCCCATCGTCGACATGGAGGGCTACGTGCAGCGGCTGAAGAGCCGGCTCGATCCCACCGCGTCGATCCTGCAGGGGATCACCTCGCGCGCGCGGGCGGCGCAGGCGCGGATGATCTTCGCGGAAGGCGACGACCCGAGGGTGCTGCGCGCGGCGGTCATGTACCAGCGCGGCGGCTTCGGGCAGGCGCTGGTCGTGGGCCGCGAGGCGGACGTGAAGGACAAGCTCGAGGCGGCCGGCATGGGCGACGCGGTGCGCGAGCTCGAGGTCGTCAACGCGGCCAATACCCGGCATCTCGAGACCTACAAGGAATTCCTCTACCGCCGGCTGCAGCGCCGCGGCCAGGACCGGCAGGACATCCACCGGCTGGCCGCGCGGGACCGCCACGTCTTTGCCGCGCTGATGCTCGCGCACGGGCATGGCGACGGGCTCGTGACAGGGGCCACGCGCAAGTCGGCCCACGTGCTGCGGCTCCTGAACCATGTTTTCGACGCGGACGCGGCGCACGGTGCGGCGGGGGTGACGGCGCTCCTCGCGCACGGGCGGATCGTGCTCATCTCGGACACGCTGGTGCACGAATGGCCGGACGAGAACGACCTCGCCACCATCGCCGAACGCGCCGCCGCCGTGGCGCGGCATCTCGGGCTCGAGCCGCGGGTGGCCTTCGTGTCGTTCTCGACCTTCGGCTACCCGGTATCCGAGCGCGCGCAGAAGATGCACCTTGCCCCCGAGGTGCTGGACGCGCGCGGCGCGGATTTCGAGTACGAGGGCGAGATGACGGTGGACGTGGCGCTGAACCCGCGTGCGCGCGAGGCCTATCCGTTCCAGCGCCTGACCGGGTCCGCGAACATTCTCGTGGTCCCGGCGCGGCATTCGGCGTCGATCTCGGTGAAGCTCATGCAGGAGATGGGCGGCGCCACGGTGATCGGGCCGATCCTCGCGGGGCTCGACCACTCGATCCAGATCTGTTCGACCAATGCCACGGCGAGCGACATCCTGAACATGGCGGTGCTGGCGGCATGCAAGGTCGGGTGAGGCGGTCGCCGCGCCCCGCGCACGGCGGCCGTGCCCGTGGCGGCGCGGGATGCCTCCGGCGGGGATATTTGGGCCAAGAAGAAGCAGGGGACGCGCGATGACCATCTGGAACCTCGGCTCGATCAATGCCGACCTCGTCTACCGGGTGCCGCACCTGCCCGCGCCGGGCGAGACGCTTTCGGCCACCGCGCGCGAGGTCTGGCTGGGCGGCAAGGGGGCGAACATGTCGGTCGCCGCCGCCCGGGCCGGGGCGCATGTCCGGCACGTGGGCGCGGTCGGGCGGGACGGTGCGTGGATGGTCGAGCGGCTTCTCGAATACGGGGTCGACACGCGGGGCATCGCGACGCGCGACGGGGCGTCGGGGCACGCGGTCATCGCCGTCGACCCGGCGGGCGAGAACCTGATCCTGCTGCACCCGGGCGCGAACCGGGAGGTGTCCGGCGAGACCGTCGCGGCGGCGCTGGAGGAGGCCGCGCCCGGCGACAGCTTCCTGTTCCAGAACGAGACGAGCGCGCAGGAGGAGGGGGCCGCGGCGGCGGCGGCGCGGGGCCTGCGGGTGGTGCATGCCGCGGCGCCGTTCGAGGCGGAGGCGGTGCGCGCGGTGCTGCCGCATCTCGACCTCCTGGTGCTGAACGCCGTGGAGGCGGCGCAGCTCGAGGCGGCCACCGGGCGGGACCTGTCGGACCTGACGGTGGCGGACATCGTCGTGACGCTCGGATCCGAGGGGTGCCGCTGGATCGCCACCGCGCGCGGGGAGGTGGTCACGATCCCGGCGCTGCCGGTCACGCCGGTCGACACGACGGGCGCCGGGGACACCTTCACCGGCTACCTCGTCGCGGGCCTCGACCGCGGCATGCCCATGCGGCAGGCCCTGGGCCTCGCCACACGGGCGGCGGCGCTGATGGTCACGCGCGCGGGCACCGCGGACGTCATCCCCGATCTTGCCGAGGTGCAGGCGATGCGGCTCGGCTGACGCGGCGCGGGCCTCAGACGAAGGGCGCCTCGGTGCCCCAGATCTCGCGCACGCGCTCGTCGCGGCGGCAGCCTTCGCGGTAGCGTTCGTAGGCGTCCGCGCGGTCGATCCAGCCGAACCGCGTCAGCGTGCGCGCGTCGCTCTTGTAGTAGTCCTGGTGGAAGTCCTCGGCCTCCCAGAAGGTGCCCGCGTCGAGTATGGGGGTCACGACCTCGCGGCCGAGCGCCCGTTCCGCCGCGGCCTTGGCCGCCTCGGCATCGGCGCGCGCCTCGGGGCCGTCGACGAAGATCGCGGTGCGGTAGCTTTCGCCCCGGTCGCAGAACTGGCCGCCCGCGTCGAAGGGATCGATGGAGCGGAAGAACAGGTCGTAGAGCTGGCGCCGGTCGACGGTTCCGGGATCGTACTCGATGCGCGCCGCCTCGTAATGGCCGGTGCCGCCCGCGGTCACCTGCTTGTAGGTCGGATCCTCCACGGTGCCGCCAGTATAGCCCGACACGACCTCGGACACGCCCTCGACCTTTTCGAAATCGGCCTCGACGCACCAGAAGCAGCCGCCCGCGACGACGATCTCTGCGGCCTGGGCCGGGAGCGCGGCGAGGGTGCCGAAGGCCGACAGGCACAGCGCGCTCAGATGGCGTTTCATGCGGTCTCTCCCCAATCGCTTGCGCGGCGGAGGGTGTGGCAGGACCGGCGCGCCGGCAAGCCGGGCGGCGCGCGGTCTCGCAAAGGTGATCGGCTCAGTCGCGGGCGTAGAGGTCGTCGTGGCGCACGATGTCGTCCTCGCCGAGATAGCTGCCGGTCTGCACCTCGATCAATGTGACCGGCACCTTGCCGGGATTCTCGAGCCGGTGCCGCGCGCCGAGCGGCACGTAGATCGACTGGTTCTCGGACACGAGCGAGACCGCGTCGTCGACCGTGACCTGCGCGGTGCCGGCGACCACGATCCAGTGCTCGGCGCGGTGGTGGTGGCTCTGCAGCGACAGGGCCGCGCCGGGCTTGACCACGATCCGCTTCACCTGGAAGCGCGCGCCCTGGGACAGGTTCTCGAGAAAGCCCCAGGGGCGGTTGTCGACCGGCAGCTGCGTGGCCTGCGGCGCCCGCATGGCGGCAAGCGCCGCGACCGCGTCGGGCACCCGGGACGCCTCCGACCGGCGGACGACCAGCACGGCGTCGGGCAGCGCGATGGCGACGATGTCGGTCAGGCCGATCCCCACGAGTTCGACATGCGGCGAATCCGACCGCAGCAGCGTGTCGTGGCAGCCCATGGCGGTGGCGCTGCCGATGGTGGCGGTCCCGCTCTCGTCGCGCTGGGCCATGCGCCAGATCTCGTTCCAGTCGCGGGCGTCGGACAGCGTGTCGCTGCGCAGGATCGCCGGCAGCGCCGAGGCGGCGGCGCCCATGGCCCGGTCGAGGGCCTGCCGCGACAGCGGCGTCCAGCTGTCCGCGGCCATGCGCAGGAACCCGAGGTCGTTGCGCGCGGCGTCGAGCGCCGCCCGCATCGCCTCGACCGCGCCAGGCACCGCCGCCGTGACCGCGGCGAGGAGTGCGCCCGCCCGGCAGACCACCATGTGGGTCGGGCGGGACGCGCGGGGCCGGTCCCCGTTGCCGCGCGGCCGCATCCGCTGAAGCTGTACCACGCCCGCGCCCGCGTCGTTGGCGGGTTCGGGTTCGGGCAGGGGTCTGCCGGTGTCCGGCTCCTCGAGCTCGAGGTCGAACCCGACGATCTCGTCCGCGCCGGCGCGCGGCAGCGCGTCGATGATCGCGGCGCGGAAGGCGTGGGGATCGGTGATGACATGGTCGGCGGGCATCGCCACGAGGATCGCGTCGGGGTCCTGCGCGGCGATGTGCACCGCCGCGACAAGCGTCGCCGCGGCCGCCCCGCGTGCGGCCGGCTCGATCAGGATGGCGCGCGGGGCGATGCCCACCTGCGCCAACTGGTCCTGTACCACGAAGCGGTAGCGCTCGGGCGTGACGACGATCGGCTCGACAGATCCCGGCACGCACAGGCAGCGCACGGCGATCTGGAACGGGCTCTCGCCGCCAGCGACCGGCGCGAAGGGCTTGGGATGGCTGCTGCGGGCCAGCGGCCAGAGCGTTCCGCCGTCGTCGTGGCAGAGGAGAACCGGACGAAGGGCCATCACGTCTTCCATGGCTAGACCCGCACGCTGTCGACGTGGTCCCGGAACCACCGGTACGTGTCCTCGAGTCCCGCCGCGAGCCCGATCCGGGGGCGCCAGCCGAGCGCGGTCAGGCGCCCCGTGTCGAGCAGCCGGCGCGGCACGTCCTCGCTGCGCGTCGGGTCGGTCAGGATCCGTCCCCGGAACCCGGTCGCCCGCGCGATCATCTGCGCGAGCTCCAGCGCCGACACGTCCGTCCCGCTGCCCACGTTCAGGTGCGACAGGGTCGGGCGGGTGGTGGCGCGGTAGCTGACCTCGGGCAGGGTGAGCAGGAACAGCGCGGCGGCGGCGAGGTCGTCCACGTGCAGGACGTCGCGGCGCGGCGTGCCGTCGCCCCGGATGGTGACCGACGGGGCGCCGAGCCGTGCCGCCTCGTGGAAGCGGCGCATCAGCGACGGGATGACGTGCGAGCTGTCGGGGCGGAAGAAGTCGCAGGGGCCGTAGAGGCAGCAGGCCACGATCGACCGGTAGTCCCGCCCGTGCTGGCGGTTGTAGCTCTCGCAGAGCTTGATCGCGGCGATCTTGGCGATGGCGAAGGGTTCGTTGACGGGGGCGAGCGGACCCGACAGCAGGGCGTCCTCGCGGATCCGGCCGTGGGGGTCCGCGGGGTAGATGCAGCCGGGCCCGATCTGCAGAAGCCGCGGCACGTCGGCCTCGTGCGCGGCCGAGATCACGTTCAGCCCGATGGCGAGGTTCTGGCGGATGAAATCGGCCGGGTAGGTGGCATTGGCGTGCTGGCCGCCCACGTGCCCGGCGGCTAGGATCACCCCGTCCGGCCGCTCGGCGGCGAGGAAGCGGCGCACCGCGGCGGCATCCGTCAGGTCGAGCTGGTCGCGCCCGCGCGTGAGCACCTCGATCGGCTCGCCGGCGGCGCGGCGTGCCTCGAGCGCGCGCAGGATGGCGCTGCCGGTCATGCCGCGATGCCCCGCGAGAAAGTACCGTGTGGCCATGAACGTTCCCTCTCTGGCCGTGTCCGCTCAGCGGGACCACGCCCGCGGAGACGCGGTCGGCCCGTGTGTCAGGCCGGCTGCTGGGTCTTGTGCGACATGTCGCGGGATCATGATGCGGGGATGTCCTGCATCAGCCGCGGCCCGCGCTGTCCCGCGCGACGAGCGACAGGCGGTCGGCAAAGCCGTAGAGCCGGTGCCGTGCCGGGTCGGCGTCGACGATGAGCGTCGCCACCTGCACCGCGCCGACCCGCGACAGGAGCCGCAGCACGAGACCCGCGACCTTGCGCGGCGTGCGGCCCCAGCGGAGTACGAGAAGCACGTTCCCCGCAGCCCGGGCGAGCCCGAGGCTCTGCGAGGTGTGCAGCGGCGGCGCGTCGACGAAGACGGTGCCTCCGAGCTGCCGGGCCATCGCCGCGAGTTCCTCGATCGCCTTCGCGGTGCTGCCGTGGCGTTCGGCCTCGGCGGAGAGCGTCAGCCGCACCACCGCGCCGTCGTCGGTGCGCGGCCGGTCGTACCGCGCGCCCGTGGAGACGAGCCAGACCGGCATGGCGGACCCGGCAACGGCCGCGGCCAGCCATTCGGCCACGGGCACCACCGCGTCGCGGCGGCGCGCAGGCGCCACGATGACGAGGGGTGGCAGACGCCCGCCATCCGCGCAGCCGAGCAGGAACAGCGCGTCCCGTATCCCCTCGGCGGTCGGCACGTCCGCGCCCGATCCCTGGCTCAAGAGCCGCGGGATCGTGCGCCGGGCCCGTCGCGACGGCCGCGGGACAAGCCCCAGCGGCTGGCTGCGCGGCATCTCGGGCAGCTGTTCGGGGCTGCGCACGGTGCGGTCGCAGAGTTCCGCCAGCGCCGCCGCCAGCAGCCCGAGCACGGTCCCCGCCAGCATCGCGGCCAGCAGGTAGACCTTGCGGCCGGGCCCCAGCGGGTCGCTGGGATAGCTTGCGGGCTTCAGCACCTCCAGCGCGACCGGGGGCACGTCGATCATCGACAACAGGGTCGCGCGGCGGCCCTCGAGATCGGTCAGCATCTCCTGCCGCGTGATCAGGTCCTCGGTCAGGCGGTCGGTCTCGGGCTGGGCATCCTCGAGCCGCCCGAGATCGGCGCTCAGCCGGTCGATGTCGCTCTCGAGCCCGTCGGCCTCGTCGGCCAGCGCTCCGGCACGCAGGTCGAGCGTGCTGGAATAGGTGTTCAGCTCGGACGTGATCTCGGCCTTCAGGGCGTCGATGCGGTTCTTGCGGGCGGACACCCCGCCATATTCCTCGCCGTAGACGGATGCGGTCTTGGCCAGTTCCTGCATCTCGCGCTGCAGGTCCCGGCGCAGGTCGACCAGCTGGTCGGGCTCCGCCAGTGCCGGCCGGTCGGGAGAGGCCAGCGCGAGCTTCACCGACCTGCGGGCGGCGGCGACCTCGCGCCGCTCGCGGGCCACCTGTTCCTGCCGCGTCTCGAGCAGCCGCAGGCGCGACCCGATGACCTCGGGCCGTTCCATGGAGGCGATGCCGGTCTCCCGCAGGAACCCGTCGAGCCGCAGGCGCGCCGCCTCGGTCTGCTCGCGCTCGACCGCAATGCGGTTGTCGAGCCAGGCGACGGACTGGCGCGTGGCCTCGCGCTGGCTGCGGCCGCTCGCCGACAGGTAGGCGTCGATCATGGCGGTCGGGATCGTTTCCGACAGGCCGGGATCCTCGGACACGAAGCCGACGGCGAGGACGTTGGTCGTGCCCTGCCGGGACACGGCGAGCGACTCGCGGAAGGTCTGCGTCACCTTCTCGGTGCGGGGCGTCTCACCCGTCTCGGCCGGGGCCAGCCCGAGCAGGTTCAGGACCGCGGACCGCCCGAGGGCGGACGCCTGGTCGACCGGCGAGGGCGCCTGCAGCTGCGGGTTGAACTCCGCCCGCGACGCGAGGTCGAACCGGTCGATGACCGACCGCACAACCTCGTGCGACAGGAGCCGTTCGATCTCGGTCTCCATGGTCAGCGCCGCGACGGGCGTGCGGGGGTCGGCGGTCGCGGCCGGCGAGGGCGTCAGCAGGACGCGTGTCTCGGAATAGTAGAGTTTCGGCACCGCCAGGATCGAGGGCAGGGCGGCGACGCTGACCACGAACGCGATGAGCACGATCATCCGCAGCCGCCGGCGGACCAGCAGCAGGATGTCCGTCCAGCCGAAGGTATCGCCGAACCCCGCTTCCCGATCCGGAGTTTGGGACACCGGCACGCCGCGCGTCGGGGACACCAGGGTCAGGTGCGAGCTCATGCCGACCTCGTCTGGGCCGACGCGTCGGTCAGCGCCTCGCGGTGCAGGCGTTCGAGGTCGCGCAGATAGGGCGACAGCCGGAAATGCCGCGCGTAGAGCGCGCGCCCGGCCTCCCCCAGTCGCTGCCGGAGCGCCGGGTCCCCGGCCAGCCTGGCCAGCGCCCCGGCCAGACCGTCGACGTCTCCCGGCGCGACCAGGAGGCAGTTCTCGCCGTCCACCAGGACCTCGTCATGGGCCCCGACCCGGGTCGTCACGACCGCGAGCCCATGGGCCAGGCCCTCGATCACCGCCATGGCGAACCCCTCGGCATGTGAGGGCAGGACGAGGATGTCGGCATCGGCGCGCAGGCGCGCGGTTTCCTCCGACCCGACCCAGCCGGGCAGCCGCACACGGTCGGCCAGCCCGCGGCGGGCGACCTCTGCCCGGAACTGGTCCACGGCGCCGTCGCCGGCCAGCGTCGCGCGCCAGGTCTGCGTCCGCATCGCAGGATGGGCGAGTGCCGCGACCAGCTCGGGCACGCCCTTGCGCGCGCCAAGCGTGCCGAGGAACAGGATCCGCGCCGTCGCGCCGGATGTCGCCGGCGCCGTCTCTGGCGGTACCGGCACGCAGTTGCGCAGCACGGTCAGCCGCTCGGGCGCCACGCCCAGGCGGTCGGCCAGCGTCGCGGCGTCGCGGCGGCCGAGCGCGATGACCGCCGCCGCGTTTCGGAAGGCGGACGCGACCGCCGCCCGCTGCCAGCGCGGCCGGCGGTCGAGATCGCTGGCATAATCGTAGTCGTGCAGGTGAAGCACGTAGGGCTGCCCCACGATCCGCGCGACGGTCGCCAGCACGGTCTTGCGCACCGTGCTGCCACGACCGGCCACATGCAGGTGCTGCAGGGTCGGGCGCGGGTTCAGCGCGTCGGCGACGATGGTCCGGATCGCGCGTGCGAAGGGCAGGATCGAGCCCACGGGGTGGAAGCGCGGCCCCCGCGTGTCCACGGCGCGATGCGCGAGCGTCGTCTCCCGGCTGACCACAACGTGTTCCACGAGGCGGCCGATGCCGCCGCCCTGTTCGGTTCCGCCAGCCACGTGGTGGCGGATAATGGGAGGATCGGCTGGGCGTGATCGCATGCTGCGGTCTCTTCGGTACGAGGGGATCTCTGGCTGATTTCGCGCTGCGGCGGCACGTGCGGCAAGCGTCCCGGCGGCCAGCCGGGGGCATCAATTCGGTGGAGGGCCGGCCCGTCTTTCGGTTACCGCGCGGTACATCTTCATTGCGGCACGGCCCACGGTTTCGGGCGCGTTCGGCCCCTCGGACCAGAGCCGCGCGCGCCGTCCCATGGCGGCCCGGGTGCAGGGATCGGCGACAAGGTCGCGGATCGCGCGTGCGAGCGCCGCCGGCGCGCCCGGCGGCACCACCCGCCCGATGCCGTTCGGCTCGACCGTCGCGCGCAGTTCCCCCACGTCGGTGACGATCACCGGTTTCCCGAAGGTGGCGGCAAGGTGCAGGACCCCGCTCTGCGATGCCTCGTCGTAGGGCAGCACCACGATGTCGGCATCGGTGAACAGCCGCGCCACGTCCTCGTCCGGCACGAATCCCTGCCGGATGTCGTAGCGCTCCGGTCGACCCATGAGCGGCTGCATGGCCCAGGGATCGTCGCCGCGCCCGGCGATGATCAGCTTCACGTCCTGCGCGAGGTCGTCGAGCAGCGCCTCGGCCTTGATGAGGGTCGACAGCCCCTTGTAGGCGAAGATCCGGCCGAAGAGCAGCACGCGCACCTCGCCGGCCGGACCCGCGCGCATCATGCCCTTCTCGCGGGCGAGGTCGGCGTAGCGCCGGATCGCCGGGTGGGACAGGACGTGCACCCGTTCGAGCGGCTTCGAGAACGCCGCGGCCGCGTCGCGCCGCAACCGGTCGCCGTGCACGACGAGGTCGCCGGACTGGCGTGCCATCATCCGCGCGCCCCATCCCGGAAGCTGCGCGGTGTCGCGGTCGCCCGGATGCAGCGTCACGTCGTGCACCGTGGTCACGACCGGGTAGGGGCGCCAGAACGGCACCGCCGCGTTCAGCCAGAGGGTCGTGTTGCTGAGCACGTGCACCACGTCGGGCCGGAACGCCCGGATCCGCCGGGTGAGCGCCCACAGGAACGCGGGATTGGTCAGGCTGCGGGTGCGCGGCCAGTCGATGAGGTCGAGATTGAGCCGCGGGTCGATCCAGGGCAGCAGCGCCTCGTAGCGCGTGCGGGGCAGGATCGCCTGCACGTCCGCCTGCGGGGCCAGCCCGTTGGCATAGGCGATGGCGTGGTCGACCGGCTCCGATCCGACGAGAAGGACCTTCATGATGCGTGCAGCTCTCCGCGCGCGGCGAGCCGGTCGCGGCGCAGGTCGGAAAGGGCCGCAACCGTGTCGCGCGCGCGCCGCAGGAGGTTCGGCTCGCCCCGGTCGCGGAGCCCGCGCAGCGCGAGCGCTGCGGGACCCGGCGCCCCGTCGAGCCCGAGGCGCGCCGCGGCGACGCTGGCGGCGAAGTGGTCCTCGATCCGGAGCCGACCGGGCAGGCCGCGGGCCGCCAGCACCCGGTTGGTGACCGCGACCGTCTCGGCCCAGTGCGCGTGCCGCCGCGCGAGCATCGCGTGGTCGTCGCTGGCGCGGTACCAGGCGTTCTGGTGGATGCGGTAGGCTCCGAGAGGTTCGGCCAGCGCGACGACCGGCGCGAGGAAGGGCAGGATGCCCGCGATCCAGGCATCGGCCGAGATCCGAAACCCGGCGGGAATGTCGCCCGCATCGTCCCAGACACCGCGCCGCACCGTCAGCGACGAGGTCATCGGGAAGGGCCAGCGCCCGCCGCTGCGCAGGAGCCGCGGCGCGAGGTCGCCGGAACAGAGCGTGCGGGGAATGGGGGCGAAGGCCGGCCGCTCGCCGGAGTCCATGGGCTGCAGCCGGTGGTAGGCCAGGCCCGCTTTCGGCGCCTTCTCGAAGGCGAAGCAGACCCGGGCGAGCTTGTCCCGGTACCACCAGTCGTCCGCGTCGAGGAAGGCGAGCAGCGGTGCGCGCGCCGCAGCGACGCCCGCGTTCAGCGCCGCGGCCTGCCCGGCATTGGCCTGCAGCACCGGCCGGATCGCGTCGCCGTAGCCCCGGAGGATCGCGCGCGAGTCGTCCGTCGAGCCGTCGTCGACGACGATGATCTCGGCCGCGACCCCGGTCTGGTCGAGGGCGGAATCGATCGCGCGCGGCAGGAAACGGCCGTAATTGTAGTTGTTGATGATGACGCTGACCTGGGGTGTGATCGACATGGTCCTGCTTTCGTTTGGGCCGCTCAATGCGACGCGCTTGGGGGCGACCCGGCGGGGGACGCCGCCGCGCGCCCCGTGCCGCGCGCCATCGTGATCTCGAGGACATCCCCGGGCAGCAGCGGCGCGTCGGGCGCCGCCGCCAGCGTTTCGGTGACGTCGCCGCGGGTGCGGTGGATGGCCATCGCGGGCTCGGGCATGTCCTCGGGCAAAGCCGCGCTCATGCCGTAGGCCACGACGCGGATATCCAGCGCCTCGAGCTCGGCCGAGAGAGCGGCGCGGGATCGGAGCGTCTCCTGCAGCTCGAGGCGGATGTCCTCGCGCCGGCGCAGCCGGTCGCGCTCCAGCTCGAAGCGCAGCGTCTCGGACATCTGCCGGGCGCGCGCGACGAAGGATGCGGTCTCGAGCCGGTCCCGGCTGAGCTGCGAGCGCTCGCGCAGCATCTCCTGCAGCCGCGGGCGCGGCATCAGGCCTTTCTCGACGAGGCTGCGGGCATCCTCGATCTCCTGCAGCTGCAGCGCCTCCTCCTGCTCCTGCAGTTCGGCCTGCCGCGACAGGGTGTCGATCTCGCCGGCGATGAGCGCCTGCATCTGCACCGCGTGGGCATCGGCCGCCTCGCGCGCGGACCGGCGGTCGCTCAGCAGGCTCTCTTCGGACGCGATTACCGCCCGCGCGGTATCCTCCGGCAGGAGCCCGCCCTCCGGGCCGATGCCCGCGAGGGTGCCGGGCAGGGAGGCCGCACCGTCCAGTTCGGCCTGCAGGCGGGCGATGCGCGCCTCGACCTGCGCCAGCGCCAGCGCGACCGACCGCCTGCTCACGATGGCGTCGAGCGCGTCGGTGTCGCCTGCCGCCCGGGGCGCCAGCGTCTGCAGGCCGCCGGCTGCGATCACCGCCTGCCGCGCGGTCAAACCCGGCGTGTAGTCGACGGCGCCGGGCGATTCGACCGCGCCGCCCACGTAGACCGGGCGGTAGGCGGCGACCTCCACCAGCACGAGCGGCGCGTGGACGAGCCGGCGGCTCTCGAGCTCCCCGGCGATGAGGTCGCGGATCTCGTGCGGCGGCCGACCGGCCACCACGAGCGCGCCGAGATTGGGCAGGGCAATCCGTCCGTCCGCGTCGACCGGGGCATCGCGCGAGAAGTCCGGCGCGTTCAGCACGTCGACCCGCAGGACGTCGCCCCGTTCCACGGTGATCTCCGCGAGCGCGGGCAGCGCGCCGGCGAGCCATACCAGTGCCGCGAGGGCCACATGCCGCAGGCCCGCGACCGCTGAAGCGGGGCCGGTCCGCCGAGGGGGCGGCGTGGGGATGCGGCATGTGCGGTTCGGCATGGACTTCCTCGGACGGTCCCTCGCGAGGCCGCGCGGGGGCGCGCGGACCTGTCCCGGACCTTCCGACGCGGGGCGGCGCAGGCAAATGTCGCTTTTCGGACGCTGCCCGACCGGATGCACCTCCTTCCGGCAGGGCAGGGGTCCGCATGACCCTCGAACGGATGAAGCCCCCGGCCTTTCGGCCATTTTCCGTGCGCGCGCCCGCATCGTAAGCCCTGAGCGACGCTGTCCGTGCGAGGGCACCGATGAAGAACCTGCGAGGGCGTCCCGGTCCGCCAAATGCGCCGCCGTTCTGGCGGCGGCCCGAGGTGTGCGTGGCTGCCATCGGGCTATTCGTGCTGTCGGGGGCGCTGTTTCCGCTGCTCCTCGCGGCGGACGGCATCCTCGACGACGGCGACCGCTCCAAGCTGCGCCTGCTGGCGCTGCCGGTCTACGCCGCTTCGCTGGGGCTGCTCGCGCTGCGGCCGGGTCGGCTCATGGCGGTGCTGGCGTGCAACCTGCCGCTGGTCCTGCTGGTGGTCCTGCCGTTCCTGTCCATGGCGTGGTCGCTCAGTCCCGGTACGACACTGCGCCGCGCCATCGCGCTGGCGCTGTCGATGTCGGTGGCGCTCCTGCTCGCGGCTCGCCTGTCGCCGCGCGACCAGATGCGGGTGATCGGCACGGTGCTCGGGACGGCGACTGGCCTCAGCATCCTGATGGCGGGGGCGATGCCGCACCTCTCGTTCATGCCGGGGGAATCGGCCCTGCGCGGCATCTTCGTGCACAAGAACGTGCTGGGCTGGGCCGCCGCCTACACCATCCTGTTCGGCATCGCCGCACGGCGCGACGCGGAGCGGGGCATGCGGCGCACCGGGCTCGTGCTGCTGGCGATCGGCTGGATCGGGGTGATTCTGTCCACCTCGGTCACCAGCCTGTTCGCCGCCGTCGTGGCGCTGTCGATGGGCGTCGCCGCCGACGCGGTGGTCCGGCGGCGCGGCCTCGAGCGATTCGTGCTGGACCTGGGCCTGCTCATCGCGGGCGCGGTCGTGCTGATGCTGCTTTTCGTGGCGCTGCTGCCCCTGCTCGAGGCGCTGGGCAAGGACGCGACGCTGACCGGCCGCGTTCCGCTCTGGCAGCTGGTCGATGCCGAGATCGCGCAGCGCGCCCTCCTCGGCCACGGCTTCGGCGCGTTCTGGAGCGACGTGAACACCGATGCCTGGCGGATCTGGGAAACCATCGGCTGGCAGGCGCCGCATGCCCACAACGGCTACCGCGACATCCTCCTGGGCCTCGGGCTGACCGGCCTTGCCCTGTTCGCCTACGTCGTGGTGCGCGCGTGGCGCGAGGCCTTCGCCCTCTATTCCGCCGCGCCGCGCGAGGGCACGCTGTGGCCGCTCCTGGTGATCGGCAC
The DNA here is from genome assembly GCF_000521865.1 of Roseivivax isoporae LMG 25204. Taxonomy (GTDB): domain Bacteria; phylum Pseudomonadota; class Alphaproteobacteria; order Rhodobacterales; family Rhodobacteraceae; genus Roseivivax; species Roseivivax isoporae. The sequence continues at coordinate 87,731 of NZ_JAME01000016.1, forward strand.
CTCGCTGGTGCTGAACCTGTCCGAAAGCACGCTGTTGATGCAGAACGACGTGTTCTGGCTGATTCTCAGCGCCGCGATCGCCACCGTCGCGCGTGAGCGGATCGTCCTGCGCGCTGCGATGCGCCGCCGCGCCGCGGCCGTTCCGGCGGTCTGAGGCCAGGCAGGCCCGGCACCCCCGCTACCCCCTTTGGTCGTCCGGCACGGGCCGCGAAGCGTGAACCGCCAAAAGGTTAAGAAGAGGTCAATGACGCATCCGAACCGCCACCCCTCGGGCAGCGGCCATGCCCGATCGGAGATGTTCCGCGGATCGTGATGCGGTGTCAGCGTCTCCACAGATTTTTTCGCAGAAAGGACACGCCATGCACCCGCGCCCTTGTCCCAGTCCGAGCGTCCCCCTCTGTTCCGATGCCCGGATCGTGGTGCCGGCATGAGCGTCATCGACTTCTCCTTTCCTGCGGAGGCCGCCCACGGCGCGACCATCCCCGGGTCGCATGCCGGACGCGGCCGGATGCTGCCGGCGCTCGCGCTTGCGGCATCCGATCTTCTGGTCCTCGCGGCGTCGGCGGGCGCGGCGGGGATCGCCCTCGCTGGAACCGGCACCGGCGTCCTGCTGCCGGGCCTCTTCGAGATCGCGGCCCTGGTCCAGGTCGGGGCGATCGCGGCATCGGGTGGCTATCCCGGCTACGGCTTCCTGCCCGAGGCGCAGCTGCGCCGGGCCACGCTGAGCTGGGCCTGCGCCGGCGGGGTCGCCACCCTGGCGGCACTGGCACTGGTCCCCGCGACCGTGCAGGAGATCGCGATCTTCTGGGCCGTCTTCGCGCTGGCGGGCGTCCTGCAGGTCGCGGCCGCCTGGGTCGTCCGGGCGGTGCTGGCCTCCCGTGGCGCGTGGGGCGAACCGGTCGTCCTGATGGGCGATCCGGACAAGATGGCCGAGCTCGCGCGCGAACTGCTGGCGCGGCGCTGGCTCGGCTACGTTCCGGTGTCCGACATCCTCGAGGCCCGCACCGTGCTCTGGGCCGGGCGCGACATGCCGGATCCGGGCACGTTGCAGGCGCTGTCGCACTCGGGCCGCACCGTGGTCCTGACCGCCGACCTGCCGAAACTTGAGCTGACCGGCCTGCATCCCGCGCAGATCGGTGGCGCGGCTGGGATCTGCCTCGCCCGTCCGCAGGCTCCGACCGGGCACGCCGCGCTCAAGCGGGCGCTCGACCTGTTCATCGCCATCCCCGCGATGTTCGTCGCGCTGCCGGTCGTGGGGCTTGCCGCGATCCTCATCAAGTGCGTGGATCCCGGCCCGGCCTTCTACGTGCAGGTCCGCGAGGGCCTGAACGGGCGGCGCATCGGCGTTCTGAAGCTGCGCACCATGTACCTCGACGCCGACCGGATGCTGGCGGACCTGCTGGCCCGCGATCCCGCCGCGCGCGCCGAATGGGAGACGCATTTCAAGCTGCGCCGAGATCCCCGGATCCTGCCCATGGTCGGGTCGTTCCTGCGGGCGTCGAGCCTCGACGAGCTGCCACAGCTCTGGAACGTGCTGCGCGGCGACATGAGCCTCGTCGGGCCGCGGCCCTTCCCGGAATATCACCTGGCGGCGATGCCCGCGGCGTTCCGCGCCCGCCGTGCCTCGGTGGTGCCGGGGCTGACCGGGCTCTGGCAGATATCGGAACGCAGCAGCGCCGACCTCGCCACCCAGCAGGCGCTGGACGACTACTACATCGCGGGGCGGACCCTGTGGGGCGACCTCTCGATCCTCCTGCGCACCTTCTCGGCCGTGCTCGGCCGGCGTGGCGCGTACTGATCCACGACCGGGTGCCGCTTCGCGTCCCCGACGCGCGGTGCCATGCTTCATTCAAGGGAACCGACACCATGCTCGATACCAAGCGCATTCTCGTCACCGGAGGCTCGGGCTTCCTCGGCTCCTTCCTTTGCGAGAGCCTGCTCGACGACGGCCACGACGTGCTCTGCGTCGACAACTTCCAGACCGGGGCGCGCGAGAACGTGCGCCACCTGCTCGACCATCCCCGGTTCGAGATGCTGCGCCACGACGTGACGGTGCCGCTCTGGGTCGAGGTGGACGAGATCTGGAACCTCGCCTGCCCGGCCTCGCCCGTGCACTACCAGACCGACCCGGTGCAGACGGTCAAGACCAGCGTCATGGGCGCCATCAACATGCTGGGCCTCGCCAAGCGCACGAAATCCAAGATCTTCCAGGCGTCGACCAGCGAGGTCTACGGGGACCCCCGCGTGCATCCGCAGCCCGAGGGATACTGGGGCAACGTGAACCCGATCGGCCCGCGCTCCTGCTACGACGAGGGCAAGCGCTGCGCCGAGACGCTGTTCTTCGACTACCAGCGGCAATGCGGCGTCAACATTCGCATGGCGCGCATCTTCAACACCTACGGGCCGCGGATGAACCCCTATGACGGCCGCGTGGTGTCGAACTTCATCGTGCAGGCGCTGAAGGGCGAGCCGATCACGCTCTATGGCGAGGGCCAGCAGACGCGGTCCTTCTGCTATGTCGAGGACCTGATCCGCGGCTTCCGCGCGCTGATGGACGCACCGGACGACACGCCGATGCCGATCAACCTCGGCAATCCCGGCGAGTTCACCATCCGCGAGCTGGCCGAGATCATCAACGAGCTCACCGGGTCCCAGTCGCGCATGGTCTACCGGCCGTTGCCGCAGGACGACCCGACCCAGCGCCGGCCGGACATCACCCGCGCCAAGGAATTGCTGGGATGGGAGCCGAAGATCGCGCTGCGCGAGGGTCTGATCCGCACGATCGAGCATTTCGACGAGGTGCTGACCCGTGCCGCCGCCTCGGCCACGCCCCGGCGTGTTGCGGTGGACCACGTCCGCGGCACGACCGCCGCGGCGCGCGCGAACGGGACGACCCACGCGGCGCTGCCATGACCACGCGCCCCGATCCCAAGCCCCGGCTGGTGTTCTTCCAGTGGGATCACCGGCCGAACGGCGCGGCGTCGGGGTTCCTGGCGCTGCACATGCAGCACCACGTGCGGTGCCTCGCGCACAGCTTCAACGTGACCGTGATCGCAGAGGATTGCGACTACGCCGAGGTGTGCGACAGGGTCCGGCCCGATCTCGCGCTGTTCGAGGCGGGCTACCGGACGCATGGCTCGCGCCGGATCCGGATCACCGGGACCGGCGCCCATCCGGACGTGCCGAAGGTCGCCCTGCACAACGGCGATCCGTGGTGCGACCGGCGGGCGGGGCTTTTGTCCGACATGGAGCACTGGGGGATCGAGACGGTCTTCGCGATCGGCACCGCGACTCCGGCCTACATGCCGACGCTGGCGGAGCGGACCTTCGTCTGGCCGAACTTCATCGACCCCGAGGTGTTCCGCGATTACGGCCAGCAGAAGGTGGTGCCGGTGATGCTGACGGGACAGGCCTACGGGCTCTATCCTTGGCGGCAGGCCGTGCACGAGACGCTTGCGGCGCATTATCCGAGCCTCGTGACGCCGCCCTTCCGCTACGAGGACGGCGGTGCGCGACGGATGCTCGCGGGCGAAAGCTATGCCCGCGCCCTGAACGCGAGCTGGCTGTCGCCGGCCTGCGGTACGATGGGCCACGAACTGGTACGCAAGCATCTGGAGATCCCGGGTTCGGCCTGTCTGCTGGTCGCCGAGCGTACGCCGGTGCTCGAGGCGGCGGGCTTCCGCGACGGTGAGAACTGCATTCTTGCGGATGCGTCCGACGTGCTCGACCGCGTCGATGCCATGTTCCGCGACGAGGACCGGATGCGCGCGGTGATCGCCGCCGGGCACGACCTGGTCCATGCGCGCCACACGCTGGCGCACCGAACGCAGATCCGCGAATGGTTCGAACTGAACCGCCGCCTGCGCCCGGGAGACTGCATCGTGCAGCCCGGTCCGTTCGAGCCCCTGCGCATCGCGGCCGAGGGCACGCGCCATGGCCATCTGCCGGCCACCGGTCTCGACCGAGTCGCACTGCGCGAGGGCGCTCGCAAGCGCGCCCGCGGCGAACCGGGCGAGGCGCGCGCGGCCTACCAGACCGCGCTCGGCTATGTCGGCTACCTGCCCGAGGCACAGTACGGCCTCGCGCTCTGCGATCTCGAGACCGGGCGCGCGGGTGCTGCGGTCAACCGGCTGGCCCGGATGATCGCGACGACGCTCGCCGATTACGGCGCGACGCGGCCCGATCCGGCGGAATGGGCGCTCTACCTCGCCGCACTGGTGGCGGACGGGCGCACGGATCACGCGCTGTCGCTGCGCGACCGCTATCCCGATGCCGACCATGTCGAACTGCGCCACGTCCGCGCGCTGCTGTCCGGGCTCGCCAGAGGAGCCCCGGCGGCGTCGGGTCCTGCGCCCAGGGGTGGGACCAGCGTGCATGACGTGCCCGTGCGGTCGGCCGAGGCGTACCGTGCCTGGTTCGACGACATCCTTCTACGGTGCGGCCAGCCGCCGTTCGGGACGGTGGCGCCGCGCGCCGGTCTGCGGGACCGCGCGCTGCGCCTCGTCGACCGCGCGCTTGCCGCCGTGGGCGCCGGTGCGCTGCGGCCAGCGGTGCCGGCGGCACCGGGCATGGGCTATGCGCGGCACCTGCGCGACACGCTCGGCCGGCGGCTCTTGCCACCGGCGGGCCGCAGGCGCGCCCGGCAGCTGGCCGCGGCCGTCACCTGGCCCATGACGTCGCGCATCGCGCGCCGCTGATTCCGGGCGATCCCGCCCGGTCCATCTCCTCCGGAGTTTTGCCACCATGCGCCGTTCGCTCTTCCTGGCCTTCGCCGACAAGTCGGTCGGCACGCTTCTGAGCGTCGGCATGATGGTGATCGTGTCGCGCCTGCTGACGCCCGCCGAGGTGGGCCTGTTCCTGGTCGCCAGCGCGGCGGTGATCCTGATCGAGACGTTCCGCGATTTCGGCGTCGCCGCCTGCATCGTGCAGGAGCGCAACCTGACGCCGGTGATCGTGCGCAGCGCCGCGACCATCGTCACGCTCCTGTCCGCGGTCTTCGGGGTCGTGGTCTTTACGGGCGCGGGCTGGGTCGCCGGGTTCTACGGATCGCCCGAGATCGCGACGCTTCTCCAGGTGGCCGCGCTGGGCTTTCTCTTCGCGCCGATCAGCGGCGTGCGGCTGGCGCTCCTGCGGCGCGACATGGCATTCGGCGCAGTCGCGGTCATCGGCATCTCGGCCAACCTGGCGGGAGTGCTGACGGCCATCGCGCTGGCAGCCGCGGGCTGGGGCGCGGTGTCGCTGTCGTGGGGGTCGGTTGCGACCGCGGCGGTCGCCGCCATCGGTGCGCTGATCGCCCGGCCCGCGCCCGAGGCCTTCCGCCCGGCCTTGGCGGCGTGGCGGCAGATCGTGCCGTTCGGGTTCTGGTCGACGCTGGTGACACTGCTTGGCATCCTGAACGAGAGCATGCCGCGGCTCCTGCTCGGCCGGTTGCTCGGATTCGGCGCCGTCGGTGTCTTTTCCCGCGCGGTGTCGCTGACCCAGCTGCCCGACAAGGTGCTGCTCGGCGCGGCGCAGCCGGTGGTCCTGTCCACCTTCGCCGCGCGCCTGCGCGAGGGCGGCGACCTGCGGCAGCCCTGCGTCACGGCCTTTACGATCATCGCATCCTTCCAGTGGCCGGCGCTCGCATGTCTCGCCATCCTCGCCGATCCCATCGTCGCGATCATGCTCGGCGCCCAGTGGACCGCGGTCGTGCCGCTGTTGCAGGTGACGGCGGTGGCGGGCATGGCGCTGTTTCCCGCGACGCTGATCTTTCCGCTGCTGGTGTCGATGGGGCGGATCCGGGACTTCGCCCTCCTGAACGCGGTGCTCGTCCCGCTTTCCATGAGCGCGCTGGCCGTCGCCTCGACCTTCGGGCTGTCTGCGGTCGCGTGGGCGCTGGTGCCGGTGAACGTCGTTCAGGGTGCCGCCATGCTGTGGCTCGCAAAGCGCCACGCGGGGTTCGAGATCCGGGCGCTGGGGGCGGGTCTCGCGCGGGCGGGGGCGGTGACGGTCGCGGCCGCGGCTGTTCCCATGGCCGTCGTGCTGGCGGCAGGACGGGACCCCGGCATGGCCTTGACCGGCCTCGCCCTGGGAGGAGCGGCAGGCGCATGGTGCGCCTGCCTGTTCGTGGTGGGAAATCCGCTGGCGTCGGAAATAGCCGCCCTTGCCGGGCGGCTCGTCAGCCGACTGCCCCTGCGCCAGCGCGCAGGGGCATGACCTGCCGGTCAGTCGTCCGGTGCGAGGTCGATGTCGGTGCTGCCGTTGTCGAGTTCGTTCAACCTGAAGGCGGCCTGGGTCCGGTTGGTCGCCTTCAGCTTGCGCATGATCGTCCGGATGTGGACCTTGACCGTGCTTTCGCAGAGGCCGAGTTCGTAGGCGATCGTCTTGTTCGCCGCGCCGCGTTTCAGCGCCTGCGCCACCGCGAGCTGCCGCTCGGTGAAGTAGCGCTCGAGCCCGGGCCCGGACGGCGTCGGAGCAGGCATCGCCCCTCTCAGCGCCATCATGCTGCGCCGCGGAATCACGACGCTCTTGGACGACGACAGGCGCATCGCCTCGACCAGTTCGTCGAACCCGACGCCGGACGAGATGTAGCTCGACGCACCGCAATCGATGGCGTCGAAAACCGCCATGTAATCGTCGTTGCGCGAAATCACGATGACGCGGCTGTCGCCCGTCTTCTGGATGAACTTCTTGAGTTCCGACTTGGTCTCGTTGTCGGAGATGCACCGATCTCCGATATTGTAGAGGACGATCTCATTCTCGGCATCCCGAGATCGCTCGGCTTCCCATTCCGCTGGCGACCCGAAATGGCGTATCTCCGCTTCGGGAAATACCGCTTCGAGTGTCCGGGCGAGGATCTCCCGCTCGAACTGATGTTCACAGATCATGCTTATGATCTTTCGTGACAAGGAACGGCTACCGTCCCGGTCCATCCCTGAGATCGTCTTGGCGGCACCGGTCGGCCGCATATAGCTGGCTCCCGCAAGGCTCGTCATGGTTTCAAATTCTCCAATGCGCAAAAACGCGCGCTTAATTCGAAATGCGTCTGCGCCAGCAAGCGACATAATCCCCTCTGTCAGAACGATGCCGGCACGAAGTTTTTTTCAAGCCTCCTGAAAAATAGGCCCCCGCTTGCAACAACGATACACAACGGTTTCTGTTGCCTCTCAAATCACACCGAGACCTTCCGCCCGGCGAGGCGACCAACCGTTAACAAAGTGTTACTCGAAAACTCTGGCGCCGAGGATTCCTTCTCTGCAGACTTCCTTAAGAAGTGAACGCCCAAGCGCTTATTGTTACAACTTGAAGCAATGATGAGAGCAATTAATCAACTTAGGATTGTATCTTGAATTTGGAAGCAAACGCCTCAGTTGACTCTGGGTCAGCCAGCGTGACCCCCGCCGGGTCCAGCGTGATTCTCATGGGCGCCAGCGGGAACAGCCGCGAGATCATCGATTCGTTGCGGACCTCGTTCTCGTTGCCGGCAATCCTCGACGACGGCGAGGCATGGCGGGACCGCGACCTTCTCGGCGTGCCCGTTCTGCCGGTAAGTTGCTGGAAAAATTTCCCAGATGCGCACTTCCTCTGCCTGATCGCCTCCGAACGGACCTTCCGCCTGCGCGCCGCGATCATCGCCCGGTCGGGCATCCCCGCGGATCGATTCGGGATCTTCGTCCATCCCTCGGCAGAGCTTTCTCCCCAGGCGCGAATCGGTACCGGCAGCGTTCTCTATTCCGGGGCATTGGTCACCTCGAACGCGACGATCGGCGGACATGTGCTGGTGATGCCGCGCTCCATAATCCACCATGACGTGTGTCTCGGTGACCATTCCGTTATCGGCGCCAACGTGGTCATCGCGGGCGGCGTGACCATCGGTGACAGCTGCTACATCGGCAGCGGCAGCGCCATCCGGAACGGCGTCACGATCGGGGACCGGGCGCTGGTCGGCATGGGATCGGTCGTCGTCCGGGACGTGCCGCCGGACACGGTCGTCGCTGGAAACCCCGCCCGGCCGCTGGCCGGACGGGGCGCCGCTTCATCAGGGCGTGTCGACCAGGCCTAATGGACGCGTCGTGCGGCGGCGCCGTACCGCGGCGAGGCTCGAGTCGAGGACAGACAGCACCCGGTCCTGGTCGGCGTCCGTCATCTGCGCATAAAGCGGAAGCAGGATCGCGGTGTCGCGGGCGGATACCGACCGGGGAAGCTTCACCGTGGGCAGGTCGCCGTGCGCCGCTTCCTGGTGCATGTTCATGATGCCGCGCCGCGTCGCCACGCCCCGGTCGAGCATCGCCTGCATCAGCGCCTTCTGGTCGATGCCCTCGGCCAGCCGCACGCAGTAGCTCTGCCAGTTGGACCGGGCCCAGCGGGGTTCGTTTGGCGCGGTGATGCCCCGCACCAGCGCGAGCTTTTCGCCGTAGCGGGTGGCAAGCGTCCGGCGGCGCGCGACGATGCCCGGCAGGCGCGTCAGCTGCACCCGGCCGATGGCGGCCTGGATGTCGGTCATGCGGTAGTTGAACCCGCGGACCGGGTAGTCCTCGAACACGACCTGCGGGCTCGAATGCCGCGCGGTGTCGGACACCGACATGCCGTGCTGCCGCAGCAGCCGGAACGCGGCATCGAGATCGGCGCGGTTCGTGGTCAGCATCCCGCCCTCGCCGGTGGTGATCACCTTGCGCGGATGGAACGAGAAGCAGACGACGTCCCCGAGCGGATGGCCGATGCGGCGCCACGTGTCTCCGAGCCGGATCTCGGACCCGGCGGCGCAGGCTGCGTCCTCGACGACCGGGATGCCCGCGTTGCGCGCCACGCGCAGGATCGCGGGCATGTTGCAGGGCATGCCCATCTGGTGGACCACGAGGATCGCCCGCGTGCGCGGCGTGATCGCCAGTTCGACCGCGGTCGGGTCGATGTTGTAGCCGTCCGTCTCGATGTCCACGAAGACCGGCATGGCCCCGCATTGCCGGATCGCGTTCGCCCCGGCGATGAAGGAGTGGCTGACCGTGATGACCTCGTCGCCCGGCCGCACGCCCACGCCGAGCAGCGCGAGGTGCAGACCCGTCGTGCAGTTCGACACCGCGCAGGCAAAGTCCGCGCCCACATAGCGCGCGAACTCTGCCTCGAAGGTCGCCACCTCGGGGCCCTGCGACACCCAGCCCGACAGCACCGCGCGGCTGGCCGCCTCGGCCTCTTCCGGGCCGAGCAGGGGTTTCGCGATGGGGATCATTCGGCGGCATCCCTGGCGGCGAGCGCGTCACGCTCGGACTGCCACCAGCGCACCAGGTCGCGGATCCCCTCGTCGTGCGGGATCTGGTAGGTGAAGCCCAGGTCGCGCGCAGCCGCACTGACGTCCGCCAGGCGCCGCGGGACCGGGTTCACCGACCGTTCGGGCGCGTGTTCCGGCACGAGTCCCTCGCGGTCCATGGCGGCGGCGATCATGTGCGCGAGCTGCAGGAGCGAGGTCTCGGTCCCAGAGCCCACGTTGTAGACGCGGTCGGTCACGTCGCTCGCCGCGGCAAGGATGTTGGCGCGCGCCACGTCGCGGACGTTGATCATGTCCATGGTCTGCAGGCCGTCGCCGAACACGATGGGCGGCTGCCCGGCGGCCACGCGTTCCATCCACCGGATCATGACCTCGGTGTACTTGCCGTACAGGTCCATGCGCGGGCCGTAGACGTTGAAGTAGCGCAGCGCGACGTAGTCGAGCCCGTACATGTCGTTGAAGCTGCGCAGGAGCCCTTCGCCCAGGCTCTTGGCCGCGCCGTAGAGCGTGCGGTTGCCGTAGGGGTTGTCGCTCTCGGGCGTGGGGAAGGTCTGCGCGAGCCCGTAGATGGACGCCGACGACGCCATGACCACGCGTTTCACCTTCTGGCGGACGCAGGATTGCAGGATGTCGTAGGTCGCGTTGACCATGACCTCCATCGCGAGGTCGGGTTCCGCCGCGCAATGGGTGATGCGCAGGGCGGCCTGGTGGAACACGATGTCCCGGCCTTCGATCAGGCCGTCCATCAGCGCGCGGTCGCGGATGTCGCCCTCGACCAGCTGCACCTTCCCGCTGTCCAGGGCGGCGGCGAGGTTCGCGCGCCGGCCCCGGACCATGTTGTCGATCACCGCCACCTCGGCGGCTCCCGCCGCGACGAGCTGGTCGACGATGTGCGAGCCGACGAAGCCGCTGCCGCCGGTGACGAGCACGCGGGCGCCTTCGATCCTGCCGAGATCGGTCATTGGGCAACTTCCTTCAGTTCTGCGCGCCGGGCGCTGCGGCCCGGGGCGGCGGCGTTGACGGCGTCGACCACGCGGTCGATCTCGCGCGCCATGAGTTCGGGGAAGATCGGCAGCGACAGCGTGCGCGTCGCGTAGGCCTCGGCCACCGGAAAGCTGCCGACGCCGTTGCCGAGATGCGCATAGGCCGGCTGCAGGTGGACTGGGCGGGGATAGTGCACGTTGGTGGCGATCCCCGCCTCGGTCAGCGCGGCGCGCAGGCCGTCGCGGTCGTCGGTGGTGATGGCGTAGACGTGCCAGACGTGATCCTCGAAGGTCGAGGGCAGGGGCTTGCCCACGCCGTCGCCGAGCCGCGCCCCGTATTCGCGTGCGACCTGGCGCCTTCCAGCGTTCCAGGCATCGAGGTGGCGCAACTTGACGTCCAGCACCGCGCCCTGGATCGCATCCATGCGGTAGTTGAAGCCGTGCAACGTGTGCACCGACCGCGCTTCGCTCTGGCCCCAGTCGCGCAGCGCGCGCAGGCGAGCGGCGAGGTCCGGGTCGTCCGTGGTCACGGCACCGCCTTCGCCGGCCGCGCCCAGGTTCTTTCCGGGATAGAAGCTGAAGCATCCCATGGCGCCGAAGGCGCCTGCCCGGGTGCCCCCGCGCCGTGCGCCGTGGGCCTGCGCCGAATCCTCGATCACCGTCAGCCCGTGGGCATCTGCGATGCGGCAGATCTCGGCCATGTCGGCCAGCCGGCCGTGAAAATGGACCGGCAGGATCGCCTTGGTGCGCGGCGTGATCGCCGCCTCGATGCGCGCGGGATCCATGGTCAGCGTGACCGGGTCCACGTCGATCAGGACCGGCGTGGCACCGGCATAGATCACCGCGGCCGAGGTCGCCACGAAGGTGGTCGGCACGGTGATGACCTCGTCGCCCGGACCGATATCCGCGGCCAGAAGCGCCAGGTGCAGCGCCGAGGTGCCGGTGCTGGTGGCGATGGCGAACCGGGTCCCGCAATAGGCGGCAAAGGCCGCCTCGAACCGTTCCACAGGTTCGCCGAGGACGTAGGCGCCGCTCCGCAGCGCGGCCAGCGCGGCCGCCTCGAGCTCGTCGACGAGCCCGGCGTACTGCCGCTTGAGATCGAGGAAGGGAACGGTCATGAAGCCACCTTGAGGGTCGTGAGGTCGACGGGATGTCCGCGCAGCGCGCAGGACCGGGACGCGGCGGCGAGCATCTCGACCACCCGCAGGCCGCCATGGCCGTCCGTGAGGGGCGCAGCCCCCGTCTCGACGCAGCGGACGAATTCCTCGACCTCGGTCAGCAGCGCTTCCTTGGTCGAGAGGGCAGGGGCGTGCATGTCGCCCAGGCGATAGGACACCATGTGCTCGTAGGGGCCGGCCTCGCTCAGCGAGGCGCCGCGGTCGTAGACCTTGACCTTCTCGCTGGTCTGCATGTCGTCCCAGACGACCATCTTCTGGCTGCCGCCGATCAGCGTCTGGCGGATCTTCACCGGCGCGAGCCAGTTGACGTTCAGGTGCGCCATGGCGCCGCCGTCGTAGTGAACGGTCAGCTGGGCCATGTTCTCGGGGCTGCCCGGCACGAAGCGCGCGGCGGAGGCCGAGATCGCCACCGGCCGCTGGTCGAGCAGGTGGTCCACGATGGCGAAGTCGTGCACCGCGAGGTCCCAGATCACGTTCACGTCGCGCTGGAAGAGCCCGAGGTTCACACGGGTCGAGTCGTAGTAGAAGACCTCGCCCAGTTCGCCCGCGGCGATCATCGAGGAGATCGCCCGCACTGCCGGGGTGTAGACGAAGGTGTGGTCGACCATCAGTACGCGGCCGCGCCTGGCCGCTTCCTCGACGAGGAAGCGCGCCTGCCCGACATCGTCGGTCATGGGCTTCTCGACCAGCACGTGCTTGCCCGCAAACAGCGCCTCTCGGGCGAGCGGGAAATGGGTGTGGACGGGTGTCGCGATCATGATCGCGTCGACCTTGGGGTCGCGGATCATCTCGCCGATATCCGCGGTCATCCGGGCCGCGGGATGGCGCCGGGCGGCGCGTTCCAGCGCGGCGGGCGCCATGTCGGCGATCATCTCGACCTTGGCGAGCCCGCTTTCGGCGACGGCCCGCGCCAAGTTCGGACCCCAGTAGCCGTATCCGGCGATTCCGACCGAGATCATGACCGCACCATCCCGGCGGCCTGCCGCAGCTCGGTCGCGGCCGGCTGCGTGCGGGTGTCGCCCACGACGCGCGCCGGCACCCCGGCGACGATCGCGTGATCGGGAACGTCGGTCGTCACGACCGCGCCCGCGCCCACCAGGGCGCCCACGCCGACGCGCAGGCCGGGCAGGATGGTCGCGTTCGATCCGATCGAGGCGCCGCGGCAGATCAGCGTCTCCTCGCAGACCCAGTCCGCCGCGCCCTTGAGGCTGCCGTCGGGGTTCGTGCTGGCCGGGAAACGGTCGTTGGTGAACATCACGCCGTGGCCGACGAACACCTCGTCCTCCAGGGTCACGCCCTCGCACAGGAAGCAGTGCGAGGACACCTTGCAGCGCGCGCCGATGACGCATCCCGACTGGATTTCCACGAACGGGCCGACGCGGCTGTCCGCGCCGATGCTGCAGCCGTAGAGATTAACAAGATCGGGTTGAAAAATCCGCGCCGTCGGCGCGATGTCGCAATCACGTATCGCCAAACGTTGTCCCTCCGATGCTCACCGCACGCGACCGGAAAGATCGGCCTGCGGCATCGTCATGGCGGGACGGTCGGAGAGAACGTTCTCCGGCGAAAGCCGCCGATCGGGCAGCCCGCCTCATCCGATTGTTCAGGGGAGGGGTACCCGGGCCGCCGAAAGCGCCGGAGGGGGCACTTTCGGCGAAGCCGCCGGGTGGGGACGCGGCCGGATGGCCCGGCCGCGCCCGCGTCGCGTGATCAGATCGGCAGGTCGTCCGCGAGGCCGGAGATCAGGCCGATCTCGAAGCCCGCGTAGCCCGCGACCTCGTCCGTATGGGCGGTCTCGGCGTCGTTCGTCGTCTCCTCGGCCACGCGCAGGAGCGCACTCTGGTCGCCGAGGACGTTCGCGACGAGCGTCGAGGTGTCGGCACCCCGGTGGGTCTGCATGTCGCTCACGAAGGCGAAGTCGTCCGCGAAGGTGCCGTCGAAGTCGACGACGTGACCGCCATGGTCGACTGTGCGGCCGGTCTTGCCGGCGAGCGCGCCAGTGGCGCCGTCGTCCGTCGCCTCCATCGCGATCCAGTCGAAGCCGGTCCGGGCGACCGTGGCGGTGGAGCCTTCGGCATCCGCCACCCGGGCGCGCAGGCCGGTCTCGGTCACGGTCATCCGGTCGGTGACCGCATGCGCGTTCTGCGTACCCACGACCTGACCCAGCACCACCGGCGCCGTGTCGAAGTCGTGCCCGTAGGACACCGTTGTCCAGTTCTCGCCGGCCATGGCGTGCCCGGCGCTGACCACGCGGCCGTCGGCCAGCGTGTGGGTGCCCTGCTCGATAGCGACCCAGCCGATATCCTCGGCAATGTGCGCGCCGTCGAGGTTGTCCCACTCGTCGATCTGGTACTCGAAGCCCGTGGAATCGACGTTGCGGACCCTGATGGCGTAGGGGTCGGCGCCGTTGTCGGACATCGCGTTCATGACCACGACGGGATCGTCGAGCCGCTCGTCGAAGGTCACCCGGTGCCAGGTGTTGGCATCGGGCTGCGCGAAGCGTGCGACGCCCGCCTGGCCGATCACGTCGTCGGCCGGCGTGCCGGCGCCGTCATCCTCGCGCACCTCGTCGGCGCCCGCGACCATGACATCGACCCAGTAGTTGCTGGAATCGTAGGACGCGGTCGGGAAGCCGCTGAAGCTGCCGTAGCGGTAGACGCCGGCATCCTCGTCGACGCTGATCGGCCCGCCGTCGGTGTGCTCGGTGAAGTAGTTCGTGCTCACCGCGTACTTGCCGTCCGTGGTGAAGTACGAGGCTACGTATTTCTCGCCGGCCTGCAGCTGCACCGACTTGTCGAAGGTGACGTGCTGCCAGCCCGCGCCCGGGGTCTCGGCCACCTGGCTCGTGGCGAGCCGCGTGCCGTCCTCGGTCCAGAGCGTGACGGACCGCAGGCCCTCCGCGCCCGCACCGCGGTAGACGCTGATGCCCTCGATCTCGACCGCCTCGTCGGCGGTGAAGCGCATGCCGACCTCGAGCGCGCGATCGTCCGTGTGCACCGGAACGTTCGGGGTCACGCTGTCGGACCACATGCCGTCGTCGGCTGTTCCCTGGCCGGCGCCGGGTTCCGGCTCCGGCTCGGGTTCCGGCTCCGGCTCGGGTTCCGGCTCGGGCTCGGGTTCCGGCTCGGGCTCAGGTTCCGGCTGCGGGTCCGGATCGGGCTCGGGCTGCGGATCCGGATCCGGCTCCGGGTCGGGCGTGGGATCGGGCAGGACCGGGCCGGAGCCCAGTTCGTAGGCGCCGAGGTCCACGTCGCCGCGTTCCCGCGCCAGCAGGTCGAGGTCCACGCCGAACAGCCCGTAGGAATCGGTGCCGGCATCGATGGCGGGCGAGTTGGGCTGCAGGTGGAAGTCGTTCGGCGCGTTCACGAACAGCGGGTTGACGCCGAGGAGGTTGCCGTCGGCCGCGCTGGGCATGGAGTTGTTGCCGTCGGTGCGCACCGAGGCGTTGCCGGCACGGCCGTTTAACGTCAGGTTGTTCCCGAAGAACACGTCGTTCCGGTAGCCGCCGTACGAGGTGTTGTCGAGCGCGGTGTTGTTCGGATTCACGCCCGGATCGGCGACCGCGATGTTGTTGACGAAGACGTTGCCGCTCGACTGCGAGTTGCTGATCTCGCCGCGCCAGGTGCCCGTGTTCGCGAGATCCTGGTTGTTGTGGTAGGCTGTGTTGCCGCGCACCGTGACGTTGTCGCTCCAGGTGACCTGGATGCCCTTGCCGCCGTTCTGGTAGACGAGGTTGTTCTCGACCAGCGTCGGGTAGGTGTAGCTCGGGTAGCCGCCGGTCTGCGTGCTCTGGAAATCGTCGATGATGATCCCGTTGCCGTCGGTGTGCTGGCCCGAATAGGTCACGTTGTCATAGGACACGTTGCCCCGGACGATGGTCCGGAAGCCCTCGGTCGTGGTGTCGCCGGTGATGTTGCGGTTCTGGTAGATCGAGATCCCCGAGAACCAGCCGTCCGAGGCGTTCTCGTACGTGGTGTTGTTCTCGATGCGGATGAATTCCGACCAGTTGAACTGGATGCCGGATTCGCCGCTGCCATGGATCACGTTGTCCAGCACGGTGATGTGGTGGACGTTGTTGGCCTCGAGCCCGTCGCCGCGCGCGTTGGCGATCTCGAAGCCCTGCACGGTGACGTGGTTCGCGTTCACGCTGATCCCGTTCCACGCCGACGATGGCGGCCGCAGCAGGACGGTTCCGGGCGTCTCTGCGCGAATGGTCACGTCTGCGGAAGCGTTGCCGCCGGTCGAGATGTTCAGGGCTTCGTTGTAGGTGCCCGGTTTCACGACCACGGTGTCGCCGGGGCGCAGGCCTGAATCGAGAGCCTGCTGGATGGATCGGAACGGAGCGGCGGCTGTCCCCGCGGCGCCGTCGTTGCCCGTGGTGGCAACATAATAGGTTGTCATTCTGGTTGTCCCTCCGGAACTCAAGATGCTCCGCTGCGAGGCGGAACTGGAGGGATGCCCTAAAGACTCAGCCTTATCGACTCGGCCCACCGGGGCGGCCGAAAAATCCTTGACAGGCAGAATGTCGCTTACGGGAATCTCCCCGAAAGCGTTTTCATCCACGACTTGGGCGGAGGAAGGTGAGGAAATAGAAGATATTGCGGCGCAGGCAACAATCAGCGCAAAACAGGCAAGAAGCCGCCTGATCGCCATGCGCAAGTCGCTACATAAGGACTTGCGCTGAGAGAAATCTATCAGCGCCAAATACTTGAGGTGGGGTGAACAACTCATGCGGGTATGGCGGAACTTCGCCGTGCTACCGCGGCGCGACATACGTCCGACAGTGAGGTGTCACAAAACGATTAAGTGTTGCTTCTCTGTGTGCGTGAACTTGCCGGAATGCCTCCTTCATGCGTGCGGGTTTGTGCCGGGGTCCGGGAATCGCCGCAGTCCGCTGCGCTGCAAAGCCAGCAGCCAGAGGTATCCTGGTACGACCCGGACGTAACGTCGCCACAGCCGGCGGGGCTCCGCGCCGAGGCGGAACAGCCATTCGAGACCGCTCCGCTGCATCCAGCCCGGAGCCTGCCGCGTGTTGCCTGCGTGGAAATCGAAGGCCGCGCCGACGCCCACGAGGATGGGCGCATCGAGCCTGTCGTGCATGCGCGCCATCCACATCTCCTGCTTGGGCGCGCCGAGACCGACCCAGACGATGTCCGCCCGGGCGGCGTTGATGCGGTCGACCATGGCCGCTTCCTCGACCGCGCTCAGCGCACGGAAGGGCGGCGAGATGGCGTCGACGATCCGGGCCTGCGGATAGCGTGCACGGAGCCGGGCCTCGAGCTTGTCGAGCGTCTCCTGCGTCGACCCGTAGAGGACGTGCCGGTAGCCGCGGGCGAACATGGCGAGCATCAGGTCCGGGCCGTAGACGCGTCCCGCGTCGCGGTGTCCGCGCCGGCGCAGTTCCCAGACCAGCGGCATGCCGTCCGGTGCCACGAGGAAGGCGCCGTTATAGGCCGCGCGCAGCTCTGGCATGTGCTGGCTGTCCACGAGGCCGTGCGCGCCGCAGGCGCAGACATAGCCCTTGCTCCCGCGTGCGATCGCGTCCGATATCCGCGCCACCGCCGCGTCGAGGTTCAGCGACGTGACCCGCACGCCGAGAAGGTCGATCGCCGGTGCATCGGCCGGACGCGCGGTCCGGGAAAGGTCGAGCGGTGACACGTGGGGGCTTCCTCTGTTGCCCCACCGGGATACCCCGAGGCAGCTCCGCGTCGAAAATCCCCCAAATGGCCATGCCCCTCATCCTTTTGGCGGAGGCTGTGCCCGAGGATCGCGCCCGGCCGGTCCCGCGCTCCGGCCGAAAACCCGCCTCAACCTTTCGGCCGAGCGCCGTGTCCTCGGAGGCACGTCGGGAGAGGCGCGGGGCCGCTTTTGTGGTTCAGAGAGAGGAGAGGGTCCGGCGCAAGCCCCGAACGACACGCGGACCGCGTGCGCGGTCCTGCCGGTCGGCGCGAGCTTCG
>NZ_JAME01000017.1 GCF_000521865.1 Roseivivax isoporae LMG 25204
ACAGGCGCCGCGGACCGCAGGGCGCCAGGATTTTCTTGACAAGTGTCAGGAAAGATCCAGAACGCCCGGCATGGACATCCGCCGCCGCCGCACCCGCCTGCGCCTCGACCGGGCACTGAAACAGCTTCTGTCGGAACGCCCGCTCGCGGACGTCTCGGTCGGCATGCTGTGCAAGCGCGCCGGCGTCACCCGCCAGACCTTCTACGACAATTACGGCGGCATCCCGCAGATGCTCGACGCCTACCTGACGCTGCTGCTGTCCGAGATCGAGGCGCGGCACGCGCGGCTCATGGACCACCCGCCGCCCGAGGAGACGGCCGAGCGGATGCGGGCGCTCGCGCAGTCGGTCTTCGCCGACATCGATCCCGCCGACGCGCGGCTGCGCGCGCTCTTCGACGGCGTGCCGGGCCTTGCCGCCGAGCGGCGCTTCGCCGCGCTGGTCGAGGGCTTCCTCGAGCGCGGCGATCCCTGCGGCGACGCCCTGCTCGAACCCGACGCGCGACGCGTGCACGCCCATTTTTTCACCGGCGCCTTCATCGGGCTCCTGCGGCTCTGGGTGTCGGACGCCTCGCCGCGTGACCCGGCGCTCATGGCGCACTATTTCACGTCGCTGGCGCTCGGCGGCCGCTTCGGCAGCACCGCCCCCCACACCGAACGGAGCCCCTCATGACCAGACTGACGCAGGTCCTGTCCGCCGCGCTCGTCGCGCTCTGCCTTCCCGTCGCGGCATTCGCGCAGGAGGAGGCGGCGAACCCCACCCCGCCGCCGCGGCCGGCCAAGCTGATGACCCTGCAGGCGGGCGATGACCGGATCGCGCGGCAGTTCTACGGCCGCGTCGAGGCGCGCGAGACGGTGGAACTCGCCTTCCAGGTGGGCGGCCAGATCGTCGAGTTCCCCGCGCCCGAGGGCGGGCCGATCCTCGAGGGCGGCCTCGTGGCGCGGCTCGACCTCGACCCGTTCCGCCGCCAGCTCGACGAGGCACGCGTGAACCTCTCGAAGGCCGAGCGCGACCTAGCGCGACTCGAGGCACTGTCGGGCAGCGCCGTGTCCGAGGTCCAGCGCGAGGACGCGCGCACGCAGGCGCAGTTGGCCGAGATCGCGGTCGCCGATGCCGAGGACGCGCTCGAGAACGCCACGCTGAACGCGCCCTTCGACGCGCTTGTGGCGCGGCGCATGGTCGCCAACTTCTCGACCGTGCAGGCCGGCACGCCGGTCGTGCGCATGCACGACATGTCCGAGAAGCGCGTCGCCATCGACGTGCCCGAGGTGCTGTTCCGCCGCGCCGCGGGCGGCGAGGACGTGGAGCTCTTCGCGACGTTCCCGGGGGACGACACGCGCTACCCGCTCCTGCCGCGCGAATTCGAGGCCGAGACCGCGGATGTGGGCCAGACCTTCCGCCTGACGCTCGCCTTCCAGAGCGATCCGGGCGACTGGGTGCTGCCCGGCTCGTCGACCACGGTGACGGCCCTGTCGGGCCTCGGCGCGGGCAGCGGCATCCTCGTGCCCGAGACGGCGCTCGTCTACGGCGCCGACCGCTCGCCCAACGTCTTCGTCTACCGGCCCTCGGAGGACAACGCCGACACCGGCACCGTGGTCCTGACGCCCGTCGGGATCGAGACCCGCAGCGACGGGCGCATCAGCCTTGTCGAGGGACCCGAGCCCGGCACCGAGATCGTCGAGACCGGCGCGCCGCAGCTCGAGGACGGCCAGCAGGTCCGCCGCTTCACCGGCATCGGGGAGTAGGCCCATGTCCATCGCCCGCGCCTCCATCGACCGCGCCCTGCTCACGTGGCTCCTGATGCTCGGCTGCCTTCTGGGCGGCATCTGGGGCTTTGCCACCATCGGGCGGCTCGAGGACCCCGCCTTCACCATCAAGAACGCCATCGTCATCACGCAGTATCCCGGCGCCTCGGCCGAGGAGGTCGCGCGCGAGGTGTCCGAACCGCTCGAGAGCGCGATCCAGAAGATGGCCGAGGTCGACACCATCACCTCGTCCAACAAGCCCGGCGTCAGCCGCATCGACGTGGAGATCGAGTCGATCTACGACGGCACGGAACTGCCCCAGATCTGGGACAAGCTGCGCAACAGGGTGAACGACGCGCAGGGCGACCTGCCGGAGGGCGCGGGGCCGTCGCTCGTCAACGACAGCTTCGGCGACGTGTTCGGCCTGTTCTACGCGGTCACCGCGCCCGGCTACAGCGACGCGGAACTGCACGAGCTCGCGAACTTCATGCGGCGCGAGATCCTCGCGGTCGAAGGCGTCGCCGACGTGGAGGTGGCGGGCCTGCCCGAGGAGGCGATCTTCGTCGAGCCCGACACCGCGATCACCGCCAATCTCGGCATCCCGCCCGACGCCATCGCCAACGCGCTGGCCAATTCCAACGCGGTGCAGCCGGCCGGGTCGGTCGACCAGAACGGCCAGTCGATCCGCATCGAGCGGCCGGCGGGATCGGACAGCGTCGAGGAGATCGAGGGCCTGACCATCGGGGTCGGCGGCGAGGTCATCGACCTCACCGACTTCGCGCGCGTGCACCGTGACCGGATCGAGGATCCGGGCATGATCATCCGCTTCAACGGGCAGGAGGCGTTCACGCTCGGCGTCTCGGGCAAGTCGGACCTCAACATCGTGGACGTGGGCCACGCAGTCGACGACCGCATCGACGTGCTCTTCAACGACATCCCCTACGGCGTCGAGATGCACCCGATCTACCAGCAGCACGTGGTGGTCGAGGAGGCGTCGAACGCGTTCCTGATCAACCTCGCCATGTCGGTGGCCATCGTGATCGTGGTGCTCGCCCTCTTCATGGGCTGGCGCGCGGCGCTGGTCGTGGGCGTCACGCTGCTGCTGACCGTGGTCGGCACGATCTTCTTCATGGCGATCTTCGGCATCGAGATGGAGCGCATCTCGCTCGGCGCGCTCATCATCGCCATGGGGATGCTCGTCGACAACGCCATCGTGGTGGCCGAGGGCATGCAGAGCGACATGGCACAGGGCAAGTCCTCGCGCGAGGCGGCCGGCGACGTGGCGGGCAAGACGCAGGTGCCGCTGCTCGGCGCCACGGTGATCGGCATCATGGCCTTTGCCGGGATCGGCCTCTCGCCCGACGCCACGGGCGAGTTCCTGTTCTCGCTCTTCGCCGTCATCGGCATCTCGCTCCTGCTGTCCTGGGTGCTGGCGATCACGGCAACGCCGCTTCTCGCGCACTACTTCTTCAAGCGGGGCGCGCAGGGGGCGGCAGGCGCCTATGACGGGCCGGTCTTCCGGGCCTACGGCGCGCTCCTGCGGGGTGCGATCCGGCTGCGCTGGCTCGTTGTCGTCGCGCTGATCGGGGTCACCGCAGCCTGCTACGTCGGCTTCGGCATGGTCAAGCAGCAGTTCTTTCCCGACAGCAACACGCCGCTCTTCTACGTGCATTACAAGCTGCCGCAGGGCGCGCAGATCGAGCGCACCGCGGACGACATGGGCGTGATCGAGGACTGGCTCGGGGGGCGCGACGACGTGGTGTCGGTGGCGACCTTCGTGGGCGGCGGCGCCTCGCGCTTCATGCTGACCTACGCGCCGGAGGAGAGCCTGCCGACCTACGGCCACCTCATAATCCGCACCGAGACGCTGGAGCAGATCCCGCCGCTCCGCGCCGCGCTCGAGGAGTTCGGGCGCGCGTCGCTGCCGCAGGGCGAGTTCCGCACCGAGCGGCTGGCCTTCGGGCCGGGGGGCGGCGCGCCCATCGCCGCGCGGTTCTCGGGATCGGACCCGGACGTCCTGCGCGCCCTCGCGGCCGAGGCCGAAACCCGCATGCTGGAGGCCTCGGACCAGCTGCAGGACCTGCGCACCGACTGGCGCGAACGCGAACTGGTTTTGAAGCCGGTCTACGCTGCCGAACGGGCCCAGACGGCGGGCATCGCGCGCGAGGACGTGTCGCAGGCGCTCGCCATCGCCACCGACGGCACCCGCGCGGGTGTCTACCGCGAGGGCGACCGGCTGATCCCCATCGTCGTCCGGGCCCCCGGCGCGGCGACGTCCGGTGCGAGCCACCTCGTCGACCAGCCGGTCTGGTCCGACGCGGCGAACACCTCGATCCCGCTCGAACAGCTGATCGACGGCTTCGACCACGAGGTGCACGACACGCTGTTCCAGCGGCGCGACCGTGTGGCGACCATCACCGTCGAGGCCGGTGTGCCGGCCGGCGTGAACGCCAACGCGGTCTTCACCGAGATCCGCGGCGCCATCGAATCCATGCCCCTGCCCGAGGGCTACCGGATGGAGTGGGGCGGCGAGTACGAAAGCTCCACCGAGGCGCAGTCGAGCCTCGGCCAGCAGCTGCCGCTCTCGCTCCTCGTGATGGTGCTGATCTCGATCCTGCTGTTCGGCAAGCTGCGCCAGCCGCTGATCATCTGGCTGCTCGTGCCGATGGCGGTGAACGGGGTCGCGCTCGGGCTTCTGGGCACCGGGCTGCCGTTCTCGTTCACGGCGCTGCTCGGGCTCCTGAGCCTCTCGGGGATGCTCATCAAGAACGGCATCGTGCTGGTCGAGGAGATCGACCTCACCCGCGAGGCGGGCGTGCCCTTCCACCGCGCGGTGGTCGACGCGTCGACCTCGCGCCTGCGTCCGGTCCTGCTCGCCGCGGCGACCACGATCCTCGGGATGACGCCGCTCCTGTGGGACGCGTTCTTTGCCTCCATGGCGGTCACGATCATGGGAGGTCTGGGCTTCGCCTCGATCCTCACGCTGATCGCGGCGCCGGTCTTCTACGTGCTGTTCTTCCCCCGGGCGGCACGCGAGGATCGCGCGTCCTAGGCAGGCTCCTGCCCGCCGCGCGGGCAGGCCCCGCGGTCCGCGCCCGGGAACGGGCGCGGATACGCCGATCGGGCCCGGGCCACGGGTTTTGCACGAAAAATTCACTGGACGATTCGGCTTTGCGCTCCACACCGGTAGGGCGGAACACACCGGCGGGGATGTGACCTTGAACAATACGGAAGACATGCGGCCGGACCCGGCCCGGACCATCGTGCGGCCCCTCAACCGTCGCGCCCTGCGCCGGCGGTTGCACTGGACCCGCATGTCCATCCCGGCGCGCCGCCGGCTGGTCCTCGCGCTGAACGCGGGCACGGTCGCGCTGCTCTTCGCCGCGATGACCGCCATCCTGTCGCCCGAGGGCATCGCGGCCGCCGAGGCGGCGATGCTCCTGGCCTACCTCCTGACGCTGCCCTGGCTCTCGATCGGCATCTGGAACAGCGTCCTGGGCTTCCTCATCGACCGGCGGCACGGTGACGCCGCGGCGCTGCGGGTGACGCCCGCGCTTGGCCGGGTCCGCGGCACCGAGCCCGTGACCGCGCGCACCGCCATCGTCATGCCCCTGCGCAACGAGGACCCCGAGGCGTCGGTCGCGCGCCTCCGCCGTCTCGAGGAAGAGCTGGCGCGCACGCCCTGGGCCGGGCGTTTCGATTTCCACGTGCTCAGCGACACCGACCGCCCCGAGATCGCCTGGCGCGAGGAGGCGGCGATCGCCGCCTGGCGCCGCGCCCTGCCCAACCTGCGCGTGACCTACCGCCGCCGCACCGACAACGCGGGGTTCAAGGCGGGCAACATCGCCGAGTTCCTGTCGCGCCACGCCGAAAGCTACGAGTTCTTCCTGCCGCTCGACGCCGACAGCGAGATGGGCGGGGATACCGTGCTGCGCATGGTGCGCGTGATGCAGGCCTCGCCCGAGATCGGCATGCTGCAGAGCCTCGTGACGGGCCTGCCCGCCAAGAGCCTGTTCACCCGCGCCTTCCAGTTCGGGATGCGCCACGGGATGCGGTCCTACACGCTGGGCTCGGCCTGGTGGCAGGCCGATTGCGGCCCGAACTGGGGCCACAACGTGCTGATCCGCACCGCCCCCTTTGCCCGCCACTGCATGCTGCCGGTGCTGCCGGGCCGCGGCCCGCTCTCCGGCCACATCCTGAGCCACGACCAGCTCGAGGCGGTGCTGATCCGCCGCGCGGGCTACGAGGTGCGCGTGATCGCGGAGGAAAGCGAGAGCCGCGAGGAGAACCCGCCGAGCCTCGTCGACTTCATCCGCCGCGAGCTGCGCTGGATGAACGGCAACCTTCAGTACCTGCGCCTGCTCGACATGCCGGGACTGAAGCCCGTGAGCCGCGTGCAGCTCGTCCTCGCGATCCTGATGTACGTGAGCGCGCCCGCCTGGATGGCCTTCGTGCTGATCGGCGCGGGCCTTGCCGCCTACCCCGCGCAGTTCGACAGCGTGCCGGTCTGGACCGGGCTCGCGTTCTTCGCGGTCCTGATGACGCTGACCCTGATGCCCAAGATCATGGGGATCGGACAGGTGCTGGCCGATCCCGAACGCGCCGCCGCCTATGGCGGGCGGGCCCGGATCGTGGCGGGCGGCGCGGCCGAGATCGTCCTGTCCATGCTGACCGCGCCGGTGGTGGCGCTGTCGCTCGCGCGGTTCGCGGTCGGGCTGCTGTTCGGCGTGCGCAGCGGATGGAGCGTGCAGCAGCGCTCGCGCGAAAGGCTCGGCTGGGACGAGGCGGTGACGGCGCTCTGGCCGCAGACGCTGATCGGCGCCGGCCTCTGCGCGTGGCTCTGGCACCATGCGCCATGGGCCATCGCCTTTGCGGCACCGATCCTGCTCGCGCTGACCTTCGCGGTTCCGCTCGCGGTCCTGACCACCCTGCCCGGCGCCGGCGCGTGGTCGCGCCGCACGGGACTTTTCGACATTCCCGAGGACCGCGCGCTGCCGCTCCCCGAGGACCGGGCGCTTGGCGAAAGCGCCTGACCCCTACCGGAAGAAGAGGAGGAGAGACATGTTCCGTTCCGCCACCGCGCTCTGCGCCGTCGCCGCCGCGACCCTGACCGCGCCGGCCGTGCAGGCCGAGCCCGCCACCTGGGACATCGACCCCGAACACGCGGTCGTCGCCTTCACGATCATGCACGCGGGCTACGCGCGCGTCCTCGGCCGCTTTTCCGACGTGCAGGGCAGTTTCGTCTACGACCCGGAAGCGAACGAGCTGGGCGACGTGACCGCGACGATCGGCGCGGGCAGCGTCGACACCGACCACGAGGCGCGCGACACCCACGTGCGCTCGGCCGACTTCCTCGATGCCGAGGCGCATCCCGAGATCACCTTCACTGCGACGGGCGGCACCGCCGAGACCGACACCACCGGCACGGTCGAGGGCGAGATCACCATCCGCGGCGTCACGCAGCCCATCACGCTCGACGTCACGCTGAACAAGGTCGCGACCTATCCCTGCTGCCACGGCAAGGAGACGGTGGGCGTGTCGGCCACGGCGAGCCTGTTGCGCAGCGAGTTCGGATCGACCTACGCGCTGCCCGACTTCGTCGGCGACGAGGTGAGCGTGATCCTCGAATTCGAGGCCATCCGCCGGGACGGCTGACCACCGGTCCGATCCCGCGCTCCCGCCCTGTCGCGGCCCCGGCACGGGGGCCGCACCCCACGTGCGCGTGACGTCACGCGGCGCGCCCGCGTCTTTACATCCCGTGTGCCAGCCACAAATGTCAGCCCGATGACCGACCTTGCCCACAGCCACGCCGAAGCCGCCCGCGCGTCCGACCGGACGCTGCCGCAGGCTTTGGGCGATCACGACCTGTCGGACCTGATCGGCTGCCCGTCCTGCGACGCGCTCTACGTGGCGCGGATGCCCGAACAGGGCGAGCGCGCGGTCTGCGGGCACTGCCACACCGTCCTCATCGCGCCGCGCAAGAAGGCCGGCGCGCGCATCCTCGCGTTGTCGCTCGCGACGCTGATCCTGGTCGTGGGTGCGCTGTTCTTCCCGTTCCTCGAGATCCACGCGGCGGGCTTCGGCAACCGCGCCTCGATCCTCGACGTCGCGTCGAGCTTCCAGTCGAACCGGATGGCGGCGCTGTCGCTCGCGACCGCCGCGATGATCGTGGTGGTGCCGCTGATCCGCATGGTGCTGATCCTCTATGTCCTGACGCCCATCGTCTTCGACGCGAAACCTTTTGCGCAGGCGCGACGTGCCTTCCGCTGGAGCCAGGAGCTGAAGCCCTGGGCGATGGCGGAGATCTTCGCGCTCGGCTGTGCCGTGGCGCTGGTGAAGGTCGCCGACCTCGCCCAGATCGGGTTCGGACCCGCATTCTGGATGTTCTCGGCGCTCGTCCTCATCGTGATGTTCAACGACAATTACCTGTGCACGTGGTCGGTATGGAAATCTCTGGAAAAGCGCCCCGACTGACGGCCCGCGATTCCGGGCTCGTGACCTGCCGGGCCTGCGCCCGGGTCTGGCCCATGGACGCGGAGCGGTGCGCGCGCTGCGGCGCGCGGCTGGTGTCGCGCGACCAGGGCAGCATCAGCCGCGTCTGGGCGTGGTGGGCCGCGGGGCTCATCTGCTACGTGCCCGCGAACCTCTACCCGATGCTCGTGACCGACACGCTCGTCTCCCACCAGGCGAGCACCATCATCGGCGGCGCGGTCGAGATCGCGCATCACGGCAGCTACGGCATCGCCGCGATCATCCTGATCGCGAGCGTGCTGATCCCCATGGGCAAGTTCATCGCGGTGGCCTTCCTCGCGCTCTCGGCGCGGCGCGGATCGCGCATGTCGCCGAACCGGCGCCATCACCTCTACGAGGTGGTGGAATTCATCGGACGCTGGTCGATGATCGACGTCTTCGTCGTGGCGATCCTGAGTGCGCTCGTGCAACTTTCGGCCGTGGCGCAGATCCGACCCGGCCCCGCCGCCTTGACATTCGCTCTGTCGGTCATCTTCACGATGCTTTCGGCACAGAGCTTTGACAGCCGCCTGATCTGGGACAAGGCGCGCGAGCGAGAACGGAAGACCGCACAGTGAACGACGACACACCGACCACCGGCCCCGCCACGCCCGGCGAGGTTCCGATCGAGAGCCGCCGCCGCAGCCTGTGGGACAAGGTGTCCATCGTCTGGCTGATCCCGGTGGTGGCGCTCGGCGCCGCCCTGAGCGTCGCCTGGCGCAACTACGCCGACCAGGGCCCGCTGATCGAGATCGCCTTCGACAATGCCGCGGGCATCAGCGCCGACGAGACCGAGCTGCGCTACCGCGACATCGCGGTGGGCGTGGTCGAGGACGTGGGCTTCAACGACGCGCTCGACAGCGTGATCGTGTCCGTGCGGCTCGACCGGGACATCGCGGAATACGTGGACACGGAGGCGCGGTTCTGGGTCGTGCGGCCCGAGGTCAGCGCGCGCGGGGTCTCTGGGCTCGATACCGTGCTGTCGGGCGTCTACATCCAGGGCGCGTGGGACAGCAGCGTCGGCGACGCGCGGCGCAGCTTCACCGGGCTCGAGCGCGCGCCGCTGGTGCTGACCGACAACGAGGGCGTCACCTTCACGCTGACCTCCCCCGACGGGCTTCCGACCTCCAAGACCCCGATCATCTACAAGGGCGTCGAGGTCGGCATGGTGGACGCGGCGCAGATCGACGCCACGGGGGCGGGCGTGATCGCGGACGCGGTGATCTATTCGAACTACGCCGATCTCGTGTCGACCTCGACGCGTTTCTGGGACATCTCGGGCTTCAGCTTCTCGCTCGGGGCCTCGGGCGCGCAGCTGAACTTCACCTCCTTCGCCTCGCTGATCTCGGGCGGCGTCACCTTCGAGACGCTGGGCTCGGGCGGCGAGCCGCTGCGCTACGGCGCGACCTACGAGCTGTTCCCGGACGAGGAGGCCGCGCGCGACAACTACCTCGTCGAGGGCGAGGGCGAGGCGGTCGACGTGTCGATGATCTTCGACCAGAACCTGTCGGGCCTCTCGACGGGCGCGGCGGTCGAACTCGGCGGCCTGCGGGTGGGCGAGGTGGCGAGCCTGACCGGCATCGTCGACGAGGAGCGGTTCGGCGACAGCGAGGTGCGGCTTCTCGTGACCGCGCGGATCAATCCCGGCCGCTTCGGCCTGCCCGAGGGCGCGGATGCGGAGGCGCTCTTCGACTATCTCGAGCGACGCATCGACGAGGAAGGGCTGCGCGCGCGGCTGACCAACGCCTCGATCCTGACCGGCGGGCTCAAGATCCAGCTGACCGAGATCGACGACGCGTCCGAGGCAGCGCTCGACCGGGCCGCCGAGCCTTATCCGAGCCTGCCCACCGCACCGGCCGAGATCACCGACGTGACCGCCACCGCGCAGGGCGCGCTGCAGCGGGTGTCTGACCTGCCCATCGAGGAGGTCATGCAGTCGGCCATCGACCTCATGAACCAGGCGACCACGCTCATCGGCAGCGAGGCGCTGCAGGAAAGCCCCGACGCGCTGCTGGGCATCCTGACCGCGTTCCGCGGCGTGGCCGAAAGCGACGCGGTGCAGGGGTTGCCTGACCAGGTGTCCGGTCTCGTGGGCCAGCTGCAGGAGACGTCCGAGACGCTCGACACCGTGATCGCGCGCATCGAGGAACGCGACACCGTGGGCACGCTCACCGACGCGGTGTCGACGGTGAACGACGCGGCCTCCGCCCTGCCCGACCTCCTGGCCGAGGCGCAGGGCGTGCTCGCCAACGCGCGCGAGGTGCCGCTGCAATCGCTCTCGGCCGAGGTGTCGAACCTCCTGACCACGGCGCAGGCGCTGCTTGCCGAAACCGACCGGCTGCTCGCGTCAGAGGACGTGCAGGCGGTCCCGGGCGAGGTGCGGGGGCTCCTGTCCTCGACCCGCGACGTGGTCGAGAGCGAGGGCGTGCAGGCGCTGCCGAACCGCGTCTCGGGCCTCGTGACCGAACTGCAGACCGCAACGCAGACGCTGAGCGGCTTCCTGACCGAGCTCGAGCAGCAGGATGCGGTGGGCCGCATCGTCGCCGCGATCGAGGACGTGCAGGCGGCGGCCGACGACCTGCCGGCGCTCGTCGAGGAGGCGCGCGGCGTGGTGGAGAATGCCAACGAAGTGCCGCTCGACCAGCTCGCGACCGACGCGTCCGAACTCATCACCTCGGCCGACCGGCTGCTCGACCAGGAATCGACCCGCGCGCTGCCCTCCGAGATCAACACGGCGCTCGCCGAACTGCGCGCGACGCTCGCCGAACTGCGCGAGGGCGGCATCGTCGAGAATGCGAACGCGACGCTCGCCTCGGCGCGCTCGGCCGCGGACGCCATCGCCGAGGCGAGCCAGTCGCTGCCGCAGCTCTCCTCGCAGCTGCGCGCGCTCGCGCTGCAGGCGGAGGGCACGCTCGCGGGCTTCGACGAGGACGCGGTGTTCACCCGCGACACCCGCGCGGCGATCCGCCAGGTGCAGGAGGCCGCCGAAGCCATCGAGCGGCTGGCCCGCACCATCGAACGCAATCCGAACTCGCTGATCCTGGGACGCTGACCATGACCTTCCGCACCGGCCTTGCCGCTCTCGCCCTGACCTTCGTGGCTGCCTGCGGCGGCGACGTCTACACCCCCGTCCCGCCCTCTGCTCCCGACCTGCGGCTGCCGTCGCGCTACGCGACGATCGAGGTCGTCGAGGTGCAGCTGCCGACCTACGCGGCGTCCGAGGATATCTTCGTCGAACGCGAGGACGGCACGCTCGAGGCGCTGGGGCCGCTCTGGGCGGACGACCCGGCCCGCGCGATCACGCTGCAGCTGTCGCGCGACGTGAGCCGCATCACCGGCGCGCAGGCCGCGCCCGAGCCATGGCCATTCCGCGACTTCGCGGCGGCCAAGCTCGACGTCCGTCTCGACGACATGCGCGCGACCGCCGCGGGCGACTTCCTGCTGTCTGGCCAGTTCTTCGTCGCGCCGGATTCGGGCGGCGGCAACCGCGCGGGGACCTTCGCAATCACGGTGCCCATGGCCGACGGCGCCGGCGCGGTCGAGATCGCGCGGGCCCGCTCCGCAGCGGTCACGCAGCTCGCCGAGGACGTGGCACGCCGGGGCCTCTGACCCCGGCGCCCGCGCGTCACGCGCTGCGGCGCAGGGCGTCCTTGGCCGGCACCGCCGGATCGTACGCAAGGTTCGGCGCGAGCCAGGTTTCCGCCTCGGACACGGGGATTCCCTTGCGCGCGGCGTAGTCCGCGACCTGGTCGCGGCCGATCCGGCCGATGCCGAAATAGGCCGCGTCGGGATGCGCGAAGTAGAAGCCCGACACCGCCGCGGCCGGCCACATGGCGCAGCTCTCCGTCAGCTTCAGCCCCGTGGTCCGCTGGGCGTCCAGAAGCTCGAACAGGGTGCGCTTCTCGGTATGGTCGGGACAGGCCGGGTAGCCAGGCGCCGGCCGGATGCCGCGATAATCCTCGCGGATCAGCGCCTCGTTCGGAACCGCCTCATCGGGGGCGTACCCCCAGTACTCCCGGCGCAGTCGCGCGTGCATCAGTTCGGCCAGCGCCTCGGCCAGGCGGTCGGCCAGCGATTGCACCAGGATCGAATCGTAGTCGTTGCCCTCGGCCTTGAAGCGGTCCGAGATCTCGTGCACCTCCGGCCCCGACGTGACCGCGAAACCGCCGATCCAGTCCGGCGTGCCCACCGGCATCACGAAATCCGACAGGCACATGTTCGCGCGCCCGGCGCGCTTGTCCGCCTGCTGGCGCAGCATGTGGAACCGCGCGCGTTCGGTCGCGCGGTCCTCGTCCGCCCAGACGATCAGGTCGTCACCGTCACGGTTCGCGGGCCAGATGGCAAGCGCCGCGCGCGGGGCGAACCAGTCCTCCGCCTCGATGCGGTCGAGCATGGCCTGCGCGTGCCCGTAGAGCTCGCGCGCCGTCTCGCCCTTCTCGGGATCGTCGAGGATCGCGGGGAAGGTCTGCCGCATCTCCCATGTCCAGAAGAACGGCGACCAGTCGATGTAGTCGCGCAGTTCGGCGATGGTGATGTCCTCGGGCACGATCATGCCCGTCCGCGCCGGGCGCTCCGGCACGTGGTCGCCGGGGTCGAAGGCGTTCGCGCGCGCCGCCGCGATCGGGGTCGTCGGGCGCTCGCGCGTGGTCATCCCGCCTGCGAGCCGCGCGTATTCGTCCGACACCTCGGCCAGGTATTGCGGCTTGCGCTCCTTCGACAGGAGCTTCGACACCGCGCCCACGGCCTTGGACGCGTCGTCCACATGCACGACGCCGTGCTTGTAGGCGGGCGCGATCTTGATCGCGGTG
This sequence comes from Roseivivax isoporae LMG 25204, assembly GCF_000521865.1. Lineage (GTDB taxonomy): Bacteria > Pseudomonadota > Alphaproteobacteria > Rhodobacterales > Rhodobacteraceae > Roseivivax > Roseivivax isoporae. Next base: position 13,062 of record NZ_JAME01000017.1, read on the forward strand.
TGCTTCTTCGACGTGGTCGCGCCGCCGATCAGCAGCGGGATGTCGAGCCCCGCGCGCGTCATCTCGGACGCCACCTCGACCATGCGGTCGAGCGAAGGAGTGATGAGGCCCGAGAGGCCGATGGCATCGACCTTCTCTTCCCTGGCCCTGGCGATGATGTCCTCGGTCGGGACCATCACGCCCATGTCCACCACGTCGTAGTTGTTGCAGGCAAGCACGACGCCGACGATGTTCTTGCCGATGTCGTGCACGTCGCCCTTCACCGTCGCCATGAGGATCTTGCCCTTGGCCGAGGTGTCGCCGGCGGCCTTCTTTTCCGCCTCCATGAAGGGGATGAGGTGGCCCACCGCGGTCTTCATCACGCGGGCGGACTTCACCACCTGCGGCAGGAACATCTTGCCCTCGCCGAACAGCTCGCCGACGATGTTCATGCCGTCCATCAGCGGACCCTCGATGACATGCAGCGGGCGCTCCGCCTTCTGGCGGGCCTCCTCGGTGTCGTCGATGACGTGGTCGGTGATGCCGTGCACCAGCGCGTGGGAGAGCCGCTCCTCGACGCTCGCCTCGCGCCATTTCGGGTCGGACTTCTTCTGCGCCTCGCCGCTGTCGCGGTACTTGTCGGCGATGGCGAGCAGCCGGTCGGTGGAATCGTCGCGCCGGTTCAGCAGCACGTCCTCGACCCGTTCGCGCAGCTCCTCGGGGATGTCGTCGTAGACGGTGATCTGGCCCGCGTTCAGGATCGCCATGTCGAGCCCGGCGCGGATCGCGTGGTAGAGGAAGGCCGAATGCATCGCCTCGCGCACGGGATTGTTGCCCCGGAAGCTGAACGACACGTTCGACAGCCCGCCCGAGACCAGCGCGTGCGGCAGACGTTCCTTGATCATGCGCGTCGCGTCGAAGAAGGCGACCGCGTAGTCGTTGTGATCCTCGATGCCTGTCGCCACCGCGAAGATGTTGGGATCGAAGATGATCTCCCACGGGTCGAAACCCGCATCCCGCGTCAGCAGGTTGTAGGCGCGTTCGCAGATCTCGAACTTGTGCTGCGCCGTCTCGGCCTGCCCGTGCTCGTCGAAGGCCATGACCACGACCGCGGCGCCGAAGCGGCGCACGATGCGCGCCTGTTCGAGGAACGCCGCCTCACCCTCCTTGAGCGAGATGGAGTTCACGACAGACCGGCCCTGGACGCATTTGAGGCCCGCCTCGATCACCTCGAACTTCGAGCTGTCGATCATCACCGGCACGCGGCTGATGTCGGGCTCGGACGCGATGAGGTTGAGGTAGGTGCGCATGGCGGCTTCGCTGTCGAGAAGCCCCTCGTCCATGTTCACGTCGAGGATCTGCGCCCCGCTCTCGACCTGCTGGCGGGCGACCTCGACCGCGGTCGCGTAGTCGCCCTCCATGATCAGCTTCTTGAAGCGGGCGGAGCCCGTGACGTTGGTGCGCTCGCCGATGTTGATGAAGCTTCCGGTGCTCATGCGGCCTCTCCCGCGCCGGCGCCGGCGCCCTTCTCGAACAGCTCGAGCCCCGACAGCCGCAGCCGCGCGGCGCGGTCCGGGATCGGCCGCGGGGCCTTGCCCTCGACCGCCGCGGCGATGGCGCGGATGTGCTCGGGCGTGGTGCCGCAGCAGCCGCCGACGAGGTTCACGAGCCCCGCCTCGGCCCATTCGCCCAGGTGCGCCGCCGTCTCGTCGGGGGTCTCGTCGTAGCCGCCCATCTCGTTCGGCAGGCCCGCGTTCGGGTAGGCGCTGATGCGCGCGTCGGCGATGCCCGCGAGCGCGCGGATGTGCGGGCGCATCTCGCCCGCCCCCAGCGCGCAGTTGAGCCCGACCGAGAACGGCCGCGCATGGCTGACGGAGGCCCAGAAGGCCTCGGGCGTCTGGCCCGTCAGGGTGCGGCCCGAGCGGTCGGTGATGGTTCCCGAAATCATGATCGGGGGCACCGCGACGCCCTCGTCGCGCAGGCCCTCGATGGCGTAGAGCGCGGCCTTGGCGTTCAGCGTGTCGAAGATCGTCTCGACCAGCAGCAGGTCGACGCCGCCCGCGATGAGCGCGCGCGCGGCCTCGCCGTAGGCGGCGGCGAGATCGTCGAAGGTGACGTTCCGGAAGCCCGGGTCGTTCACGTCGGGGCTGATCGACGCGGTGCGGTTCGTGGGCCCGAGCGCGCCCGCGACCCAGCGCGGCCGGTCGGGCGTCGCCACGGCCTCGGCGGCCTCGCGCGCCAGCCGTGCGGCCTCGCGGTTCATCTCGGGCACGAGGTCCTCCATGCCGTAATCGGCCTGGCTGATGCGCGTGGCCGAGAACGTGTTGGTGCTGAGGATGTCCGCGCCCGCGTCGAGGAACGCCTTGTGGATCCCGCGGATCATGTCGGGCTGGGTAAGGCACAGCAGCTCGTTGTTGCCTGCCACGTCCGAGTTGTGCTGGGCGAAGCGGGAGCCGCGATAGGCGGCCTCGTCCGGCTTCTCGGCCTGGATCATCGTGCCCATCGCCCCGTCGAGGACGAGGATGCGCCGCGTGGCATGGGCTTCGAGGCTCGTGGCGGGCGTGCCGGTATCGGGCATGGACGGTCTCCTTCGCGGCGGCCCGGCACGGGAAATCCGGCCGGGCGGCCCTTCGCTTGACAGCCGTTACATAGGGCGTCGGGCCGCCGGACGCACACGCAGTTTTCTCATGAACATCATGTGCCATACCGGTCCCGCGGCGATCGGTCGCCCGGGCGGTTGGCGTTTGCCCCCCAGTCGGTGCATCCTCGGCGGACGCGCGAATCCGCAGGGACCGCCATGATCGACAAGCTCGAGATGTTCATCGCCGTGGCCACCGAGGGTCATTTCGGCCGCGCCGCCGAAAGCCTTGGCATCAGCCAGCCGACCCTGTCCTCGGGGATCAAGCAGCTGGAGGACCAGCTGGGCGTGCGGCTGATCCGGCGCGGGTCGCGCTATGGCGGGCTGACGGCCGAGGGCGAGGTGGCGCTGGTGCGCGCGCGCCAGATCGTCGCCGACACGCGCAGCCTGCGCGAGGAGATGCGCCATTCGCGTGAGGGCCTGAAGGGCCGGATGAAGATCGCGGTGATCCCGACCGCGCTCACCTGCGCGGCGGATCTGGTCACGCGGTTCTCCGAACGCCACCCCGAGGTGACCTTCACCATCCTGTCGCGGACGTCCGACGAGATCCTGCGCATGCTCGACAACCTCGAGATCGACGCGGGCCTGTCCTATCTCGACAACGAACCGCTCGGGCGGACGCGGACCGAGCGGCTTTACCGCGAGAGCTACATGCTGGTCTGCGCGCAGGGCTCCGACCTCGGCACGCGCGACAAGGTCGGCTGGGCCGATCTCGACGGGCGCGACCTGGGGCTCCTGACCACCGACATGCAGAACCGGCGGATCATCGACCGCAACCTGCGCGAGGCGGGCGCGGCGCCGCTGGTATCGGTGGAATCGAGCTCGCTGATCGTGCTGGCTGCCAAGGCCGCGCGCGGCGGCTGCATGACCGTCCTGCCGCGCGAGGTGGCGGCCTTCCTCGCGGCCGGGAACGGGCTTGCCACCGTTCCCATCGAGGGCGGCCAGCCCGGCCACCTCGTGGGCATCGTCGCGCCAAGGGCCGAGCCGCACCCGCCGATGATCCGCGCGCTTCTCGACGAGACGCGGCGCATGGCGCTGGAGGAGACGACGCCCGGCCTCCCGAAGGTCCGCCGGGCGCATCCCGTGTCCTGACCCCCGTGCGTCAGGCGGGCTCGGCCACCGCGTCGCCCCAGGCGGTCATTGTCTCGGTCGCGCCCGACCGCACGCGGCCGTCGTCGAGCACCGCGGCCGGGCAGGCGAAGGGATAGGGCAAGAGCGTCCGGCGCACGGCGCGCACATCCCCGACCTCCGCGAGCGCCTCGAGGACCGGCCGCGGCAGGCGGGCATCCGCGACGATCGTCTCGCCGCCCGACACGTCGATGCGCGGCCGCTCGAACGCCGCACCGAGGTCCATTCCGAAATCCGCGAAGGACGAGGCGAGCTGCACCACCGCCGACACGATCTTGCGGCCGCCCGAGGCACCGAGCGCGGTCCGCCGCCCGCCCGCGGCGCCCAGCGCCGGGCACACGTTCATCAGGCAGGTCTTGCCGGGACCAAGCGAGTTCGGCCGCCCCTGCACCGGGTCGAACCACATGATGCCGTTGTTCATCAGGAACCCGGTCGAGGGCGACACGACCCGCGCGCCGAACAGCGACAGGAGCGTCTGGGTATGCGCGACCATGTTGCCGTCCTTGTCCACCACGGAAAAATGCGTGGTCGACCCGGGCGCCGCCGGCACCTCGCCGTCCGCTCCCATGCCGGCGAGCCGCGCGCGGTAGGCGGCGCGCAGCGCGCGCGCATAGGCGGGATGCGCGGTCGCCGCGTCGTCCAGCCGCTCCTCCGCGAGTGCCGCCATCGCCGCGGCGAAGGTCGGCCCGGCGGTCAGGCCCGGCATCACGTGGAAGAGCGCGTCGCGGTAGGACACCGGCAGCGGCGCGTGGAACGTCGCGCGGTTCCGCGCGAGGTCGGCGACACTCAGGTAACCGCCCTTGTCGCGCATGTCGCGCGCCATCGCCGCGCCCAGATCGCCGCCATGCATCGCCTCGGCACCCTCGCGCGCGAGCGTGTCGAGGCTGTCGGCCATGCGCGGCATCGCGATGCGGTCGTCGGCGAGCGCGGTCCACGCGAAGGGGCGCGGCCAATGCCCCTCGGACAGGAACAGCGCCGCCGCGTCGGGATCGCGGGCCAGGTCGCGGGTCGCGCTTGCGATGACGAGCGCGGCGTACCAGTCGACACGCATGCCCGCCCGGGCGTGATCGATGGCGGGCCGGAGCAGCTCGGCCCAGGGCATCCGGCCCCAGCGGCCATGCGCGGCCGACAGCCCGTCGACCATCGCCGGCACCGCGACGGCCCTCGCGCCCGTCACGTTCACGTCGCCCGCCACGCGGTCCCACGGAAAGAGATCGCCCGCGACGCCCTCGCCCGAGAGCGGGAAATCCTCGAGCCGGAGGTCGCCCGGCGCGCACATGCCGAAATTCAGCGCATGCGCCTCGCCCGTGTCGGCGCGCCAGTGCATCGCCGCGCCGCCGCCCGCCGGGCCCGACATCCACGGCTCGAGCACGCCGCAGACGAAGCCGCAGGCGACCGCCGCGTCGACCGCATCGCCGCCCGCGCGCAGGACCTCGGCCCCGGCCTCGGCCGCCTGCCGGTGCTGCGAGGCGACGACGCCGCGGTCGGTCTCGACCACGTGCTTGCGGATCTCCATCGTCGCGGACAGGGCCTCCGACATCACGCCTCCAGCCGGCAGAAGAGTGCCGCGGCGAAACGCGCCCGCTCGGTCAGGCTGTCGACGAAGATGTGCTCGTTGAGCGTGTGCAGGTCGCGGCCGCGCACGCCGATCGAGTCGAGCGTCGGGATGCCAAGCGCGCCGGTGAAGTTGCCGTCGGACCCGCCACCTGCCGAGGCGCCCGAGACCTCGAAGCCGATCTCGCCCGCGATCTCCTGCGCGAGGCCCAGCATCGCCATGGTGCCGGGCTGATCCGGCTCCCAGACGGGGCGGGTCACGCCGCGCCGGACCTCCATGACGACGTCGCCCGCGTCGACGTTGAGCGCGAGCATCTTGGCCACTCCCTCGTCGAGCAGCTCCTGCGTCTTGGCCATGGTCAGCACCTCGGCGTCGCAGACCGACGAGACGCAGTTGACCCATTGCCCGGAATGGAACACGCCGACCGAAAAGGTGCAGTCCTCGGTGGTCATGCCCTCGATCTCGGCCACGGTGCGGGCCATGCGCGCGATGGCCGACCGGCCCTTGGACAATTGCCAGCCCGCATGGCTCGGCCTCCCGCGGGTCTGCAGGGTGAAGCGCGCGATGGCGTAACGGCCGATCACCGCGCCCCCGTCCGGGCGCGCGGGCTCGGGCACCAGCACGTAGCGATGGCGCTTCGCCTCGGTCTCGATCAGCGCCCGCGTCGACGGCGTGCCGATCTCCTCGTCGGGGGTGAAAAGCACGGTCACCGGCAGGGGTGTCTCGATCCCCGCGGCGAGAAGCTTCCGCAGCGCGTCGAGGTAGACGTAGTTCCCGCCCTTCATGTCCATGAGCCCGGGCCCGTAGCAGATGTCGCCCTCCCGCCGGAACGGCAGCCGCGCGAGCGTGCCCACGGGATGCACCGTGTCGAGATGGCCGAGAAGCAGGATGCCCCCCTGCCCCGCGCGCGGATGCGGCATCGTCGCGCGCACGCTGTCACCGAGCCCGAGGCGGCCGGGAATGCGTTCGGTGATGGCACCCAGCGCCGCGAGTTCGTGCTGGACCACGTCCATCATCCGGTTCACGGCCGCGGCGTCGAAGGTAGGACTCTCGGTCTCGATCCAGGGCCGCAGCCCCTCGAGCATCTCGTCGGTGTCGAAGGGCAGGTCGAGCGGGTTCGTCATGGGGCGGGCTCCTCGGCCCGGCCGCGGCGCGGACGCCGGGCCGGTCATTGCAGGGTGGTCGGCGGAAAAGGGCGGTCGGGTCAGCTGGCGGATCCGAGCGGCAGGCGCGTCTCGACGATCCGGGCATAGACCGAAGCGCCCACCGGCAGGATCGCGTCGTCGAGCACGAAGCCCGGATTGTGCAGCGGCACCGACCCCGCGTGGCCCACCCGGCAATAGGCGCCGGGCACGACCTGCAGCATGTCGGCGAAATCCTCGGATCCCGTCACCTGGTCCTCGGTGAGGCGCGCGCCGTCGCCGCCGACCACGTCGGACGCCGCCGACACGTAGGCCTGCGACAGGTCGGGATCGTTCATCAGCACGTCGAAGACGTTGCGCAGGTCGAGGTCGATCTCGACGCCGTAGGCCTGGCCCAGTCCCGTGCACAGCTCGCGCATCCGCTGCTCGACCATGCCGATCACCTCGGGATGGAAATAGCGCACGGTTCCGGTGATCGTCGCGCTGTCGGGCACGACGTTGTAGGCCGAGCCCGCGTTGAACGTGGTGACCGACAGCACCACGGGCTTCGTCGGCGGCGTGTTGCGGCTGACCACGGACTGCAACTGCTGGACGAGCGCGGTGCCGATCACGATCGGGTCGCGCGACTGGTGCGGCATGGCGGCATGGCTGCCGGTCCCCCGGATCGTGATGTCGAAGAAGGACGCGCCCGCCATGGCAGGGCCCGGCGTCACCGTCACCACGCCCGGCTCGGAATTCGGGTCGTTGTGCATGCCATAAAGCTCGTCGCACGGGAACCGCTCGAACAGGCCCTCGGCGATCATGCGCCGCGCCCCGCCGAGCCCTTCCTCGGCAGGCTGGAAGATCAGCACCACGGCGCCGTCGAAGTCGCGCGTGTCGGCAAGGTAGCGCGCCGCGCCGAGCAGCATCGTGGTATGCCCGTCGTGGCCGCAGGCGTGCATGCGCCCGGGATTGGTCGAGGCATAGGGCACGCCCGAGGTTTCCGTGATCGGCAGCGCGTCCATGTCGGCGCGCAGGCCCACCCGGCGGTTGCCGCCGCCCGACCCCCTGATGACGCCGACGACGCCGGTGCCGCCGATGCCCTCGTGCACCTCGTCGACGCCGTATTCGCGCAGCAGCTCGGCCACGATGCCCGCTGTGCGCGTCTCCTCGAACCCGAGCTCCGGATGGGCGTGGATGTCCTGGCGGATCGCGGTGAGGTCGGCGGCGAAGGATTCGATCTTTGGAATGACGCTCATGCGGTGGCTCCTTGATGTCTGGGCGCGCCCTCGAGCGCGCGGAAATTGGCGAAGTCCCAGTGCCGGCCGGGGGCGGCCTCGATCAGGCTGCGGGTGTACTCGTGGCGCGGCCGCGACAGGACGTCGGCAGCCGCGCCCTGTTCGACCACCTCGCCCTTCTGCATGACGACGACCTCGTCGCAGATTTGCGCGGCGACGCGCAGGTCGTGGGTGATGAACAGCATCGCGATGCCGAACCGCGCCTGCACGTCGTCGAGCAGGTCGAGGACCTGCGCCTGCACGCTCACGTCGAGGGCCGACACCGCCTCGTCCGCGACGAGCAGGTCGGGCTTCATCGCGACGGCGCGGGCGATGGCGATGCGCTGGCGCTGGCCGCCCGAGAACTGGTGCGGGTAGCGGTCGAGCGCGTCGCGCGGCAGGTCCACGAGCTCCATGAGCTCCGCCGCCCGCGCCATCGCCTCGGCCCGGGGCGTGCCGAAATTGATGGGGCCCTCGCAGAGCGAGCGCGCCACCGTCCAGCGCGGGTTGAGCGAACGGTAGGGATCCTGGAACACGATCTGCAGGTGTTTGCGGTGCGGGCGCAGCCGGCTGCGCGACAGGCGCGAGATCTCGGTCCCGGCGACGCGCACCTCGCCGCCGGTCGGGTCGATCAGGCGCATGATGCAGCGCGCGACGGTGGACTTGCCCGACCCGCTTTCGCCGACGATGCCCAGCGTGCGGCCGGGCCGGATGGCGAAGGTCACGTCGCGCGCGGCGCGCACGCCCTCGGACGGCCGGAACCATCCCCCGCCGCCATAGGTCATCTCGAGCCGCGCCACGTCGAGCACCGGCGTGTCCGCCGGCATCGCACGGGCGGGCCGCGGCGCGAGGTTCGGCACCGCCGTCAGGAGCTTGCGGGTGTAATCCTCGCGCGGCGCGGTCAGGAGCTCGCGGATCGGCGCACGCTCGACGATCCGGCCCTTCTGCATGACGCTCACGGTGTCCGCGATCTCGGCCACCACGCCCATGTCGTGGGTGATGAAGAGCACGGCGGTACCGTGACGCTCCTGCATCTCCTCGATGAGCTTGAGGATCTGCAGCTGCGTCGTGACGTCGAGCGCGGTGGTGGGCTCGTCGGCGATCAGGAGGTCGGGATCGAGCACCAGCGCCATGGCGATCATGATCCGCTGCCGCTGCCCGCCCGACAGCTGGTGCGGGAAGGCCTGGTAGATGCGCTGCACGTCCGGCAGGTGGACCTGCTCCATGATGTCGAGCGTGCGCGCCTTGGCCTCGGCGGCCGACAGATCGGTGTGCATGTTCAGCACCTCCTCGATCTGCTCGCCCACGCGCAGGACCGGGTTCAGCGCCGTCATCGGCTCCTGGAAGATCATGGCGATGCGCCGCGCCCGCAGGTCGCGCATCTGCGCGTGGCTCGCGGCTGTGATCTCGAAGCCCTCGAGGTCGATGATCCCCCCCGTCACCTCGAGCGCGTCCTTGGGCAGGAGCCCCATGACCGCGAGCGAGGTGACCGACTTGCCCGACCCGCTCTCGCCCACGAGGCAGTGCGTCTCGCCGGCACGGATGTCGATGTCGATGCCGTCGAGGACGGGCGCCGCATCCGGTCGGCCCGACAGGCCGACCTTGAGGTTGCGGATCTTCAGGACCTGCGGACGGTCCGAGAGGTCGCGGCTGCGGAATTCCATCGCTCAGCCCTCCCGCTTCTTCATGCGCGGATCAAGAAGGTCGCGCGCGGTGTCGCCGAGGAGGTTGATGCACAGGATGCAGAGCGACAGCAGCAGCCCCGGCCAGAAGATCAGCCCCGGCTTGATCTGGAAGTAGCTCCGCCCCTCGGCCATGATGTTGCCCCAGGTCGGGATCTCGGTCGAGACGCCGGCCCCGAGGAAGGACAGGATGGCCTCGATCAGGATCGCCGAGGCGCAGATGTAGGTGCCCTGCACGATGAGTGGCGCGAGCGTGTTGGGCATCAGGTGCTGGATGAGGATCTTGGGCATCGACGAGCCGAGCGCGATCGCCGCCTCCACGTAGGGCTCCTCGCGCGCGCTCAGCACCACCGAGCGCACGAGCCGCACGACCCGCGGCACCTCGGGAACCGTGATGGCGACGATGACGGAGCCGAGCGAGGGACCGTTCAGCGCCACCAGCGCGATGGCCAGGAGGATCGCGGGGATCGCCATGAGGCTGTCCATGATGCGCATGATGACGCCGTCCGCGGTGCGGAAGAAGCCCGCGACGAGCCCGATCATCAGGCCGACAGCGACGCTGACCGCCGCCGCCCCGATGCCGATCAGGAGCGACACGCGCCCGCCCGTCATCACGCGGCTGAAGATGTCGCGCCCGTAGGGGTCGGTGCCCAGCAGGAACTCCTCCGAGGGCGGCCGCAGGCGCGCCATGGCGTTCATCGCGAGCGGGTCGTAGGGCACGTAGAGCGGCGCGAGGAGCGCCGACAGCACGATCGCCACGAGCACGAGCGCCGCGATGGTCGGCCCGGCGCCGATGCGCGCGCCCGCGGGCAGCGCGAAAAGGCCTGTCAGGACGTGGAAGGCGCTGGCGCGGGAGGTGGGGATCTCTGTCATCAGTACCGGATCCTCGGATCGAAGAAGGAATAGGACACGTCGACGAGCAGGTTCACCATCACGTAGATGAAGGCCGTGAGCAGGATCATCGCCTGGATCACCGGGTAGTCGCGCGCGAGGATGGCGTCGACGGTCAGCCGGCCGATGCCGGGGATGTTGAACACGCTCTCGGTCACCACGACGCCCGAGATGAGCAGCGCGAAGCCCGTGCCGATGATCGTCAGGATCGGCACGGCCGCGTTGCGCAGCGCATGGCGGAAGAGGACCACGTTCTCGCGCACGCCCTTGGCGCGGGCGGTGCGGATGTAGTCCTCGCCCAGCACCTCGAGCATCGAGGCCCGCGTCATGCGCGCGATGAGCGCGATGTAGATGGTGGCGAGCGTGAGCGCGGGCAGGATCGCACGGCTGAAGAACGCGCCGAGGCCCTCGGACGGCGCGCGGTAGCCCTGTACCGGCACCCAGCGCAGCTCGATCGCGAAGATCTGGATCAGGATGTAGCCGATCACGAAGACCGGGACGGAAAAGCCCAGGACCGAGAAGCTCATGACGGCGAAATCGACCCAGGTCCGGTGGCGCCAGGCCGCGATCACGCCCATCGGCACGGCAAGCAGGACCGAGATCACGATGGTCATCACCGCAAGGTTGATGGTCGGCCCCAGCCGGTCGACGACCATGCCGGTCACCGAGGTGTTCGAGATCAGCGACGTGCCGAGATCGCCTTTCAGCATCTGCCCCACCCACGTGATGAACTGCACGTGCAGCGGGTCGTTGAGCCCCAGGCGGTCGCGGATCCGCTCGAGCTGGGCCGGCGTCGCGGCGTCGCCCGCGAGAATGGCGGCCGGGTCGCCAGGCGTCAGCCGCAAGAGCAGGAAGACGAAGATCGCCACGATCACGAGGACCGGGATCGTCGCGAGAAGGCGCTTCAGGATGTAGCCGAACATGCGCGGTGCTCCCTCGGGTCGGACGGGACGGGTGCGAGGCGGGCGCGCGCCGTCACGCGCGCGCCCGGGCGGATCACTCCGCTTCCTTGGTCATGTTCCAGAACACCGGCACCGGCGACGGGATCATGTTCTGGATCGCGTTCCGGCGCGCCTGCGGGATCACGTATTCCCCGAGCATGAGGTAGTTGACTAAGTCCATCGCGTGCTCCTGGATCTGCACGGCGATCTCCTTCTGCGCCTCGGGCGTGTCGGCGCTGACGAAGGCCTTGCGCATCTCCTCGATCTCGGGATCGGTCGGCCAGCCGAACCAGGCGTCGTCGCCGCGCCCGTTCAGCATCACGTTGATGAGCGGGTCCGAGATCTCGGGCACCATCCAGTTGGTGAAGAACAGGTTCCAGCCGCCCTCGGACGGCGGGTTCTGCTGCGCCCGGCGCTGCACGACCGACTGCCAGTCCATCGACTGCATGTCGACCTCGAAGCCCGCCTCGCGCAGCGCCTGCGCCGCGACCACCGGCTGGTTGCTGAGACTGGTCACGTCCGTCGGCGCCATCAGCACGACCGGCGTGCCGTCGTAGCCCGCCGCCTCGAGCATGGCCCGCGCCTCCTCGGGATTCGCGCCCGAGGTGATCGGCTCGGACCCGCTCTCGTCGCCGAGCGGTGTCGCGCAGCCGAAGACCGCGCCGCAGACGTTGTAGTATTCGGGGTCGCCCTGCATCGTGGCCAGCATGTTCTCCTGGCTCAGCGCGTGCATCGCGGCCTGGCGGATCTCCTTGTTGTCGAAGGGCGGGAACAGGAAATTCGGCCGCCCGATCGTCACGTAGCCCAGTGGATCGCGCGTCTCGACGGTGACATCGGGGCTGTTCTGCAGGATCGGCATGAGGTCGATCTGCACCTGCTCGAGATAGTCGATCTCGCCGGCCGCGAGCGCGTTCATGGCGGTCAGCGCGTCGGGCATGGTCGTCCACACCACGCGGTCGACGTTCACCACCTTGCCGCCCGCCATCCACGACGGCTCGCCTTCGCGCGGGACGTAGTCGTCGAACTTCTCGTAGGTGACGTTCACGCCCGGCTCGTATTCCTCCTCGTTGAACACGAAGGGACCGGAGCCGACATATTCGGTGATGGTCTCGTCGGGCGAGGTCTCGGCCACGCGGGCGGGCATGATGAAGGGCGGCACCGCCGACTGCTTGGAGATCACGTCCATGAGCGGCGCGAACGGCTCGCTCAGCGTCCAGACGATGGTCTTGTCGTCGGGCGCCTCGAGGCTCTCGGTCACGTCGAAGATCAGCTGCCCGCCCGAACCGCGCTGGCCCCAGCGGGTGAGCGAGGCGACCACGTCGGCGCCGGTCACCGGCGCGCCGTCATGGAACATGAGCCCGTCGCGCAGGGTGAAGGTGTAGGTCAGTCCGTCCTCGGACACCTCCCAGTCGGCCATCTGCGGCTGCGGCTCGAAATTCTCGTCCACCGCCGTCAGCACGTCGTAGATCATGTAGCCGTGGTTGCGGGTGATGTGGGCGGTGGTGATGACCGGGTCCAGCACGCGCAGGCCCGAATGCATGACCGCGGTGATCGTGGTCTCGTCCTCCTGCGCGGGCGCGATTGCGGGCACGACGAGCGCGCTGCCGGCGAGAAGCGCCGCGGCCAGCCTGCGCCGGCCACGCATCGGGGATCTCAACGTCTTCATCTGGTAACTCCCTGTTGGGTCGCGTTGGGGTGGTCTTGGGCCGAGGCGGAGGGACCGCCGCGGCCGGGGCGCGCGGACATGGCCGCGCGCGGCCCCCCGAAGGCCGGGCCGTTCGGGGACAGGCGAAGCCCCGGGCGCAGCCGCTCGAAGGGCAGCGCGGCGGGATCGAAAGGCATGGGACCCGGCGCGATCCCGATCAGGATGTCGCCGGCGATGGGCGCGAAGTCCGCCCGGAAATGCGTCGAGCTCTTGACCACGAGGATTGCCTGCGCCTCGGGCGCGATGCCCACCATGCGGAACATCTCGCGGTCGGCGGTCTGGGCGATGCGGCTCGCCACCGCGATGCGCACGCCGCCCACCCGCAGGCAGGCCGCGGGGCCCAGATCCATGGCGGTGCCGCCGTAATAGGGCCCCGAGGCGATGATCCGGCCATCGGACAGGGCCTCGACCACGGCCTCGATCTCGACCGGCGTCTCGTCCGGCAGGTGCGGATGGCCGCCCACGCGGAAGGTCGCGCGGCTGCCCTGCCCCACCTCGTGGGCGCGCGCCGCCGTGGCCGGATCGACGAGGAGCCCGATCGCAGCGTCCCGGGCGTCTGCTTCGACCAGCGCGCGCAAAAGGCCGGTCGTGGCGGCGACGCCGCCTGCGCCCGGATTGTCCTGCGTGTCCGCGATGACCACCGGCCGGCCGAGGCGCGCCGCGCGTGCCGCCGCCTCGCGCACGGCGTCGGCCGCGTCGTAGGTCGTGCCGTCGAACCGGTCTTCCGCCGCGGCATAGGCGGCGGCGATGCGGTCCGCCGCGCGGTCGGCCGCCGCCTGGCTGTCGGCGTAGACCACGGCGCACGGCCCGCACATGGGAATGTCCGCGGCCGGGAAGCCCATGAAGAGCGAGGCGGCACGCACCTGCGGGTCCGCCTCCTCGATCGCCGCGAGGTCGGCATAGAGCGCGTCCGCGGGCGCGATGTCGGTACTCTGGAACGGGATCGGCACAAGGTAGTCCATCTGCCGGAAGGCGCGCGCCGGCCGCATGCCGCCGCGCATGATCCGCTCGAGGAGCGTCGCCGCCCGGCGCCCGGTCTCGGCCATGTCCACATGCGGATAGGTGCGGAAGCCTGCGCAGCCGTCGACCTCGGCCACGAAGTCCTCGGAGATGTTGCCATGGAGGTCGAGCGCCGCCACCACGGGCACGTCCGACCCCACCGCCGCGCGCACCCGGCGGGCAAGCTCGGCCTCGCCGTCGTCCAGGTGCTCGGTCACCATGGCGCCGTGCAGGTCGAGGAACACTCCGTCGAGCGGCCCCGCGGCGCGGATGCCCGAAACGATCTCCTCCGCGATGGTCTCGAACGCCTCGCGCGTCACCCTGGCCGACGGGATCGCGCCGGCCCAGAGAACCGGCACGATGTCCCAGCCGTGGTCCCGCCCGGCCGACACGGCGCCGGCGATGCCGAGGTTCACGCCCTCGACCGCGGCCAGCATGGCGTCGCCGCGGCTCAGAGGCACGTAGCCCCCGCCGGCACGGAACGCCGCGAGATCCGCCGGATCGGGCGCGAACGTGTTGGTCTCGTGAAGAAAGCCGGCCAGTGCGACGCGCATGCCCTTCCCCGGTATCCAGTCTTGGCGCCCGTCTTCGGCGCGATCGACACACAATGGTCGTCTCGACAAAAGTATCGCCAGGCGATACCCTTGTATCGTTATGACGGTAGAAGGCTTTGTGACGCGCCGTCAACAGCGAGGTTTCGATGTCCGGCATTCTACGCGCAGAACCGACGACGGTGACCGATTTTCGGTCGGAGGACGGCGATGCGCTGTTCGTGCGCGCCGCGGGACGCGCGATGCAGGTGCTCGGCGCCTTCCACCAGGCCGGCGGCCCGCTCAGCCTGAGCGAGATCGCGACGCGCGCCGGCATCGACCGCTCCGCCGCGCAGCGGCTCGTGCACACGCTGATGCGGATGGGATACCTGCGACGCGGTCCCGACGGGCGCGGCTATCTCCCCGGGATCCGGCTGCTCGATCACACGCTCGACGTGCTGCGGCTCGATCCGGTGGTACAGAAGGCGACGCCGGTCCTGCTCGAGTTGCGCAAGACGGTGCGCGAGCGCGTCGATTTCAGCCTCTACGACGAATCGCGGCTGGTCTACGCGCTGCGCATGCAGAGCAAGCGCGAGACGTTCTATGCCACGCTTGTCGGCCACAGCGTGCCCACCTACTGCACCGCGGGCGGGCGCGCCGCATTGTCGGTGCTGCCCGAGGATACCGCGCGCGAGATCGTGCAGCGCACCGCGCTCGAGCGGTTCACGCCGCGCACGCTCACCGATGCCGACGCGATCCTCGAGGAAGTGCACCGCGCGCGGCAGAACGGATTCGCCGTGGTGGTCGAGGAATTCGTGCCGGGCGAGGTCGCGCTCGGCGTGGCGATCCACCGCGGCGATGGCGTGCCGCTCGGCGCCATCCACGTCGCCGGGTCGCTGTCGGAATGGACCCCGGACGCCTTCGTGAACCAGGTCTCGCCGGTGGCGGTCGAAGCCGCCCGCGCGATCATCGGCAGCCTCTAGCCATCCTCCCTTCCGTTGCTCCCATGGCACCTTTCCGCCGCATCGCGCGTTGGAGGGCAGTATTCCGCCGTCTGCCGCGCTAGGGGCGGGACCGCGACTTCACGGGAGACACACATGAGAAGACCTCTTGCAGCTCTCTTGAGCTGTGCCGCGGCGGGCCTGCTTGCCGCCTGCACCGCCCTGCCGTCGGCTGCGCCCGTCGCAGGCCCGCGCCTGAGCCCGGAGACGCGCGCGATGTACGACGCCGTCGAGGACAACGGGCGCATCGTGCCCGCGATCGAGGCCGAGTACCTGTCGGAGGACAAGAAGCGGCAGGAGGTCACCTACCTCGCGCCCTACAGCCCCGGCACCATCGTCGTCGATCCCGGCGCCAAGCGGCTCTACCGGCTGCTCGGGAACGACCGCGCCATGCGCTACACCGTCGCGGTCGGCGCCGCGGGCTACGGGTTCTCGGGACAGGCGACCGTCGCCTATACCCGCGCCTGGCCGAACTGGACGCCGACGCAGAACATGCTGCGCCGCGAGCCCGAGAAGTACGAGCGGTACGCCGCAGGCGTCGAGGGCGGTCTCGACAATCCGCTCGGGGCACGCGCGCTTTACCTCTACCGCAACGGCCGCGACACCTACTACCGCATCCACGGCACGCCGAGCCCGTGGACGATCGGGCATGACGCGTCCTCGGGCTGCATCCGCATGTTCAACCAGGACGCCATCCACCTCGCCGCGAACGTCGACAAGGGCGCGCGGGTCATCGTCCTGCCGCGCGAGGACCGCGGCAAGTGGACCGCCTCCGACGCCGGCGACGCGGTCGCGGCCTCGGCGGACGCCGGCGCGGACGCCACCGACCCCGCCTGATCCCTCGGGCGCCTCTGCAGGCCCGGAAAACCGGGCTTGCAGAATTCTCTCATAGATTGTGCGACTCGCCCCTTGGCCGACGCACCCCGGTCAAGCGCTCGCTGCGCGGACACAACCATAAGCCTACATCCGCCGACACCACTCAACCGCGCGGCGGGAATCCGCCGCCCGGCCCGAAGTGCCGTCAGGTCATTGGATTTGAAGCCTTCCCACATGGCAGAACTTGCAGGACTGTTTTCGTATTGACGCTCGTGACCGGCCTTCGGGCCGGCGCGCTTTCCGGGTCTCCCCTGCGGTGCAACCTTTGCCGGATGCTGTTTGCCAGCATCGGATCCCGGAAGATTTGTCTACTGCAAGTTGCATAATGGGAGGGACAGCAGATGCCGTCAGCGCCGCAGAACGACACCCAGTGGTGGGTGAACGACCAGACCCCCGACAATCCGTTCGGCAAGAGCGAGGACTACGAGGGCTTCCTCGACTATCTCGGCGCGCTCGGGCGCAGCCTGACGCCCGCGATCGCCGCCGAGCCGCTGCTCATCAACGTCCAGGACCTGAACGACCATCCCGAGTACAAGGAGGCCGCGATCGGCGCGCTCGAGATGTGGTCGTCGGTCACGCCTCTCGAGTTCGAGGTCGTGGACGACCAGCCCTTCGACCGCGCGACGCAATGGATGGAGGTCGTGAGCCCGGATCTGGGCGAACCGAACGACGGCAGCGCGTTCTCGTCCAACCGCTATGTCAGCGTCGGCCAGCGCTTCCATGACACCGAACCGAACCTGACCGACATCGGCGGCTATGTGTTCGATTCCTTCGTGCACGAGTTCGGCCACGAATTCGGGCTGAACCATCCCGGGCTCTACAATTACAGCGGTCCCGGCGGCGTGCAGATCAACTACCTCAACAACGCGACCTGGACCTACGACCGCCAGCAATACAGCGTCATGTCCTATTTCGACGGCATCGACGTGGGCGAGGACAGCCGCTGGTCGTCGGTCACGCCCATGGTGGGCGACATCGAGGCGATCCTGCGCCGCTTCTTCTCGACCGTGGATGAAAACGGCGTGCGGACCTATCAGGACGTCACCTTGAACACCGGCGACGACGTCTACGGCTTCGGCAGCGACAAGTACGGCTACCTGCTCGAATCCTCCGGCATGAAGAAGGACATCGGCTTCGTCATCCACGACACCGGAGGCGACGACACGATCGACTTCTCCGGCTCGACCGCGGGCACGATCCTCGACCTGCGCGCCGGCCAGTTCTCGAGCGTCAACGGGCACAGCAACAACGTGGCGATCTTCGACGGCCACAACGCCGACGGGACCGAGTACTACATCGAGACCGGCATCGGCAGCGCCCATGACGACGTGCTGATCGGCAATGACGGCGACAACGTGCTGGACGGGCGCGGCGGCGCCGACAGCATGGCCGGCAATGGCGGCGACGACACCTACTTCGTCGACAGCGCCGACGACGTGGTGCGCGAGCTCGAGGACGGCGGCAACGACACGGTGATCGTGCTGGCCGACGACCTCGACCTGGGCGAGATCGCGAATGTCGAGACCATCCTCTACGCCGGCGCGTCGGATACCGGCCCGGACGCGCCCGACGACGATGATCCGACCGACACCGTGCCGGGCGGCTCCGGGCCGCTGCTCGTGGGCGACACGGGCAACGACACGCTGACCGGCGGCGCGGGAGGCAACACGCTCCTCGGGCTCGACGGCGACGACCTGCTGATCGGCGGGAGGGATTCGCTTGCGAGCCGCGACATCAACAACACCATCGACGTCGAGGACCTCGAAGACCAGACCGAGAGCGATGACGGTGACGACGCGCTCTATGGCGGACGCGGCAACGACACGCTGGTGGGCGGCGCGGGCGACGACCTCCTCGACGGGGGGGCCGGGAACGACGTGATGCGCGGACAGGACGGCATCGACGTGTTCCGCGGCGGCGCAGGCGTCGACACCGTGGACTACAGCCAGGAAAGCCCGTTCCAGCTGCTCGTGAACCTCGAGACCAACGTGGCGAGCGGCGGCACCGCCTCGGGCGACACGTTCTACGGCATCGAGAACCTGATCGGGTCCGACGACCGCATCGACCGCTTCATCGGCACCGACGCCGACAACCACTTCTGGGGCCAGGGCGGCGGCGACTTCTTCAACGGCGGCGCGGGCAACGACACCCTCGACGGCGGGCGCGACGGCGACATCCTCTACGGCGAGGACGGCGACGACCTGCTCATCGGCGGCGCCGGGCAGGACTACCTCGACGGCGGCGCAGGCACCGACACGGTGGACTATGCCGGCAGCTCGGACGGCGTGACGATCGACCTCGCGAACGGCACGGCGATCGGCGGCGACGGCGACGGCCCGGTGCAGATCGTCGGCCGCGGCACGCTCATCCGCAACGACATCATCGTCGACGTCGAGAACGCGGTCGGGTCCTTCCACGACGACCACCTGATCGGCACCGGCGACGTGAACGAACTGTCGGGCGGCTGGGGCGACGACACCCTGACCGGCGGCGCGGGCGCCGACATCCTGAACGGCGGCGCGGGCAGCGACACCGCCGACTATGCCGACGCCGAGGAGGGCGTGTCCGTCAATCTCAAGCGCGGCGGCCCGGACGGCGACCGCTTCGACTCGATCGAGAACCTCGCCGGTTCGGGGTCGGACGACCGGCTGACCGGCGACAATTCGGCGAACGTGCTGACCGGACAGGGCGGCGACGACTTCCTGCGCGGCGGCGGAGGCGACGACACGCTGCTCGGCGACTTCGCCTATGCGGGCGACGCGCCGCCGCAGCCGGGTTTCGGCACGGGCTACGCCACGCTCGGCCCGGACGCCACGAACAGCTCGATCGAGACCGCGTTCGACATCTCGGACAACTTCTCGCTCGAGGACGACCCGGACATCTTCGACGCGACCAGCGTCCCCCACACCACGGTCAACGCCGTGGGCACGGGTGACGGCGCCTATTACCGGATCGAACTCGCGGCAGGGACCGTGCTGACCGTGGACATCGACGGCATCGCCGATCCGAACGTCCACGACAGCTACGTGCGGCTTCTCGACAGCGACGGCGAGGTGGTGGCCGAGAACGACGATGGCGGCAGCGATCCCGGATCGAACAGCAACCGCGATTCGAGCCTCGTGCACGTGGTCGAGGAAACCGGCAGCTACTACATCCTAGAGGGCCAGTGGTCGCCCGACGCGCCCGGCAGCGGCTGGGACGAGGCAATCCCCGAAGGCTCGGAATACGAGCTGAACGTGTCGGTGGCCTTTCCGCCCGCTCCGGCGCAGCCAGGCACCGCGGGCAACGACCGGCTGACCGGCGGGCGCGGCAACGACCTGCTCGATGGCGGGCTCGGGAACGACATGCTCGACGGCGGCCAGGGCGAGGACGCGTTCCGCTTCTCGACCGAGCTCGGGCCCGACAACGTCGACCGCATCCGCGACTTCGACGTGTCCGAGGACTACATCCTGCTCGACAGCCTGATCTTCACCGAGATCGGCGCAGAGGGACCGCTGTCCTTCGGTGCGTTCCACGCGAGCGCGTCGGGCACGGCGCAGGACGGCGATCACCGCCTGCTCTACGACACCGATCGCGGCACGCTGTCCTACGACGCGGACGGCTCGGGCGACACCGACGCGGTGACGTTCGCCCGGCTCGAGGCGGGACTGGGGCTTTCCGCCT
Source organism: Roseivivax isoporae LMG 25204 (assembly GCF_000521865.1). Taxonomy (GTDB): domain Bacteria; phylum Pseudomonadota; class Alphaproteobacteria; order Rhodobacterales; family Rhodobacteraceae; genus Roseivivax; species Roseivivax isoporae. The sequence goes on from NZ_JAME01000017.1 coordinate 33,048, forward strand.
CGGACTTCGTCATCATCTGACGCACCCGGAGAGGGCGGTGCGTCCGCCCTCTCCGCCCCTCTCCGACGGAGTGCCGCCGATGCCTGTCCGCCTCGACCGCCGCGCGATCCTGCGCCTGGCCGGTGCCGTCCTCGCGGCGCTGGCGACCGGACCGGCCGCCGCGCGCGGCGACACGCTCGACGGCACGGTCGTCTTCGCCGATGGCGGCGCTGTGCCCGAGGGCCGGCTCCGGATCATCGCCGAGGATGCCGCCGGAACGGTCACCTCGGAGGTGGAGATCTCCAGCGACGGCACGGCGCCGCGCATCGGCTTCACCCTGCAGGCCGCCGGCACGGACGAGGTGGTGGCCTGGCTCGAACGGGCCGACGGCTGGGTCCTGGCGCGCGGCGCGGCCTCTGTCCCGGCGGGGGCGCCGCTCACCGTCACGCTTTACGCCGCGATGCACTGAGCGCGCGTCACGCGGCGGCGTGCGCCACGTCCGCGCGGTCGCGCCCGAGCTGCGCCCGGCCCGCGACATAGACCTGCGCCACCGCGCGGTCGTCGCCCAGCACCTGCAGCGCGAACAGCTCCTCCGACAGGCTTTCGGCCCGCGACAGGCGCAGCGCCATGTCCGGCGTCGCACGGGAATCGAGCACGACCACGTCCGCCTCGGTGCCCGGATCGAGCGTGCCGATCCGGTCGGCGAGACCCAGCACCTCGGCGTTGCCGCGCGTGATCCAGTCGAAGGCGGCAAGCGGGTGCAGCTTCTGCCCGCGCAGCTGCAGCACCTTGTAGCCCTCGGACAGCGTCGCCAGCATCGAGTAGCTGGTGCCCGCGCCCACATCCGTGGCGATGCCCGGCACGATGCCCCGCGCCCTCAGCCCCGCATCGTCGAAGAGCCCGCTGCCGAGGAAGAGGTTCGAGGTCGGGCAGAACACCGGCCGCGCACCGCGTTCGGCCAGGGCGTCGATCTCGCGCGGCTCGAGGTGGATGGCGTGCCCGAGCAGCGTGTTGCCGCGGACGAGCCCGTGGCTCTCGTAGATGCCGAGGTAATCCGGCGCGTCAGGAAAGAGCGCCCTGGTCGCGGCGATCTCGGCCGGGTTCTCGGACAGGTGCGTCTGCACCGGACAGTCGGGAAACTCCGCCGCGAGCGCCCCCGCCGCCTGCAGCTGCGCGGGCGTCGAGGTCAGCGCGAAGCGCGGCGCGATGGCGTAGCCCGCCCTGCCGCGCCCGTGCCAGCGCCCGATCAGCGCGCGGCTCTCGTCGTAGCCGCGCTGCGCGGTGTCCCGCAGGCCCTCGGGCGCGTTGCGGTCCATCATGACCTTGCCGGCGAGCATGCGCATGTCGCGCCGCGCGGCCTCGGTGAAGAAGGCGTCCACCGATTGCGGATGCACCGACCCGAACGCCACCGCGGTGGTCGTGCCGTGCGACAGCAGCAGGTCGAAGAACGCCCGTGCCATCGCCGCGGCGTGGTCCGGATCGTCGAAGCGCAGTTCGGTCGGGAAAGTGTAGGTGTTCAGCCAGTCGAGAAGCTGCGCCCCCCAGGACGCGATCATCTCGATCTGCGGAAAATGGATGTGGGTGTCGACGAAGCCCGGCAGGATCAGGTGCGGCCGGTGATCGACGACCGGCACCTCCGGGGCTGCGGCGCGCACCTCGTCCCACGTGCCGCGGGCGACGATGCGCCCGTTCGCCACGTGCAGCGCGCCGTCCTCGAGATAGGTGTAGGCGTCCCGGTCCTCGGGTCCCTCGGGGCGACGCGCGAAGCTCAGGAGGCGTCCCCGCAGGATCTGGTCGGTCGGTGTCATCTCGTCCCTCGCAAGAATGTCGCGGGCGGGCGCCACGGCCCCCGCCCGCAGGGTGTCATTCGCCCGGCTGCAGCCCGGCGGCGGGCGCGTCGGCACGGCCGCGCGTCTCGTCCCGGTGCAAGACCGGGTAGAACGCGAGGAAGGCCGCGGCCATCAGGTAGCCCAGCGCCACGGGCGTCGGCGTCGGCCATTGCAGGCTCGCCGCGTGGATCACGCCGAAGGCGGACATGACGGCGGCGGCGAAGGCGAAGCCCGCCGCGGCGCGGAAGCGCCCGTCGATCACGTCGGCGACGATCGCGCCCCAGATGAGGCCCGTCAGGATCGCGCCCTGGCTCAGCAGCAGGTGCCCCTGATAGTGCGCCCCCTGCATCAGGAGGTTGGCGGTCAGCTGCGGATCGCCGAGCGCCGGCAATCCCTCGGCCCCGCCCGCGGCGAGCGCGCTCATCATCGCGTTCCACTTGGTCACGAGGAAGCTCGAGATGTGGGGCATCATCGCGATCGTGACGGCGGCGATGTGCGCGGGCTTCACCGACTGCGCGGTGTTGGTGATGAGGCTCAGCGCCACAAAGACGAGCACGGGCGCCGCGGCGGCAGTCGGGATGAACCCGTTCAGGAGCGCGAGCCCCCCGGTGAAGGCCGCGAGCGGGATCACCGTGCCGACGCCGATCACGTAACCCGAATGGGCCCCCATCCGCTTGTAGGCCGGGTGGCCGATATAGGCGGTCGTCGGAAACGGCGAGCCGAAGACCGCCCCGATCATGGTGCCGACGCCGTCCGTCACCTGGCAGAGCCCGACGGGGTAGCTGTCGCCCACGGCCTCGGCGCTCTCGACGTTGTTCATGGTCTCGATGAAGTTGTAGATCTGCACCGGCACCAGCACGAGGAACAGCTCCGGATTGGCGAAGAGGTGCGAGATGCCCGCGACGAGGTCGCCGAGATAGGGCATCGGCAGGTAGAGGCCGACATTCGAGGTGTCGATCTCGGCCTTTCCGAGCGCCAGCGCGACCGCGGTGCCCGCCACGAGCGCGAGCAGTCCCGCCGGCACGTTGCCGGGCAGGCGGAAGCGGCCGACGAGGCCCCAGAGGATGATGATCATCGAGGCGAAGCCCACGTACGGGTCCTCGAACACCGTGGCGAGCGGCACCGTCCCGATGAAGACGAGCGCGATGCCGCAGAGCGTGCCGAGCATGCCCGCGCGGGGCGTCACACGCTTCAGCCATGGGCCGACCAGCGCGCCCGCGGCCGCCACGATCCCGCCGATGAATCCCGCGCCGATGCCCACCTGCCAGGCGAGGACCGGGTCCTCGGTCGCCCAGTAGATCGGGCCGATCACGCCGAAGAGGTAGACGAACATCACCGGCGTCGAGATGCCGTAGGGCAGCGCGGTCACGTCGCGTCCGGTGCGCTCGGCGGTGCGCTTGGCGAGCCAGACATAGACCGCGACGCCGGCGATGATGGCGACGGCGGCGCCCGGCACGATGCGGCCGAACACGATCTCGCCCGGCATGCCGAACACGAAGCGGCAGATGCCCGAGAGCACGATCAGGTTCACGAGGTTGTCGGTGAAAAGCGCCCAGAAGGCGCTGAAGTCGCTGCGCGAGAACAGCCTGTAGCTGTGATGGCCGGTGTCCATGCCGGGTTCCTCCCTTGATGACTGCGCCTGTGATCCTCCCTCGCGGCGTCAGCCGCGCGGGACCTCCCGGATCGCGGCGCCGCGTGTGTCCATGCCGCGGCATGGGGTTTCGAGCCGCGGACCCGCCGCGGCTGTCGTCGTCAGTGCGGTCATCACCTCGGCGGTGACGCAGGCGGCGATGATCGCCGGCCGCTTGTCGCGCGAGGGCCCCGCCCCGATCGGGCAGGTCAGCCGCGCACTGTCCGCGGCCGTGCCGTGGTCGCGCACGAAGCGGTCGAACTTCGCGCGCTTCGTGCGCGACCCGATGAGCCCGACATAGGCAGCGTCGCCCCGCGCCAGCGCGGCATCGGCGACGAGGAAGTCGAGCGCGTGATCGTGCGTCGCGACGATGAAGGCCGCACCGCGCCCGGCCAGTGCCACGTCCGCCTCTGGCAGCACGGAGACCCTCATCTCGACCCGCGCCGTCGCGCGGCCAAGCTCCTCGGGCCGCGTGTCGAGCAGGACCGCGCGGACCGGCATGTGCTGCATCAGGTCGGCGATGGCGCGGCCCACGTGGCCCGCGCCGAAGATCAGCACCTCGGGCGCCGCGGCGCGCGCGGCCTCGTCGCGGGCATGTGCCGCGGCGCGGTCGCGCGCGCCCATGCGCGCCAGCGTCACCTCGACCCGGCCGCCGCAGCACTGTCCGATCTCGGGACCGAGCGGCAGGTCCATCCGGTCGCCAAGGATGCCCTCGCGCAGCATCTCGCGCGCGCGGGCGATCGCCATGTATTCGAGCCGTCCACCGCCGATCGTGCCGTGCAAATCGGTGTCGGCCACAAACATCTCGGTGCCCGCCTCGCGCGGGGACGAGCCGCGCACGCGGCCGAGCGCCACGCGCACGACCGCGCGGTGCGCGTCGAGGAAGGCCGCGAGGCTCACGCCCCGCCCCCCTTCAGCCGCTCGACCGCCATCAGCACGCGCTCGGGCGTCGCGGGCGCGTCGAGCCGCGGGCAGGTGCGGTAGCCGTCCACGCTCGCCACTGCCATCGACATTGCCTCGAGCACCGAGATGCCCAGCATGAAGGGCGGCTCGCCCACGGCCTTGGACCGCTTGACCGTGCGCTCGCGGTTCTCGTTCCAGGCGACGAGGTCGACGTTGAAGATGCGCGGCACGTCCGAGGCGAGCGGGATCTTGTAGGTCGAGGGCGCGTGCGTCCTGAGCCGGCCCGCATCGTCCCACCACAATTCCTCGGTCGTGAGCCAGCCCATGCCCTGCACGAAGGCGCCCTCGACCTGGCCGCGGTCGATGTCGGGGTTCAGCGACCGGCCGACATCGTGCAGGAGGTCGGTGCGCATCACGCGGTACTCGCCGGTGAGCGTGTCGATCTCCACCTCCGAGCAGGCCGCGCCGTAGGCGTAGTAGTAGAACGGCCGGCCGGTGCCGCTCGCGCGGTCCCAGTGGATGTCCGGCGTCTTGTAGAAACCCGCCGCCGACAGCTGGACCCGCGCCATGTAGGCGGATTTCACGAAGGCGTCGAAGGCCACGACCTCCTCGCCGATGACGACGGCGTTCGGCACGAAGCGCACGGCCTCGGGCGCGACGCCGCGCGTCTCGCAGGCAAAGGAGACGAGCCGCGCCTTGATCTGCTCGGCCGCGTCGAGCGCCGCCATGCCGTTCAGGTCCGACCCCGACGAGGCCGCGGTGGCCGAGGTGTTCGGAACCTTCTCGGTGGTGGTCGCGGTGATGCGGATGCGGTCGATGTCCACCTGGAAGGCGTCGGCCACCACCTGCGCGACCTTGGTGTTGAGCCCCTGCCCCATCTCGGTGCCACCGTGGTTCAGGTGGATCGAGCCGTCGTTGTAGACGTGCACCAGCGCGCCGGCCTGGTTGAAATGGGTGGCGGTGAAGGAGATGCCGAACTTCACCGGCGTCAGCGCGATGCCGCGCCGGATCACCGCGCTGTCGCGGTTGAAGGCGAGGATGTCCTGCCGGCGTGCGCGGTAATCGGCCCGCGCCTCGAGTTCCTCCACCAGCCGCAGGATCACGTTGTCGGTGACCTCCTGGTGGTAGGGCGTCACGTCGCGGCCGGCGCGGTAGAAGTTCGCCTTGCGGATGTCGAGCGGATCGCGCCCGAGGGCATAGGCGATCTCCTCGATCATGCGTTCCGCGGCGACCACGCCTTGCGGCCCGCCGAACCCGCGGAAGGCGGTGTTCGACACGGTGTTGGTCTTGAGCGGGCGGCTCTCGAGCCGGACATGCGGATAGAAATAGGCGTTGTCGGCATGGAAGAGCGCGCGGTCGGTGACCGGCCCCGACAGGTCCGCCGAAAAGCCGCAGCGCGCGGCGAACGTGCCCTCGACCGCGTGGATGGTGCCCGTGTCGTCGAAGGCCACGTCGTAATCCACGACGAAATCGTGCCGCTTGCCGGTCGCGGTCATGTCCTGGTCGCGGTCGGGACGGATCTTGACCGGGCGGTCGAGCTTCTTGGCGGCGAGCGCCGCAACCGCGGCGAAGAGGTTCATCTGGCTCTCCTTGCCGCCGAAGCCCCCGCCCATGCGGCGCACCTGCACGGTCACCGCGTTCGACGGCACGCCCAGGACGTGGGCGACCATGTGCTGCGCCTCGCTCGGATGCTGGGTCGAGCAGTACACCGTCACGGTGTCGTCCTCGCCCGGGATCGCGAAGGAGATCTGCCCCTCGAGATACATGTGGTCCTGCCCGCCGATGCGCACGGTGCCGGCGATCCGGTGCGGCGCCGCCTGCCGTCCCTCCGCGAGCGTGCCGCGCCGGAGCGTCAGGGGCTCCGTCACCATCGGATGGCCGGCGGTGATCGCGGCCTCGGGATCGAGCGCGTGCGGCAGCGGCTCGGCGTCGAGGCGGGCCAGCGCCGCCGCCCGCCGGGCGAGGTCGCGGGTCTCTGCCACCACGGCAAAGAGCGGCTGGCCGTGATATTCGATCAGCGTCTCGGGAAAGACCGGGTCGTCGTGCTTGCCGGTCGGGCTCACGTCGTTCGCGCCGGGAATGTCGGTGGCGGTCAGCACCGCCACCACGCCCGGGGCCGCGCGCACCGCCGACAGGTCAAGCGCGCGGATGCGGGCATGGGTCACGTCCGACTGGCCGAGATAGGCATGCAGCGTGCCCGCGGGTTCGGCGATGTCGTCGGTATAGGCCGCCCGGCCGGTGACGTGCTTCGCGGCGCTGTCGTGGATGAGCCCGGTATGCACGGCGCCCCGGATCGGCGCGTGGATCGGCTTCATGTCGGTCATCGGGTCCTCCTTTCCCTCAGGCGCTGAGCCGGACGCGGGCCGCGCCGGACTGTTCGAGATGGAAGCGCCGCAGCAGGTTCTGCGCGGCGAGGCGGCGATACCCGGCCGAGGCGCGCCAGTCGGTCAGGGGCGCGAAATCGTCGCCGAGCGCCTCGGCCGCGGCCTCGAACGCGGCCGCGTCGAACGGCCTGCCCTCGAGCGCCGCCTCGGCGCGGGGCGCACGGCGCGGCGTCGCCGCCATGCCGCCGAAGGCGATGCGGGCCGACGTTATGCGCCCCTCCGCCACGCGCACGCTGACTCCGCAGGCAAGCGCCGAGATGTCCTCGTCGCGCCGTTTCGACACCTTGTAGGCGGCGTCGATCTGGCCCGGCGCGGGCAGCGGCACGCGCACGCTCTCGACGAAGTCGCCGGGGACGCGGTCCTGCCGGCCGTAATCGACGAAGAAATCCTCGAGCGGCAGCGTGCGCCGCGCCTCGCCGTGCCGAAGCGTGACCGTGGCGCCGAGCGCGATCAGCACCGGCGGGGTGTCCCCGATGGGCGAGCCGTTGGCGATGTTGCCGCCGATCGTGCCCATGTTGCGCACCTGCCAGCCGGCGATGCGCGCCCAGTAGGGCGCGAGATGCGGCAGGTGCGCGGAGATGGCGGGCTCGAGCGCGGAATAGCTGACCCCCGCCCCGATCTCGAGCGCGCCGTCCGCCACGCGCACCGCCTGCAGCTCCTGCAAGTGGCCGGTGAACACCGCGGGCCCGATGGGGCGCAGGAACTTCGTGACCCAGAGACCCACGTCGGTCGCGCCCGCGACCACGGTCGCCTGCGGCGTCGCGGCCAGCACGCGCGCGAGGTCGTCCACGTCGGCGGGCAGAATCGCGCGGTTGTCCTCGGGCCCGGTGACGACGCGGCGCCCGTCGCGCAGGCGGCCGAGCGTCTCGGCGATGCGGTCGCGCTCGGCGGCGATCGGATCGCGTTCGGGCGTGCCGTAGCCGTGGATCGCCTGCGCCGCCCGCAGGATCGGCGCGTAGCCGGTGCAGCGGCAGAGGTTCCCCTGCAGCGCCGTCTCGACCTGCTCCGTGGTCGGGCGCGGCGACCGCATCCAGAGCGCGTAGAGCGACATGACGATCCCCGGCGTGCAGAACCCGCACTGGCTGCCGTGGTGGTCGACCATCGCCTGCTGCACCGGGTGCAGCGCCCCGCCCCGCGGGGAGAGGTGTTCGACCGTCACCACGTGGCAGCCGTCGAGCGAGGCGAGGAAGCGGATGCAGGCGTTGACCGTCTCGTAGTGCAGGCGGCCGTCACGCAGCCGGCCGACGAGCACGGTGCAGGCACCGCAATCGCCCTCGGCACACCCCTCCTTGGTGCCGGTCAGGCGCCGGTCGAGCCGAAGGTGGTCGAGCAGCGTGTCGGACGCTGCGACGCCCTCGAGGCTCACCTCGCGGTCGTTGAGCAGGAATCGGATGGCTGTACGATGCTCCACGGTCTCTCTCCCCCAGCGTGTCCCGGTCATCTGCGCATCATCCTACAGCCGCCCGACCCCTTGCGTTAACGGCGCCTGTTGGCAAATTCTTTCAACGAACCGTTGATAATCGCCGCGCGCTGCGCTCTCCTTCCCCGCGGGAGGAGACAGCGTCATGCCCTATGTCGAAAGCCTTCGGGTCTTTGCCCGCGTGGTCGAGCTCGGCAGCATCACCTCGGGCGGCCGCGACCTGCGGCTGACGCCCGCGGTGGCCAGCAAGCGCATCAAGGAACTGGAACAGAAGCTGGGCGTGCGGCTCTTCAACCGCACCACCCGGTCGCTGACGCCGACCGAGGTCGGCCGCATGTTCTACGAGGAGACGAAGGAGGTGCTCGACCGGCTCGACCGGGCCGAGGCCGCCGTCGCGACCTATTCGCACCGGCCGCGGGGCGCGATCCGGGTGACCGCACCGCTCGGGATCGGCCGGCGGCTGATCGCGCCCATCGTGCCGGGCTTCACCGACGCCTATCCCGAGACCGAGGTGCGGATGCGGCTCTCGGACCGGCGCGTCGACATCCTGGGCGAGGAGCTCGACGTGGCGTTCTTTCTCGGGAACCCGCGCGATTCGACGCTGACCATGCGCAAGATCGCGGACTGCCCGCGGGTGCTGGTGGCGGCCCCCCGCTACGTCGCCGAGCACGGCGCGCCGCGGGTGCCCGACGACCTGCTGGGCGGGCGTCACAATTGCCTGCTGCTGCGCTATCCGCGCTCGCCGGAATATTACTGGGTGCTCGACACGCCCGACGGGCCGCGCAAGCTCGAGGTGTCGGGCCGCTTCGACGCGGATGACGGCGACATCCTGACCGACTGGGCACTCGCCGGGCGTGGCATCGCGATGAAGCCGCTCTTCGACGTGGCGCGCCATCTCGAGAGCGGCGCGCTGGTCGAGGTGCTGCCGGATCACCGGCCCCCGACCGCGCTGTTCGGCTGCCTCTACCCGCACAAGCGGCTGCAGGACACCAAGGTGCGGCTCTTCATCGACCACGCGGTCGATGCCGCGCGCCGGGCGCTGGCGTTGCCCGCGCCCTAGTGGTCGCGCGGCTGCGCGCTTGCCACCTCGAGGTCGCGCGCGCGTTCGCGGTGGAACACGTAGATGCCCGAGCCGAGGATGATCGCCGCGCCGAGGATGGTCATGCCGTCCGGGAACTCGCCGAAGATCAGGAAACCGACCGCCGTCGCGCCCACGATCTCGAGATACTGGAACGGTGCGAGGATGCTCGCCTCGACCTTGCTGAAGGCAAAGGTGATCATCAGGAAGGTGACGGTCGCCAGCATGCCCGCCGCCGCCACGGCGATCATCGCCCAGCCCGGCATCTCGAGGAGCGGGCCGCCGCCGCCGCCGAGCGCGAGGCGCACGATCTCGGCCCCGCCCAGCAGGGCGGCGGCGCAAAGCGAGGCGCCGACCTGGAAGCTCAGCGCCGACTGCCGCAGGGAGGCCTTGCGCAGGACGATCATGTTGAGCGCGTAGGCGACCGCGCCCACAAGCGGCAGGAGCGCGACCGGCCCGAAGACGGCGAAGTTCGGGCGGATCACGATCATCGCGCCGACGAGCCCGACGCCCACGGCGGCAAAGCGGCGCGGCCCCGGCACCTCGCCGAGGAAGATGCCGGCGAGCAGCGTCAGCACCAGGGGCTCGAGGAAGAAGATCGCGATCGCCGTCGCGATGGGCATGACCGAGAACGCGGTGATGAGCGTGTAGGTCACCGTCGCGATCAGGGCCGCGGAGGCGAGCGAGGCGAGGGTGAAGATCGGCCCCGCGAGGTGACGCCGCAGCAGCACCGCGACAGGCACCAGGAACGCGGCCTGCGCCAGCGCGCGCAGCACCGTCACCTCGAAGGGCGGCAGGACCGAGGTCAGGGATTTCGAGATCGCGTCGCCCACCGGCAGAAGACCCATGGCGAGGCACATGACGATCATGCCGATGCGCTTGTCGGCGTCGGATCCGGTCGACGTGGCGGTTGTCGTGGTCACGGAAACCTCCTCAGGCGCCGCGGGGGCGCACGAACGGTCCGGGCGTTCAGGACGGTGTCACGGGGGGTGCGGGACGCCATCCCGCACCTCCGGCCAGCTAGCCGCTCGGGGCGCCCCGGTCAACCGCGCGCACGATCGGATGAACCGGATGCCCTCGGCGCGCGTATGTCCTTCAGGTCCTGAACGGAGGCAGCATGCAGATCGCTCTACTCTACGTCGTGACGGCCGCGATCTTTCTCGCGGCGGATGCCGTCATGTTGCGCGCGGTGATGAAGCCGCTCTTCACCAAGCACCTCGGCGACGCGGTGCTCGACAGTCCCCGGCTCGGCGCGGCGGTGGGGTTCTACCTCGTCTACGTGGCGATCCTGCTCTGGTTCGCATCATGGCCGGCGCTGCGCGACGACATGCCGGTGCAGGCGCTCCTGAACGGGGCGCTGATCGGCATCGTCGGTTACGGCACCTACGAGATGACGTCCTACGCGGTCATGCGCGACTGGTCGCTCGAACAGGTGGCGGCGGACCTCACCTGGGGCACGGTGCTGACCGCGGTCTCGGCGTGGCTGGGCGTCGTGATCGTGCGGGCGCTGCCCTTCGGGTGATCCCGCGGCGGCCGCGTCAGCCGGGCCCGTCCTTGCGCAGGGCGGCAGGGATGCACGCCTCGAGCCCCGCGGGCAGGACGAGCCATGCGCCCGCCGCGTAGGTTCGTGCCACGAGGTCCGGGCCGTCGGCGCGGAGCGTGAGCGACAGGGGCGAGGCACCGGTGACCGCCACGCCCTGCCCCAGCCGCGCGACGAGCCCCTCGGGCGGGAACGGCACGAACACCGCCGGCGCGCCGCCGCCCGCCCGCAGGACGAGCGCGAGGATCGCGATCCACGCGGCCAGAAGAACCGGAAGCGCGGCGAGGAGGCGGAGGATCATCGGCCGCGCCCCATCAGTAATCGTGCACGTGCTCGAGCCGCAGCCCGGCCGCGTCGAGCCCGCGCAGGCGCTCGGCCAGGTCCCGCACCGGCACGAGGAGGAGCGCCCGCGTGTCGCCGTGGCCCTGCCGAGGAAACGTGGCGAGCGCGCCCGGGACATCCGCCCCATCGGACAGCGCGGTGAAGAGGATGCGATCGTTGCCGGCCATGTCGACGAAGGTGGCGCCGGCCTCGGCCCAGTCCCGAAGGATGTGGGTAAGCGCGCGGTAGCGCGGCGTCTCCACCTCGATTCCCTCGGGCAGGGTCCGCAGGACGCGCACGCCCTCCGGCGCCTCGAGCGTCTCCGCCGGAAGGTCCGCCACCACCATCTGAAGCGTCGTGTCGTCCTGCCCGGTCGCCGCCACGCCGCGCGCGATGAGCCCCGCATAGGCGGCACGCGCCCGGTGCTCGAGCCCGAGCGCCAGCGCGCGCTCGCGGTCGCGCAGGCCGCCCTCCGATGCTTCGCGCAGCGCCGCCGCGTCGGCGCGGAAATCGTAGCGGTACCACGGCACCTGCTGCAGAAAGGTCGCGTAATCCGCCGCCTGCGCGGCCGACAGCGCGTCGAGCGGCGCACGATCCGGCCCCCGGAGGCGCGCGACCGCCCGGCCCGCGGTTTCCTCGTAGGCGGCCTTCATCAGCATCTCGAAGGTGAAGGACACGCCGATCACGTGCACGAGCGTCCGCGTCGCGCCGTCGATCTCTCCGAGGGCCGCGCTCTCGCGCCTGAGCGTGCAGAGGCCGCGCCAGTATCCCGCGACCGCCGGCAGGAAGTCGTAGGCGTGCGGGTCGTGGTCGCGGATGACGCGCGCGTAATCGTCGTAGGCGTGGACGATGTGCCATTCGGGATAGGTCAGGAGCGTGCGCACCGCCGGCCGCGTCTCGGAAGACAGGGGCCTGCGCGGCGCGGGCGCGGCGTCGCCGTGGCAGAGCGTCTCGACATACGCGACCGGGGCGCCGAGCAGGACGACCGGCAGGAGCAGGATGCCGAGCGCCACCGCGGCCCGGCGCGCCCAGCGCCTCATGACCGGCCCGCGCGCACGAGGCCAGCGACGAGCGCGACGGACCCGAGCCCCAGATGCGGCAGGTTCGCCGCGATCCTGAGCGGCGCGAGGCTCGCCCCGAGCGAGGGATTGGTGAAGATCCCGAAATCGAGGTAGCCCCACCCGGTCAGGAGGCCGCAGAGCCCGTCGCCCAGATAGGCGGCGCCGAAGAGGACGAGAAAGAGCCGCGCGGCGCGGCTCGAGACCAACGCGGCGGCGAGCGCCCAGAGCGCCGAGGCGAGGTGAAGCGCGTCGTCGAACGGATCGAGCGCGAAGATGCCGAAGGCGCGCCCGTCCGCATCCGTCAGGCCGGGCACGTAGTTGATCGCGGCGGCCGCGAGCAGGATCGCGGCGTAGACGAGGGAAAGTCTGCGTTCGGGGGTCACAGGTCCGCCATGTAGCTGTCCCAGAGGTTGTTGCGCAGCGCGAGCCGCGGGTCGAGGGCCCGCTTGGCGGCCGCGAATTCCGCCGCGCGGGGATAGGCGGCGGCGAACTGGTCGGCCCGCGCGTGCGGGCGGTAGGGCAGGTAATAGCTGCCGCCCAGCGCCAGCACCCGGTCGATCAGCCGGCGCGTCATGCGCACGTGGTCGGCCTCGGCCCGCGCGGTGCGTTCCTGGGTGAACGACATGACCGCGGCGATGCGGGGCGTCGGCGAATGCGCGAGCACGCTGACCGGGTCGGCCTCGACGTGCCGCAGCGTGACGTTCAGGAACTCGGCGAAGGCGTCGGGAATGACCTCGCGGCATGCCTCGAGAAAGCCGCCGAACGCCGCCTGCGGCAGAAAATATTCGTGCAGGATGTCGACGCGCCCCGGGTCGCGGTCGTCGAGCGTCGCAACGGGCTCGTTCATCAGCGCGTTGCGGGTGGCCGGTCCCGCGATTCGGGGGCCGAGGCCGCTTTCGATCCACCAGCGGACGCGCTTCATGCCCTCCCGGCCGACCTGCGCGCGGTAGAGCCGCGCTGCGGCGTGGGACACGAAGCCCGACCCGGCCGCCGGCGGCAGGTCGGACTGGTCGGCCGCGGGCGCGTAGGTCACGAGCAGCGCCTCCTCGAAGAGCCGCGCGCGGTCGACGTTGAGCCGCCCGTAGGCCATGGGCGTCGCGGGATCGGCCACCGCCGCGGCGAAGGCGGAGGGGAACGCGTCGGCCGGCATCACCACGAAGGCGGGTTCGAGCCGCGCGTTCGCGACCATCTCGACCTCGAGATCGACGATCAGCCCGATCAGCCCGTAGCCGCCCATGGCAAGCGCGAAGAGGTCGGGATTCTCGGTCCGCGAGGCGGTGACGAGCGTGCCGTCCGCCAGCACCATGCGCAACGACCGCACCGTCGCCCCCATGGGACCGTAGGGCACGGGCCAGCCGTGCGCGTTCACCGAAAACGTGGCGGCCACGCCGAAATCGTTGTTCGACTGCATGACCGCGGGACCGAAGCCCAGCGGATCGAGCGCCGCGATCACGTCCGCCCAGCGCGCGCCGCCGTTCACGCGGTAGGTGCCGGCGGCGGTGTCGGGCTCGATCCACGCGTCGTCCACGGTGATCGCGGTGCCCTCGCGCGGGATCGCCTGCCCGCCCATGGAATGGCGCGCCGCGCCCACATTGACCGGACGCCCGTCGGCGCGGGCCGCCGACAGTTCCGCGCGCAGCGCGTCGACGAGTGCCGTGCCAGGGGAGCGCGGGCGCACATGGGCGCGGACCGGCGTCGCCGACAGCCCGCTCGCATCGTCGAGGATCAGCGGATCGGCAGGCACCACTTTTGCGGGCACGCCGCCAAGCCCGGGAAGGCCCGGCGCCCAGGCCCGCCCCGCCACGTAGCCCGCCGCCGCGCCGCCGAGGACGAGCGCGCCGCGCCGCGTGATCCTGCCGATGCCTGCCACTCCGTGCCCCGCCTGCCGTGCCTGCCCACCCGCCTTGGTAGCGCACCGCCCGGCCTGCCGTAAGTCAGGATAATCCGACCTCGGGGACGCAGGAACGGCCCGCCGCAGGCGCGACGGGCCGTTCCCTTGTCCGCCGGGACGCGTCAGGCGTGCCCGCGTTTCTTCACCAGCGTGTTGAAGATCAGCCCGCCGAGCAGCGCGCCGATGACCCACGCGTAGCCCGACAGGAACGCGAGCCACGGCACCCAGACCGTCGCGACCGAGAAGATCGCGGCGATCCCGAAGGCCTTGACCGCGGCACCGTTCCAGCCGTTGACGTAGTGGTATTCGCCGCCCCGCAGGTTGTAGAGGTCGTCGAGATTCAGCCGTTCCTTCCGGTGCCAGTAATAGTCGACGATCATGATCCCGAAGATCGGCGCCAGCGTCGCGCCCAGCGTGTTGACGAAGCCGCCGATCCCGAACTGGCTGATGAAGCTCGTCCAGAATGCCCCGATCACCAGCGCGAAGGCCGAGGTGATGAGGCCCGCATTGCGGAAGCTGATGCGGTCGGGCGCGAGGTTCGCGATGCCGTTCACTGCCGGGATGAAGTTCGCAACGAGGTTGATGCCCACCGTCGCCGCGAAGAACGTCACCGCCGCGATCACGCCGAGCAGCACGCTGTCGGTGCGCTCCACGATCTCGGTCGGGTTGATGATCGCCTCGCCGTAGACGACGGCCGCGCCGCCGGTGGTCAGGAGTGCCAGCGCCGAGAACAGGATCATGTTGAACGGCAGGCCGACGAGGTTGCCGAGCTTCATCGACGCCTTGTTCCGGGAATATCGCGAGAAGTCGCTGAAGTTGATCATGACCGCGGCGAAATAGGCGACCATGGTGCCGACGATGGCGATGAAGCCCGAGACCTCGGTCCAGAACGTGCCCTCGGGATTGGCGAAGATCGTCGCCGTCGCCTCGAGCAGCTGGCCGTGCGACCGCTGCCAGAGAACGATCACGAGTCCGATCATCACGAGGTAGACGAAGGGCCCCGCGATGTTGAGGAAGGTCTCGACCCAGCCCATGCCGCGCCAGAAGATCACGATGTGGAATGCCCAGACGATGAGGAAGGACACCCAGTCGACCCCCGTCAGGCCGAGGATCTCGGGGCCGCCGGTCGCGCCCGTGACCGAGCGGATCAGGAGCGCGAGCGCGGTCGAGGCGAAGTAGACCTGCACCCCGTACCAGAACACCGCGACCGTGGCGCGCAGCACCGCCGGCAGCTTTGAGCCGCCGGTGCCGAGGCTCGCCCGCGCGAAGACCGGATAGGGAATGCCGTATTTCTCGCCCGCCGCGCCCGAGAGGTTCACCATCCACATCACGAAGAGGCCCGCGAAGATCAGCGCAGCGAATGCCGTCCAGCCGCCCACCCCGTAGGAGATGAAGAGCGAGGCCACGAGCGAGTAGCCGAAGAGCGACTGCACGTCGTTCGCCCAGATGTTGAAGATCGCGAACCAGCCCCACGTCTTCTCGTCGGGACCGACGGGATTGAGCGTGTGGGTGCTGTCGCCCGATATCGTGTCGCCGCGCGCGACATGCATGTCGTCTGCCAAGGCCATCGGTTCCTCCCTTGCCGCCCCGCTTCGGACCGCCGGCGCCGCGCCGGCAACATCCCGCGAGGACCCCCTTGCAACTGACATGTTAGTTAATATCCTTGTCATCCAACTATAAAAAACTCGAGATAACACCTTACGGATGACGCGAAGAATGAAAGACGCGGATTTCTCCGCCGAACGCCCACAGGATGCGCAGCTCATGGCCACGCGGGCGCAGGACGCGCTCTGGGCCGCGCTGCGGAGCGGGCGGCTGCGCGACGGGCAGTTCCTGTCCATGGCACAGCTGGTGGATCTGCTGGAATTTCCCATTGCCGCCATCCGCGAGGCGGTGAAGCAGGCAAGCTCGCACGGGCTGCTGGCGGCGCTGCCGAAGCGCGGCGTGCAGGTGATGGAGGCGCGGCCCGAGACGATCCGCGAGTGCCTCGATTTCCGCATGGCGCTCGACCAGGAGGGTGCGCGGCGGCGGATCGCGGGGCACGCGCTCGACGGGCTCGGGGCGCTCAGGGCCCGGCACGTGGCGCTGCGCGACGCGGCGCGCGCCCACGCGGCGCACGACATGCCGCCGGAGGCGGTCGAGACGGATCTCTCGCTGCACGATTTCCTGGCCGCGGGGCTCGGCAATTCGCGGCTGGCGGATTCCTATGCCGCCAACCGGATGCGCATTGCGATCATCCAGAACTCGCGCCCCTTCGTGCCCGACCGGATCGCGTCGGCGATGGAGGAGCACCTCGCGATCATCGACGCGCTCGCGGCGCGCGACGCCGCCGCCGCGACCGAGGCGATCCGGCACCATTGCGCGCAGACGCTGCGCTGGTGGGGCGTGCCGCCGGTCGCGGGGGCGCTTTCCTCCCGCCCCGAAGCGGTCTAACTCGAGGATATCCCGCGACCGTGCAGGGGCAGGCATGAACGCCGAGAAGCGCAAAGAGACGCTGCGCGACACCGTGCTGACCCACGGCATCGTCAGCGAGAACCCGGAAATGCTCCTGATGGGCCAGGGCTGGCGCGTGGCATGGGCGGTGCTGTGCGAGGCGTTCCTGCGGCTCTGGAGCGACGACGCCTTCGGGCTTGCCGGCAACGTGGCCTTCCGGATGCTGCTGGCGATCTTCCCGTTCCTGATCTTCACGTCGTCGCTCACCGCCTTCATCGGGGACCGGTCCATGGCTGAGGACCTCACGCGCTTCCTGATCGAGATCGTGCCCTCGGCCCTGGTCGACCCGATCCTGTCCGAGGTGCAGCAGGTTATGTCGGTGCAGCGCGGCGGCGTGCTGAGCCTCGGCATCCTGCTGACGATCTGGTTCGCTGTGGGCGGCGTCGACGGCGTGCGCGTGGGCCTGAACCGCGCCTACGGCGTGCGCGAGACGCGCTCCGCCGTGGCGCTCTACGCGGTGCAGGCGGTGATGGTGCTCTTCACCGGCCTCGTGCTCGTCCTCGTGGGCTACCTGCTTGTGCTCGCGCCGCGGGCGGGATCGTGGCTGCACATGCTGATGCCGAGCTTCGATCCCGCCTCGGTCACGATGGGGCTCGTGCGCTACCCGGCGGCGGCGGTGATCCTGCTCGCCGCGCTGCTCGGCGCGCACATCTTCCTGCCGGCGCGGCGGACGCGGTTCTCGAGCATCTGGCCGGGCGTCCTCTTCACGGTGATCGCGTGGTCGGTGCTGACGTCGGTCTTCTCGTTCTACCTGTCGAGCTACGCCGCGTATTCGAGCTATTACGCGGGTCTCGCGGGGATCGTCGCGGCCCTCTACTACATGTACCTCGCCGCGCTGGTCCTGATCCTCGGCGGCGAGCTGAACCGCGCGATCCGCATCCGCCGGCTCGCCCGCGCGCTGCGGGTGGGCGACTGAGCCGCCCTGCCCGGCCGTCAGGACACCCGGCGAAGGAACTGCCGCAGGCGCGGATCCTCGGGCGCGTCGAGCACCCGGTCGGGCGGGCCGTCCTCGACGATCCGGCCGCCTTCCATGAACAGGACGCGATCGGCGATCTCGCGCGCGAACTGCATCTCGTGCGTGACGATGAGCATGGTCTGGCGCTGCTCGGCCACCCGGCGCATGAGGTCGAGGACCTCGCCCACCCATTCGGGATCGAGCGCCGAGGTCGGCTCGTCGAAGAGCATGAGCTCGGCCCCGATCGCCATGGCGCGACCGATGCCCACGCGCTGCTGCTGGCCGCCCGACAGCGCGGCGGGATAACTGCCCGCCTTGTCGGCAAGACCGGTCTCGGCCAGCACGTCCCGCGCGATCCGCCCGGCCTCGGCCCGGGAGCGTCCCTGCACGGTGACGAGCGCCTCCATGATGTTCTCCTGCGCGGTCATGTTGGCGAAGAGCGCGTAGTTCTGGAACACGAACGCCGTCGCGCGGCGGAGCGCGAGGATGTCGCGGCGCCCGGCCTTCGCCGCGTCGACCCGCACGTCGCCCACCTCGATCGAGCCCGCGTCGGGCCGGTCGAGGAAGTTCAGGCAGCGCAGGAGCGTCGACTTGCCGGTGCCGGACGGCCCGATCACCACCACCCGCTCGCCGTCGGCGATGTCGAGGTCGATCCCGTCGAGAACGGTCGTCGCGCCGAACCGCTTGGTGAGGCCACGCACCCGGATCATCGCGCGTAGGCCCTGTTCAGGCGCAGCTCGAGCCGTTTCTGGCCCTGGTTCAGCGTCTCGACCATCACCCAGTAGATGATCGCCACGACGAGGAACGCCTCGAAGTAGAGGAAGCTGCCCGACGCCTCCTTCTGGGTCGCGCCCATCATCTCGGTCACGCCGAGGGTGAAGGCGAGCGAGGTGCCCTTGATCATGTCGATGAAGTAGTTGACCAGCGTCGGGGCCGCGATCCGGCCCGCCTGCGGCAGGATGATCCGCCGCATCATCTGGACCTGGGTCATGCCGATCGACTGCGCGGCCTCCCACTGGCTGCGGTCGACGCCGGTGATCGCGGCGCGGATCGCCTCGGCCATGTAGGCCGAGAAGTGCAGCGTCAGCCCCATGATCGCGGCCGTCACGCCGTTGATCTGCGTGAGGAACGCCAGCACCTGCGGCAGCCCGTAATAGAACAGGAAGAGCTGCACGAGGAGCGGCGTTCCCCGGAAGAAGCTGATGAACAGCACCACCAGCCAGTCGAGGCCGGGCACCTTGATGACCCGCTCGACCGCGAGGAGCGAGGCGAGCACCAGCGCCAGCGCCATGGCCGCCACCGCCATGAACAGTGTCAGCGGCACGTAGCCCAGGATCACGGGCACCAGCCCCAGCATGTAGTCGAGGTCGAGCGCCCGCATGTCTCAGCTCATTCCGTCGCGGCGGTGGTGATGTCGCTGTCGAACCACTTCTGCGAGATCTCGGCGAGCGTGCCGTCCTCCTTCAGCGTGGTCAGCGCGGCGTCGACCCGGTCGCGCAGGGCGCGGCCCGCCTCGTCGTCGCGGAACGGCAGCGCATTGCGGATCTCCGAGAACGGCTGGCCGGCGAGTTCCAGCGGCAGCGGGCTTTCCTGGATCACCTGCGCCGAGGACACCCGGTCCATCACGAAGGCGTCGACCCGGCCCAGCGCCGTGTCCTGCTCGATGTTCGACTCGTAGGTGCGGATGTCGATCTCGTCCGCGTAAGGCAGCTCGCGCAGCAACTGCTCGAAGTTCGAGCCGAGGTTCACCGCCACCGTCTTGCCGCGCAGGTCCTCGACGCCGCCGATCTCCTCGTTGCCTTCCTTGGTCACGACCTGCGCCCCGTCGATCACGTAGGGCTGGGTGAAGGCGAAGGCCTCCTCCCGCTCGGGCGTGATGGTGATCTGGTTCGCGATCGTGTCGATGCGACCGGCCTCGAGTGCGCCGATGAGACCCGAGAACGACATGGTCTCGAACGCGATCTCGAGGCCCGCCTCCGCGCCCACGGCGTTCATCACGTCCACCTCGAAGCCCTGCAGCTCGTCCTGCCGCACGAAGGTGAAGGGGAAGTAGCCGCCGGACATGCCGACGCGCAGCGTCTCGGACTCCTGCGCGGCGACGGGTGCGGACAGGCCCGCGGCGACGAGGGCGGCGGCGATCAGGGTTCTGGGCATCGGAAGGCTCCTTCTGGCATCGGGGGCCTTACGTGTCGCCTCAAGCCCACGCGATCAACGCCCTTCGAGAAATAAGTCCGCGCGTCCCGAAGCCAAGCGCGGGCATGGAACGCTGTCCCGGCGGACGCCGCCCGGGCGAACATCCGATCCGGCCCCGCGGGCGGTCAGGTCGCGGCGAAACGGGAGCGCAGGTGCTCGAGATAGGGTCGCGGGTCGCCCGCATCGCCGCCGAGCCCCGCGACGAGCGCGGCGCGGGGCTGCCGGCGCGCCTTGCGCCAGACCGCCTCCGACAGCCGCGCGCGCAGCGGTTCGAGGTCGCCCGCCGCGAGGGCGGCGTCGAGGCCGGCCGCGGCCCTGCGCAGGCGGTCCATGATCTGCGCCGCGGTGACATTGCCGATCGTGTAGGTCGGGAACGACCCCATGTAGCCATGCGACCAGTGCACGTCCTGCAGGCAGCCGCGGGCATCGTCCGGCGGATCGAGCCCGAGATCCGCGCGCATGCCCTCGTTCCAGGCGGCGGGCAGATCGGCCGGCGCCAGCGCGCCCTCCATCATCGCCACCTCGAGCCGGACGCGCAGCATGATGTGCAGATCGTAGGTCAGCTCGTCCGCCTCGACCCGGATGAAGCCGGGCTCGACCCGGTTCACCGCCGCCACGAATTCATCGACGCTCACGTCGGACAGCTGGTCGGGGAAGATGTCCCGCAGCATGCCGAAATGCACCTCCCAAAAACCGCGGCTGCGGCCCACGTGGTTCTCGAGAAGGCGCGACTGGCTCTCGTGCATGCCGAAGCTCGTGCCGGCGACGGCATAGAGCCCGCGCAGGTCGGTCGTGTGCGCGCTGCGCACCAGGACCGGGTCCGCGCCCTGTTCGTAGAGGGCGTGACCGGTTTCGTGGATGGTGCCGAAGATCGACATGGGCAGGTAGTCCCGCGGCCAGCGCGAGGTGATGCGCACGTCGGACCGGGTCTGGCTGATCTCGAAAGGGTGCACGGCGGTGTCGAGCCGCCCGCGGTCGAAGTCGTAGCCGAGCCATGCGGCCACGTGGCGTGCGAAGCGCTGCTGCCCCTCGACGGGGTAGTCGCGGGCGAGGAAATCGGTGCGCGGCTTGGGTCGTCCGAGCGCCACGTCGAGGATCGGCCGGATGCCCGCCCTGAGCGTGCCGAAGAACGCGTCGAGCGAGGCGGCCGTCTCGCCGGGCTCGAAGAGGTCGACCATGGGATCGTAGGGGTGGCCCGCGCCGCCCAGCGCCGCCGCCGTCTCGCGCGAGAGCGCCACCATCGCCTCGAGATGCGGCAGGAAGAGCGCGAAATCCGACCGCGCCCGCGCCTCGGCCCAGGCGGCCCCGGCGAGCGCCGAGCGCTCGGCCTTGCGGCGCAGGAGGTCCGCGGGGATGCGGGCATGGTAGGCGATGGCCTCTGCCACCGAGGCCGCGGCCTCGCGTTCCAGCGGGTCGCCGCCGTGGCGCGCGGCATCGGCCGCGTCGGCCAGCGCGGGATCGAGGATCATCTCGCGCGCGAGGCCCTTCAGCGTCGCGATCTGGTGCCCGCGGCTTTCGGCGCCGCCGCGAGGCATCATCACCCGCGTGTCCCATTCGAGCGCGTTGACCGCGCAGAGGACGTCGTTGATCCGCGCGACGCGGTCCGACAGGCCGCTCATGCCGCCACCGCCCCCGCCGCGACGCCACCATCGTGCAGGTGGCAGGCGACCTCCCGTCCCCCCTGCTGCAGTTTCAGACGCGGGATCTCGGCGCGGCAGCGCGGGCCCGCCATGGGGCAGCGCGGATGGAACGCGCAGCCGGGCGGCGGCGCCAGGGGCGACGGAATCTCCCCCTCGATCGGATGGAACCGCGCGCGGCCGGTCCCGAGCGTCGGAACGGACTCGAAGAGCGCCCTTGTGTAGGGATGGAGCGGCGCGTCGTAGAGCGCGGCCGCATCGGCGAGCTCCACCACCCGGCCGAGATACATGATCGCGACGCGGTCGCAGACATGGCGCACCACCGACAGGTCGTGACTGATGAAGAGCGCGGTCAGCCCGAGGTCGCGACGCAGGTCGGTGAAGAGGTTGAGCACCTGCGCCTGGATCGACACGTCGAGCGAGGCCACCGCCTCGTCCAGCACGAGGAGGTCCGGCATCATGGCAAGCGCACGCGCGATGGCGATGCGCTGGCGCTGCCCGCCCGAGAACTGGTGCGGCAGCCGGTCGGCATAGGCCGCCTCGAGCCCCACCTTCTCGAGCAGCGCAGCGGTCCGCTCGCGGATCTCCCGCGCCGTGCCGTAGCCGTGCACGCGCGGTCCCTCCCCGATGGTCTCGCCCACCTTCATTCGGGGATTGAGGCTTGCGAACGGGTCCTGGTGGATCATCTGCACCCGCGTCGTCCGCTTTTCCGCGACGCCGCCCCGCACCTGCGCGACGGGTGCGCCGTCGAGCAGCACCGCGCCCTCGCTCGGCCCGTAGATGCCCGCGACGATCCGGCCGAGCGTCGATTTCCCGCAGCCCGATTCGCCCACGATGCCCAGGACCTCGCCCTGCGACACGGACAGGTCGACGCCGGTCAGCGCATGAACGGTCGCGCCGGCTTTGGCCCCGGTCAGCCGGGCGACGCCCCGCTCGATCAGGCCGGCGCGGCGGGTGAAGCGCTTGGACACGCCGCGGATCTCGAGAAGCGGGTCGGTCATGACGCCTCCAGCGGGTGATGGCAGAGCACGCGGCGCGCGCCCTCGCCCAGGTCGGGCGGCACAGTCTCGCAGAGCGCGGTCGCGCGGGGACACCGGGTGCGGAAGGCGCAGCCCGAGGGCAGGCGCGACAGCTGCGGCGTCGATCCGGGGATCTGCGGCAGCTTCTCGCCGGGGCTGTGCAGGCCCGGCACCGACTGGATCAGCCCCCAGGTGTAGGGGTGGCGCGGCCGGGCGATCACCTCCTCGGCGGTGCCGCTCTCGACGATGCGGCCCGCGTACATCACGCAGATGTCGTCGGCGAGCGAGGACACGACGGCGAGGTCGTGCGTGACCCAGACGATGGCGGTGCCGGTCTCGTCGGCGAGCCTGCGTACCTCGGACAGGATCTGCCCCTGGATCGACACGTCGAGCGCTGTGGTGGGCTCGTCCGCGATGATCACGGACGGGCGGTGCAGGAGCGCCGTCGCGATCGCCACGCGCTGGCGCATGCCGCCCGACAACTGGTGCGGATAGGCGCGGAGCCGCTCG
Source organism: Roseivivax isoporae LMG 25204 (assembly GCF_000521865.1). Taxonomy (GTDB): domain Bacteria; phylum Pseudomonadota; class Alphaproteobacteria; order Rhodobacterales; family Rhodobacteraceae; genus Roseivivax; species Roseivivax isoporae. The sequence goes on from NZ_JAME01000017.1 coordinate 55,891, forward strand.
GCGGGCGCCGGGATGCCCACGATCTCGAGGGCGGCGCGGGCGCGGTCCCACGCGGCAGCCTTCGACACCCGGTCGTGCACGCGCACGGCCATGGCCATCTGGTCGCCCACGCGCAGCACCGGGTTCAGCGTCATCATCGGGTCCTGGAACACCATCGCGACCTTGCGGCCGCGCATGCGGCGCTGCGCCTCGGGCGACATGGTCCGCATGTCCTCGCCCTCGACCAGAACGTGGCCCGCGACGATCTCGCCCGGCGCGTCGATGAGCCCCAGGACGGAAAAGCCGGTGACGCTCTTGCCCGACCCGCTCTCGCCCACAAGGCCGAGGATGCGGCCCGGCGCGACAGAAAAGCTCACGCCGTCGACGGCAGTGACGGGACCGGCACGAGTGGCGAAGCGGGTGGTCAGGCCCCGGACCTCGAGCGCCGGGATCATCGCGACCGCCTCGGGTCGAGCACGGTGCGGACCTGGTCGCCCACGAGGTTGATGGCGACGACGGTGACCATGAGGAAGAGCCCCGGATAGATCGACAGCCAGGTGCGGTCGGTGTGGATGTACTTGAACCCGTTGGAGATGAGCGAGCCGAGCGAGGGTTCGGTCAGGGGAAGACCCACGCCGAGGAAGGACAGCGTCGCCTCGAGCGCGATGGCGCTCGCCACCTGCACGGTCGCGACGACGATGAGCGGCGGCATCACGTTGGGCAGGAGGTGCCGGAGCAGCACCCGCCGGGTCGGCAGTGGCGTCGAGCGCGCGGCCTCGATGTAGTCCTTGCTGCGTTCGACGGTGGCCGCGCCATGGGTCGTGCGGGCGAAGTAGGCGTATTGCGCGACCACCAGCGCCGCGACGATCTGCGCGACCCCCTGCCCCAGCACGGCGACCATCACGAGCGCGAGCAGGATCGCGGGCATCGACAGCTGCAGGTCGACGATCCGCATCAGCACGCTTTCGGTGCGGCCCCGGAAATAGGCGGCGGACAGCCCGACGCAGATGCCGATGGCGAGCGCCAGCACCCCGGCTGAGATGCCGATGACGAAGCTCGTGCGCAGCCCGTAGAAGATCGCCGACAGCATGTCGCGGCCCGCGTTGTCGGTTCCGAGGACGTGCACGTAGCCGCCCGACCCCGTGGTGCCCGGCCGCAGGAAGGCATCCATCCAGTCGAGCGCGGCCATGTCGTAGGGGTCCTGGGGCGAGACGAGCGGCGCGCCGAAGGACACGCCGAGCAGCACCAGGATCACGCCCAGCGAAACGACCGCCACCGGCGACTGGCGGTAATCGGCCCAGAAGTTGCGCCATCGGTCCGCGCGCGTCTCGCGCGGGGCGGCTGAGGGCACGGCGATCGTGCCGCCGGTGGTCGTGGCGGTGTCGGCATGCGCATTCGTCATGCGTCCTCTCCCCGCAGCCGCACGCGCGGGTCGAGCCGGGCGTAGACCAGATCGACGGTCAGGTTGATCAGCACGAAGAGGACGACGACGAGTACGAGGTACGACACCATCACCGGCCGGTCGAGCTGCAGGATCGAGTCGATGATGAGCTTGCCGACGCCCGGCCAGTTGAACACGCTCTCGGTGACGACCGCGAAGGCGAGCGTCGAGCCAAGCTCGAGCCCGAACACGGTCACGATGGGGATCGAGATGTTGCGCAGCACGTGGCGGAACACGATCTGCCGGTCGGGCAGCCCCTGCGCCCGGGCGAAGCGCACGTAGTCGGTCGACATCGCCTCGACCATGCCCGCGCGCGTCAGGCGGATGAGCAGCCCCATCTTGAAGAGCGAGAGGTTGATCGCCGGCATGATGACGTGGCTCCAGCCGTCGGCGGTGGCGAGCGAGGTCCTGAGCCCGAGGATGGAGCCCTCGTCGCCCCGGCCGCCCGAGGGCAGCCAGCCGAGTTGCACCGCGAAGCCCATGATGAGCAGCATGCCGATCCAGAAGGTCGGGACCGAGAAGCCCAGGACCGACAGCGCCATGATCGCCTTTGCGCCGACGCTGTCCGGCCTGTAGCCCGCGTAGAGACCGGCGGGGATGCCGATCAGCGTCGCGATGCAGACCGAGACCAGCACCAGTTCCAGCGTCGCCGGCAGTCGCGAGAAGACGAGGTCCACGACGGGGATGTTGTAGACCATCGACGTGCCCATGTCGCCCTGCGCGACATTGCCGAGGAAAACCAGGTATTGCCGCCAGAGCGGCTGGTCGAGGCCGTACTGCCGGATCAGGTTCTCGCGGATCTCGGCGGTGGCACCCGGGTCGATCAGCACGTCGATCGGGTTGCCGATCGCGTAGACGCCGACGAAGACGATGACCGACATGGCGAAGACCACGATCACCGCCTGGACCAGTCGCTGCAGCAGGTAGCCTGCCATGTCACCTCCGGAGGTCGCGGGGCTTGGGAACAGAGCCGCGCCCGGCTCGAGGGCCGGACGCGGGAAACGGCGCGGGGGTACGCGGGATCACTCCACGGGAGTGATCGCGTAGGCGCGGGTCTCCTGGTCGACGCGCGGCGTGAACTCGAGCGTGCCGGCGTCCGCGGCCCAGACCGTCTGCAGGATCACCGTCGGGATCAGCGCGCGGTCCTCCATCGCGATGTAGGAGGCCTCCTCGTAGAGCGTGCGCCGCGCGTCGGCGTCGAGCGTCTGGGTGCCCTCGCCGAAGACCTCGTCGAATTCCGCGTTGGAATAGCCCGTCCGGTTGAAGTTGCCGAAGCCCTTCTCGTCGTCCTTGGTGTGGGTCAGCGCGCCGTAGGTGTAGGCGGCCTCACCCGTCAGCGTGCCCCAGGCGGACATCGACATGGTGTATTCCTCGCGCGCAGCGGCGGGGAAGAACACGGTGCCGTTCAACGCCTGCGCGTCCACCGTCAGGCCGAGCCGCGCCCACATCTGCGCCAGCGCCTCGCAGACGACGCTGTCGCCCGGCACACGGTTGTTGGTGCAGGTGAAGTCGATCTCGAATCCGTCTGGATAGCCCGCCTCGGCCAGGAGCTCCTTGGCCTTCTCGAGGTCGTAGGTCTTTTCCCCGATCTGGTCGGTGTAGCCGAAGAAGCCCTCGGGCATCAGCTGGTTCGCCGGCGTCCCGAGACCTTCGAGCACCACGTTCACGAGGACGTCGCGGTTGATCGCGAGGTCGAGCGCCTCGCGCACGCGCTTGTCCTGCAGCGGGTTGCCCTCGACCTCCTCGCCGTTGACCGTGATCGGCTGCGGCTCCTCGTCCTTCACGTTGGGCGCGATGTTCAGGATGTAGACTGAGTCGGACACGAAGGTCTCGACCTCGCCGTCGTTCTGCATGGCCAGGTAGTCCGAGGCCGGCACGTAGTTGATCAGGTCGACCTGCCCCGAGCGCAGCGCCGCCACCCGCGCGGCATCGTCCGCGATCTCCTTGCGCACGACGCGCTCCCACGCCGGGGCATCGCCCCAGTAGTCCTCGTTGCGCTCGAGCACGAGGTCTCCCTTGGGCTGCCAGGACACGAAGCGGTACGGACCCGTGCCGATCGCCTTCTCGCCCGAGTTGAACGCCTCGTTGCCGGCCTCCATGCCGGTTTCCGAAGGCACCACGAAGAGGCGGGTGAAGTCGTTCGGCAGCGCCGGCGCGATGCCCTTGGTCTTCACGCGGAGCGTCAGGTCGTCCACCACTTCGACGCTGTCCACGTATTTCGTGTAGAGCGTCATCGACATCGGTCCGGTCACCTCGGGGATGCGCTCGATCGAGAACTTGGCATCCTCCGCGGTGAAGGGGGTGCCATCGTGGAAGGTGACGCCCTCGCGCAGCTTAAATTCCCAGGTCGTGTCGTCGACCGGCTCCCAGCTCACGGCGAGTCCGGGCTGAAGCTGCAGGTTCTCGTCCACGTCGACCAGCGTGTCGAACACGTGGCGCAGCGCTTCCGCCTGACTGCCGAGCGTCGACCAGTGCGGGTCGATGGAATCGGGGCCCGCGCGCAGGCCGATGACAAGCTCCTGTGCCGTCACCGGCGCCGCCGCCATCAGCGCGAGCGCCGCGACGGCCGATTTCAGAACGTTCCTGGACATGAGCGACTCCCGGTCGAAGTGTTATCGTTGACTGATACGTTAGGAACCGGATCTCCGAACCGTCAAGAATTTTTTGAAACGAACATCGGTATAGACGCGCAAGATCCGGGATCATATAACGATAGAAAGCTAATTTGTTCTAGTGAGCTGATACGGATGAACGAAAATCGGGCAGAGCTCGAACCGTCGGTGGAGCGGATCGTCCAGGCGATCGACCCTGCCTCGTCCGTGCCGGTATCGGTCCAGCTGCGCGGCGCGCTGGAATTCGGGATCGCCTCGGGCGAACTGATCGCCGGACAGCGGCTGCCTTCGGTGCGTGCCCTCGCCCGGCGCGTCGGCATGTCGCCGGTGACGGTGTCGACCGTCTACGCGGCGCTGCAGGCTGCCGGACACGTCGAGGGGCGCGCGGGATCGGGCACCTATGTGCGCGCGACGGGCGACACCGATCAGCGCCGCCGCCTGGCCGAGATCGACGCCCGCGTGGCGGAACTCGTGGCGCTGGGGCGTGCCGCGGGCCTCAGTCCGGCCGAACTGTCGCTGCGGGTGTCGATGGCGCAGCCCGCGCCGCGCCGGCCGGTGTGCCTGCTCATGGTCGGCAACTTCCACGACGCGACCGAATCCTACGCCGCCGACCTGCGCGCGCATCTGCGCGACGGCGACAGCATCGCGGCCGCGACGCTCGCCGACGTCGAGGCCGGCGGCGCCCGTGGCCACGACCTGATCCTCGCGCCGCGCACTCTCCTGTCCCGCCTGCGCGAGGTCGCGCCGGACATCGAGGCGGTCGGCGTGACACTCATCCCGAACGAGGCGACCCGCGTCGCGCTCGCGACCCTGTCACCCGATGCCCGCGTGGTGGGCTATTCCTACTTCCCGGGCTTCGTCACCATCATGAAGACCGGCATCCAGCGTTTCGCCCCGCACGTGTCGAACCTGACCATGGTGGTGCGAGGCGACGACGACGAGGCGCGGCGCATCGCCGACACCGAGGTGCTGATCTACGCCTCTGGCGCGGACTACCTGCGCGAGGCGCTGGCGCCGGGCCAGCTTGCGTTCGAATACCGCCACACGCCCGACGCCCAGTCGGTCCGCACCGACGTTCTGCCGGCGATCGAAAGCTGCCGTCGCACCACGCCCCGAAGAAAGGACGCCGCCGTATGAGGATCACTGAAGCGAACTGGTTCGAGGTCGAGGCCTACCTCGCCACGGACGACCGCGCGGTGCTGCCGCTCGGCTCGACAGAGCAGCACGCCCATCTCAGCCTGTCGGTCGATTCGATCCTGTCCGAGAAGGTCGCGGCCGACGCGGCCGAACCGCTCGGGATCCCGGTCTTTCCCGCGGTGGCCTACGGTCTCACGCCCTATTTCATGGGCTTTCCCGGCACCGTGTCGCTGAAACTCGCGACCTACGCGGCGCTCGTGCGCGACATCCTCGATTCGCTCCATGCCACGGGGTTCCGGCGCGTGCTGATCGTGAACGGGCACGGCGGAAACAGCCCCGTGCAGCCCGTCTGCGCCGAGTGGATGGAGGCCCATCCCGGCGCCCGCTGCCGGTTCCACGACTGGTGGCGCGCGCCCCGCACCTGGGCCACGGTACAGGAGATCGATCCCGTCGCGAGCCATGCAAGCTGGATGGAGAACTTTCCCTGGACACGCCTGCCCGGCCGCGCCCTGCCCGAGACGCGCAAGCCCTTCGTGGACTTCGACCGGCTGCGCGACCGGAACGCCGCGGGCGTGCGCGAGCTGATCGGCGACGGCAATTACGGCGGCCTCTACCAGCGGCCCGACGCGGACACGGACCGGCTCTGGGCCGTCGCGGTGGAGGAGACCCGCACGCTCCTCGAGGGCGACTGGTCATGACCGCGCCGATCCTCATCTGGGGCGCGGGCGCCATCGGCGGGGTGATCGGCGCGACGCTCGCCCGCGCGGGCCATCCCGTGCACATGGTGGACATCGTCGAGGATCACGTCGCCGCGATGCGCAAGGGGCTGGTGATCGAAGGGCCGGTCGACGCCTTCACGCAGGCGCTGCCGGCCTCGACGCCGGCGACGCTCGAAGGCCGGTTCGACCGCATCATCCTGGCGGTCAAGGCGCACCACACGCAGGCGGCGCTCGACGCGCTGGTGCCCCACCTCGCGCCGGGCGGGCACGTCATCTCGGCGCAGAACGGCCTCAACGAGCGCGTCATCGCGGCGCGGATCGGGGCCGAGAACACGATCGGATGCTTCGTCAACTTCGGCGCCGATTGGCTCGAACCCGGGCGAATCCTCTACGGGAACCGCGCAGCGGTGGCGGTGGGCGAGCTCGACGGGCGCATCACCGAACGCGCCCGCCAACTGCACGCGCTGTTGTCCCTGGTCGAACCCGACGCGGTCCTGACCGACAACATCTGGGGCTACCTCTGGGGCAAGATGGGCTATGGCGCGCTGCTCTTCGCGACGGCGCTGACGCCTTCGTCCATGTCGGACGCCATGGCGCGGCCCGGCCACCGCGCGGTCTACGAGGCGCTCGGCCACGAGGTGATGACGCTCGCCGCGGCCGAGGGCGTGCAGCCGATAGGCTTCAACGGCTTCGATCCCGAGGCTTTCCGCACCGCCAACCGGGCCGGCATGGCGGCGTCCATCGACAGGATGGTGGCGCACAACCGCAAGACCGCCAAGACCCATTCCGGCATCTGGCGCGACCTCGCCGTGCGCCGCCGCAAGACCGAGGTCGACGCGCAGATGGGCATCATGGTCGAGATCGCGGCACGGCACGGGGTGGCGGTGCCGACGCTCACGCGTCTGGTCGGACTGATCCACGACATCGAGGACGGCCGCCGTCCGCAGGCCGACGACCTGCCCGACCTGCTGGTGCCGGGATGCGCATAGACCTCTCCGGGCGCGTCTTCGCCGTCACCGGGGCGGCGCAGGGGATCGGCGCGGCGATCGTCGCGGGGCTGGCCGCGGCGGGAGCACGCGTTGCCGCCATCGACATCGACGGCGCCGGCATGGACCGTCTCGAGGCGGCGGCGAGCCGCCATGCCGCCGATCTTGGGCGGCGCGACGCGGTGCACGCGACCTTCGACGAGATCCGCGCCACCCACCACCGGCTGGACGGGCTCGTGACCGCCGCGGGCGGCGTGCGCGGCCAGGCCGGCCGCCCGCTCGAGGAGATCGGCGAGGACGACTGGCGGGCGATCCTCGCCGCCAATGTCGATGCCGCCATGTGGTGCGCCCAGGCCGCGGCCCCCGCGCTGAAGGCCGCCGGGGCCGGGCGGATCGTCACCATCTCGTCCGGCGCGGGGCTCCGTCCCAGCCTGACCGGCATCCAGGCCTATGCCGCCGCCAAGCATGCGCTCGTGGGCCTGACACGCCAGCTCGCGCTCGAGCTCGGGCCGCATGGGATCACGGTGAACTCGGTTGCGCCCGGCTTCGTGCTGTCGAACCCCTCGACCGAGCGGCAGTGGCACGCCTTCGGCCCCGAGCGGCAGGCCCAGGTGATCGCGGGCACCCACATGCGCAGGCTCGGCCGGCCCGAGGACATCGCCGATGCGGTGACCTTCCTCGCCTCGGACCGTGCCGGGTGGATCAGCGGTCAGGTGCTTTCCGTCGACGGAGGTCACGCATGAGCGACGCCCATACCTGGAGCGAGGAGACCTGGCGCACGCGCGTGGCGCAGATCCGCGCGGGCCGCTCGCTCCTGCCCCGGAGTTGGCCGGGTGGCGCGCGCTGCGCGGTCGCGCTGAGCTTCGACAGCGACCACGAGACGAACGAGCTGCGCGACGGGGCCGAAAGCCTCGCCCGGCTCAGCTGGGGCGAATACGGCGCCCGCCGCGGCATCCCCCGCATCACGCAGGTCCTGCGCCGGCACGACGCCCGCGCGAGCTTCTTCGTGCCCGCGGTCGCGGCGCTCCTGCATCCCGAGGAGCAGCGCGCGCTCATCGATGCGGGGCACGAGATCGGCCTTCACGGCTGGATCCACGAACGCAACACCCAGATCCCCCCCGGGGACGAGCGCGCGCTGATGCTGCGCGCGGCCGACACGCTCGAGACGATTGCCGGCGTGCGTCCCGTGGGCATGCGCACGCCGTCGTGGGATTTCAGCGACGCGACGCTCGCCATCGCCGAGGAGCTCGGTCTTCTCTACGACAGCTCTCTCTTTGCCGACGACGACCCCTACGAGATCGTCGCCGACGGGCGGCCCACCGGCATCGTCGAGCTGCCGGTCGAATGGATCCGCGACGACGCGCCCTATTTCATGATGAACCGCTTCGGCGCGCAGCGGCCCTACACGCCGCCCGCGGACGTGCTCGACATCTTCCGCCGCGAATTCGACGGCGCGCGCGCCGAGGGCGGCCTGTTCCTCCTGACGATGCATCCGCACGTGACGGGCTACCGGTCGCGCATCTTCATCCTCGACGAGCTTCTCGCCCACATCCGCGCGACCGGCGACGCCTGGATCGCGACCCATGCAGAGATCGCCCGCTATTGCATCGAGGCGGCGGGCGGGAAAGGACGGCCATGACCTATTCCCTTGCCATCCACGGAGGTGCCGGCACCATCCTGCGCGCCTCGATGACGCCCGAGCGCGAGGAAGCCTACCGCGCCGCCCTGGCCCGCACGCTCGAGGTGGGCGAGGCGGTGCTGCGCGACGGCGGCGCGGCGCTCGACGCTGTGGTGGCGGCCGTCTCGGCGCTCGAGGACGAGCCGCTCTTCAATGCCGGGCGCGGCGCCGTCTTCACCAGCGACGGCCGCCAGGAGATGGACGCGGCGGTGATGGACGGCCGCGACCGGCGCGCCGGCGCGGTTGCCGGCATCTTCGGCCCGCGCAACCCCGTTCAGGCGGCCCGCGCGGTGATGGAGCGGACCGACCATGTCTGCCTCATCGGGCCGAACGCGCTCGATGTCGCGCGCGCGGCGGGCCTGCCCTTCGAGGAGCCCGCGTACTTCTTCACCGAGGCGCGCTGGACCGCGCTGCAGGACACGCTCGGCATGCGCGCGCGCGGCGAGACCGACGACGATCCGGCGCGGCGGCACGGCACGGTCGGTGCCGTGGCGCGCGACGTGCACGGCCACCTGGCCGCGGCGACCTCGACCGGCGGCATGACCGCCAAGGCGCCGGGCCGGGTCGGCGACACGCCGATGATCGGCGCGGGCACCTTCGCCGACGACGCGACCTGCGCGGTGTCCGCCACCGGCCATGGCGAGGTCTTCATCCGCTGGACCGCCGCGGCCGAGATCGCGGCGCGCATGCGGCATGCGGGCCAGCCCCTCGCCGAGGCGGCCCGCGCGGTGGTGATGGAGGACCTCGCCCAGAACGACGGCTCGGGCGGAGCGATCGCGGTCGACCGCGACGGAACCCTCGCGCTGCCCTTCAACTGCGAGGGGATGTACCGTGCCTCGGTCCGGTCGGGCGAGGCGCCGGTGATCGCGATCTACCGCGACTGAGGCGCCCCGCCCGCGCGCCGCTCAGGCCGCTGCCGGCACGTCCGGTGCGCGCTCGCCGGGCGCGGAGGGGGCCGGCGTCTCCTCCCCTGTCCGCGGCGGCGACGCCAGGAGGTCGAGCACCTCGCGCCCGATCGCGCGGCGCTGCTCGGCCTCGAGCATCAGGGTCGAGACCGCCTCGAAGAGCTCGTCGCGGCGGACGCCGATCAGCGCGAGCCGGCGGTCGGACAGCCGGTCGAGCGCCGACATGATCGCGGCGATGTCGCGCTCGAAGCGCCAGCTCTCGTAGCGCGCGCGCAGCCCGGGCGCGCGGTCCCCGGCGTCGCCGGTCGTCGCGGTGCGGTCGGTGCGGAAAAGTCGGTCGAACATGGTCGTTCCTCCTCTGGTGACATGGGACGTGGCGAATGGTCAGACGGCCATCACGCTGACGGCCTCCTCGAGCTGCAGGATCGCGCGTTTCATGTAGAACCCCTGCAGCGCCAGGTGGTTGGCAAAGATCGAACGGTCGCGGTCGCCGTTCAGCACGATCATCGGCGACAGTTGCGAGCCCTGCCGCAGGCTCTCGAGCGCCTGCCCCCAGACGAGCGACAGGTTGCGCTCGCGGATGACCGGGGCGAAATCCTCGCCGAGCGCCGCCAGCATCACGTAGTAGCCGTAGAGCATGCCCTTGTTCTGGTAGAACACGTCGTCCGCGGTGCGGCTGAAGATCCACCACCCCGTGCGCTGCGCGCGCTCGAGCTGCGCGGTCTGCGAGCCGAGATCGGCCGAGATCCGCGAGATCGTGCCGGCGAGCGTGTCCGCGCGCCGCTCGAACACCGCCTGCCCCATGGACAGGCGCGCGTTGTAGCGCTCGAGCGCGGCCAATCCCTGCCGGTACTGGCCTTCGGACGGCACCGTGGGCCAGAGCGACCGCGACGGGTCCCACATCCAGATGTCGGGCGGGAACTGCAGGAAACCGCTCGCGCGCTCGAGGTCGGGATCGGCGCTCGACGATCCGCGGGTGCGGGCGATCTGGTCGAGCAGCTCGAAGCTGAAGCGCCCGACCGCCTTCATCACGCCGGCCTGGAAGTTCGGCATGTTGTCGAGCACGGCCGCCGGCGCGAGCAGCGGATCGTTGGGCGTCCAGCCGTGCAGGTTCACCTCGCGGTCGATCAGCGCCGCGGCGGTGGCGACCGCGGCGCTGCCGTTCTGCGGCACGGCGGCGGCTCGGAAACCCGGGTCGCTGTCGATGCGGTGGGTGAGCGGCCCGAGCACCGCGTAGTTCACGGTCACAGCCAGCACGAGGACGAGCGCGGTCACCTTCAGCGCGCGCCGCCCGAGGCGCGGGCGCGGCAGGCCGCGCCATCCCCTGGCCCTGGGCTGGAACGGGACGAGCGCGCCGTCGGCGGGCCGGTCTCCGGTCGCGGTGGCAGTGGCTGTGGTCACGGTCGGCATCCCCTCTCAGGTCGGTTCGGAACACATACGCGCCACGGCACCGGACCATCCCGGCCGGTCGCGAAAACCTGCGGAGAAATTTTCCGCCGGACGGGGGGATGAAGTCGCCGGGCGGCGCGTAATCTTTCCAAACGGGTCAAGGGGGTCGACGATGGATGGTCGCGCGGAACTCGAGCGGCGGTTGAACGACTACGTGAGGAGCCTCAGGCGCTACGCGCTCGTGCTGACGCGCGATACCGACGCGGCCGAGGATCTCGTGCAGGACACGCTGACCAAGGCGATCGCCGCGGCCGACAGCTGGCAGCCCGGATCGGACATGCGCGTCTGGCTGTTCCGCATCCTGCACAACACGCACATGAGCGAGCGGCGGCGGGCCCGGGTGCGCGACGACGCGCGGCTCATGCTGCCCGAGGCCGTGGACGACAGCGACCCGACCACGCGGATCGAGCTGCAACAGGTGCTCGACGCGCTGTCGGAACTGCCCGAGGCGCAGCGCCTGCCCATCGTGCTCGTCGCGCTGAAGGAGATGAGCTACGCCGAGGCCGCCCGCACGCTCGACGTGCCGCTCGGCACGTTCTACAGCCGGCTCGGCCGCGGCCGCGAGGCGCTGCGCAAGATCGTCGGCGGCATGAAAACCACCCGGCTGAAGCTGGTCGTGTGAGGAGGGACCGATGACACGCGGCGCAACACTGGACCTGAACGCCTATCTCGACGGGGAACTCGGCCCCGAGGAATCCGCCGAGATCGAGGCGCGCCTCGAGACCGACGCGGAGGCGCGCGAGCGGCTCGAGACGCTCGCCCGCCAGAAGGACCGGCTGGGCGCGGCGCTGGCCGCGATCGCCGACAGCGCGCCCGCGGACCTGCGGACCGCGCGGCTCGAGCGGCAGCTGGCCGGCGCGCTCCACCGGCGGATGTCGCCGCGCCGGCCCTTCGCCGCCGCGCCCTGGCTGCGGGGCGGCGGGCGCGTCGCGGCGGCCGCGGCGCTCGTGGCCTTCGGCTGGGTCGCGCATGGCAGCTGGGCGCCGCAGGCGCCGGGCGTGCCGGAATACGTGTCCGAGGCCATGGGCGCGCACCAGGTCTTTGCCGAGGACCTCGTCCGCCCCGCCGAGTTCACCGGCGGCGCGATCGACACCGCCGCGGAGTGGTTCTCGAGCAAGATCGGCGCGCAGGTGAACGCGCCCGACCTCAGCGGCTTCGACATGACGCTCGTGGGCGCGCGGCTGCTCGGCACCAAGGAGGGGCCGCTCGCACAGTTCATCTACGAGGACGCGGGCGGGGCGCGCTATTCGCTGACGCTGGCACGCCATCCCGAGGACCGGCCGCTCGCGCCGCTGCAGGCGGTCGACTACCCCGACCGCGCGGTGGTCTACTGGAGCACGCCCGACATCGACTTCACCCTGATCGGCAAGAAGGACGGGATGTCCGTCCGCACCATGGCGTCGACCCTGGCCGAACGCACCTGAGCCCCGTCAGGCCCCGTCCCGCGCGGCCGCCTCGCGCGCCGCGCGACGCAGCGCCGCGACCTGCTCGAGCGCGGTGCGGGCGGTCGCCCGGACCGCCTCGGGGTCGAGGCGCGGCGCGGGATCGGGGCCGCACGGATCGGTGAGCGCGATCCGGGCATAGGGGGCGGACGGACCGTTGCCGCCGGACCCCGCCCGCGTCCCGGTGCCCCCGTCTGATTGCGCGTGCACCCGGGCATCTGTGGCTGTCCTCATCTTGGCCATCCCTCCCTCGTTCCTGTCGCGCCCGGTACCGCACCGGGGGCCTCAGGGGTGCCGCGGCATGTCCCGGTCCGCGCGCCGCGGCCCCGTCCCGGTCCGCAGCTCGAACCGGCAGATGTCGCCTGCGCGCTCGACGGCGCAGGCGGTCTCGGCGCAGTCGCAGCCTTTCGCCACGAGCGCGCGGTAAAGCTCGCCGATGACCGCCGCGTGCCAGGTGCAGAGCCGCCCGTCGCCCCGCGTGCCCCGCACGAAGGCGTTGTCGCGGATCTCGAACCCGAACGGCCCGGCGGCCGAGAAGCGGGCCGAACCCGCAAAGGTCCAGGCGTGCCGCGCGATCGCCCGGGACAGAAGCCGCGCCGAAAGCCCGACCGGCAGCGCCCGGAGGAGCCATCGCGCAGGCCCCGGGATCCGGTGCCCGAGGATGTAGCGGGCGGTCTGCCGCCCGGCCTCGGCCAACAGCGCGTCCGCCTGGCGCGGGACCTCCGCACGCACCGCCCGGTGCAGCCGCACGGCCACGTCCTCCGCGATCATGGCATCGCCGGACGGCGCGCGGGCGATCCCCGCACGGGCAAGGATGCGCGCGCGGGCGTCTCTCGGGCAGCGCCGCTCCAGCACGTCGAGAAGCCGGGTCACCGCGTTCGGCCCGATGCGGGCCGGGACCCCGCCGGCATCCGTCATGGCTCAGGTCTCCTCCATCTGCTGGCCGCCGCCGCCGCTGGCGCGGGTCCCGGCCCGCGTCTTCATCTGCGCGCGCACGCTCTGGCGGCGTTCGGCCGCCCGCGCCGCGCGGTCGGCCGCCGCCTCCCGGTCGGCGATCTGCGCCTCTGCGGGGCGGCGCGTCGCGTCGAAGCGGAAGTCGACGGTCTCGCGCGTCTGCGGGCCCCAGTACGCGACCCATGCGGGCGGCCAGGTGCCGGCGATCTCTGCCCCGCCGGAGCGGTAGTTGGGGTGGACGAACAGGATCCGCATCAGGGCCTCCGCGACTGTAACGGGATGTTGACAGATTCCGCGCCACCCGTGGTTGACGTGGATCAAGGAACCCCGCCCCCGGCCCGCGTTCCACGCGATTCCGCCGCGCGGAAACTGCCCGCGCGCGGGATGAGACCGGCCGCACGGGCGTTCTTCCTTCATACGGACGGGCACGGCCGAGAACGGCCACCGCCGGCACAAGGAGGAGATTGCACACATGTCGACCTTCGTCGCGCCCGGGCACCGGGCACTCGTCACCGCGCTTCTCGCGGGTCTCGTCGTGGCGCTGATGCCGTTCGCCATCGCGCTCACCCCTGAAAAGGCCGTCGCGGCGCACCTCGTCGGCGTCGTCATCGCCGCGCTCGCGGCCCGCGCGCTGCGCTGGCCCGGCCGCGGCGACGGCCTCCTGATGGCGGGCGCCGGCGCGCTCGTCGTCACGGTCCCGATCTGGGTCTGGCAGATGCCGGCCGGCCCGGCATGGGCGCTGCCCGCTCTCGGCGCCCTCGTCGCGGTCGTCGGCCTGCGGCACGCGGTCCTGCGCGGCGACATTGCCGCGCCGAGGCAGGACCCGACGCCGCCCGCCACCGGCGGCTGAGGCGACCCACCGTCCGGCGGAGCCTGCTCGCCCCTCATCCCCACGCTCCGCCACCCTGGGGGGCCGGTCCCGACCGGCCCCCTTTTTCGTGTCACGGCGGGATGAAGCCCGGCTCCCGGGCGTATGTGTCTCGAAGGCGCGACGCCGAGCGGCGCGCGGTTCGGTCCCCTCCAAGCGGGACCGCAGGGTCCGGGCCCCTCTGGCAACCGCAGGCAGCCGGTTGCGATGTCGGAACCTTCGTCCAGCGCCCCCACGACGCTGCCGCAGGAGGTCCGATGAAGGTTCGTCACGATTTCACGCCGGGACCGGTGCCGTCCGCCCCGAACGCGCGCCGCTCCGCAAGACAGGACGCCGGGCGGCTGCGCCAGGCGGGCATCGCCGCGGCCGCGCTGGCGCTCTGCTGGGCCGGGCTGCACGGCTCCGACTGGTCGAGCTGGGCCGTCGGCGCGCCCGCCGTCCTCCTCGGCGCGGCCGCGACGCTCCTCCTGCCGGCGAGCCCGCCGCCGCGGCTGTCCGTGCGGGGCGCCCTGCGCTTCGCGCTCTTCGCCGCGCGCGGCATCCTCGCGGGCGCGCTCGACGTGAGCCGGCGGAGCCTGCGGCCCGCCGCGCTCGATCCGGGCTGCCTGACGCTCCGCACCCGCCTGCCCGCAGGCCGGCCGCGCAGGCTCTACGCCCTCGCCATCACGCTCCTGCCCGGCACGCTGACCGCGCGCCTCGACGGCGACACGCTCGTCGTGCACGCGCTCGACCGCGGCGGCACCACGCGCGCGGACCTCGCCACGCTCGAGGACCGGGTGGCGGCGCTCTTCGGGCTTGCCGCAGGACCGGGAGCCCGGCGATGATCGACGTCCTTTCCGTCGCGGCGCTGGCCGCCACGCTCGCGCCCCTGCCGCGGCTGATCGTCGGCCCGACCGCCGCCGACCGCATCCTCGCGGCGCAGCTTTCGGGGACGGGCACGGTCGCCACGCTCATCCTGCTCGGCGCGGCCTCGGGCACGCCCGCGCTCTACGACGTGGCGCTGGTCTTCGCCGCGCTCGCGGCTATTGCCGGCCTCGCCTTCGTGGCGCTGGGGAGGGGCTGAACATGGCGACCGCACTGGCCACGTTGGGGACGCTCCTCGCCACCCTGGGCGTCGCGTTCCTGCTCGTCGCCGCGATCGGCGTCTGGCGCCTGCCCGACACGCTGTCGCGGCTCCATGCGCTGACCAAGGCGGACACGGCCGGCACGGCGCTCGTTGCGCTGGGGGCGCTCTGCCTGTCCGGATCGCTGTCGGCGGCATTGCCGCTCGTCCTCTGCGTGACGCTGGTCGGCATCTCGGGCGCGACGCTCGGGCACCTGATCGCCCGCGCGCATCTCGGGCGGGAGACGCGCTGATGCCGGTCTTCGACATCCTGACCGCAACCGGCGCGGTCTTCTGTGCCGCGATCGCGCTCGGTGCGCGCGACCGCGTGGCGGCGATCGCGGGCTTCCTGCTCATGGGCCTCGTCGTCGCGTTGGCCTGGGTGCGGCTTGGGGCGCCGGACGTGGCGCTGGCCGAGGCCGCCATCGGCGCGGGCCTGACCGGCGCGCTCCTGCTGCGCGGCGCCGCGCGGATCGGGCCGCTCGAGCCCGCAGCCCCCCCGGCCCGCGCGCTGCGCGCGTCGGCCGCGCTCCTCGCGCTCGGCCTGGCGGGCCTGCTCGGCTGGGCCTTCGCGGGCGCGGGCGGTGCCAGCGTCTATCCCGCCCTCGTGCGGGCATCGCTGGCCGAAAGCGGCGTCGGCAACCCGGTGACCGCGGTGCTCCTCAACTTCCGCGCCTGGGACACGCTGCTCGAGGTCGTCGTCCTCGCGGTCGCGCTCCTGCTCGTCGCGGCGCTGGCGCCGCCGCGCATCGATCCCGCGCCGCTCGGCGAGATGGTGCTGCCCTTCGCGCGCGTGGTCGTGCCGGTGGCGGTTCTCCTCGCCGGGCATCTCCTGTGGCTCGGGGCCGAGGCACCGGGCGGCGCCTTCCAGGCCGGCGCCGTGCTCGCGGGCGGCGCGGTGGCGCTAGGGCTCTGCGGCGTGCTGCGACCCGCAGAGCGCACCGGTGCTGCGCTGCGCATCGCGGGCCTCGCGGGGCCCGCGCTCTTCGTCCTGGCCGCGATCGCCACCGCCGCGCTGACCGGGGGGCTGCTCGACTATCCCGCGGCGGCGGCGAAGACGTGGATCCTCGTGATCGAATCCGCGCTCACCCTGTCGATCGCCGCAACGCTGTTCCTCCTGTTCCTCGGTTCCGAAGGGAAGTCCCGATGATCGCTCCGGACATCGTCTACCTCGCGGCCGGTGCCGCGCTCGCGGGCCTCGCGCTCTGGCGGCTCGCCACGAGCGGCGACGCGCTGCGCCGCATCCTGTCGCTGAACGTCCTCGCCGCGGGGATCGCCATGCTGCTACTCGCGGCGGGGCGCGGGCCCGCAGGAACCGACCCCGTGCCGCAGGCCTTCGTGCTCACCGGCATCGTCGTGCTGGTGGCGGTGACGGCAGCGCTTCTCGCGCTTGCCGAGCGGATCGCGAGGGCGCGCGATGACTGAGGCCACGCTTCTCGTGACGCTGCCCTTCCTCGCGGCGCTCGCGGCCGCCGCGCACCCGCGCGCAGCGGCACGCTGGGGCGGCGCGGCAACGCTTGCGAACGCGGTCCTCGCCGCGCTCCTCGTGCAGGACGTGCTCGCGGACGGTGCCGGCGCGACGGGGATCGGCGGTTGGACGGCCCCCCTCGGGATCGCGCTCGCGGCCGACGGGCTTGCCGCGCTCATGGTGGCGATGACCGCGCTCGTCGGCGCGGGCGTCGCGCTGCACGCCGCGGACTGGAGCCTGCGCGCGGCAGCGGACGCGCGGCGCACGCGCCTGCGCACCGGGTTCTGGCCGCTCTGGCTGACGACCATGGGCGCGATGAACGCGCTCTTCCTCTCGGGCGACCTGTTCAACCTCTACGTGGCCTTCGAGATCCTGGGCCTGACCGCGGTGGGCCTGACGGCGCTCTCGGGCGGACGGACGGCGCTGCGCGCGGCCTTCGACTACCTGGGCGCAGGCCTCGCGGGCAGCCTCCTCCTCCTGCTGGGCGTGGCGCTCGCCTACGCCGCGGCGGGGCGCGTCGACCTCGCCGTCGCGGGTACGCTCGCCGGGACGGTCGAGGGCCGCATCGCGCTCGCGCTCGTTCTCGCGGGCCTCGCGGTCAAGGCCGCGCTCTTCCCGCTGCACTTCTGGATGCCCGCGGCACATGCGAGCGCCACCCCGGCGGCGAGCGCGCTCCTCTCGGCGCTCGTGGTCAAGGCCGCACTCTACGTCGCGCTGCGGCTCTCGCTCGAGGCGGGCGCGGGCGCAGGCACCCTGCGCGCGGCGCTGGCGGCGGCCGGGGCGGCGGCGATGTTCTGGGGGGCCTGGCACGCGCTCCGCGCGGAGCGGCTGAAGATGCTGGTCGCCCATTCGACCGTGGCGCAGGT
Organism: Roseivivax isoporae LMG 25204; assembly: GCF_000521865.1. Taxonomy (GTDB): domain Bacteria; phylum Pseudomonadota; class Alphaproteobacteria; order Rhodobacterales; family Rhodobacteraceae; genus Roseivivax; species Roseivivax isoporae. The sequence goes on from NZ_JAME01000017.1 coordinate 73,497, forward strand.
GGGTCTCATGGCACTCGCGCTCGGTCTCTCGGAGGACGGGGTGCCGTGGCAGGCGGCGGCGCTCCTGATGCTGTCGCACGCGCTCGCCAAGGCGGCGATGTTCCTCGCCGTCGGCCGCATCGCCGAGGAGCTCGGCCACGACCGCATCTCGGGCCTCAACCGCGAGGACCTGCGCCCCGGCGCGGCCGAATTCGCGTTTGCCATCGCCGCGATCAGCCTGATCGGCCTGCCGCCCAGCGCGGGTTTCGTCGGCAAGTGGCTGATGATGGAGGGGCTGATCGACGGAGGCGCCTGGCCCTGGGTCGCGGTGGTGCTCGCGGGCACCGCCCTGTCGGCCGCCTACCTCGCCCGGGTCGTGTCGCGCTGCCTGCGCGGCGGCCCGCACGTGGCGCCGGGCGCCCGCCGCCCGCCCTGGCGGACGGGCGACGTCGCCGCCCTGGGCCTCGCCGCCGCGGCCCTGGCGCTCGGCCTCGGGTCGGCGCTGCCGCTCGCCCTTCTCGAAAGGACGCTCACGTGACCGAGTTCCTGCCGCTCGCCATCCTCATGACATCGCTCGGCATCGCGCCGGCCATCCTCGCCATGCCCGACCGCTGGACGCGGGTGCGCACGGCGGTGAACCTCGCCGCGGCGTCGGTGAAGGTCGCGCTCGTGGCGTGGCTGTCGCTGTCGGTCGCGCAGGGCGCGGAATACGCCGTCACGCTTGCCGTCGCGCCGGGCCTCGCGCTCGAGTTGCGGGCCGACGCGCTGTCGGTGCTGTTCCTCGCGCTCTCCGCCGTGCTGTGGTTGCTGACCACGATCTACGCGGTGGGCTATCTCGAGGGCGGCACCGACCGCAGCCGCTTCTTCGGGTTCTTCAGCCTCTGCGTCGCCGCGACCGTGGGCATCGCGATGGCCGGCAACCTCTTCACCTTCCTCGTCTTCTTCGAGTTCCTGACGCTCGCGACCTGGCCGCTCGTGGTCCATCGCGGCACCGCCGAGGCGCACCGCGCGGGCCGCGTCTACCTGGCCTACACGCTGGGCGGCGGGCTCGCGCTCACGCTCGGGACGGTCTGGCTCCACGCGCTCGCGGGCGACGTGCCCTTCGTGCCGACCGGCGTGCTGGGCGATCTGCCGCAGAGCCACCCGCTGACGCTCTCGGCGATCTTCGTGCTGCTCATCGCGGGCGTGGGGGTCAAGGCGGCGCAGGTGCCGCTGCACGGCTGGCTGCCGCTGTCGATGGTGGCCCCCGCGCCGGTCAGCGCGCTCCTGCACGCGGTCGCGGTGGTCAAGGCGGGCGCCTTCGGGATCATGCGCATCGTCTACGACGTCTACGGGGTCGAGACGGTTGCGGCGCTCGGTCTCGCCACGCCCCTCGTGGCCGTGGCGGCGGTGACCATCCTCTGGGGGTCGTTCCGCGCGCTTGCCCAGGACGACCTCAAGACGCGGCTCGCCTATTCGACCGTGAGCCAGGTCAGCTACATCACGCTCGGCGTCGCGCTCGTGTCCCCGGTGGCCGCCGTGGGCGGGCTCGCGCACCTGATCCACCAGGGCATCATGAAGATCACGCTCTTCCTTGCCGCCGGAAACTTCGCCGAGGGGCGCGGCGTCAAGACGGTGAGCGGGATGGACGGCATGGGCCGCCTCATGCCGGGGGCCATGGCGGCCTTCACCGTCGGCGCACTCGGCATGATCGGGGTGCCGCCGCTCGCGGGCTTCGTCAGCAAGTGGTATCTCGGGGCGGGCGGGCTCGACGCGGGCCAGCCCGCGGTGGTCGCGCTCCTCGCGGGATCGAGCCTGCTGAACGCGGCCTATTTCCTGCCGATCCTGCACCGCGCCTGGTTCCGGGACCCGCCCGAGGGGGCGGCGCCGAGGCGCCGCATCGGCTGGATGCTGGCGCTGCCGCCGGCGGTCACCGCCGCGCTCGTCCTCGCGGCGGGGCTCCTGGCAAACGCGCCCTTCAGCCCGCTCGGCTGGACCCGCTTCATCGTCTCGCTGGAGTACCTATGATCACCCTTCCGCTCTGGCTCGTGCCGGCGGCGCCCTTAGCGCTGCTCGTGCTCTCCGCGGTCCCGCCCCTGCGGCCCGCGCTTGCCGCGCTCCTGCCGCTCGCGGCGCTGCCCGCGCTCCTCGCCGCGCTCGCGGACCCGGTGCCGATGCCCGTGCGCCTCGACTGGCTGCTGCTCGGGTCGGGCTTCACGCTGACCGACCGGGCGCGGGCGTTCCTCGGGTTCACCGCCCTCCTCTGGGCGCTCGCGGGCTGGCAGGCGGTCCGGCTCCTGGCCCGGGACCCTGCGCGGGGGCGGTTCCTCGCCTGCTTCCTGCTCGCCATGACGGGCAATCTGGGGCTGCTCGTGGCCGAGGACGTGGCGGCGTTCTACACCTTCTTCGCGATGATGAGCCTCGCGGCCTGGGGCCTCGTGCTGCACGGCCAGGGGCCCGCGCAGCGCTTCGCGGGGCGCGTCTACATCGCGCTCGCGGTCGTCGGAGAGGTCGCGCTTTTCGCCGGGCTCGCGCTCGGCGTCCACGCCACCGGCGCCACTGAGATCGCGGGGATGGCCGCGCCCGCGGTGCCGGCGCAGGCCACGGCGCTGATGGCGGCGGGGCTGCTCGTCAAGCTCGGCGCGGTGCCGCTGCATGTCTGGCTGCCGCTCGCCCATGCCGCAGCCCCTGCGCCCGCGAGCGCGGTCCTGTCGGGCGCGACGCTCAAGGCGGGGCTCTTCGGCCTCATGACGGTGCTGCCGCTCGGGCAGGCCTCCTGGCCCGAGGCCGCAGCGACGCTCGCCGCCATGGCGCTGGCGGGACTGGTGCTGGCCCCTGCACTCGGGCTCGCCCAAGGCGATCCGAAGGCGGTCCTCGCCTATTCGAGCATCGGGCAGATGAGCCTCATGGCGCTCGGCCTCGCCGCCGGGCTGGCCGCCCCCGGGGCGTGGCCGCTTCTCGGCGCCGCGCTCGTGCTCCTCGCCGCGCACCATGCCTTTGCCAAGGCGGCGCTCTTCCTCGGCGTGCCGGCCGTCTGGGCCACCGCGCGGCCGGGGCTGCGCGCCGCGGTGATCGCGACCCTCGCGCTGCCCGCGCTCGCGCTTGCCGGCCTGCCCGGGACCAGCGGATGGGTGGCGAAGGATGCGCTCAAGACCGCGCTCGGCGGCGTCGACGGCTGGCAGGCGTGGATCGGCGCCGCGCTCTTCGTCGCGAGCCTCGGCACCGCGCTCCTGATGCTGCGGGCGCTCGCGCTCCTCGCCCGGGCCGAGGCGAAGACGTCGGTGCCAGCCGACAGCGCCGCACCTGCGGCGGTCGCGGTCGGTCTCGTCGCCGCGGGGCTCTCGCTCCTGCCCGTCGCGCCGCACGCGGCCAAGGCGGCCGCGCCCGCCGACCTTTTGCCGCTCGCGGTGGCCGCGGCGCTCGCGGCGGGTGCCCTCGCGATCGCACGGCTCGGGCGGGTTCGCCTCGCGCCGCTGCCGCCGGGCGAGTTCCTCGCCATCCTGCGGAGCGAGGAGCCACCGCCGCGGCCGCTTGCCCTGCCCGCGCCGCCGCGCCGGTCCCGCGCGCTCGCGCCGCGGCGCGGGCGCGAGCGGTCCGCGCGGCCGGAACACGGGGCGCTCGCGATCCTCGGCATCGCCGCCATGCTGGCCCTCGCGATGGCGACGCTTGCCCCCGACCCGCCGCCCGTGCCGGCGCCGGTCGTCCGGACGGAGGGCTGAGCCGCTACCACCAGTGCTCGACCTGGACCCCGACGTTGACGCCGTCGCGACCGTCATGCGCCGGCGCGATCCCTGCGCGTTCGGCATCCGGATTCCAGGCGGCGGTGGTGGCGTAGAGCCGTACCGCCGGACGGTCGAGGAAGTCCGGCCCAGGCTTCCACTCGAGCGCCGCGGTCAGCTTGCCCAGCGTCCGGTCGCCGCCCGCCTCGGGCACCACGTGGTCGATGCCTGCCTCGACCGCGAGGTAGAGATCGCGCCCCAGCCCCCAGACCGGCCGCATGCCGACCGAGTACCAGTTCCGGTCGTCCGACTGCCATTCCGCGACGCCCGTCGCCATGATCGAAAACGCGTCCGAGGCGTTCCAGGTGTAGCTGCCGACCGCCCGCAGGGCGCGGTCGCCGTCCTCGGCCTCTGCATTCGAGACGTAGGACAGCGACGTGCCCGCGCCGAAGCCAGCCTGCCCCGCCAGCATGATCTCGGCGCCGTTGCGCGCGCTGCGGGTCCAGAGCGCCGTGACCATTGCGCCGCCATCGTTCGGCAGGCCGTCCGCGTCGGGAAGGCGCAGGTCCATCCCCACCGTCAGCGCGCCGTCGCCGCCGCCTGCCGCGATGTCGGCAAAGCGCAGGTCGACCCGGTCATAGGGCGTGTCGTCGAGGCTCGTCTCGAGGTCGAAGGCGCTACCGGTGAAGTAGGCCACGGACATGCTGGACCAGCCGAGATCCACGTCGGCCAGACCGAGGCCGAGACCTGTCCCGTCCCAGAAGTAGAAATCGTTGATGTGCACGTCGTGCCGCTTGTAGAATCGCTGGCCGGCCCAGATCTCGGCCCCCGAGAACGCGCCGCCGGCAAAGCCCTCGAGACTGATCCACGTTTCGGCCGCGACGGTGTCCACGTCGTCGAAATCGTTGAGCTCGGTCGCGGTCAGCGCCCCGCGCAGGTGCAGCCCGAGCCGCGGGCCGTCGCGCGGGCCGAAGCTCAGATCGACGCCCGGCTCGACGTAGGTCTCGCACTCGTTGCCGAGCCGGTACTTGCTGCGCGCGCCCGGCAGCTGGAAGCAGCGCTGCGCGTCTCCGCCGCCGCGCCAGCCCGCGCCCGCGCGCAGGTAGCCGAACGAGGTGATGCGCACCGTGTCGCCGTCGTGGACGTTCGCCGCCTCGTCCTGCGCCGCCAGTGCGCCCGGTCCTGCGGCCGCCGCGAGCGCGGCCAGGGCGGCCGCCGCCATGGGCTGTCTCATGTCTTTCCTCCCCGGATTGGCCCGAAGCCCCGGAAACCTCCCCGCCGCCGATTGTTCCCGAGGGCCGGCGGCGCGATCGGGCGGCGTTGCATCGGGGTCAGCCCGGCCTTGTGCGGAACGCGCTTGAAATCCGCGGTGCGGCATCGCAGGTAAGGCCTCAGGCGGGGACGACCCCGCCCGGCCCTTGCGGTCGCCACGCGGGACGGCCCGACGAAAGTCAGGAGATCTTCGCATGCGCACCACCGCAGACCGCATCCGCCAGGCCATCAGCTTCGAGATCATCGGCCTTCTGATCGTGACCCCGCTCTTCGCGTGGCTCTTCGATCACGGGCTTGGCGAGACGGGCGGCGTCGTCCTGATCGGGGCGACCGCGGCGACCGCCTGGAACTACCTGTTCAACCTCGGCTTCGACCACGCGCTGCAGCGCCATCGCGGCACGGCGCAGAAGACGCTGCCGCTGCGCGTGCTGCACGCGGTCCTGTTCGAGACCACGCTGCTCATCATGCTGCTGCCGGTCTTTGCCTGGTGGCTCGACCTGTCGCTCGTGGAGGCCTTCCTGATGGACCTGTCGTTCGCGGCCTTCTACATGGCCTACGCGTTCGTGTTCACGTGGGTCTACGACACGCTGTTCCCGCCGCAGGGCACCGCCCCCGCGCGCTGACGCTTCCCGGACCTTCCGATCCCGAAACCGATGACGCCCGCGCGGACAGTCCGCCGCGGGCTGCCTCATTCCTGCGCGATGCGCGCGGCGCGGTGCATGTCAGTTCGGGATCCGAAAGAATATCCTTGATAGTATACTATCGGTCAGGCAGCGTTCCCTCCAAGCGCGGAAGACCGCGCACCAACAGGGAGCACAGCATGACAAAATTCAGTGCCACCGCCCGCGCGGGCGTCGTCGCGGTTCTGACCATGGCCGGCGCCGCCGGCGCGCAGGACCTGCCCGACACGCTCGTCATCGGCACCGAGGGCGCCTATCCCCCGTTCAACTTCACCGAATCCGACGGGTCGGTCACCGGCTTCGAGGTCGATCTCGCCAACGCCATGTGCGCGCAGATGGAGATCACCTGCGAATGGGTGACGCAGGACTGGGACGGCATCATCCCCGGCCTGCAGGCCCAGAAATACGACGCGATCATCGCCTCGCTCTACATCACCGACGAGCGGCGCGAGGTCATCGCCTTCTCCGACAAGTACTACCAGGTGCCGTCGCGCTTCGTCGTGCCCGAGGGCAGCGCGCTCGAGATCTCGGCCGAGGGCCTGTCGGGCGCCGTCGTCGGCACCCAGCGGGCCACGAGCTTCGAGCGCTACATGAACGCCAACATGCCCGACGTGGACCTCCGGCTCTACGGCACCATGGACGAGGCCTATCTCGACCTGACCTCCGGGCGGCTCGACGCGGTGATCGGCGACGTGGTTGCGATCCAGGACGGCTTCCTCGGCACGCCCGACGGCACCGGGTTCGAGCTGCGCGGCCCGGAATTCACCGATCCCGAGTTCTTCGGCTACGGCGCGGGCGTCGGCGTCCGGCAGGACGACCAACACATCGCGGACGCGTTCTCGGACGCGATCGAGGCGCTGCGCGAGAACGGCACCTATCAGGACATCTCGGAGAAGTGGTTCGGCCTCGACGTCTACGGCGGCTGACCGACCGGGGCCGGGCCCGACCGCCCGGCCCCCTCTCACGACCCCGACCGGCGGATGAAGAGGTACGGATGCCCGACCTGCAGGGATATGGCTGGCTCCTGATCGACGGGCTGATGCTCACACTGGGCGTCGCCGTGGCGTCGATGATCGGCGCGCTCGGCGTGGGCCTCCTGGCCGCGATGGGCAAGCTCTTTGCCCCGCGCGCCGGGCGGTTCCTGATCGAGGCCTACACCACCTTCGTGCGGGGCGTGCCGGAACTCGTGCTGCTGCTCCTCATCTATTACGGCGTCCCGACGCTGATCCAGAACGTCGCGGCCGGGTTCGGGCTCGACTGGTCGCTGTCGATCAATCCCTTCGCCGCGGGCATCGGCACGCTGACGCTGATCTACGCCGCCTTCGCCTGCGAGGTGTTCCGCGCGGCCTACCTCGCCCTGCCTCCGGGCCAGCGCGAGGCGGCCTATGCGCTGGGCCTGAACCGCGGGATCACCTTCCGCAAGGTCGAGCTGCCGCAGATGATGCGCCACGCCCTGCCCGGGCTCGGCAACGTGTGGATGGTGCTGGTGAAGGCGACCGCGCTCATCTCGATCATCCAGTTGCCCGAGCTCATGCGCAATGCCGACATCGCGGCGCGCTCGACCCGCCAGCCGTTCACCTTCTTCTTCGCGGCCTGCCTCCTGTATCTCGGAATCACGCTCGTCTCCATGTGGGGACAGGCGCGCCTCGAACGCTGGGCCGCGCGCGGGACCCTCGAGGCGCGCAGCTGATGGACTTCGTGAACGAGAACCTGCCGCGCTTCCTCGGCGGCGCGTGGCTGACGGTGCAGCTGGCCGCGATGAGCTGCCTGATGGGGCTCGCCCTCGCGCTGCCCCTCGCACTCGCCCGGTTGTCCGCGCGGCGCGCGGCGCGCGCGGTCTCCACCGCCTACGTGTTCTTCTTCCGCGGCACGCCGCTCCTCGCGCAGCTCTTCCTCATCTATTACGGCAGCGGGCAGTTCCGGCACGCGCTCGACGCCGTGGGGCTCTGGACGTTCTTCCGCGACCCTTGGTTTTGCGCGCTGCTGACGCTGACGCTGAACACCGCCGCCTACACCTCGGAGATCCTGCGGGGCGCGATCCAGGCGATCCCGAAGGGAGAGGTCGAGGCCGCGCGCGCGCTTGGCCTCACCGGGTGGATGCAGCTGCGCCTGATCGTCCTGCCGCGCGCGATCCAGATCGGCTGGCCGGCCTATGCCAACGAGGTCGTCTACCAGATCCAGGCGACATCGCTCGTGTCGATCATCACCGTCATGGACATCACCGGCGTCGCCCGTGCGGTCGGCGCGCGCGACTTCACCTTCTTCGAGGCCTTCGGCCTTGCCGCGCTCCTCTACCTCTGCCTCGTCTACGCCTTCCTCTTCGGCGCACGTCGGATCGAGGCGCGCCTCAACGCCCACCTGCCGCAGGCACGCCGCCCGCGCGCCGCGGGCGCCGGAGGGCTGACGCGATGACGAGCGACACGCGCGACCGCACCGAGGCGCCGAAGAAGCGCGGCGTGCTGCGGGAAAAGGCCTTCCTCACGCTCAAGGAGGCGATCCTGAACGGCCTGCTCCAGCGCGGCGAGCGGCTGTCCGAGGCGCGGCTCATCCGCGAGTTCGAGATCGGCCGCACGCCGCTCCGCGAGGCGCTGAACCGGCTCGAACGCGAGGGGCTGGTGGTCAGCCAGCCGAACAGCGGCTACAGCGTCGCGAACCTCGACATCGACGCGGTCTGCGAGCTTCTCGTGGTGCGCGAGGGGCTCGACGCCATGGCGGCCGAGATCGCCATCGAGACCGCGACTGACGCGGACCTCGCCGACCTCGCTCGCGTGATGGACGAGATCGACGCGCTCGATCGCCGCCACGCCCGCACGCCCGAGGTTTATGCCCGCGAGCTGGAACTGGGCCTCGAGGTGCACGAGGTGATCCTGGCGGCGACACGCAACGCGGCGCTGATCGAGATCACCCGCCGCGTCTACGACCAGCTGCGCCTCGCGCTCTGGGTCGAGGTGCGCTGGGTCGACCAGTGGACGCTCGCCGTCGCAGAGCACCGCGCCATCGTCGAGGCCATGATCGCCCGCGACACACCCCGCGCGATCGCCGCGGCCCGCGCGCATGTGAAGTCCTCGCGCGAGAACATGCAGATGATCCGCGAGATCGCCAGCGCCCGCCGCACCGGCGGCGCGCGGCTGAAGATGCCGCGGCAGTAACCCCGACACCACGAGGCCTCGATGCGCGACTTCCACTTTCCCGGCCGTTCCGCGGTCCATGCCGTCAACGCGATGGCGGCCTCGTCCCATCCTCTGGCGACCGAGGCGGCGCTGCACGTGCTGCGCGACGGCGGCAGCGCCATGGACGCGGCCATCGCCGGTTCGGCCGTGATGGCGGTGGTCGAGCCGCAGATGACCGGGATCGGCGGCGACTGTTTCGCGCTCGTGGCGCCCGCGGGGCACGGGGCGGTGGTCGCGTTCAACGGTTCGGGGCGCGCACCCGCGGCCGCCACGCCCGAGGCGCTGGCAGCCGAGGGGCTCGACGCGATCGCGATCGATTCCGTGCATTCGGTCACCCTGCCCGGCGCGATCGACGGCTGGTTCCGGCTGCACGCGCGCTTCGGCCGGCTCGACATGGCGCGGCTCCTCGCGCCCGCGATCGCGCAGGCCCGCGACGGCTACCCGGTGCATGCCCGCGTCGCCGCCGACTGGCGCCGCGCCACGGGCCATCTCGCGCGGCGCGACGCGACGCGTGCGGCGTTCCTGCCGGGCGGCCGCGCCCCGGCCGAGGGCGACCTGCACCGCCAGCCCGCGCTCGCGCGCACGCTCGAGACCATCGCGCGGCAGGGGCCCGGGGGGTTTTACGGCGGCGCCGTCGCCGCCGCGATGACCCGCACCCTCAGGACACATGGCGGGCTGCACACCGAGGAGGATTTCCACGGCGTTGCAGGCGACTTCGTGGCGCCGCTCTCGACGGGGTATCGCGGTCGCACGGTCCACCAGGTGCCGCCCAACAACCAGGGCCTGACCGCCCTCATGATGCTGAACCTGCTCGAGCGCTTCGACGTGGCGGCGCTGCGCCCAGGCTCGGCCGCGCGGCTGCATCTCGAGATCGAGACCGCGCGGCTCGCCTATGCCATGCGCGACCGTCACATCGCCGAGGCGGGTGCGATGCAGGTCGATCCGCAAGAGATCCTGTCCAAGGACCTGGCCGCGACGCTCGCCGCGCGCCTCTCGCCCGACACCGCGATGACAGATGTGGAGCCCCTCGGCCTGCGGACCTCGGACACGGTCTACATGACGGTCGTCGACCGGGACGGCTGCGCCGTCAGCTTCATCAACTCGATCTTCGACAGCTTCGGCAGCGGCATTCTCTGCCCCGAGACCGGCGTGCTCTTCCAGAACCGCGGCCATTCCTTCACGCTCGACCCTTCCCATCCGAACGTGCTCGCCCCGGGCAAGCGGCCCATGCACACGATCATGCCGGGCATGGTGACCGAGGACGGCCGCCCCGTCCTGTCCTTCGGCGTGATGGGAGGCGATTATCAGCCCATCGGGCAGGCACGGGTCATCTCGGCGCTCTGGGACCACGGCATGGGCCTGCAGGAGGCGCTCGACATGGCACGGGTGTTCCCGCAGGACGACGCGGTCGAGATCGAGCGCAGCGTGACGCCCGACGCCGCCCGCGGCCTCGCCGACCGCGGGCACACCCTGCGCGTCGCGACCGATCCCCTGGGCGGGGCGCAGGCGATCCTCGTCGACCACGCCCGGGGCATCCTGACCGGCGCCTCCGACCCCCGCAAGGACGGCCACGCGGCAGGCTACTGAGGCCGCGGCGCCCGGCGTCGCAGGCCCGCGCCGGAAGCGGTCGTCGGCGACGCCGTGGTCACCCGTGCGAGGCGGCCTTCTCGATTCCGCGATCGATGGACACAGCGACGATGAGCAGGAGGCCCGTGACGATCAGCCGGGCCTCGTTGGCGACGCCCATCAGGTTGAGCCCGTTCGAGACCGTCGCGATGATCAGCGCCCCGAACAGGGCACCGACCACGCGACCGCGTCCTCCGAACAGGCTGACCCCGCCGATGACGGCGGCGGCAATGGATTCGAGCAGAAGGGCGCCGCCCCCGACACCGCCGCCAGAGGAGACCGAGACGCCGAGGATCCGCGAGGCCGCGAGGATCCCGCCGAACGCGGCCATGCCGCCGGCGATGGCGAAGGCGGCGATCTTGATGCGCTCGACCTTGATGCCCGCGCGGCGGGCGGCCTCGGCATTCGCGCCGATCGCATAGAGGTGCAGGCCGAACCGCGTCTGTCCGGCCAGGTACGCCATGACACCCAAGAGCAGCGCGAACAGGATCACCGGCATCGGCAGGCCGCGCTGTCCCTCGAGGAAGAGCAGGATCGCGATCATCGCGCCGCCGATCAGTGCCGTGGGAGTGACCACCGAGCCGAGTAGCGATGTTGGCAGCCCCTCGGCCTTGCGGTCGCGCAGGTCGGCCAGGCGGAGGCAGGCGATGGCGACAATGCCCGACAGCACCAGAAGCCACGCGGCCAACCCGCTGACATATGTCGCGGCCAGCCGTTCGACCCCGGTGTTCAGGAGGTTGTACCGCCCGGTATTCGGCAGCAGGAGCAGCTGGATGCCGTTCAGGACCAGCCCGACCCCGAGTGTCACCACGAAGGACGGAACGCCGATCAGCGTGATCCACCGGCCCGACGCTGCGCCGATCGCCACGCCCGAAAGGACGCCCGACAGGACCGCGAGCGGGATCGGCAGGTCGGCATCGACAACGAGTTTCGCCATCAGGACCGAAGCGATGCCGGATGTGGCGGCGACGGAGAGGTCGATCTCTCCGACCAGCAGGACGAACACCAGCCCCAGCGCGATGATTCCGGTCACGGTGGCCTGCACCAGCAGGTTGTTGAGGTTGCGCGAGGTCAGGAAGACGTCGCTTTCGGCGGCGAAGAAGACGAACAGCGCGACGAGGCCCAGCGCCACGGGAACGAAGCTCAGTTCGCTGCCCAGACGTTCCCGCAGGCCGCGGCGGGACAGCGAGACCGGCTGCGGCGGGTTCACGGAATGCGTTGACATGGCACCTCTCTCGCGGTCATCCGGCCGCATTTATCGCCTCGTTGCCGCCGACCATGGCGTTGACGACCTGCTCGCCGGTGACGTCGGAACTGTCGAAGCCGGCCGCGTTGCGGCCGAGCCGCAGCACTTCGATACGGTCGGTGTTGTCGAGCACGAAGTGATGGATGTCGTGGCTGATGACGAGAACCGCGAGCCCCTGCCCGGCCAGGTCGCGCACCAGCTTTCCGACTTGCGCGGCGGCGGAATGGCTCAGCGCCGCGGTCGGCTCGTCGAGCAGCACGACCTTCGGCTCCCACAGGATCGAACGCGCGATCGCGATGTTCTGGCGCTGTCCCCCGGACATCGCCCCCACGTTCCGGTCGAGCGCGATGGAATCGAGCCGCATGCGTCGCAGCACGTCCTTCGACCGCCGCTCGGCACGCGCGCGTTTCAACCGGAAGCCGGTCCACCACGGTCCGACCTCCTCGCGCCCCAGGTACAGGTTTTGCACCGCGTCGAGATTGTTGCAGAGTGCGAGATCCTGGTAGACGGTCTGCACTCCCATGGCCGCGACCTCTGCCGGGCCCGAGTGGTGCACCTTCCGGCCCTCGAAGAAGTAGTCGCCCCTGTCGGGACGGATCACGCCGGCCATCGTCTTGACCAGCGTCGACTTGCCGGCACCGTTGTCGCCGACCAGGGCCACGACCGTGCCGGGCACGAGATCGAGCGAGACGTCGGTCAGCGCCTTCACGCCGCCGAACGATTTGGATACGCCGCGCAGGCTCAGGATCGGCGCGTCGGGCTCATGGGCCATGGGTCCTCCTCCCCGGGTTCGGGTCCGGCGGCACGGACGCCGCCGGGCGCCGGATCACATGTTCTCTTCGCAAATGGCGGCATCCCCGGCGCCGTCGCAGACCTGGTCCCAGGTGTAGAGGCCGGACTCGACGACCCTGCCGACGGTGTCGACGGTGACGTTCTCGACCGGCAGGAACGCCGCGGGCACCTCCATGAAGGTGTTGTCGACCGTGCCGTTGATCCGGTCGCCCGACAGTTCGGCGCCTTCGAGGATGTCTTGCGACAAGTCGGCCGCGGCGTCTGCCATCACCCGCAGGTCCTTGAAGATGGTGTTGTCCTGCCAGCCCTGCACGATGAACTGAACCGCTTCGATGGTCGCGTCCTGGCCGCCGGTCACGACGACCTCGCCCTTCCCGAAGCCCTGGCTGATCAGCGCGGCGACGGCGCCGCCGGTGGTGCCGTCGTTCATGCCGAGAAACATGTCGACGGCGCCGCCGGAGCGTGTCAGGCAGTTCTCGGCGAAGGACTGCGCCTCGACCGGATCCCAGTTGGGCGTGTAATCCTCGCAGACGATCTCGACCTTGCCGGCTTCGATCAGCGGATCGAGATGTTCGTTCTGCCCCTGCTCGTACATCCGGGTGCCGTATTCGCCCTGGTTGCCCTTCACCCGCGCGACGCGGACGGTGCCTTCCATGCCCGCGACGAGCTCGGCGGCCCGGGCACCCTGCGCCTGTCCGACGGCCAGCGCATCGAACAGCACATGTGCCTCGGCCTTCCCGCCGATCGCGTCATGCTCGTAGAGGAGCACGGGTACGCCGGCTTCCTCCGCGGCGCGCAGCGCGCCCGCGGCGAGGTTGGCGTCGGAGGCGGTGTAGACGATCAGGTCGGCCCCCTGGGCGATCGCGTCCTCGACCAGGCGCTGCTGCCGCGTCGGATCGCCCTGTCCGTTCTGCACGATGACCTCGGCGCCGGGCATCCGCTCCGCCATCGCGGCGGCGTAGAGCGGGGCATCGCGCCTCTCGAAGCGGATGGTCGTCGAGTTCGGCAGCATGAAGTAGACGGTTGGCCCGTCCTGCGCCGCGGCAGGCGCGGCAAGACCGCAGAGCGTTGCAAGCGCCGCCGTGCCGGTCAGCGTGATCCGTTTCATTCCATCTTCCTCCCCATGTTGCGCACCGTTCAACCGAGTGGTTTCGGCAACGGCGTCGCCTCGTAGCAGCCGACCACGCCGTGATCGAAATCGATGACCGAGCCGGTCATGATGCCGCTTTCCGGACCGGCAAGGTGCGCGATCCAGCGTGCGACCTCGTTCATGTCGAGCAGCCGGCCGGCCGGAAGCTCCTTGCCGGCCTGTTCCTGCCACCCGTCCGGCATGTCGTGGAACGTCTTCTGCGTCACGTCTTCGGCCGGGGTGTCCATCCAGCCGATGGCGAGCGCATTCACGCGGATGCCGTGGCGGGCGAGACTGAAGCCGGCATTCTTCGTGGTGGCGATGAGCGCCGCCTTGGACGCGGCGTAGACCGCCAAAAACGGCACGCCGCCATGTGCGGTCACGGTCGCCACGTTGACGACCGATCCGGGCTTGCCCCGCGCGATCCAGTGGTCCGCGGCGTGCTGGATCAGGAAAAAGGGCGCGCGGGCGTTGATGTCGAAAGTCCGCTGCCAGAGAGCCGCGTCGCCGTCGAGGATGCCGCCCCGGTCGGTGATCCCGGCAGAGTTCACGAGGATGTCGAAGCTGCCGAATTCCGCGACCGCACGTGCGATGAGCGCCCGGCAATCGTCCAGGTCCGAAAGGTCGGCCCGGTGATAGACCACGCGCGCCCCGGCGGAGGACAGCTGCCGCGCCGCGCTCTCGCCGGCCTCGGCGTTGCGTCCCGAGATCACTGCGCCAGCCAATCCCCGGCGCAGCATGGTGCGCACAGCCGTGAGTCCAAGGCCCTGGGTAGAGCCCGTCACGACCGCGACCTTGCCCGCGAAGACCCGGTCGGGCGGCTGGTCCACGTCAGATGCGGCGTGGGTGGCGGCATCGCCGAATGCGCTTGTCTCGCCTGCCATGTCAGGCTCCTTCGTAGCTGAGGGTGACGGGCCGGTTCTCGCGATGGGACCGCAGCGCCGCCTCGGAGAGCATCAGAGCGCGTCGCCCGTCCTCGAACGTAACCGATGGCGCCCGGCCGGAGCCGAGCATGTCGATGAAGTCGCGGATCTCGGCCTCGTAGGCGTCGGCGTAACGTTCAATGAAGAAATGCAGCAGCGGGTCGCGTGCCGCGGTCGCCGCGGCGCCGTGCCGGGAGACCTCGCTCGGTCGATGGTTGTTCGACCGCACCATGCCCGTGGCTCCGAAGGCCTCGACCCGCTGGTCGTAGCCGTAGGTGGTCCGGCGCGAATTGTTGATGTGCACGAGCGCGCCGGATTCGCTGCGCATCACGATCATCGCCGTGTCGACGTCGTCCAGCTCGGCAAAGACCGGGTCGACCCGGTTCGCGGCCATAGCGTAGACCTCGACGATTTCCTCGCCGAGAACGAAGCGCGCCATATCGAAATCGTGGATCGACGTGTCGCGGAACAGGCCGCCACAGGCTTCGAGGATGGGTCGTGGCGGTGGCGGACCGGGATCGCGGCTGGTAATGACCAGAAGTTCGAGCGCACCGATCTCGCCGTCTGCGACCGCCTTCCGGACCGCACCGTGGCTCGGGTCGAAGCGGCGGTTGAAGCCGAGCTGGATCGGAACATCCCGGCCCCGCAGCGCCTCGCGGCACTCCTCGACGCGGGAGAGATCGACATCGATGGGTTTCTCGCAGAGGATCGGCCTGCCTGCCTCTGCCGATCTGAGGATCAGGTCGACATGGGTGTTTGTCGGCGAGGCGATCAGCACCGCGTCGACATCCTCTGCGCCGAGGATCGCATCGATGTCGCTTGACGCCCGGGCGCCGACGGCCTCGGCCGCCGCCGCGGCCCGCCCAAGATCGAGGTCGTAGCACCACGTCACCCGCGCATCCGCCTGCCGGGCGATGATGCCCGCGTGCATCGCCCCGATACGTCCCGTCCCGAGTACGGCAAACCGAACCATGCAAAGCCTCCCTGCCAGCCGCTTTCCGCGGCCTCGTCCTGTCGGAGAGCATCGCCGGCCGGTCCGCCGCCGGAAACGTCCAATCTGTCCACCCTGGAACGAATGTGCTGTTAACCTTTGGGGATTGCAGGAAGTCGTGAGATGCACTGGGGGAGCCCACAGCGAAAGCCGGTCCCATTTCGTCCAGAATGAAACAAAATGCGCGTACCGCGCCCGAGGCCAGCCTCGGCTACAAGGAGATGTCCGGCCACGAACTCTCCCGTTTTCTGGACTTCGTCGCGCGGATCGGAACGGAGACCGAGACCTGCCTCGGCATCGGCCCTTTGCGCGAGATGCCGGTGATGGTGCAGCTCTTGCGCAGCCATATCGAGGGACGGCTCGAAACCCCGTCGTCGCTGATCGCCAGTTCGGGGCTACCTCGCGGCACGGCGCACCGGATGATCGAGGACATGGTCGAACGCGGGCTCATCCATCGGCGGCCGCGCACCCGTAGCGGCAAGACCTACTCGCTGCATCCGTCGCCGGACCTGATCCGACAATGGCTCGACTACGCACGGCGCATGAAGTCCCTCGTGGGCACCGCGTTCGGGCTGCCGCAGGGCACCGAGTACTTCTTTGGCGCGTCCTACCTTTCCGGCTCGATCATTCCGCCGTTGCCGGTCATGCGCGAAAAGCTGGACCTCAAGGGGGGCCTCCGCCTGCTGCTGCACGCCGATCCGGCCTTCCTTGCGATGCAGAAGGTGAAGCAGCAGTTCGAGATGCATTTCGGCACGACGATCGAGGTCCGCGCGCTGTCGATCGACCGGCTGAGACGCGAAATCCTCGAGAATGCCCGCAGACCGCACTCGACGGTCGACATCGTCACCTGCGACCTCGCCTGGATGGCCGAACTCGCTGACAAGGGCGCGCTGCACCCGCTCTCCGATCTCGTGGAATCCGAGACGGATCTGGCCGACTTCCATCCCGAGGCACTGAATTCCGCGCGTCCGGGCGGCGTTCTCTACGGGCTGCCGGTGCAGACAACGCCGGAGCTCCTGATCTACCGGACCGACATCTTCGCCGAACGCGGCCTCGCCCCGCCCCGGACGCCCCGGGAGGTGCTGGCAACGGCGCGGGCGCTGCACGATCCGGTTTCCGGGCTGAACGGGATCTGCTGGAACGGCGCCCGCGGCACGCCCGTCGGGACCACCTTCATGATGCTGATGGCGGATTTCGGTCAGCCGATCCTGAACCTGCCGCATACCGCCGCCGGCTTCAGCGACCAGGACTTGCAGCCCCACCACCGGCGCCCGATGCTCGACACGCCGGAGGCGCGGGAGGCGGCGGATTTCCTGATCGAGCTCCTGGCCGTGTCGCCCGACAACGTGCTGCAGATGTCATGGTACGAGCGGGCGCAATGCTATTTCCACGGCCGGGCGGCGATGGCCTACAGCTACACCCAGATCATGCCGATGTTCGAGAACGACCCGACATCGCCCGCGCATGGCCGGACGGGATACGCGCTGCACCCTTCGGCCGAAGGCGTCGAGAGCATCGCGCCGCTTGGCGGCTGGCATCTCTGCCTGCCCGCCAATCTCCGGGAGAACCGCCTCGCCGCGTCCTGGCAGGCAGCGCGAACACTGACCTCGCCGGCCGCGACCAAGCTCTACATCGAGAACGGGTCGCTGGTGAGCTCGCGCTTCTCGGTCTGCAACGATCCCGCCGTCGCCCACAGCCGGCCGATCATCCCCGTGGTCGACCGCTTCGCACGGGCCGGCAAGCTCAAGGCCTGGCCGCGGCCGGCAGTGCCGGAACTCAACGACCTCGTGCGGATCCTCGGCGAGGAAGTGCACACGATGCTGTTGCGCAACAAGATGCCGGCGGCCGCCCTGCGCGACGCACAGGCGCGCTGCGAGAAGGTGATGCGCCTCGGCGGGCGATGGCGCTGACCCCGCGGTGGCCTATTCCGCCCGCAGGTGCGACGCGGTGAAGTCGACGAAGGCGCGGATCTTCGGGGCGAGCAGCCTGGCGTGCGGGTAGACGATCTGGATCGGGACCGCCGGCGGCATGAACCGCTCGAGCACCGGCACGAGCCGGCCGTCGCGCACCTGGCGCGCCACCATGTAGGACAAGACGAGGCAGATGCCGTCGCCCCGTTCGGCGGCGTCGATCGCGGCGGCGGCGTCGTTCAGGCGCAGCCGGGGCGACAGCGCGATCGTCGCCTTGCGGCCACTTCCGGCGGTCAGGGACAGATCCTGCCCCGGCATGAGGCCCGAGAACGCGATGATGTCGTGCGCCTTGAGGTCCTCGGGCCGCTCGGGCCTGCCGCGCCGCGCGAGGTAGTCGGGCGCCGCGACCAGCAGGCGCCGCGTCTGGCCGACCCGCGCGGCGACGAGCGAGGAATCGGGCAGCGCCCCGATCCTCACCGCCACGTCCACGCCTTCGTCCACCAGGTCGACGACCCGGTCGAGCAGGGTGACCGACGCGGTGAGCGCGGGCTGTTCCCGAAGGAAGGCCGAAACGAGGTCGACGAGGTGCAGCCGCCCGAACATCACCGAACAGGTCGCGGTCAGGTGCCCGCGCGGCGCCGAGGACGCGCCGCCCGCGCTCCGTTCCGCGGCCTCGATCTCTGCCAGCAGGCGGCGGGTGGTCTCGACATAGCGCACGCCGGCCTCCGTCAGGCTCAGGCGGCGGGTCGTGCGGTTCAGGAGCCGCGCGCCGAGCCTGTCCTCGAGCGCGGCAACGGCCCGGGTCACGGCCGGCGGCGACATCCCGAGCTTCGCCCCGGCCGCCGCAAAGGCCCCGGCATTGGCAACCGCGACGATGACCTCCATGGCGCGCAGGCGATCCAAACCGTTCTTCCCGTTTGCGGAACGAACTCTTGTCCAGTCCCTGCAGTGTAGCACGCGGCCGATGGGCGCAGGACATCCATTCTGTCCCGGCGCGCCGTCAGTCGGCGGACCGGATCGAGGGGCCCGACTGCATGCCCTGACCGGAACCCGCGATGCCCGCGCGCCCGCGCACGCTTCGCCAGAGCGCGCGGCCGAGATGGAGGTGCTGCGCGGTTTCGAACGGACACCGCTGACGAACGCCACCGCGGGAAGCCGCCGTCGGTGGCCTGCGCAATTTCGAGTACTGGACCAGCCAGGCCGGGCGACTTCTGTTCGAATACGGCGGGAACCGGACGCGCCCCCGGGCGACACGGGTCCACGCGCTGCTCAACCTGGCGTTCCACGACGCGGGCGTCGCCTGCTGCGACGCGAACCATGCCTACTGGTCCCTCCGTCCTGTACAGTTCGATCCGGCCTTCCAGACCGTCTTCCGGACGCCAAACCATCCGACCTGTACCGCGGCGCATGCGTGCTACTCGACGTCGGCGCCGGTGCTGGCGCACCTCTTTCCGGGCGACGCGGAGGTGCTGACGGCGCTCGGTCACGCGTCCGGCAACACCCGCGTCCGGGCCGGCATCCACTTTTCCAGCCACGTGGCCGCCGGACGCGAGATCGCCGACGAGGTGGACCGGCGCGCCATCGCACTCGCGCGCGCCGACGGGTCCGGCTTCTGACGGGGGCCGGCCGCCCGTGGACCGGACACGCGGGCCGCGCGACGGACCGAAGGCCGCCCGGGGGGCGCCTCCTGCTCTCCGGCGGTTCCGGGTCGCACGGCGCCCCCGATCCGACATCCGCCCTTCTCCCGCGACCATCCGGAATGCGAGATCCATCTTGACCGGCGGGCGCAGCGCGTCTGTTCTTCGATCCGGAAGCTGTCCCGGAGGAGGCGCCCGCGCGTGCGGGCGGCTGCCCGAACGGAGGCATCCGCCCCGGCATCTCCGCGCGCTCCTCAGGTGTCTCGAGGTAACCCGCCATGATCGACAGGCAGCCGACCTACCGCTTCCAGCGCGTGACCGCAGACAGCAGGTGCGAGCGGTCGATCATGTTCTCGGACAGCGTCGAGCTGGTCCTCTCCCACAGTCACGGCGTCCTCACGACCGAGCTGGTGACGCTCGGGTCGGAGGGGCCGACGCTCGGTCGCGTCCTGTCCACCGGTCACGCGATCGCGCTCCGCGAGGCGGAGACCCTGACGGTCCTGCTGCCGCGCGAGGGGCGTCTCGACATCCGGATCGCCGGCACCGAGTACGCGGTGCCGGCCGGAACCGCGATGGCCTTCCGCCCGACGGAGCGCCACACCGTCGCCCGGCCCGGCACTCCGCACGTGCCGAAAACGCCGGCGGGCCCCGGCTCCGATCCGCGTTTCGCGGCCGCGACGCTCCAGGTGCCCATCGCGCGCCTGCACGACCTCGCGCGCGCGGCCGAGACCACGGCGGACACGGTCTTGCGCCGGGACGGGATGGACCTGGCCGGCGAGCCCGGCCAGCTGCTCGGCCGCACCCTCCCCCGGTTGATCGACGACCTGCTCCGGCCACCGGCGGGGTCCGTTCCGCCGCGGGTGGCCGAAGAGATCGGGGCGCTCGTCGACGAACAGCTGTGCGGCCTCATCGGTGCGATGGCGGCGCGGACAGCCTCACGCCGCATCTTTCCCGCCTATCACCGCGTCCGCCAGGCGGAAGAGATCATGCACGCCGAGAGCGACAACCCGGTGTCGATGCTTGCCATCGCGGCCACGCTCGGCGTCAGCCTGCGCAGCCTGCAGCTCGCCTTCGCCGAGGTGCACGACGGCGTCAGCCCGCGCGAGCATCTCATCCGCATCCGGCTCGACAAGGCGCGCCGCCGGCTGCTGGACTGCGCCCGCGACGACAACGTGACCTCGGTGGCGATGGAAAGCGGCTTCTACCACCTGAGCCGCTTCGCCCAGGCCTATGCGCGGACCTTCGGCGAGAAGCCGAGCGAAACGCTGGCACGCCGGCGCCGATGAGGCGACGGCCGACGGCGCCTCAGTTCATTTCGACCCAGTCCTCGAGGGTGCCATCGTCGGCCACGGTGCAGGCGACGCGGCGCGGCCCGTCGGATTCCTTCATGATGATCTCGTGAAAGCCGGGGCGCAGGGCCGAGACCTGCTCGATCGTCACGGCACGACCCATCATGTCGGTGCAGGCACGCTGCGCCGCCCGCGGCACGCCGCCGACCGCATCGCCGTGATGGCCCTGGTGCCCCTGCAGGCTGATGCCGAGGAATGACCGGCCGGAATCGTACTGGCATTCGAACAGCGTCAGATCCGACCCCGAATCGGGATATTGTCCGTAGACATGGTAGGTTCCCCCCGACCGCTCCACCGGCAGGGTCAACACGTCGTTCATCATGACGCCGAGTTCGGTGGCCGCGGCCTCGGCGCAGTGGGACGCCATGCCGGCCTCCACCACGACCTGGGCAGGGACCGGCAGTGCCGGAGCGAGGAACAGCGCGACGAGCGCGGGCAAGACGGCGGGGCGACGGCTGGGCATGGGGCTCCCTCTGGGCTCTCTGTGTCCGGGCGCGGGACCGGCTTCCTGCGCGCCCCCGCGACGCGATCCTGAGGGGCCGGGGGCGCAGCCCGCTATCCGCAACGCGAAACGACATCGCGTCCGCCGTTTCGTCTTTCGGATAGCGCGGCGCCAACGGGCGCGTAGCCTCAGGCACGCCCCGGCCAGCCCGATCGAAGGAGCCCCCTCTTGCGCCGCGTCTGCCTCCAGCTCCCGCGCCTTGCCGCCGCCATCCTCGCGCTCGCGTCCATCAGTGCCGCGCAGACGCTTCCGGTCTTCGAGGTGAGCGAAGCCGACGCCCGCCGCGGCAGCGTCATCGAGGGGATGCTGACCGGGGAGGAGGCTGTCGACTACCGCGTTGCCGCTGCCGCCGGGCAGGTCCTCGCGGTGGATCTGTCGACCTCCAACGCCGCGCTGTCCTTCAACATCCTGCCCGAAGGGTCTGAGGAGGCGCTGTTCATCGGCTCGGTCCTCGGCCCGGTCGCGGACGTTCCCCTGCCCCGCGACGGCACCTACGTGGTGCGCCTCGGCCTGATGCGCAGCGCGGCGCGCAGGAACGAGACCGCGGAATACGGGCTCGGCATCCTGCTGCGCGGGGCCGATGTCGCCGACGGCCTGGCCGGAGGGCCCGACTGGTGGCAGGTCGCGGACCCGGGCGGCGACGGCACCCTCGAGGTCCACGCGGGCCCCGACACGCGGTACGCCGTGTCGGGCCTCACCCGATCCGGCGACGTGCTGCAGAACCGCGGCTGCCGCCTGACCGGAACGGTGCGCTGGTGCAGCATCCGCGTTTCCGGCTCCGGCCTGCAGGGCTGGGTCGATGGCCGCCACCTGACGGAAACCGCGGCCCCGCCTGCGCCCGAGATGCCCGAGGGCGGACCGGCCGGAAACGGCGTGCCCTTCGACGCGACGGGCCTCCTGCCCTGCGCCCCGACACCCAAGGCGACGCCGGGCACGTGTCCTTTCGGCGTGGTGCGCGACGGGCCGGGAAATGCCGGCATCTGGATCGCGCTGCCCGACGGGACCGAGCGCCACATCCTGTTCGAGAGCGGCGCGCCCGTCACCGCCGACAGCGCCGCCCCGGTCCGCTTCGCGGTCACCGGCAACCGCTTCACGGTCGATGTCGGGGAGGAGCGCTACACCATCCCCGAAGCTGTCATCTCGGGGGGATGACGGCAGCGTGGCCGCCCGTCTCCCGACACGCGCGCGGTGACGCGCGCCCGCACCATCCCGCCCTTCAGAGAGGAGAAGAACATCATGCCCAGACGACCCTTCGCCCTCGCGGCCGCCGTCATGGCCCTGCCCCTGCTGGCAGGTTGCCTCGAGGACCCGGTCCAGACCACGGCGCCCGGCAACCCGGACGAGGCAGTGGCGCGGCAGGCCTGCATCCGCGACGTCCGCGCGACGACAGGAAATCCCGACGTCTCGGTTGTCAGCTCGTACTTCTCCGAGGCGGGAACCGAGGTGAACCTGCGGGTCGGCCCCTCGGGCACGTGGCGGTGCATCGGCTACCGCGACGGCACGACCGCCGGCATCCAGTCCACCACCGACGAGGGCGCCCTCTGAGACAGCAAGTCCCGCGGGTCGTCGGCCACTTCCCGACCCGCGGGCCGAGGCAGACGGGCATGCGCCGGCGTCCTAGCGGACGGGCGTTCTGCTTTCCGAGACGAAGGCCGCGACATGCGCCGCGATCCGGTCCGCATCGTGGTCCAGCGTCGCGACATGCCACGACCGCCGAAGCCATACGAGCCGGATGTCGTCCGATGCGACCCGCGTGGCGATGTGTCTCGCATTCTCCGGCGCCACAACGTGATCCGTCCGCGATTGCATGATCAGCAGGCGCTGGCGGACAAGCGGCAGAAGGGCTCCGGTCGCGTTTGTCAGCACGACGCGCTGCATGCACGTCAGCTGCGGGACGCGCTCGCAGGGAACCTGATCCGGGCTTCTGGCGTGATGGCTGGGGTGGTAGGATCCCCAGCTGGACAATCGATCCAGCGCAAGTATCTGATATCTATGTAAATGCGGTATCCGCACCTCGTTATGTGATGCAGTTCTGTTGCACAATGCATCGCGTGTCAATAGACAGGCGAACCCCCTCTTATCTCTCTGGTGAGACGTTCCTGTATCCACCTTCTCGTCAACGCGCACGGCCTGCCCATGAGAACGGAGATCACGCCGGGCCAAACGTCGGACTACGTCGGCTTCGATCTGGTGATGGCCGACAACCTGCCCGTTCCGAGCGTCTTGCTGGCCGACCGGGGATACGACGCGGACGGCATTCGCAGAACCATGGAGCAGCGCAATGCATTGGCAGTGATACCAATGCGGAACTCTCGCAAAAGGCGCGTCGGCGTGGATCGCTCCCTCTACAGGCTGCGTAACTTGGTCGAACGCTGCTTCAACAGGCTCAAGAATGCCCGCCGGGTCGCCACCCGTTACGACGAGACTGCGGCGAGTTTCCTGGGCTCCATCGACATTACGTCGATCCGGCTTTCGCTCCGCCTTTTGTCAACATGACCTAGATCGAGGAAATCGGGCTCAAGTTTGGCGGGTCAGAGAGGCTAGCCCGTCCAACTTCCTCCTTCGTACCCTCGATCCTTTTCTTACCTGCCAGATCCAGCGTCGCCCTTATCGGCCATCCGGCGCTCGTATTTGCGGATGGCCTTCTCGAGCAGGTCGGCAGGGCTGTGCCCGGCCTCGACGGCCAGCGCGTGAACGCTGAAGAGCAGATCCGCGATTTCCTCGGCCATGTCGTCCGAAACGACCGTCGGCCGATTGCCGTATCCAGAGGACTTCAGTGCCTCCTTGCTTACCTCGCCGAGCTCACTCGAGATGTCGAGCAGACGCTCTTCGATCCGACAATTCAGGCCGTGCGCGTCAAGGAAATCCGCCACGGGATCGTGTGCTGTCGTCATGAAGAACCACTCCTGAATTCATGTGCGGAAACTGTTTCTTGTATTCGTCGCCACGGCAACCGCGACGACCCTCCGGCGGTCTGCAGCCAACAAGGTCTTCGACCATCGACAGGCGCAGGTCCGCGGTTCCAACCGGGCAACGACATTGACCCAAAGGCTTGGTGTCACGTGCCGCGCAGGTCAAGAAAGCTTGGATTGCGTCGTCGACAGGAATGGTTTCGGCCAAGCGTTCGTCTCGCCTCCAGCGGCGTTCCCGAGATACGCAGGGGACGCCTTGACGGTGGCTCGACGTCACTTCAGCCAATTATTCCGATGCTCTTCGGCGAACTCTCGAAATGAACCGGGCGCTCGGCCTGTCAATTCCGTGACGCCGTCGGTCGTTCGATCCTCGATGCCGCTGCAGATCGTTTCGTCGAGCGACGCGAGAATGTTTGCGTAATCCGATGGCAGACCCTGCGCCTTGAACCGATTGGTCAACTCGGATTTGGAGAGCGAGACGTGCCGGATCGTGCGACCGGCCACGTCCGACAGGATGCCCGCAGCATCATCGTAGCCAATGGCCTCGGGGCCGGTCAGGATCCGCTCGTCGTTGAGCGGTTCCGCCGAGACCAGGCAGGCAACGGCCGCGGCGGCGATATCGTCAGCGTCGATGAAGCCCACCCGAGCGCGCCCTGTGGCACTGTAGATCGCATCTTCATCACGAATGGTGCGTGCATGAGCGCCATCGGAAAAGTTCTGCATGAACCACGAGGGCCGCAGGACTGCCCATTCGGGGGCGGTGTGGGCCAGCCAGTCATGCACTTCGCCCATCATCGGTCCACCTCGCTCGATCAGGGAGGAACTGAGCAGGACGAAACGATCCACGCCGCGCGCCATCGCCTCCTCAAGAATGGGTCGCATGACATCGAGATGATCGGTGCGATCCGTCGGCGCGACGATATAGACCGATGAGCAGTCGTCGATGGCCGCTATCGAGGCCGAGTCTCCCCAGGCAAAGTATCGGTCTTCGGGGTTTACGGGACTGCGAGTGCCAACCACGACGTCGAACCCGGTCGTGCCGAGGCGCTTGACGACCCGCTGCCCTGTCTTTCCCGTGCCGCCGATAACCAAAATGCGGTCAGCCATAAAGCGCATCCCCCGAGAAAGACTGCGCAGCGGCGTGCGCCCCGCCGAGCGCCGAAAGCACGACGAGAGGATTCCAGTAGTCGCGGTACCGAGAGATGCGGCCATCGCGAAGGACAACTACGGAGATGTAATCCTGGTCGTACGGCAGCCCCGTGGCGACACCCCGGCCCTGACAGGAAAACTCCAGCACCACGGTTTCTCCGGCGGGATGGACTGCGTGGAGCGTGAAGTGGGCCAACTCCAGCATCGGACCGATCCGCGACAGGTGATCGGCGAGGGCTGGCAGGCCTTCCAGCCGCCGGGGTAGGCCCTCGGGCGCATAGGGAAACTCGAAGACGACGTCATCGGTGAACAGATCCGTTAACTCGGACCCTGCCTTAACCCGGTCGTCAAGCGCACCGCGCAGAAGACCTGAAAAACTGTCGAACTTGTCCTTCATGAGAATGGCCCCTATGGTTGGAACGGAAGCGTATCGACCAAATAGGAACACCACGAATGGAACGCAACCGTTCCGACGAAAAATCTCGGCGCAAGCCGTCCGGCGCGGCCGTGCAGCGCGCGGATCTGACCGAAGCGCTCTATCGCGCCTTTTTCGAGGAATGGGCCGAGCGCGGCTTTGGCGCACTGAGCCTCGAACGGGTCGCGGCACGCGCCGGCGCCGGCAAGGCCGCGATCTATCGGCGGTTTCCGTCACGCCTGGCCTTCGCCGAGGCGGCAATCTCGGCCCTCGGTGTGCGGATCGCCTTGCCGGAGGCAGAGCACCCGACGCTGGAGGAAGACATCTTCGCCCTGTTGCTTCGAGCCCGAGCGGTGCTGCGTCATCCGCTCGTCCGCCGGATCCTCCCGGATCTCCACGCAGAAGCAGCCCGCTCGCACGAAATGCGCGCGATCAACGACCGCGTGGCCGAAGCACGCCGCAAGCAGGCCGAGCAGGTGCTGGAGCGCGCCGTTCTCCGGGATGAGCTCCCCGCGCGGATCGACAGGGAACTTGCACTCGACCTGCTCCTCGCGCCGCTCTACTGGCGTATGGTCGTTCGCGGTGTAACGCCTTCCCGCGACGACCTGGCATTGCAGACCCAAGTGATAACGGCGGGTCTGAAGGCCGCAAACAGGCACCACGCGTCACTGTAGGACGTGCATGATCGCATCTCTCTGAACGCCGCCCGCGGCCAGCGCGTCATCCGTGTGTCGTCAACACTCGGTTGACAAGCATCGGTGATCCGTTGCTGGTGCGTCCGCCCCTCGATCTTCAACCTCTTCGTCAATTTGCGCCGGCGGACGGGGAGGCTGCGGCCCGGAGTTCGACGCCTGGCGCATCGAGCCCGCACTGCGAGAGCGTAAATATCTCGTATCCCTCTGCGGTCACGCCGATCGAGTGTTCGAACTGTGCGGACAGCGATCTGTCACGGGTCACGGCCGTCCAGTCGTCTGCCAGCATCTTCACCTCGGCGCGACCCAGATTGATCATGGGCTCGACCGTGAACATCATGCCCTCACGAAGTTCGGGCCCGGTGCCCGGGCTGCCGAAGTTCAGGATGTTGGGCGCATCGTGAAAGACCTGGCCGATGCCGTGGCCGCAGAATTCGCGCACGACAGAGCATCGCTCGGACGCCGCGTAGCTCTGGATGGCGTGACCGATATCGCCGAGACGCGCCCCGGGCCGCACCTTTCCGATCCCCCGCATCATTGCCTCGTGAACAATGCGGACCAGGCGTTCGGCGGCCCTGCCCGGCGTTCCAACCGCATACATCCGGCTGGAATCCCCATACCAGCCGTCCAGGACGAGTGTCACGTCGACGTTCACGATGTCGCCGTCCCGCAGCCGCTTGCCGTTTGGAAAGCCATGGCAGACCACATGGTTGACCGACGTGCAGCAGGCGTATTCGTAGCCTTTGTAGCCCAGCGTCGCCGGACGCGCGCCGTGCATTGCAGCAAAGTCGAGGACAAACGCGTTGACCTCGGAGAGCTGGGTTCCGCCCCGGATCAGCCCGGCCACCTCGTCGAGACACCTTGCCGTCAGGGCTCCGGCACGACGCATGCCGGCAAAGGCATCCTCGCCATAGAGCTTGATGCTCTCCGTCCTTCTGGCGCTGTGGGCGGGAGGCGCGACAGAAACGTCGATATAGCGATCCAACAGATGTCCTTTCCGACGGACGCGGCGCGAGGGTGCCAGCGTTCGATTGACGTATGCCGATCCGGCATATATGAAGTATATACGAATCGTATATCCTCAAACGGGAGCGGTGTGAATGGGTATCGTGAAGATTGCCGACGACCTGCACGAGGAGCTGCGCAAGTCGAGCGGCGTGATGTGCCGCTCGATCAACGCTCAAGCAGAGTTCTGGATGAAGGTCGGGATGCTAGCCGAAGCGAACCCGACCTTGTCATTCACCGAGATCATGGCGCGGCAACGCGAGGCGGCCGATGTCCACGCGCCCGTTATCGATGCAGCCTGAGACAGCAGGCTTCATTCGTTCGTTCGCAGAGACGCGTTCAACACGCCTGATCGTGCGAACAGCCAAGCGAAAGTGACTTTACGCCCTCGTCGGACCAACACCACGGGATTTCAGGCGCCGCC
Organism: Roseivivax isoporae LMG 25204; assembly: GCF_000521865.1. Lineage (GTDB taxonomy): Bacteria > Pseudomonadota > Alphaproteobacteria > Rhodobacterales > Rhodobacteraceae > Roseivivax > Roseivivax isoporae. The sequence goes on from NZ_JAME01000017.1 coordinate 100,998, forward strand.
ATGCCTGGTCCTGCCGGGCTCGCAGCCTGCTAGGTTTTGGTGCCCGGCCCCGTGCATGGTGCATCATCGGCCCTCATGGGCGCATTCCGCAACGCCGCAAAGCGACGTTCGAAATCCTGCGCCAGGCTCTCCACGCTGATCTCGGCAAAGCGCGCCAACAGGTGCGCCTCGGCGTCCCGCAACGCGCTATCGAGTTGCGCGTCGACCGCCGTCTCGACGAGACAGTCCGCCGGTTCCGCCCCGGTGCCCACGTTGAAGAGCGGCGGGCGGCCCACGGCGTAATAGACGTCGCGCAATGTGATGTCGGCCAGCGATCGAGCGAGTTGCCAGCCGCCGCCATGCCCCTTTTCCGACGTCACGACCCCTCGTTCCCGCAGTCCGGCCATCATGCGCCGCACGACAACCGCATTGGTCGAGACCATGACCGCGATCTGTTCCGACGTCGCGCGCGGCACATGCCGATCAAGATGGATCAGGACGTGCAGCATTCGGGACATGCGAAGGTCGCGGGGCATCGGGTTCTCTCTTTGGCTGACAGTCGCCTCTAGCACCCCTCACGCAACAAGAAAAGTTCCGTGTCTTGCGGGGAGCGGTCGAATCACGTAACTCTGAAAAATACGATTAGGCAGAAGCAGGAAACGTCATGGACCACGATGTCATCATTATCGGTGGCAGCTTTGCGGGCCTTTCGGCCGCGATGCAGCTTGCCCGCGCGCGGCGCTCGGTGCTGGTCCTGGACACCGGCACCCCGCGCAACCGCTTCGCCGCGACGTCACACGGCTTTCCAGGACAAGACGGCCGCCGCCCGGCAGCGATCCGCGACGACCTCGTGCGAGAGCTTGCCGCCTATCCCACGTTCGAGATCCGCAACGCGAGAGCAAGTGCAGCGGCGCGCCACGGCGAAGGGTTCCGCATCTCGCTGGACGACGGAACGATCCTGGCCACCCGCCGGCTCGTCCTTGCCCACGGTGTTCGCGACACGCTGCCCGAACTCCCGGGCCTCGCCAAGCGCTGGGGCGTCTCGGTCCTCCACTGTCCCTATTGCCACGGCTACGAGCTGGGTGGGCAACCCGTCGGCGTCCTCGCACAAGGCGAAACGGCGCTGCACCAAGCGATGCTGCTGCCGGACTGGGGACCGACCACGCTATTCACCCAAGGTATCTTGCTTCCGACCGCGGAGCAGCGCGCAGCGCTTGCAGCTCGCGGGGTTGCAATCGAGGACGTCGCCGTCACGGAGCTGGTGGGCGCCGGCACCGGTCTTGACGCGGTTCGCCTTGCCGATGGGCGCGAGACTGCGCTGGCAGCCCTCTTCACTGCCCCGCGGACCGCACCGTCCTGCGATCTCGCCGCGCAACTGGGATGTGCAACGAGGGACGGACCGACCGGTCCCCATCTTGCAGTCGACGCGATGCAGGCAACCAGTCTACCCGGCGTCTTCGCCGCCGGCGATCTGGCGAGCCCCATGCCGAACGCGACGCTTGCCGCGGCGGCGGGAGTGATGGCGGGCGGCGCGGCGCACCGCTCGTTGATCTTCGATCCGGACCTCACCGCCGGAGCCTGACATTAAGTTGCCGGGGTGGCTCGAGGCAGGTTTGGCGCCCGACGCCGTGGTCACGCGCACATGAACACGGCGGCTGCCCTGCGGCATTGTCCTGCGCGGTCGTTGGCCCCATGACCTGCTCCCTTTGGAGTCC
>NZ_JAME01000018.1 GCF_000521865.1 Roseivivax isoporae LMG 25204
GCAGCCACGCGATGACCGCCAAGACGGCGAGCGCCGGCAGCACCGCCGCCCAGAGCCACGATCCGTCGAACCGCGCGATCTCGGGCAGCGCCACCGGCGGCACGACCTGCCCCGCGTCGGGCAGCGGCGGCGACGTGAAGACCCCCGGGACGATCGCCACCGCCAGCGCCGCGACGGCGAGCCCCGCGCCGAGCGCCCCCGCCACGGGCCGCGCGCGACGGGCCGCGGTGCGCGGCGCCTCCGGCATCGGCGCCGGGGACGGCGCGGCCACGCCCGGGAATGCCTCCGCCGCCTGCCGCGCGCGCTCGGCCGCGAAGGCGCCGCGCACCCGTGCGAGCTGCGCCCCGTCGCGCACCACGATCCACAGCGTCGCGACCGGCAGGCCCAGCCTCAGCCATTCCACCGCCGCCTCGAGAAGCGGCGGCATCACCGCCTCGGGCGGCCATCCGGCATCGCCCGTGGCCGGCACCGGCATCGCGACCACCTGGTCGCGCATGTCCTCGAGAAAGGGAAAGAGCGCGCGGAAGAGTTGCCCCACCACCTGCGGCGGCGGCCCGATCCGCGCGGGCTCGAAACAGACGAGCCGCCCGAACCCTGCGCCCGCGACCGGCTGCGACAGCCACGCGCCCGTCGTGGCCGTCAGGTCCCGCGCCTTGTCCCGCGCGAGCGCCGCGACCGACACGCCCTGCCGAACCAGCTGGCCCACCAGCGAGCCGTCCGTGGGCATGTAATCCCCCGGCAGCGCCGAGATCACGAGAAGGTCGACCGCCTCGCCCGGGTCGATCCGGGCAAGGTCGCCCAGCGCCAGCACCACCCGCCGCCGGACGCCGTCGCAGGTGACGCCGATCTCCTCCACCGGGCTGAACATCCGACCCCCGTCCTGTCCCGCGCATCGCGCGCGAGCATAGCAGAGGGCGGCGCCCGGCCGGAGGGGGCTTTTCCCGGTCCGGGCCTCAGAGCGTCGCGAGCATCGCCTCGCCGCCCGACACCTCGCAGACGCCCGGGCCTTCCTCGACGTGCAGCGTCTTCACGACGCCGTCCTCGACCAGCATCGCGTAGCGGCGCGAGCGGTTGACGAAGCCCACCGGCGGCGCCGAGAATGCCATGCCGATCGCCTGCGTGAACGCGGACTCGGCATCGGCCAGCATGACGATGCCCGCCTCCAGCGCGCCGGTCTCCTTGCCCCAGGCCTGCATCACGAAGGGGTCGTTCACCGACACGCAGACGATGTCGTCCACGCCCTTCTCGTCGAAGGCGTCCTTGGTGCGGATGAAACTCGGCACGTGCGCCGTGGTGCAGGTGCCGGTATAGGCGCCCGGCAGGCCGAAGATCACGACCCGGCGCCCGCTCACCAGCGCGTCGAGGTCCACCGTCTCGGGGCCGTCCTCGCCGATCCTGAGAAACGTCGCCCCGGGCAGCTTGTCGCCTTCCGAAATCGCCATGTCGCCGTTCCTTTCGATGAATTGCCATTTCCGCGCCCAGACATGTAGGGTCTCCCGGCGGAAAGCAATCGACATGTGGCGGAGACGGCGATGGACGATGTGGTGGTGATCGGCGCAGGCCAGGCCGGGGCATCGCTGGTGGCGCGACTGCGGGCAAGGGGCTATGCCGGCCGGCTCACGCTCGTCGGCGCCGAGCCCGTCCCGCCCTACCAGCGCCCGCCGCTGTCCAAGGCCTACCTCCTCGGCGAGATGACCGCCGAGCGGCTCTACCTGCGCCCCGAGAGCTTCTATGCCGAGCAGGACATCGCGCTCCGGACCGGCGCGCCCGCCACCGCCATCGACCGCGCGGCGCGCACGGTCACCGTGGGCGGCGAGGCGCTGCGCTACGACGCGCTCGCGCTCACGACCGGGTCGGTGCCGCGCCGCCTGCCCGCGGCCATGGGCGGGCATCTCGACGGCGTGGTGACCGTGCGCAGCCTCGCCGACGTCGACGCCATGGCGCACCGCTTCGGCCCGGGCGCCCGCGTGCTCGTGGTGGGCGGCGGCTATATCGGGCTCGAGGCGGCGGCGGTCGCGGCCAAGCGCGGCCTCGCGGTCACGCTGGTCGAGGCCGCGCCGCGCATCCTCGGCCGGGTCGCGGCACCCCAGACGGCCGACTATTTCCGCGCGCTCCACCGCGCCCACGGCGTCGACATCCGCGAGGGCACGGGCCTCGACCGGCTCGAGGGCGACGGCGCGGGCCGGGTGCACACGGCGCGCCTCGCCGACGGGACCGACCTGCCCGTCGACTTCGTCGTCGTGGGCGTGGGCATCGCGCCCGACACGGCACTGGCAGAACAGGCGGGGCTCGAGATCGACAACGGCATCGCCACCGATGCGTCGGGCCGCACCTCCGACCCGGCGATCTGGGCGGCGGGCGACTGCGCGTCCTTCCCGCACGCGGACGGACGGCTCCGGCTCGAAAGCGTGGGCAACGCCATCGACATGGCCGAACGGGTCGCCGACAACATGCTGGGCACCCCCGCGCCCTACCTGCCGAAGCCGTGGTTCTGGTCCGACCAGTATGCCTGCAAGCTGCAGATCGCGGGCCTCTCGGCGGGCCACGACCGCGTGGTGACCCGTGGCGACGGCCGGGGCGAGGACGCGGGCGCGGTGTCGTTCTGGTATTTCCGCGACGGCAGGCTCATCGCCATCGACGCCATGAACGATCCCCGTGCCTACATGGTGGGCAAGCGGCTGATCGAGGCGGGCGCGACGCCCGATCCCGGCGCGGTGGCCGACCCGGCCACCGATCTCAAGGCGCTCCTGAAGGGCTGAGCGGACATGCGGATCGTCGCCGGACGCCATCGCGGCCGCCCCCTGACGCCCCTCGGCAAGGGCGACCCGGCGGCGCATCTGCGCCCCACCACCGACCGCGTGCGCGAAAGTCTCTTCTCGGTGCTCTCGGGCGGCCGCTTCGGCGACCCGATCGCGGGTGCGCAGGTGCTCGACCTCTTCGCCGGGACCGGCGCGCTCGGGCTCGAGGCGCTGTCGCGCGGCGCGGACCACGTGACCTTCGTGGAAAGCGGCCGGCGCGCGCTGACGCTGCTGCGCGCCAACGTGACGCTCCTCGGCGCGGACGCGGAGACCGCGATCCTGCCGCGCGACGCGACGCGCCTGCCGCCCGCCACCGGGCGCCCGGCCGACCTCGTCTTCCTCGATCCGCCCTACGGCGCGGGGCTCGGCGGCCGCGCGCTCGAGACGGCCCGCGCGGGCGGCTGGATCGCCGCGGACGCCCTCGTCGTGTGGGAGGAGAACGCGCCGCAAACCCCGCCCGAGGGCTTCGCGCTCCTCGAGCAGCGCCGCTACGGCGACACCCATGTCACGCTGCTGGCGCCCGCCTGACCCGCCTCAGCCCGGCACACGCAGGCAGGCCATGTAGAATCCGTCCATGCCGCCGGCCGCGGCCCAGCGGTCGGGCCGGAGCCTGAGCCCCCCGGTCGCGTTCCGCCACGCGGGGTCCGCGCCCTCGGGCAGCACGTCCTCGACCACGAGGCCGGGATGGCGCGCCAGCGCCTCCTCCACCTGCACCTCGCCCTCGTCGGGGATCAGCGAACAGGTGCAGAAGACGAGCCGCCCGCCCGGCGCCACGCGCGCGAGCGCCGCGTCGATCATCTGCGCCTGCAGCGCGATCAGTTCGGAAATGCCCTCGCCCTGCCGTGCATGCGGCAGGTCCGGATGCCGCCGGATGGTGCCCGTGGCCGAACAGGGCGCATCGAGCAGCACCGCATCGAACGGCCCGCCCTCGTAGGTCAGCGCGTCGGCCACCACGATCTCGGCGGCGAGGCCCGTCCGCGCGAGGTTCTCCTCGAGCCGCGCCATGCGCCCGGCCGACGCGTCGAGCGCGGTCACCCGCGCGCCGCCCGCGGCGAGCTGCAGGGTCTTGCCCCCGGGCGCCGCGCAGAGGTCGAGCACATCGAGCCCCCCGACGTCGCCCAGCATGCGCACCGGCCACGCGGCGGCGGCGTCCTGCACCCACCAGGCGCCCTCGTCGTAGCCTTCGAGCGCCGACACCTGGCCCTGCGTGGCAAGCCGCACGCTGCCTCCGGGCAGCACCGTGCCGCCGAGCCGCGCGGCCCAGCCCGCGGCGTCGTCCTTCACGCTCAGGTCGAGCGGCGCGCCGGCCAGGTGCGCGCGCTCCATGGCCGCCACGTCCGCCCGGCCCCAGGCGGCCACCAGCGGCGCGCGCAGCCAGCCCGGCAGCTTCGGCACCGGCAGGGCGTCGAGGTCGGGCGCCGCCTCCGCCACCTGCCGCAGCACGGCATTGGCGAGGCCGCGGAATCCTTCGGTCTTCTTGGAGGCGGCCACGATTGCCACCGCGTCGTTGACCACGCCGTGCGCCGCGCCGCCGCGGGCGATCTCCAGCGTGGCGAGCCGCAGGGCGTTGCGCACCCGGAGCGGCGGCGCCTTGCGCAGGAACGGGGCCAGCACCGCGTCCGCGCGCGGCAGCTCGCGCAGGACCGAGGTGGCCAGCCGCTGCGCCGCCGCGCGGTCCTCGGGCGCAAGCGCCGCGACACGCGGTCCCGCCAGCGCCTCGGACAGGAGCCGTCCCTCGCCCAGCACCTGCCCCAGGAGGTCGATCGCCGCGCGGCGCGCCGGAGACGGCCCGTCGCCCCGGGCCTGCGGCGCGGGCGCGGCGCGCGGATCGCGGCGCGTGGCGGCGCGGGGGCTCTTGTCGGACGGGCGGGGGCGGCGCATGGGCGGGGTCACTCCGGAGGGTCGCGCGGGGACCCGGCGGGCGGCGCCGTCTTGTCCCGCGGGGCGCCGCGCGTATATCAGGGGGGTCGAGCGAAGGAAAGCGACCATGACCGACGCAGAACGCCCCCGCGACCTGCCCCCCGCCGCCCAGCGCGCGCTGGCCGAGGCCGAGGAACGCCGCCGCGCCGCGGAGGCGGCCGAGGCCGCGCATCCGCGCCCCGTGGAACTCGGCGGCCGCAAGGGCCCCGAACCCGTCCGCTACGGCGACTGGGAACGCAAGGGCCTCGCCATCGACTTCTGAGGCGCCCGGCCGGTCAGTCCAGCCGGAACCCCGCCGACTGGCCCGAGCCGCGGTCCGAGGTGAACCGAACCCGGTCGCCGTCCGCCGTCACCAGCTGGCAATTGTAGCCGAGATCGTCGCCGCCCCAGTTCAGGTCCCGGCAGAAATAGCCGTCCTGCCATGTCCACTGGCCGGTCACGTCCCAGCCCGCGCCGGTCCCGCTGATCGCGCCGTCCTCGGTGACGGACAGACTCACCAGCGGGCGCGTCAGCGTCTTTCCCACCACGAGGTCCACGAAATCGCCCCGGTCCGTCACCGGCGCGAAATCGGCCGCGGCGATGCCCGCGGCCAGCGACAGCGGCGCCGCGAGGGCGGCCGCAGCAAGAAACGTCCCGTTCACAGGTCCGGTCTCCTCATGCCGTTGCATGTGAGGAGATACGGAGCGGCACCCGGTTCCGGTTCACCGCTCACGCAAGCGTGACGGGCTCAGAGGCCCAGCACGTCGGTCATGTCGTAGCGCCCGGGCGCCTTCCCGATGCCCCAGAGCACCGCGCGCAGCGCGCCGCGAGCAAAGATGCCCCGGTCGGTTGCCATGTGGCGCAGCACCACCCGCTCGCCCGGCCCGGCGAACAGCACGTCGTGCTCGCCCACGATGTCGCCGCCGCGGATCGCCGAGAACCCGATGGCACCCGGCTTGCGCGCGCCGGTGATGCCGTCGCGCCCGCGCTCGGCCACGTCCGACAGGCGCACCCCGTGCCCCTCCGCCGCGGCCTCGCCCAGCATGAGCGCGGTGCCCGACGGTGCGTCGACCTTGCGGCCGTGATGTGCCTCGACCACCTCCACGTCCCAGTCGGGGCCGAGCGCCGCGGCCACCTGCCGCGTGATCTGCACCAGCAGGTTCACCCCGAGGCTCATGTTGCCCGCCCGGATCTGCACCGACCCCGTGCCGGCGCTCCCGAGCTCGTCGAGCTCCGCGTCGGAAAATCCGGTCGTGCCGATCACGTGCACCGCGCCCGCGGCACCCGCGGCGCGGGCAAAGGCGATGGTCGCCGCCGGCGCGGTGAAGTCCACCACCGCCGCCGCGCCCTCGAGCGCCGCGCCGAGATCCGACCCGACGATCACGCCATTCTCCGTCCCGCCCAGCATCAGGCCCAGATCCTGCCCGATCCAGTCGTGGCCCGGCCGCTCCAGCGCGCCGGCAAGCCGCAGCCGGTCCGACGCGGCGATCTCCTGCACCAGCATCCGGCCCATGCGGCCGGACACTCCCGTGACCACGACACCCGGTTCCGCTTCCATGACCCGCACTCCCTCTTTCGCGCAGGCTTCCCTTACAGCGCGACCCGTCGCTTGGCAAAGCACCGCGCCTCGCCTAAGTGGGAGGGATGGGCAGGAACCGATTCAACCAGGGCGACGGCCCGACCCAGCGCCAGCTCCGCGTCGGCGAACTGATCCGCCGCACGCTGTCGGACGTGCTGATGCGCGGCGATCTGCACGACCCCGACCTCGCGGGCGTCTCGATCACCGTGGGCGAGGTGCGCGTGTCGCCCGACCTCAAGGTGGCCACGGCCTATGTCGTGCCGCTCGGCGGCAAGGGGCAGGACGAGGTGGTTAAGCTCCTCGCCCGCAACAAGGCCGAGCTGCGCCGCATGGTGTCCAAGGAGCTGACGCTCAAGTTCGCGCCCGACCTGCGCTTCCGCGTGGACGAGACGTTCGACCGGCTGGACGAGGCGCGCCGCCTCTTCTCGTCGGAAAACGTGCGCCGCGACCTCGACGACTGAGGCCCCCATGCGCCGCCTCTCCGCCCTCGCCGCCGCGACGCTCGCGGCGCTCCTCGGACCTTCCGCGGCGGACGCGCTCGAATGCGGCACCGCCGACCACGCCGGCACGACCTACACGGTCTGCCGCGTGGACCTCGCCACCGACGACCTGCGGCTCTTCCTCTACCGCCCGGACGGCGCGCCCTGGGGCCAGTTCACCACGCTCGACGCTGCCCTGGCCGAGGACGGCAAGCGGCTCGCCTTCGCCATGAACGCGGGCATGTACCATTCCGACCGCCGGCCCGTCGGCCTCTATGTCGAGGACGGCGAAAAGGCCGCCTCGATCGTGCCGAATCCCGGCCCCGGCAATTTCGGCCTCGTGCCGAACGGCGTCTTCTGCTTCGGCGAGGGCAACGCGCGCGTGATAGAGACGCGGCGCTTCATCGACGAGGCGCCCGCCTGCCGCTACGCCACCCAGTCGGGCCCGATGCTGGTGATCGACGGCGACCTGCATCCGCGGTTCCTGACCGACAGCACGTCGCGCTACATCCGCAACGGCGTCGGCACCACCGGCGACGGCACGACCGCGATCTTCGCCATCTCCGAAAGCCCGGTCACCTTCCACGAGTTCGGCACGCTCTTCCGCGACGTGCTCGGAACCGACCAGGCGCTGTTCCTCGACGGCAACATCTCGCGCCTGCACGCACCTGCCCAGGGGCGGTCGGATTTCGGCCGCACGCTTGGTCCGATCGTGGGCGTCGTGGCGCCCAGGGACTGAACACCGCACCCTCCGCGGGCCCGAATCCCTTCCCATGCCGCGCAGCCCGTGGCTATCCTGTGACCGCCGCGCCCGGCCCCTCCGGTTTTTCGCGGCATCCAGTTTTTCAGGGGAGGACATCGCTTTGGACGAGAAACTCATTTTCGCGGGCGTGGGCGGCGCGGTCATCGGCGTCGTCATCGGCATCGTGGCGGGCGGCGGCACGCCGGACCTGACCGAGATCCGCGGCGCCATGGCCGAGGCGGTCGCGCCGGCGTCCGAGGAAAGCGCGGCGCTCTCGGGCCGCGTGGGCGGTCTCGAGGAAACGCTGGCGGGTCTCTCCGAACGCCTCTCGGGCATCGAGACGCAGCTCTCCGAGGCGCCCGACCCCGCGGAGGGTCTCGCGCCCCTGCAGGAGGAGGTCTCGGGCCTGCGCAGCAGCATGGAGGAGGAGCTCGCCACCCTGCGCGGCGCCCTGCAGGAGGGGCTCTCGGCCGCCGCCGACGCACAGGCGGGCCTGCAGGAGAGCCTCTCGGGCCTCGGCGAGGGGCTCGGCTCGCTCTCCACCGCGCTCTCGGCCATGGGCCCGGGCGGCGGTGCGGGCGGCGACGCCGCGTCCGGCGGGGGTGGCGATGCCTCCGCGCCGGCCCCGGAGGGGTCCGGCTCTGACGCCGCGAGCTCGGACGACGCGGCCTCCGGCGAGGACGGGGCCACGGAGGAGGCCGCCGCCGAGCCCAGCCCCGAACCCGCGCCCGAAACCGGCGACGAGCTTTCGCCCGGCATGACCGCGATCTTCGCCGACGGCGCGGTGCGCGTCTTCGTCTCGCGCATCGACACCGAAACCGGCACCGCGCGTCTCATCATGAACGGCGCGCCCGCGGTGCTGCCCGCCAACGCCAAGCGCATCGTCGCGGGCGACGGCGAGCCCTGCCTCGTCCGCCTCGACGGCGTGAACGAGTCGGGCGCGCAGATCTCGGCCATGTGCGGCGCCGACATCCCCGAACCCGAGGGCGTCGGCATGGGCGAGACCGCGATGCTGGGCGATGGCGCCGCGCGCGTCTTCGTCTCGGGTGTCAGCGCCGACGGCCTGACCGCCCGCGTCGCGGTGAACGGCATCTCGCCCCAGCAGGTGCGCGTGGGCGAAAGCGTGCCCGCCGGAACCGAGGGCTGCACCGTCTCCGTCGACGACATCGACCGCGGCCACGTGACCTTCGGCTACGCCTGCGGCGACTGACCCCGGCGGCGGGGCGCCATCGCGGCGCTCCGCCCTTCCGGCCCCGGGCAGGACCCCGCGCCACTTGCACCTTCCGCCTCCGCCTTCTACCTCCTGACGGAGCCCAGACAGCGCGGAAGTGCCCATGTCCCACGATCTCGACGCCCTGACCTCGCAGCTCCTCGACGCCGCCCGCGCGGCTGGCGCCGACGAGGCCGACGCGCTCGCCCGCGCGGCGACCGCGCTTTCCGTCGACGTGCGGGGCGGCGCGCTCGAACAGGCGGAACGCTCGGAATCGGTCGAGATCGGCCTGCGCGTGCTCGTCGGGCGCCGCGTCGCCACCGTCTCGGGCTCCGACCTGCGGCCCGAGAGCATGGCGACCATGGCCGAACGCGCCGTCGCCATGGCCCGCGTCGCCCCCGAGGATCCGCATGCCGGGCTCGCCGACGCGGTGCAACTCGCGCAGGGCTGGGACATCGCCGCGCTCGACCTCGTCGACCCGGACCCCGCCCCGGACCCCGCCGCGCTCGAGGACGCCGCCCGCCGCGCCGAGGCCGCCGCCCGGGCCGTCTCCGGCGTCAGCCAGATCGACAGCGCCGCCGCCGGCTGGTCCTCCGCGCGGATGCACCTCGCCGCCACCAACGGCTTCTCGGGCGGCTATGCCCGCACCTCCCACGGCCTGCACTGCGTCGCCATCGCGGGCGAGGGCACCGGCATGGAGCGCGACAGCGACTTCGACAGCCGCACCCACGGCGCCGACCTCTCCGCCCCCGAGGAGATCGGCCGCCGCGCCGCCGAGCGCGCGGTCGAGCGCCTGTCCCCCCGCCGCCCCAGGACCGGCGCCTATCCCGTCCTCTTCGACGAGCGCGTCGCCGCCTCCCTCGTCGGCCATCTCCTCTCCGCCGCGAACGGCGCCGCCATCGCCCGCGGCGCATCCTGGCTGCGCGACCGCCTCGGCGACCAGGTCCTGCCCGACACGCTCTCGCTCACCGAGGATCCGCACCGCCCGCGCGGGCCCGCCTCGCGCCCCTTCGACGGCGAGGGGCTCGCCACCAGGCCCCGCGCCATCGTCGCCGAGGGCCGCCTGGCCGAGCTCACCCTCGACCTCGCCGCCGCGCGCAAGCTCGGCCTCGCGCCCACCGGCAATGCCAGCCGCCAGCCGGGCGGCGGCCCCGCCCCGGTCAACTGGAACGTCGCGCTCACCCAGGGGGCGCGCAGCCGCGACGCGCTCCTCGCCGAGATGGGCACCGGCCTCCTCGTGACCTCCATGATCGGCGCCACGATCAACCCCAACACCGGCGACTATTCCCGCGGCGCCGCGGGCTTCTGGGTCGAGGGCGGCGTGCCCGTCTACCCGGTCTCGGGCGTCACGCTCGCGGGGTCCCTGCCCGACATGCTGCGCCGGATCGTGCCCGCGAACGACGCCCGCCCCTGGCTCTCGCGCGCCGTCCCCTCGCTCCTCGTCGAAGGCCTCACCCTTGCCGGAGACTGACCTCGAGCTCCTCGTCCGCGCCGCCCACGCGGCGGCCGAGACCGCGACGCGCCACGTGGGCCGCCCCCTCACCGTGACCGAGAAGCCCGGCGGGCAGGGGCCGGTCACCGATGCCGACCTCGCGGTCAACGACACCCTCTCGGGGGTGCTGCAGACCGCCCGTCCCGCCTATGGCTGGCTCTCCGAGGAAAGCGCGCTCGACCCGACGCGCGCCTTCGCGCCGCGCACTTTCATCGTCGACCCGATCGACGGCACCCGCAGCTTCATCGACGGGGGCGAGGTCTGGGCCCATTCGCTCGCCGTGGCCGAGGGGGACGCGATCGTGGCCGCCGTCGTCTACCTGCCCATGACCGGCAAGCTCTACACCGCCGAGAGGGGCGCGGGCGCGGCGCTGAACGGCGCGCCCATCCGCGTCTCGGGGCGCCAGCGGCTCGAGGGCGCGCGGGTGCTCGCCACCGCCCCCAACATGGCGCCGCGCTTCTGGCCCGAGGGGGTGCCCGACGTGCGCCGGTCCTACCGCCCGTCGCTCGCCTACCGCATGTGCCTCGTGGCCGACGGCTCCTTCGACGCCATGTGGACCTTCCGCGACACCTGGGAATGGGACATCGCCGCCGGAGCCCTCATCGTCGCCGAGGCCGGAGGCCGCGTGACCGACGGCACCGGAGCCCCCCTCCGCTTCGTCACCGACCGCGCCATGGCGGACGGGGTATGGGCGGGGGTTGGGAGGTGAAACGCTCAGACCACTATTCTTCAATCATTGACAATTCGATCTTTGACAGCAGCGTGTTTACGCTTTGTGGTTCCAGAGCCCAGCGGTAGGCTGGATGTATCTCCCACTTGAACCCAAACTGCGCTCGCGTATTCATCAGAAGCTGATTCTCTTCAAAGTGTTTCCTCACTATATACCCGTCTTTCTCGAAACGGGCAGTCACGAAATCACATTTGTAGAGAAACCTCGCGAGATTCTGCGCCGTCACTCTCTCTCCATTGGTGAAGTTAAGGGAAAGACTTGTTATAACCCCCTGAAGTTTTGAATAAATCTGTCCATCATCAAAAACTGGCCCAACACCAGCCTCACGCTCCTTAGCGGTTTGGCGCATACCGAGAAGAACATCCTCAATCTGTGGAAGCTCAGTCTTAAACTCGTTAATTACATCGCGAAGCCGTTCGTTACTGTACTTCTCAAAAACTCTTTGCAGATGCCCCGACTGGATAATTTGTGAGTCATCAATTGCCGCCTCCTTGGCCGCATAATAAAAAAGCTTTACCAGATCTCTAGGCCTCTTCCGAACTAATGTCATTAGCACCCGGTAAGTATCTTCCCGCTCCCACTTCCCCCGACCCTCAAAAACTGGAGTAATTACCTTATTCATCTTGATCGCAATATCTTTTTGCCGCATGGAAATAAGTTTCTTCTCATCCACCGCCTCTCCAAAGTAGGTAGCCACGCGCTTTGCCATAGCGGTAAGAATTTCGTGGTTGGACCAAATCAACCAGATGATGTTTGACTCAATTTTATCCGTCGATTCATCGGAAGTTCTCACAAGATGATAAACGTCAGTGCGCAAGCCAATCCGAAATTGGATTTTGTCATCTTCTCCAGCCATGTCTCGAACGGCGTTTAGAAGTGCAGAAATATTCTGAATGTCACTAGGGCGCGCCTGCCAACCGCGGTCAAGATCATCTAGGTAAATTCGGACTCTCTGACCCAAACGAAAATCATGAACTTTCTTACGGCCTTCATCGTCCAGGGAGGGTTCCGCAGATTTAAAGTGCTTCCCCAATGACGATAGCAAATGACGGACACCGCCTGTTATGGGATTCACTGAAGTCGCTTCCTCGAATAGACCTGCCGCTTCCAAAGATTTCTTTACGATCAGAGTACTCAGCCCAACCTTCCAATTTTCGACGAGAGCCAGAAAACTGGAAGCCTCCAAGTCTATTCCCGAGAAAACGTCGTTCGGTCGAATCCACAGCGTCAGAAACCCTTCCTCCGCATCCTCAATGTGGCAAATCTTTAGGAGCGCGCTCTTCCCAACGCCTTTGTGCCCCACTAGTATTCGTATTGGGAGATCAGCCTTCAGATTATGGTATGCCCTGTTCCTAAAAAAGTATGCCTTCAACCTATCCGGATTCTCGTTTTCTGCATCTACACTTCCAAATATCTCATAGATCGTTTCGTCCGTAAAGATCGGCATTTCCCTCATCTCCCTGTGCCTTACGTGGCCACCCTGCCACTGGCCTCATAAGCCGATATTGCCTCCGCAGTAGCTCAAGTACCTCAAGCGCATGAGAGTACAGGTCTGCGCACTGTTTGCGGCGATATTCAACGACGTTTCCATAGTCTGGCGGCGGAAGCCCTTTAGGGTTTGTCCGTCGCTCAACGTCCTCCGCCTCCCTACTTATTCTAAACATCCAAGCTGTAATATGTGGATTTAGAAACTGCCACTCAATCCTGGAATCTAAATATAGTCGCGGCATCTGGGTGTTGAACTTAACATCCATGACATCATATTCGTTCACGCTCAATTCTGAGTTTTCCTGCATTTCTCTACAGAGGTCACAAAATACCTCCAATTCAACGGCACAGTATATCGCAGCGAGATTTGCGCGCCTCTGTGTCCGAATCGTTTCCATTACAAAATCCCGCACCAAGCCAATAAGCCCGGCGAGGATCTGAGCCATGATCGCCGCAATTGCGCCAATACTAGCAGCAGAAATTGCGAGCCCCTCTGGTGTGGCAAATAATTCAGAAAGTGAAGACACTCAGCTGCCTCAAATTGATCGCCTCATCATTTTCCTCTCACTTGAGGATCATTCCATTCTACCAACAAGCTTGCACATTCGAGCGCAACTGCCAACGGAAGTTGCTTTGTTAATAGCGAAATAGCGCCATTGGTAACTTTCCTCATCCCTCCTCCTCCCCCTTCAACAGCCAGTCCGCCGTGTCCCCCCAGTTGTGGCGGCGGCGGGCCTCGGCGACGACCTTCTCGGGGCGCATGACGGCGTCGGTGGCGTCGGGGCCCTTCAGCACCTTGGCGAGCTTGAGGTGCATGAAGGCGCGCAGGACCTTGTTCATGCGCGGCTGGTAGCCCGGCCCGATCTTGCGGAAGAACCGCACCACGTCCGCGTCGAGCCGGATCGTCACCTTGACCGTGCGGCCGTCGCGGTGGTCGGCGTCGCGGCTGATCTCGTGCCATTCGGCCGGCAGCCCGGTGCGCGTCCAGGTGGCGAGAAAGAACTCCTTCTCGATCATCTCGAGCGCGTCGACGGCAAAGGAGTAGTGGATGCGCTCCCCCTTGCTCAGCCGCCGGATGTCGAGCGGTTCGAGGTCCTCGTGCATGTCGGTTCCGTGCCTCCAGCTGGGCGGCCCGCCGGCAGGGCGGTCCGCGGTGGCGGGCAGCCTCGCCCGGGCCGGGTGAACGGGCGGTAACCGGCCCGTCCGCCCGTTGCGCCGCGCCCTGCGGATGCCATACGCATGCCATACCCGAACCGGCCCGGGGGATCCGCGGGGCGCTTGACCGCGCCCGGCGCTCCTGTAGGGTCCGCGCGGGGAGGACAGGACAGCCCAGGGAGCCCCGCATGCAGCGTCTTCACCTCGTCTTCGGAGGCGAGCTCGTCAGCCCTTCCGAAAACAAGTTCCGCAATGTCAAGGACATACACGTCGTCGGCATGTTCCCCGACTACGCCTCCGCCTACGTCGCGTGGAAGGAATGGGCGCAGAAGACCGTGGACAACGCGCACATGCGCTACTTCATCGCCCACCTGCACCGGCTGCGCGACGAGGAAGCCCCCGCCTCGCCCACCGAGGAGCTCAGCTAAGCCCTTGGCCCGTCGGCCCTTTTCGCTCAGCGCGTATCTCGCCTTCGCAGGCCGCAGGGCGCCCGGGACGGCGCCCTTCTCGGGTCCCGCCGCGCGGCCCCGGGGGCCGCTCGTCTGGCTGCACGCGGGCTCGGTGCCGATCGCGCGCGCGCTCGCGACCCTCGCCCAGCGCCTCGCCCAGCAGGTGCCCGAGATCGCCGTGCTGCGCACCGGCGCCTGGGAGGACGGCGCCCAGCCGCTGCCGCCCGAGAACCTGCCCGACGCCCAGCGGTTCCTCGACGCCTGGCGCCCCGCGCTCTGCCTCTGGGCGTCGACGACCCTCAACCCCGCGCTCCTGTGGTCCGCGAAAACCGCCAACATCCCGCTTTTGCACGCGGATCCCGGCGGTGACGCGCACGCGGCGCAGGCCCCGCGCTGGCTGCCCGACCCGGTTCCGGGAACGCTCGCGCTGTTCGACACGATCTTCACGCCCGACGCCGCCGCCGAGCGCCGCCTGCCCCGCGTGATGACCGGCGCGCTCAACCTGCAGCGCACCGGCCCCCTGACCGAGACCACGCTGCCCCTCGACTGCGACGAGACCCAGCACGAGGATCTGCTGACCGCCCTCGCCGGCCGCCCCGTCTGGCTCGCCGCGCGCCTGCAGCAGGGCGAGCCCCGCGCGGTGATCGAGGCGCATGCCCGCGCCGTCCGCCTCGCCCACCGCCTGCTGCTCGCCATGGTGCCCGAGACCGAGGCCGCGGCCGCCGAGATGCGCGCCATGGCCGAGGCGAGCGACCTGCGCCTCTGCCGCTGGTCCGACGGCGACTTTCCCGACGAGAACGCGCAGGTCGTGCTCTGCGACGGGCCCGCCGATCTCGGGCTCTGGTACCGCCTCGCACCGCTTTCCTTCCTCGGCGGATCGCTCTCCGCCGGCACCGGGGGCACCGATCCGCTCGAGGCCGCGGCGCTCGGCACCGCGATCCTCTACGGCCCGAATGTAGGCCGCTACCTCGCCTCCTATACCCGGCTCGTGGAGGTGGGCGCGGCGCGCATCGTGCGCGACGTGGACAGCCTTTCCGGCGCCGTGTCGCAGCTCGTGGCCCCCGACCGCGCCGCCGCCATGGCGCATGCGGGCTGGGATGTCGTGTCCGAGGGCGCGGGCGCCACCGACGCCGTCATCGAGCGCATCGCCGCGCTGCTTGACGCCGCCCCGCGCAGGACCCCCGCATGAAGGCGCCCGCCTTCTGGGACCGCCCGCCCGACGCGCCGGGTCTCCGGGCGCGGGCGCTTTCGCCCCTCGGCGCGCTGACCGCGCGACTGACCGCACGGCGGCTCGCCCGCGGCCCCTGGAGCCGGGCGCCGGTCCCGGTGATCTGCGTGGGCAACCTCTCGGCCGGCGGCACCGGCAAGACGCCCACGGTGATCGCGCTGCTCGAACGGCTCGCGGCACGCGGCGTGGCCGCGCACGTGGTCTCGCGCGGCTATGGCGGCAGCCTCGCTGGTCCGGTGCGGGTGGATCCGAACCGGCACGACGCGGGGCAGACCGGCGACGAGCCGCTCCTGCTCGCGGCCTTCGCGCCGGTCTGGGTGGCACGCGACCGGGCGCTCGGCGCGCGGAAGGCCGCAGAGGCGGGCGCGGACATCGTGATCCTCGACGACGGCTTCCAGAACCCCGCGCTCGCCAAGGACCTCTCCATCGTCGTCGTGGATGCGGGGGCTGGCTTCGGGAACGGGCGCTGCCTGCCGGCCGGGCCGCTGCGCGAACCGGTGGCGACGGGGCTCGCCCGCGCCGATCTCCTCCTCAGCATCGGGGACGCCGCCGCGCAGGCACGGTTCGCCGCGGACTGGCCGGTGCCCGAGGGGCTGCCGCACCTGACGGGCGCGCTCGAGCCCCTGCCGACCGGCATGCCGTGGGAGGGGCTGCGCGCCCTCGCCTTCGCGGGGATCGGCCGGCCGGAGAAGGTCTTTGCCACTCTCCGCGGGCTCGGGGTCGACCTCGTGCGGGCCGAGGCGCTCGAGGATCACCAGCCGCTCACGCCGGCGCTGCTGACCCGGCTCGAGACCGACGCACGCCGCGCCAACGCGCAGCTCGTCACCACGGAAAAGGACGCGGTCCGCGTGCCGCAGGCCTTCCGGCACAAGGTGCTGACATTGCCCGTGCGGCTCCGGATCGACGACTGGACGGCCCTCGACGCCCGGCTCGACGCGCTTCTCTGAGCCCTACTCCGCGGCCATCTGCCGCGGCTGCGCGGGTCCGATCGCGGCGATCTCGGCGATGATGCCGCGCAGGACGCGCCGGAACGCGTGGAAGTTCGCGTTCGGCCGGATGCGGCTTTCGTCCATGTAGATCGCGCGGTCGATCTCCACCTGCACCGCGTGCTGGCGTCGCGCCGGGCGCCCGTAATGCTGGGTGATGTAGGCGCCGGCAAAAGGCGTGTTGCGCGACACCGTGAAGCCCGCCGAGGCGAAGGCATGCTCGATCCGGTCGACCACGTGGGCCGAGGCCGACGCCCCGAACCGGTCGCCGATCACGATCTCGGGCCGCCGCGCGCCGCCGCGCGCCACCCCGTCCACCGCCTCGTGCGGCATGGAATGGCAGTCGATCAGCACCGCCTCGCCGAACCCCGCATGCGCCGCGTCGAGAAGGCCGCGCAGCGCCGCATGATAGGGCCGCCAGTAGCCCTCGATGCGCCGCTCGGCCTCGGACAGCGGCAACTTGCCACGGTAGATCGCCCGTCCGTTCGCCACGACCCGCGGCACGACGCCCAGTCCCGAGGCCACGCGCGGATTGTGCCCGGACTGCCGCACCCCCTCGATCAGCGCGGGGTCGAGCTCGTCCGCCGCGCGGTTCAGGTCGACGAAGGCGCGCGGCGCCCCCGCCTTGAGAAAGGCCGCGCCGAATTGCGGCGCGCAGTCGAACAGCCGGTCCACATAGGCGTCCTCGGACGAGCGGATCGAATGCTCGTCGAGCACGGTGTGGCGCAGGAACGACCAGGGATAGTCCCGCCCGCTGTGCGGCGAGGCGAAGACAACGCAGGAGGTCGGCGCCTCCGGACGGAAGAGGTGATAAGGGACCTTCGGCATGCGCACTCCTCGACATCCAACATAGACCGA
Source organism: Roseivivax isoporae LMG 25204 (assembly GCF_000521865.1). Taxonomy (GTDB): domain Bacteria; phylum Pseudomonadota; class Alphaproteobacteria; order Rhodobacterales; family Rhodobacteraceae; genus Roseivivax; species Roseivivax isoporae. The sequence goes on from NZ_JAME01000018.1 coordinate 17,094, forward strand.
TTTCCGGCAGTGCCAAAAGCCCCTTGATCCCGCCCGCGACTCCTTTTATAGGACGCCCCTACCGGCGCGGGGCTCCCGCGCCCCATTTCTTTCTGGGGTGCAGACGGGGCCGGAAGCGCGGGGAATAACGGGCGGTTAGCTCAGCGGTAGAGCACTACGTTGACATCGTAGGGGTCACTGGTTCGATCCCAGTACCGCCCACCATCTTCACCGCTCCGTCGGGCCGTCCTGGGCCCCGGGGCGCCCGGAAACACACCCAGGGCGCGGCCTGCTGAAAGGCTCGCGCGCCGCGCCATGAGGAGAGACCCGATGAAGGTCAAGAATTCGCTCCGCTCGCTCAAGAACCGCCACCGCGATTGCCGCGTGGTGCGTCGCAAGGGCCGCGTCTACGTCATCAACAAGACCCAGCGCCGGTTCAAGGCCCGCCAGGGCTGATCCAGACCGACGTCTGCGTGGGATGTGCGGCCGCCTTCGGGCGGCCTTTCCGCGTGTGGGTCTCGCTCAGTGCCGCACCGGCGCGGGCCCGAGCGATCCGCGCACCCTGAGCGCCGGCGCGATCCGCACGATCCGCGGCGCGATGCCCGGCGCGACCAGCTGCTCGAGCAGCAACTCGGCGCTTCGCGCCCCGATCTCGAGCAGGTCCATGGTGACCGTCGTCAGCGGCGGATCGATCATGTCGACGAGCGGAATGTCGTTGTAGCCCGTCACCGAGATGTCCGCGGGGCAGGACAGCCCCCGCGCCCGGCAGGCCTGCAGCGCTCCGACCGCCACCAGGTCGTTCACCGCGACGATGACCCCGGGGGCGGCGGTTCGTCGGTCGAGAAGCTCCAGCGCCGCGCGCCGCCCCTCCGCCACGTCCATCCGCGTCACGAAGGCCATCCGGTCCTCCGGCAGGTCGCACCCATGCGCGGCAAGGCTCGCCCTGAGGCTCTCCAGACGCTCGCGCGCCGTGGACAATCCCTGCGGCGCCGCGATCGCCGCGATGTCCCGGTGCCCCTGCGCCACGATGACATCGACGAGCGCGCGCATCCCGGCCGCGCAATCGTTCACCACCGCGCTGCAGGCGCCCGCCGCATCGCGCCGCAGCACCGACACGAGCGGGATCGCCGCCGCCGCCGCGCGCGCCACCACCGGGTCGTCGAGCCGCGTCGTGCCCAGAATCACCCCGTCGACCATGCGCGACGACATCTGCTCGAACATCGCCGCCTCGGCCGCCGGATCGTAGCCGGTATTTCCCGTCACCGTCATGAAGCCCGCGTCGAGCAGCCGCGATTCGATGCCCCGCAGGATCGGCGGATAGACCGGGTCGGTGATGTCGTGGACGATCACGCCGATCGACCGCGTCGACCGCGTGCGCAGGCTCGCGGCGATGGCGTCGGGCCGGTAGCCCAGGCGGTCGGCGGTGGCCCGGATGCGGTCGGCCACCGCCGGCGACACCCGCCGGTCGGGCGCCGCGCGCAGGACGCGCGACACCGTCGAGGGATGAACGCCCGCCGCCTCGGCCACGTCGACGATCTTCACCCGCGGGGCGGCCCCGGCGCGGGGCGCCGGGCGCGTGTCTGGGGTGTCGTGCTCGCTCATGCCCGGCGGGTCCCGGCCTGCCTGTCTTGCGGGGTGCGTCCTGTCACCCGAACCAGCGGTCAATGTAGACGAGGTCCGGCCAGGCTGTCAGCAGGGCGAGCACGAAAATCATCATGAGCGCGAACGGCGCCGCTCCCATGAACACGTCGCCCAGCGTGATCCGCTCGTCCTGGAGGCACCCCTTGATGACGAAGCACGCCATGCCGAGCGGCGGCGTCAAAAGTCCCACCTCGACGGCGATCACCGTGATGATGCCGAACCAGATCGGATCTGCCCCGAAGCCCTGCATCACCGGCAGGAACAGCGGCACCATGATCAGGATGATCGACACGCTGTCGATGATCGTCCCGAGGAACAGGATCACCAGCACGTAGACGAGGATCACGACGAGGAAGCTCTCGGTCGCCGTCTGCACCATCGCCCCGATCTCGATCGGCACCCCGGCCAGCCCCAGCGACCGCGTGTACATGGTCGCCGCGATGACGAGGAAGCAGACCGCCGCCGTCAGGTGCCCGGTTTCCTTCAGCACGCCCCAGAACGCGCCGAGCGACAGCTTGCGCCGCACGACCGCCAGGAGCAGCGCCGCCAGCGTGCCGACCGCGCCTGCCTCGGTGGGCGTGAAGATGCCGCCGTAGATGCCACCGAGGACGATCCCGATCAGGCCCACGATCGGCGCGGACTTCGCCACGATCTCGCGCCCGCTCCGCCGCGACGGCGGCAGGTCGACCCCGACCGGCCCGCCGCCCGCGACGGCGACGCCGTCGGGTGTCGCGAACCGCCCGGTCTGGTCGAACACGAAGGCGGGCACGAGGTAGGCCATCGCCACGATGCCCCCGCAATAGACCGCGGACAGGATGATCCCCGGCCCGATGCCGGCAAAGAACATCTGCCCGATCGATTGCTCCGTCAGGATCGCGTAGATGATCAGCAGGATCGAGGGCGGGATCAGCATGCCCAGCACCGACGACCCCGCCACGGTGCCCACCGCGAAGCGCGGCGAATAGCCGAGGCGCAGCATCTCGGGCACCGCCACGCGCGTGAACACCGCGGCCGAGGCGATCGACACGCCGGTGACCGCCGCGAAGACCGCGTTGGAACTGACGGTGGCAAGCCCCAGCCCGCCGCGGATGCGCCGCAGGAAATGGTCCCCCACGTCGTAGGCGTCGCGCCCCACATCCGACGCCGACATGATGAGCCCCATCATCACGAAGAGCGGGATGACCGCGAAGGTCTGGTCCGCCACCCCGTCCGACGCGGCGAGCGTCAGCAGCTTGGCCGCGAGCCACGGGTCGCCGTTCTGCAGCCAGACCGACGCGAAGGACACGAGGCTCAGCGCCACGGCCACGTGCATCCCCGCGTAGATCAAGGCGACGATCACGCCGACCGACAGGAATCCGATCTCGAGCCCGGTCATGGCGCCGTCCCCCCGAGCTCGCGCAGCCGCCGCACGGCCAGCACGAGGAATTGCAGGCCCGCCGCGACGCTTCCGACCAGCATGACCGCCTCGAGCGGCCAGGTGGGCGCGGTGAAGATCCCGACGTTCCCCTTGAAGTAGCCGCGCGTCCACGCGTCGATGACCCGCGGCACCTGCCCCCACGCGATGACCGCGAAGACGAAGACGCCCGCGAGGTTGAAGAAGAGCCGCAGTCCCGACGTCGCGCGCCGCCGCCCGCCCCGCTCGAGAAGGCCGAGCAGCGCGTCCGACCGCGTCAGCCGCCTGCCCGCGACCGCGTGCGCGATCGTCAGGTAGACCACCGCGACGACCCCCATCTCGGTCAGCTCCAGCGTCCCCGCGAGCGGCGCGTTGGCCAGCCAGCGGCCGAACACGTCGACGTTCACGACCACCACCATGGCCAGCACGATGAGCGCCCCCGCGGTATTCATCGCCGTCGTGAGCGGCGTCAGTCCCGGCGTGGGCTCCGGCACGGCAAGGTCGGGCGGCACCGGGCGGGGGGCATCCCCCCCGCCGCCACCGCCGTCGCGCCCCGCGCTCACTGGTCCCACTGGCGCGCGATGGGCTGTTCCGCCTCGCGCATGGCCTGCATGTAGTCGGCGAGGATCTGCTGCGCCGGCACGCCTCGCGCCTCCAGCGCCTCGGCCCATTCCTGGGCGAGGTTCGGCAGCGTCTCGGCCCAGGCCTCGCGCTCTTCCGGATCGATCTCGACCACCGTTCCGCCGTTCTCGAGCACGGTCTCCCGCGCCTGCGTCCCGAGCTCGGCCGCGAAGGTGCCGAGGTCGACGCCGAACTCCTGCGCCGCGGCGACCATGGCCTCCTGGACCGGCGCGGGATAGCTGTCCCAGGCTTGCCGGTTCACGTTGATGACGTAGCTGTTCACCCCGCCGAGCTCGGCGTTGAAGTAGTGCCCGCACACCTCGTACATCTTGAGCGACACCACCGCCTCGCCCCAGACCATCATGGCGTCCGCGACCCCGGTCTCGACCAGCTGGTAGAAGTTGCCGAGCGTTCCGGTCACCCCGGTCGCGCCCGCAGGCTCGATCCAGCGCAGGTTCGGCCCCGCGCCGGCGACCTTCAGCCCGTCGATGTCGGCCATCGACTCGATCGGCCGGGCAGAGCAGAGGATGTAATTGTCGGGAATGCCGCTTACCGACAGCGACACCTGGTTCAGCGCGTCCCACGTCTCGTCGAAGGCCGGGTATTTCTCGACCAGCCCGTCGACCACCTCGTGGATCAGCACGAGGTCCGTCGTGGTGAACGGCGTGACATAGCCGATCTGGTAGACCGGCAGCTTGTCCGCATGGAACGCGGTCGGGATCACGCCCATGTCGGCGAGTCCCGTCTGGATCGCCTCGAGCTCGCCCGCGGGCTTTGCGAGCGTGCCCGAGAACGCCTCGCGCCACGCGATCTCGTAGGCGCCGGTCTCGGCCAGGCGCGCGTCGACGCCGGGCATGAAGCTTTCCTGCAGCAGCTTCACCACCGCCACCGACGGCGAGAAGCCCGACACGATGGTGACGTCGATCGTCTCCTGCGCCGTGGCCGGCAGGGCAAACGCGGCGGAAGCCAAGAGGCTCGCGGCAAGCGTGATGGGTCTGGTCATGGTCGTCCTCCCTTGATGCTGGGCCGCCCCGGCCGGGACGGCCGTCGGTCCGTCAGATCGCGACGGGATCCCCCGCGTTCAGGCGCAGGGTGTGCGTGATGTCGTTGGGCTGGGCGAGCGTCGCCTCCACGAAGCAGCCCCGCCGCGCGCCGTCCACCAGCGCCCGCACCCTCTCCTCGGGCGCGTCGCTCTCGAGCGCGATGTCGATGGCGAACCCGACCGGTCGCGCCGCGTACGGCACCTCGGGATCGGACACGGCTTCCCAGTGCGCGCGGCAATTCACGGTCAGCGCGCGCACGTCGATCCGGCCGCGCTTGGCGAAGACGCGGATCTGCGTCATCAGGCAGCCGACGAGCCCCGTCAGGAAGAATTCGAGCGGCGTGGGCGAGGTGTCGTCGCCGCCCTGGAAAGGACCCTCGTCGGTGGGCAGCATCCGCGTCACCTGGAACGGCGCGTGCGCCGTGTTCGTCACCTCGTTGCGCAGCTTGCCCACGCAGACGCCCTCGGACTCGAACACCACCTCGAAAAGCCTGTTGTCCGCCATCATCCGTCCTCCCTTTCGCGCACTTGCGCAAACGTTTGTTCATGCGGATCAGGAGAGGCGGAGGGGGCGTTTGTGTCAAAGCCGAAGATATCCAGAACGGACATGGCCGCGCCTCGGGGCGACCTGCTTGCCCCCGCCGCGCGGCACGGCCACCATGGCGTCGACCGACGCTCCAGCAGGACCTGCCCGGGATGCCCGACGCCGACCACAAACCCAGCGCCGTGAACGCCCGGCTCGGCCGGCGCCTGCAGGCGCTGCGGCAGGAACGCGGCCTGACCCTCGCAGACCTCGCGCGGCTCTCGGGCGTGTCCCGCTCCATGCTCTCGCAGATCGAACGCGGCGCGTCCTCGCCCACGGTTGCCACGCTCCTCAACCTCACGCGCGCGCTCGAGATCGAGTTCGCCGCGCTGGTGGACGAAGCCGTGCCGGCCCGCCCGGCGATCCGCGTCATCGCGGCGGGCGAGGCCCCGGTGATCGAGAATTACGGGACCGGCTGCACGCTGCGCATCCTCTCGCCCCCCGAACAGGTCGATGCGCACGAGGTCTACGAAATCCGCCTCGAGGCCGGCGCGCGCATGGACAGCGCCCCGCACCGCCGCGGCTGCCGCGAGCAGGTCATCGCGCTCGACGGCGCGGTCCGGGTCACCGCCGACGGCGAGGGGCGCGACCTTGGGCCCGGGGACACCGCGCTCTATCCCGCCGACGTGGCCCACGCCATCGCCGCCGGCGAGACGCCCGCGCGCATCCTGCTCATCGTGCGGTTCGAAGGGTGACCGGCACAATCCGCTAAAGCGGATTTTTTCCGGGATATTGACACATCTTCCGGGCCGCGCTATCTGCGGTTCAGGAGGTGACCCATGCTCACGACGTTCAGGACCCATCTCGAGGACGAACTCGCCCGCATCGAGGCCGACGGCATGACCAAGCGCGAGCGCGAGATCACCTCGCCCCAGCGCGCCGAGGTCACCGTGGGCGACGCGGCCTTCGTGAACCTCTGCGCCAACAACTATCTCGGCCTCGCCGACGATCCGCGGCTCGTGGCTGCCGCCCGCGCCGCGCTCGACGCCGACGGCTACGGCATGGCCAGCGTGCGCTTCATCTGCGGCACGCACGCGCTGCACCGGCAGCTCGAACGTGCGCTCGCGGACTTCCTCGGCACCGACGACGCGATCCTCTACGCGGCCTGCTTCGATGCCAATGGCGGTCTCTTCGAGCCGCTCCTCGGGCCCGAGGACGCGATCGTCTCGGACGCGCTCAACCATGCCTCGATCATCGACGGCATCCGGCTCTGCAAGGCGCGGCGCTACCGCTACGCCAATTGCGACATGGACGCGCTCGAGGCCCAGCTGAAACAGGCCCGCGCCGACGGTGCACGGCACGTGATGATCGCCACCGACGGCGTCTTTTCCATGGACGGCACCATCGCGCCCCTGGCCGAGATCGCGGCGCTCGCCCGCGCCCACGACGCGCTGGTCATGGTCGACGATTGCCACGCCACCGGCTTCATGGGCGCGGGCGGCCGCGGCACGCCCGCCCATTGCGGCGCGGCGGACGGCATCGACATCCTGACCGGGACGCTCGGCAAGGCGCTCGGCGGCGCGATCGGCGGCTACACTGCCGGTCCGCAGCCGGTGATCGACCTCCTGCGCCAGCGCTCGCGGCCCTACCTCTTCTCGAACGCGCTGCCGCCCATGGTCTGCGCCGCGGGGCTCGAGGCGCTGCGCATCGTGACCGAGGGCGACGCCCTGCGCACCCGGCTCTTCGACAATGCGGCGCGCTGGCGCCGCGACCTCGAGGGCCTGGGCTTCGAGCTGCTTCCGGGCGAGCATCCGATCGTGCCCGTCATGCTGGGCGAGGCACGCCTCGCGCAGGAGATGGCCACGGGTCTCGCCCGGCGCGGCGTCTTCGTCTCGGGCTTCTTCTACCCGGTCGTGCCCAAGGGGCAGGCCCGCATCCGCACCCAGATGAACGCGGCGCTGACCGACGACCAGCTCGACCGCGCCCGCGACGCCTTCGCCGACACCGGCCGCGACCTTGGAGTGATCGCATGACCCTGACGAACGAGATGCGCGCGCTGGTCAAGGCGCGCCCCGAGCCCGGCCTCTGGCTCGAGACGCGGCCCGTGCCGGAAATCGGCCCCGACGACGTGCTGATCCGCGTCCGCAAGACCGGCCTCTGCGGCACCGACCTGCACATCTACGCGTGGGACGAATGGGCGGCCAGGACGGTGCCCGTCCCCCTCGTCACCGGCCACGAATTCGCCGGCGAGATCGTGGCGCTCGGCCGCGACGTCGAGGGGCTGTCGATCGGCCAGCGCGTCTCGGGCGAGGGCCACCTGGTCAAGAACCGCTCCCGCGCCTCCCGCTCGGGCCGCTTCCACCTCGATCCCGACACCCGCGGCATCGGCGTGAACGAACAGGGCGCCTTCGCCGACTACCTGCGCCTGCCGGCCTTCAACGTGATCCCCCTGCCCGACGACATCCCCGACGAGATCGGCGCGATCCTCGACCCGCTCGGGAACGCCGTGCACACCGCGCTGTCCTTCGACCTCGTGGGCGAGGACGTGCTCGTCACCGGAGCGGGCCCGATCGGCATCATGGCCGCCGCTGTCGCCCGGCACGTGGGCGCGCGCCAAGTGGTCATCACCGACCTCAACCCCGACCGCCTCGCGCTCGCCCGGAGCGTCGCCGACGTGCGCACCGTGAACGTGGCCGAGGAGGACCTGGGCGAGGTCGCCCGCTCCCTCGGCCTGCGCGAGGGCTTCGACGTCGGCATGGAGATGTCCGGCGCGCCGCAGGCCTTCGCCCAGATGGTCGAGCACCTCGTCATGGGCGGCCGCATCGCCATGCTCGGCGTGCCCGCCCGCGAGGCGCCGACCGACTGGGCGCGCATCATCTTCAAGGGCCTGACGATCAAGGGCATCTACGGCCGCGAGATCTTCGAGACCTGGTACAAGATGATCGCCCTGCTCGAGAACGGCCTCGACGTGAGCGGCGTCATCACCCACCGCATGAAAGCCGAGGACTACCTCGACGGCTTCGCCGCCATGAAGGACGGCGCCTGCGGCAAGGTCGTCCTCGACTGGGACTAACGCACGCCCCTCAGCGCGACCCGAGGAGCGAATCGGCCAGGAGGCGCACCACCGTCGCCTGGTCGAGATAGCCCGTCACCCGCAGCGACCGCGCGTCCTGGTAACGCCGGATGGCGCGCCGCGTGCTGTCGTCGAAGGTTCCGTCGACCTCGCCGGGCTTCAGGCCCAGCGCGCGCAGCCGGTCCTCCGCCAGGCGCCGCGCCGTTCCGTTGAGGTTCAGCGACGCCTCCTGTGCCTCGGCCTGCGCAAGCGCCTGCCGCTCCTCCGAGGGCACCTCGCGGGCGGCGATGGCGGCGCGCGCCTCGCTCGCGAACGCGCCCTCGGGCCGCGCCTCGAGATAGGCTCGGTAGGCCGCGACCGTGTCCTCCGCCCGCGCCCGTTCCCAGTCGGCGCGGTCGCGCTCGGCCGCCGCCGCGCGCCGCTCGGCCAGGATCGCGTCGAGGTCCTCCTGCGCCTCCTCGGCGAAGACGCCGTCGGGATGGCGCTCGAGATAGGCCCGCAGCCCCGCCTCGTCGCCCGCCGCCCCGGTCTCCTCCCAGTAGGCACGGTCGCGCGCCTCCTGCGCCGCACGCCGCTCCCGCGCCTCTTCCTCGAGATCCGCCTGCCGGCGCGCCGCCTGCCCGTCGAGCCGGCCCACCTGGGCCGCGTCGAGGAACCCGGTCGCCTCGAAGCCCTCCTCCCGCTGCCAGTCGGCCACCGCCCCGCGCGTGCCGGGGCCGAAGATGCCGTCGACCCCCCGCGTGTCGAAGCCGAGAAGCGTCAGGTCGCGCTGGATGTCCCGCCGCGCGTCGCGCCCTAGGCCCAGCGCCGCCTCGGTCGCCTCGGCCTGCGCCTCGGGGTCGTCGTCCCGCAGCGCGCCGAGCCGCGCCCGCGCCTCGGTCGCGTAGACGCCGTCGGGATAGGACGACAGGTAGCGCTCGTAGCCGGCCTCGGTGTCCGCCGCCTGCGCGAATTCCCAGGTGGCCCGCTCGGTCGAGGTGGCGCCGGTCGCCTCGTCCCGCACGTCCGCGTCCGGCTCCTGCGGCATGGCCGGGGGCGTCGCCTCCGTGCCGACCGGGAACGTCATGTCCCGCGGCGCGTAGCCCGATACCGTCAGACCGCGCCCGAACGCCGCCGCGACCAGCGCCGGGCCCTCCGCGCCGATAACCTCCTGCGCCAGCGCGGCGATCTCCGCCGGCGCGCCGCGGACCACGCTCACGCCCTGCGCCGGGGCGAGCGGCCCCGCGCCCGCGCGCAAAAGCGGGCCCGCCGCATCCTCCGCGTCCCCCTCGCCGAGGAGGAGGATCGCCCGCCCGGGATGGGCCGCGAGCGCGCCCATGACCGCCGAGAGCGGCAGCGCCCCCGTCACCGTGGCGCCCGGCCCCGCATCCTCGTCCGCCCCCACCGGCAGCAGGTAGGCATCGGCGTCGTGGTGCACGAACCGCCCCGACAGGATCACCGCCACGCGGTCGGTGTCGGCGTCGATCCCGTCGAGGAAGGCGGCGAGCGCCTCCCGCATCCCCTCCGCGTCCGCCTCGACCCGCTGCACCACGTCGTAGCCCGCATCCTCGAGCGGCCCGGCCGCGGCCAGCACGCGGTTCGCCCCGCGCAGCCGGTCGAGCACGGAATATTCGCCGTTGCCCACGATCAGCGCGTCGCCGGCCGCACGGGCCCCGGACGCGGAGAATACCAGGAGCGCGCCCAGGGCCGCGCCCGCGATCTGTCTGCCCAGCATGTGGTCTCCTTCCTGCACCTCTCGCGCCCCGGTGCGGGGGCGCGTCACTCGTACTTACGTGCGTCCTCGACGACTATTCCGTCGTTCGGCAGGGATCCGGGCGGCACGATCTCGATCCGGCCGCGCAGTTTCAGGACCTCGGCGACGCTGTCCGCGTAGACGCCGGCATCGTCCCCGGCGGTCTCGACCCGCACCACCATCACGTCGGCATCGCCCTCGCGCAGCGCCACGACACGCGCCCGGCTGACCTCGGCGTGGCGTGCCACGAACTGCGCCACCTGCTCGGGACGCACGAACATGCCCTTGATCTTCGTGGTCTGGTCGGCCCGGCCCATCCAGCCGCGGATGCGCAGGTTGGTGCGCCCGCACGGGCTCTCCCCCGGCAGCACCGCCGAAAGGTCGCCGGTGGCGAAGCGGACCAGCGGGTAGTCGGGATTGAGCGTCGTCACGACCACCTCGCCCACCTGCCCGTCCGGCACCGGCGTGCCGGTGCCCGGCGTCACGATCTCGATCACCACGTGCTCGTCGGCGATCATGCCCTCCATGGCGTCGCTCTCGTAGGCCACGAGCCCCAGATCGGCAGTGGCGTAGCATTGCAGGCAGGCGATGCCGCGATCGGCGTAGTACTGCCGCAGCGCCGGGAACAGCGCGCCGCCCGAGACCGCCGCCCGGGTGATCCCGAGCGGCACCTCCATCTCGTCGGCCTTCTCGAGGATGACCTTCAGGTAGTCGGGCGTGCCCGCCCAGGCGGTGATGCCGAGGTCGTGCGCCGCGCGCACCTGCAGCTCTGTCTGCCCGGTCCCCGCCGGCAGCACCGCCGCGCCCACCGCCCGCGCGCCCGATTCGAAGATCGTGCCCGCGGGCGTCAGGTGGTAGCCGAAGCAGTTCTGCACGATGTCCCCCGGCCCGATCCCGCAGGCGTTCAGGAACCGCCCCATGCGCCACCAGTCGGGCTCCGCCCCGCCCGGCTCGTAGAGCGGCCCCGGCGACTGGAAGACATGGGCGAACTGCGCCGCGGGCCGCGTCGCGAAGCCGCCGAAGGGGCGCTCGGCCGCCTGCGCCGTCCCGAGCGCGGCCTTGCGCAGCACCGGCAGGCCGGAAAGGGCCGCGCGGTCCTCGATCCGCCGCGCGTCGATCGCGTCCAGCGAGCCGGCATAGCCCGGCAGCGCCTGCGCCCGCGCCACCTGCGCCGGCAGCGCCTCGGCGAGCCAGGCGGCGCGGTCCTCCGCGCTGCGGGTCTCGAGCCTGTCGAAATAGCTGCTCATGGGGTGCTCCTCCGTCGCGACACTGGCCGCCTCCGACCGGTCATGCCATGACCGGCCGTCCCGGGGGGCACGCTATCAGATAACCGCGCCGACAGAACCCCGGCGCGGCGCGCCTCAGCTCAGCCAGCGCTTGCGCCGCCGGTAGGAGCGCACGTCGCGGAACGAGCGCCGCCCCTCCTCGGACATGCCGAGGTAGAACTCCTTCACGTCGTCGTTCTCGCGCAGCGCGGCCGCGCTGCCCTCCATCACCACGCGTCCCGATTCGAGGATGTAGCCCTGGTGGGCATAGCGCAGCGCCACGTTGGTGTTCTGCTCGGCCAGCAGGAACGACACCCCCTCGTTCTCGTTGACCGCCCGCACGATCTCGAAGATCTGCTCGACGAGCTGCGGCGCGAGCCCCATGGACGGCTCGTCCAGCAGCACCGTCTTCGGCCGCGACATGAGCGCCCGCCCGATCGCGCACATCTGCTGCTCGCCCCCCGAGGTGTAGCCCGCCTGGCTGCGCCGCCGCTCCTTGAGCCGCGGAAAGTAGCCGTAGACCATCTCGAGATCGGCCTCGATCGCCGTGCGCCCGTCGCGCCGCGTGTAGGCCCCGGTCCGGAGGTTCTCTTCCACGGTCAGGTGCGCGAAGCAGTGCCGCCCCTCCATGACCTGGATCACCCCGCGCCGCACCAGCGCCGCCGGGTCGAGATGCTGCACCCGCTCGCCCTCGTAGAGGATCGTCCCCTTGGTGACCTCGCCGCGCTCGGACTGCAGCAGGTTCGAGATCGCCTTCAGCGTCGTCGTCTTGCCCGCGCCGTTCCCGCCGAGCAGCGCCGTGATCCCGCCGCGCGCCACCTTCAGCGACACGCCCTTCAGCACGAGGATCACGTGGTTGTAGATCACCTCGATGTTGTTGACCTCGAGCAGCGTCTCTCCCGCCGTCTCCGCCATGTCCCGTGCCTCCCAGGCTCCCGCGTCGCGCCGCCCCTTGCGGCTTCTTCTTGGCAGAAATATCCATGTCCGGCGGCGGCCGCTCGACCGCCGCCGGGGCGGCGCCTCAGCCGCCCACGCTGCAGGTCTCGTTGACCGGCCAGGGCGCGTTCGCCTCCGCATAGGCCTGCGCCTCGCGCGCCTCGAGCTCCGAGACGAGCGCGCTCTCGGGCTTCAGGAGCTCCGAGGCCTTAACGAACTTCTCGCCGTCCCATTCCAGCATCCAGCCGCCCGAATGCCCGGTATGGTCCGCGCAAGAGGTCGCGAACGGCGGCACCATCCCGGTCATGCCGAGCTCGGCCAGCCGCGCCTCGGTGACGTTCAGGTTCTCGAGCCCCCAGCGCAGCTCCGACGGCGTGATCTCCGCATGGCCGAACTCCGCCTGCGCCGCGCGGATGCCCTCGGCCAGGATCATCGAGATGACCACCCCGCGCGAGTAGAACACGCCCTGCATCTCCTCCTCGCTGGTCTGGCTCAGCCCCGCCTCCACCACGTGGGTGCGGATGTCCTGCATGACCGGAGCGTCGAGCACGGGGTAGGACCACGAGATCGCCTTGTAGCCCGCGCCGTCCGCGCCCACGAGCCGGAGATCCGCGTCATGGCTGGCCCACCAGACGCCCACGAAGTTCTCCATGGGAAAGCGCGTCTTGACCGCCTCGGTGATGGCGCCCGCGTTCATCGCGCCCCAGCCCCACATGACCACGTAGTCCGGGCGCTCGCGGCGGATCTGCAGCCACTGCGCCGACTGGTTCTGCATCTCCTTCAGCCCGACCGGGATCGGCACCAGCGAGAAGCCGATCTCCTCCGCCTTCGCCTCGAGGAAGGGCAGCGGCTCCTTGCCGAACGGGTGGTCGAGATGCAGGAACGCGATCTTCTTGCCCTCGAGGCTGCCGCCCTCCTGCTCGAGATATTGCAGGATCATCGACGCGCCGTCCCAGTAGGACGAGGGCGTGTTGAACGCCCACTGGAACACCCTGCCGTCCGCCATGGGCGAGAAGCCGTAGCCGGGCGCGAGGATCGGGATCTCGTCCACGTTCGACTTCGGCAGCACCTGCAGCGTGATGCCGGTGGACCAGGGCTGGGTGACGATCGCCTTGGCCTTGGTCTTCTCGTAGCACTCCACCCCCTTCTCGGTGGAATAGCCGGTCTCGCATTCGTCGAAGTTCACGCGGATGCCGCCGATGCCGCCGTCGCGCTCGTTCAGCATGGTGAAATAGTCCGCCTGCCCGTTCATCAGCGGGATGCCGGTCGCCGCGAAGGGCCCCGTGCGGTAGGCGAGGTTCGGCGCGTAGAGCTCCTGCGCCGCCGCGGAACCCGCGACCAGCGCCACGCCCGCGGCGGCTGCCCATGTCTTCCAGTGTCGCATGTCGTTGTCCTCCCTGTCTTGGTTGTCGTTCCGACCGCAGCGCCGCCCTCAATAGGGAAACGGCCAGACGATCAGCTTCTCGCGGATGAGGGCCCAGAGCCGCGCGAGGCCGTGCGGCTCGATGATGAGGAAGAAGAGGATCAGCGCCCCCACGATCATGATGTTGAGGTGCTCGACCATGGCCGAGCTGATCGGCAGCCCGAGCGCGCCCGGCACGAGGTTCAGCGCCACCGGCAGGCCCACGATCAGGATCGCGCCCAGATAGTTGCCGAGGATCGACCCGAGCCCGCCGATGATGGCGATGAACAGCACCTGGAAGCTCAGCGGGATGTCGAAGACGTTGGGTTCCGCCGCCCCCTTCCACATGAACACGTAGAGCGCCCCCGCGACCCCCACGATGTAGGACGAGATGGCGAAGGCGGTGAGCTTCGAGCGCATGAGGTTGATGCCGATGAGCTCGGCCGCGATGTCCATGTCGCGCGTGGCCTTCCACGTCCGCCCGAGCGTGCCGCGCGTCAGGTTGATGCAGAGCACCGTCATCAGCGTCACGACGCCGAGCACCAGGTAGTACTGCGTCACCGACGCGGCCTGCGGCCCCGCGACCCACAGCCCGAACATCTCGAGGTTCGGGACCTGGATCGCGCCCGAGGCATTCGAGTTGTAGAGCCAGGCCCATTTCTCGAAAAGCCACACTAGGAAGAACTGCGCCGCGAGCGTCGCGATGGCGAGGTAGAAGCCCTTGATGCGCAGGGAGGGGATGCCGAAGGCGACGCCCACCCCGGCGCTGAAGGCGCCCGACATCAGGATCGCCACCACCGGGTTCAGCCAGGGAAAGAGCGTCACGAGCTTGTAGCAGGCATAGGCGCCCACCCCCATGAACGCGCCGGTGCCGAGCGACAGCTGCCCCGCATAGCCCGTCAGCACGTTGAGCCCGAGCGCCGCGAGGGCGTAGATCAGCACCGGGATCAGCATGGTCTGGAACGCGAACTCGCTCGCCGTCAGCGGCAGGACCACCCAGGCCAGGACCAGCACGAGGCCCAGCAGGATCGCGTCCTGCCGCACCGGGAACAGTGCCTGGTCCGCCGCGTAGCTCGTCTTGAACTGTCCCGCCGTCCGGTAGAGCATCGCCGTCCTCCTCAGCCTGTCCGCACCGCGCGCCACGCTTGCGACTCTCCGCGTGCCGGCGTAATATTTATTTGATTTTCATCAGACGCGCGCAAGATTGTTTCAGGTCCAGTGCCAAGAGGCAAAGCCATGTATGACGAATTCGATTCCAGCGTCCGCCGCCTCATCGCCGATGCCGAGGCCGACATCGGCTTCGACCGCGACGTCCCGCGGACCCACAGACCCGGCTCGTACCATTCCGTGCGCGAGGTGCTGGATTTCTGGACCACGCCCGCGATCGCGGTGATGCGCGCCATGTGGTGGCCGAACCGGCGGACCTGACCGCCGGCCGTCCCGTCCGCGCGCCTGGCCGTCGCGGCGCCCGCCCCTTGGGTCCTCATACCCGCTCGATGATCCGCTCGCCGAACAGGCCCTGCGGCCGGAACAGCAGCACGACCAGCGCCAGCACGAAGGCGAACCATGTCTCGGTGTTGCCGCCGAGCAGCGGCTGCCCCCAGTAGATCTCGAAGAGCTTCTCCAGCATGCCGATCATCAGCCCGCCCACGATGGCGCCGGTGATGCTCTCGAGCCCGCCCAGCATCAGCACCGGCAGCGCCTTGTAGGCGATCACCTCGAGCGCGAAGGACACGCCCGCCCGGGCGCCCCAGGCGATGCCGGTCACCAGCGCGATGATGCCCGCGATGAACCAGACGAGCACCCAGATCGTCTGCAGCGAGATGCCCACCGACAGCGCCGCCTGGTGGTCGTCGCCCAGCGCCCGGATCGCCCGGCCCATGCGGGTGAAGGTCAGGAACGCGAGGAGCGCCGCCACCAGGAGCGCCGCCACGATCACCACCGTCACGTCGAGCTGCTGCAGGATCAGGAGACCGCCCCACGGCTCGAAGACGAAGTCGCCGGTGGGGATGCCCAGCTCCTCCGAGATCATGACCTTGTTCTCGCCGCCGAAGATGATCTCGCCGAGCCCGATCAGGAACAGCGTGATCCCGATCGTCGCCATGAACAGGATGATGTCGGGCTGCCCCACCAGCGGCCGCAGCACCACCCGCTCGACCGCGACGGCGAGGACGAACATCACCCCGAGGGTCGCGGCCACCGCGATCCAGGCCGGCAGCCCCATGGCGTGCAGGCCCACGAGCGTCAGCGCGGCGAAGACCACCATGATGCCCTGCGCGAAGTTGAAGATGCGCGAGGACCGGAAGATCAGCACGAAGCCGAGCGCGATCAGCGCGTAGAGAATGCCCGAGACGAGCCCCTCCCACAGCACCTGCAGCAGGAAATCCGGCGCCGCCGCCATGTCGGCGAAGGGCTTCACCGTGAAGTCGTAGAGCATCGCTCCTCCCTCGCCCAGACGCCGCGCATCCCGCGGCGCGCGCCGCCTTCCGGGCTTCTTCTTGGCTCAAATATCCACGGCCCCGCACCCGGGGGCCTCGGCCGCGCGCCGGGGCGTCCGCACCGCGCGGGGCCCGGCCCGGCGCCAGACCGGGGCCATGCCGGAGCCATACGCATGCCAGCCCGTGCGCGCGCACCGCGGGTCAATGCGGGACCCCCAGATAGGCGTCGATCACGTCCTGGTTCCGGCGCACCTCGTCGGGCGTGCCGTCCCCGATCTTGCGGCCGTAATCCATCACCACGACCCGGTCGCTCAGGTCCATGACCACGCCCATGTCGTGCTCGATCAGGCAGATCGTGGTGCCGAACTCGTCGTTCACGTCGAGGATGAAGCGGCTCATGTCCTCCTTCTCCTCCACGTTCATGCCCGCCATGGGCTCGTCGAGCAGCAGGAGGGACGGCTCCGCCGCAAGCGCCCGCGCCAGTTCCACCCGCTTCTTCAGCCCATAGGGCAGACGCCCGACGGGGGTCTTGCGGATCGACTGTATCTCCATGAAATCGATGATCTTCTCGACGGCCTCCCGGTGCGCCATCTCCTCCGCCCGGGCGCGTCCCCACCACAGCGCCTGCGCCGCGATGCCGGCCGTCATGTGGGTGAGCCGCCCTGTCATGACGTTGTCGAGCACCGTCATCCCCTCGAAGAGCGCGATGTTCTGGAAGGTCCGCGCGACGCCGGTCCGCGCCACCTCGTAGGGCTTCATCGGCGGCCGCTCCCGCCCCCTGTAGAGGACCTGCCCCTCGCTCGGCACGTAGAAGCCCGACACGATGTTCAGCATCGACGACTTGCCCGCCCCGTTCGGCCCGATGATCGCGCGGATCTCGCCTTCCCGGATGTCGAACGAGATGTCGTTGATCGCCACCACCCCGCCGAACCGCAGCGTGATGTTGCGCATCTCCATCAGCACCCCGCCGACCCGGCGACCGCCCGCGGCGGGATGTCCCGAGCTGTCCTTCATCCGCGTCTCCCGGTCCCGACGGGACGGCGGGCGGGGCGATGCGCGCCAGCGCGAGCGGCGCCCGTCGTCATTCCGCGGCCTCCCGCACCGGGGCCGCCACGGGTCGCACCGCCGCGTCGCAAAGCGCCAGCGTCGCCCGGATGCGCCCCTTGCGCCCGTCCTCGTAGGTCACCTCGGTCTCGGTCGACACCTCGACCGCCCCGGAATAGAGCGCCTCGACGAGGTCCGCGTATTTCTCCGCGATGATCTTGCGGCGGACCTTGCGCGTGCGGGTGAGCTCGCCGTCATCGGCGTCGAGCTCCTTGTGCAGCACGAGGAAGCGGTGCACCTGGCAGCCCGACAGCATCTCGTCCTCCGCGACGCCGGCATTCACCTCCTCCACGTGGCCGCGGATCATCTCGAGCACGCGCGGATGGCCGGCCAGCTCCTGGTAGGACGAGTAGGCGATGCCCGACCGTTCCGCCCAGTTGCCCACCGCGGTCAGGTCGATGTTGATGAAGGCGCAGCAGCGCGCGCGGCCCGCGCCGAACACCACCGCCTCGAGGATGCTCGGGTAGAACTTCAGCTTGTTCTCGACGTATTTCGGCGCGAAGAGCGCGCCGTCGGCCATCCGGCCCACGTCCTTGGCGCGGTCGATGATGCGCAGGTGCCCGCTCTCCTCCTCGACGAAGCCCGCATCGCCGGTGGCGACCCAGCCCTCGGCGTCCTTGGTATCGCGCGTCGCCTCGGCGTTCTTGTAATATTCCACGAAGACGCCGGGCGAGCGGTAGAACACCTCGCCGCTCTCCGCGATGCGCAGCTCGACGCCGGGCGAGGGCACGCCCACCGTGTCCGACCGCACCTCGCCGTCGGGCTGCTGGGTGATGAAGACCGACGCCTCGGTCTGGCCGTAGAGCTGTTTCAGGTTGATCCCGAGCGCCCGGTAGAACTCGAAGATCTCGGGCCCGATGGCCTCGCCCGCGGTATAGCCCACGCGGATGCGCGAGAAGCCGAGCGCGTTCTTCAACGGCCCGTAGATCAGCGCCTCGCCCAGCCGGTAGCGCAGGCGGTCGGCAAGGCCCACGGGCCGGCCGTCGAGGATCGCGGGACCGACGCGCCGGGCATGGTCCATGAAGTGCCGGAACAGCCGACGCTTCAGCGCGCCCGCATCCTCCATCCGGATGGTGATCTGCGTCAGCGCCGTCTCGAAGACGCGCGGCGGCGCGAAATAGTAGGTCGGCGCGATCTCGCGCAGATCCGTCATCATGGTGTCGGGGCTCTCGGGACAGTTCACGCAGAACCCCGTCCAGCAGGCCTGCCCGATCGAGAAGATGAAATCGCCCACCCATGCCATCGGCAGGTAGGCCAGCACCTCGTCGGTCTCGCGCAGGCCGTCGAACTCCGATGACGCCCGCGCGGTCTCGAGGATGTTCCGGTTGGAGAGGACCACCCCCTTGGGCTTGCCGGTCGTGCCCGAGGTGTAGAGCATCACGCAGGTGTCGTCGTGGCCGAGCGCGCCGCGCCGCGCCGCAAGCTCCCGGCGCGCGTCCTCTCCGGCCGCGCGTCCCGCCTCCTGCAGGTCCGCCAGAGGCGTGAGGTGCGCGTGATCGTATTTCCGCATGCCGCGCGCGTCGAGGTAGACGACCTCGCGCAGCCCCGGCAGGCGGTCGCGAATCTCGAGGATCTTGTCGACCTGCTCCTGGTCGCCGGCGATCACCACCTTCGCGCCGCAATGATCGAGGACGTAGGCCATCTCCTCGCCGACCGCGTCCTGGTAGAGCGGAACCGGCACCGCACCCATCGACTGCACGGCCATCATCGACCAGTAGAGGGCGGGACGGTTGCGGCCGACGATGGCGACGAAATCGCCGCGGGCGATCCCGAGACCAAGCAGACCCAGGGCCAGCGCCTCGACCTCGCGCGCGGCGTCTGCCCAAGTCCAGCTCTGCCAGATCCCGAATTCCTTTTCGCGGTATGCCGGTCTCGCGGCGAACCGCGCGGCATTCCGCACCAAGAGGTCCGGGATCGAGCGGGGATTTTCCCCGCCCGGGATCTGCGTCGCCAAAGCGTTTCCTCCCTGTGGTCCCGGACGCCTGTGTCGGCGCCTCCTCCCGGAACCTGTCGTGCCGTGTGCTTCGGTCGTGTCGTCTTATGAGGGCATATTTGTGCAGTCCGCGGCAGATCGGTCAACATCTTCCTCGCGGACGCGAAAAAAGGCGGCCCCGCGTCCCGGGGCCGCCCGCGTCGCGCAACCGTCAGTCGAGGTGCGCGGTCTCCAGCAGGAGCGTGTCGAGCTCGCCGCGCATGGCCACGAGCTCCTCGCGGTAGCGGTCGTTGCCCATGGACGCGATGGCCTCGTCGAAGGCCTCGATCACGTGGCGCTCGCCGTCGCGGACATTGTCCATGACGTCCTCGTCGATCTCGTCGAAGAGCGCGCGCAGCGACACGACGGTCCGGTTGACGGTGGACATCAGGCTGCCGCTGGTGTCGGCCTCTCCGCCCAGCGCGGTGATGATCGCTGCCGTGCGCTCCGCGTGCTGGTGGTGGGTCTCGCGGAATTTCAAAGCGACGGCGCGGAACTCGGGTTCGGCGCGCTCCACCATCGTGTCGAAGCCCGCGCGCGCGTCGACGATGCGCGACAGCAGGTCCTGCACGGCGTCGATCTGGACGCCCGCGGCGGGCGTGGTGTGGGTCGTATCCGTCATGGTCCTTTTCCTTCTAGCCATGCGAGATGCGAGGACGAACGCGGGCCCCTGCGGCGCGTTCCCGCCCCCCACCCGGCGCGGGCGGAAGATCGCGCAAGGCGCGGGCGGCGGCTCAGTCGAGATCCGCGACCGCGCGGGCGAGCGTGCGCAGGCCGCTCACCAGGTCCGCCTCTGCGGTGTCCTCGGCGAAATCGTGGCTGATCCCGCCGATCGAGGGGACGAACAGCATGGCGGCCGGCATGAGTCGCGCGGCATTGGTGGCGTCGTGCAGCGCCCCCGACGGCATGTGCCGCCAGCGGCCCGGCGCCTCCGCCTCTGCTGCACGGGCGAGCGCCGCGCGCAGGCCCTCGTCCATCGCCACGGGCTCGAGACCCAGCATCGGGCCGAACTCGCAGGTCATGCCGCGCGCGGCGCAGATCTCGGCCGCGATGTCGCGGATGATCTCCTCCATCCGCCGTAGCCGGTCGGCATCGCCGTCGCGCCACTGCATGGAAAAGCTCGCCCGCCCCGGAACGATGGAATGCGCGTTGGGATGCAGGCTCACATGGCCGATGGTCCAGACCGTCGCCGGCGTCACCACGTTCGCGAACCGCTCGGCCAGCGCGAGGTTGAAGGCGGAAAGCGCCTGAAAGGCGTCGCGGCGGAGCGCCATGGGCGTCGTGCCCGCGTGGTTCTGCTGGCCGGCGAAGGTGATCGTCATGTCGCGGATGCCGACGATCGCCTCGACCACGCCCAGCGCCTCGCCCGCGGTGTCGAGCGTCGGACCCTGCTCGATATGCATCTCGAGGAAGCCCGTGAACCGTGCCGGATCGACGAAGTCGCCGCGCCGGTCGCCGAGCGCCGCGCGCGCGTCGGCAAAGGTCACACCCGCAGGATCGGTCAGCCCGTCCGCCTCCGCGAGGGGCAGATGCCCCGACCAGATCGCGCTGCCGGTGGTGACGCCGAAGCGTCCCTCCTCGTCCTCGAAGCTGACGACCGACACAGGCGGGCCGCCCGCCTCCTGCGCGGCACGCGCGACCTCGAGCGCGGCAATGACCCCGAGGGCCCCGTCGAGCCAGCCGCCTTCGGGCTGGCTGTCGCTGTGCGAGCCGAGGAGCAGCGAGCGCTCCGCCCCCGGGGAGAGCCCGAAGAGCGACCCGACCGGATCGAAATGGGGCTCGAGCCCCGCCTCCGCCATACGGCCCGCCAGCCAGTCGCGGGCGGCGATGTCGGCCTCGGAAAAGGCCGGGCGCACCACGCCCTTGCCGACGCCGCTTGCGCCGATGGCGCGCAAGGCGTGCAGGTCCTGCAGGAAACGGTCGGGATTGACGGGGATCATCGGCGCGGGCTCCTTGAACGGGTTCGCCCAAGGCTCGCGCATGGCAGGCCCGAGGTCAAACCGCGGGCCGCCAGGTGCGCGTGCCCCGGGGCAAATCGGCCCCGGGGCACGCGAGCGGTCAGGCGACGTCGAAGGTCAGCGGACGGACCTGCTGGAACATGCCCGTCGCCACGAGCTTGCCGATCACGTCGTCGGGCACCGGCGCGTCCACGTAGAGAAGCGCGATCGCCTCGCCCTTGGCGACCTTCCGGCCGAGGGTGAAGTTCGCGATATTCACCCCGTTCGACCCCATGGTCTGGCCGAGCGTGCCGATGATGCCCGGCACGTCCTCGTTCGTGGTGTAGAGCATGTGGCGCCCGATCTCGGCATCGATGTTGATGCCCTTGATCTGGATGAAGCGCGGCTTGCCGTCCGAGAACACCGTCCCGGCGATGGAGCGTTCGCGCTGGTCGGTGACCACGGTGACCTTGATGTAGCCCTCGAACGCGCCCGACTGCGCCTGGTTGGTGGTCGAGATGCGGATGCCGCGCTCCTTCGCGATCACCGGGGCCGAGACCATGTTCACGTCGGGATTCGCGCGCTTCATGATGCCCGCGACGACCGAGCAGTTGAGCGCGGCGAGGTTCATCTCGGACACCGAGCCGTCGTAGAGGATGTTGATCGCCTTGACCGGCTCGTCCGTCATCTGGCCGATGAAGCTGCCGAGATGATCGGACAGCTTGATCCACGGCCCCATGACCTTGGCCTCCTCGGCGGTCACGGACGGCATGTTGAGCGCGTTCTCGACAGCGCCGGTCAGCAGGTAGTTCGCCATCTGCTCGGCCACCTGCAGCGCCACGTTCTCCTGCGCCTCGGTCGTCGCGGCGCCCAGATGCGGCGTGCAGACCACGTTCGGCAGGCCGAAGAGCGGGTTCTCCGTCGCGGGCTCGACCGCGAAGACGTCGAAGGCCGCGCCGGCCACGTGGCCGGATTTCAGCATCTCCGCCAGCGCCGCCTCGTCAACGAGCCCGCCGCGCGCGCAGTTGATGATGCGCACGCCCTTCTTGGTCTTGGCGAGGTTCTCGGCCGACAGGATGTTGCGGGTCTGGTCGGTCAGCGGCACGTGCAGCGTGATGAAGTCGGCGCGCGCGAGAAGGTCCTCGAGCTCGACCTTCTCGACACCCATCTTCTCGGCCTTGTCCTGGCTCAGATAGGGATCGTAGGCCACGACCTTCATCTTGAGGCCGCGGGCACGGTCGCAGACGATGCCGCCGATATTGCCCGCGCCGATCACGCCCAGCGTCTTGCCGGTCAGTTCCACGCCCATGAAGCGGGACTTCTCCCACTTTCCGGCATGGGTCGACGCGCTCGCCTGGGGGATCTGGCGGGCCACGGCGAACATCATGGCGATGGCATGCTCGGCGGTGGTGATCATGTTGCCGAAAGGCGTGTTCATCACGATGATGCCGCGCTTCGACGCCTCTTCCCTGTCGATGTTGTCGACGCCGATGCCCGCGCGGCCGATCACCTTGAGGTTGGTCGCGGCCTCGAGAATCTTCGGCGTCACCTTGGTGGCCGACCGGATGGCGAGGCCGTCATATTCGCCGATCACCTCGGCAAGCTTGTCCTTGTCCTTCCCGAGGTCGGGCTTGAAATCGACCTCGATGCCTCGGTCGCGGAAGATCTGCACGGCGGCGTCGGACAGCTTGTCGGAAATGAGAACCTTAGGGGCCATGTCGGGAAATCCTTTTCGGAACGTACGGGTTGCGGCGGCGACTGCCCGCCGTGATGTCCGTGGGAAGGGAGCGACGCGGGGGCCGGGCGCTGCCGGACCCCGCGGGGATCACCGGGGGATCAGGCGGCCTGCGCGGCGAGCTCGGCGTGGAACGCCCACTCGATCCAGGGCATCAGCGCCGCCACGTCCGCGGTCTCGACCGTGCCGCCGCACCAGATGCGCAGGCCCGCGGGCGCGTCGCGGTAGGCGCCCACGTCGAGCGCCACGCCCTCTGCCTCGAGCCGCTTCGCGACCGCCTTGGCAAAGGCCGCGCCGTCCGCGATGCGCGGATCGGTGAACTTGAGGCAGACCGAGGTGTTCGACCGCGTCGCCGGCACCTCGGCGAGGTTGGCGATCCAGTCGCGCGTCTCGCAGAACTCCCACACGGTGCGCGCATTGGCATCGGCGCGGGCCATCAGGCCCTCGAGACCGCCCACCGACCGCGCCCAGTCCAGTGCCACGAGGTAATCCTCGACCGCCAGCATCGACGGCGTGTTGATCGTCTCGCCGCGGAAGATGCCCTCGTTCAGCTTGCCGCCCTTGGTCAGGCGGAAGATCTTCGGCAGGGGCCATGCAGGCGTGTAGCTTTCGAGGCGCTCCACGGCGCGGGGGCTCAGGATCAGCATGCCGTGCGCCGCCTCGCCGCCCAGCACCTTCTGCCAGGAGAAGGTGACCACGTCGAGCTTGTCCCAGGGCAGGTCCTGCGCGAAGGCGGCCGAGGTGGCATCGCAGATCGTCAGGCCCTCGCGGTCCGCCGGGATCGCCGCGCCATCGGGCATCCGCACGCCCGAGGTCGTGCCGTTCCAGGTGAAGACAACGTCGGTGTTCCAGTCGAGCGCGGCCATGTCCGGGAGCTGGCCATAGGCGGCTTCCACCACCTCGGCGTCGAGCTTGAGCTGCTTGACCGCGTCGGTGACCCAGCCCGCGCCGAAGCTTTCCCACGCGACCATGGTGGCCTTGCGCGCGCCGAGAAGCGACCACATCGCCATCTCGACCGCGCCGGTGTCCGACGCCGGCACGATCCCGATCCGGTGCTCGTCCGGAACGCCAAGGATCTCGCGGGTGCCGTCGATCGCGGCCTTCAGCTTGTCCTTGCCGAGCGCGGCACGGTGCGACCGCCCGAGCGGGGCGCCCTCGAGCATGTCGAGGCGGAAGCCGGGAATCTTGGCGCAGGGGCCGGAGGAGAAGCGGGGGTTGCCGGGACGTGCATCGGGCTTGCGCACGTCGTCGGACTGGCGCGCATCCGTGCGCGCCGCGTTGGGCATCGTCATGTCTCTAACCTTCCAGATAGTCGCCCCTCGTTGGGGAGGGGTGTCCCGCCGCCGGATTTACGGCCCGGGAGGAGGTTCCACAAGCACGAAAATGTCGCTAGGGGACCCCCGAACGCCGCGACCATGACCGGCAGCGACCTCTATCGGAAACACGATCCATGTTCACAGCCACGCTGATCGCCCGGCCGGGCGCCCTCGACCCCGCCCTCGTCCACGCGCTGCGCGATGCGTGGGGCGGCGGTGCGGCGCGGTGGCTGTCGCCGGACGAGGCCGCGGAGTTCGACATGCCCGAGGTGCCGTCGAACGCGGACGCGGTCTGGCGCGACCTGCAGGGACAGGCGACCGACCTCGCCATCCAGCCGGCGGGCGACCGGCGCAAGCGGATGCTGCTCGCGGACATGGATTCCACAATGATCCGGCAGGAATGCATCGACGAGCTGGCCGAGGAGGCGGGCGTCGGCGACCGCGTGCGTGCGATCACCGCGCGGGCCATGAACGGCGAGCTCGACTTCGAGGGCGCGCTGACCGAACGGGTCGCGCTGCTGAAGGGCCTGCCCGAATCGGTCATCGGCCGTGTGCTCGAGACGCGCATCACGCCGATGCCGGGCGGGCGGACGCTGGTTGCGACCATGCGGGCGCATGGCGCGCATGCCGCGCTGGTATCGGGCGGCTTCACCGCCTTCACCACTCGGATCGCGGCGCTGCTGGGCTTCGACGAGCACCGCGCCAACACGCTCATCGCCCGCGACGGCACGCTCACGGGCGAGGTGGCGCGGCCGATCTTGGGACGCGCGGCAAAGGTGGCGGCGCTCGAGGACATCACCGCGCGGCTCGGCATCCCCGAGACCGCGGTGCTTGCGGTGGGTGACGGTGCAAACGATCTCGGAATGCTCGGTCGGGCGGGCATGGGCGTGGCGCTGCACGCAAAACCGTCGGTGCAGGCCGAGGTGTCGCTGCGGGTGAACCACGGCGACCTGACGGCGCTCCTGTTCCTGCAGGGCTACGCGCGCGAAGATTTCAGCGACTGAGACGCGGACGCGGCGAGGCCCGTCACCGGACGGACGTCGCCGACGGCGAGCCCGCGGCGGTTTGTCAGCTCCGCGTTCAGGAACCGCGCCACATCCGGGTGCGCCGCATCGAGCACGCCGAGCCGCACGAGGATTGCCGCGATCGCGCATTCCGAGGCCCGCGTCGCGCCATCCGCGATCTTGAGAGCGATGCCGAGACCGCGGTCCGGCAAGATCGCCGCGAACACGCCCTCGGCCCCGGTCTTGAGCGAGAGCCGCTCGCGCGCTGCGCGCATCATCAGCGTGCAGGCGCGCCCCTCGCCCGCGACCTCGACCGGGTGGGCCTGCATGGCCCGGGTCAGGCGCGCGGCCGCCTGCGACAGCACGTCGTCCCGAGTGTGCGCGGTGGCAAAGACCGCCATGGCGCGGGCCAGTGCGGCGAGCGGCGTCGCCCAGTTCGGGGCGGAGCAGCCGTCGATCCCGAAACCCGGGCTCGTGCGGTCGGTGACCGTCTCGAACGCCTCGAGACAGGCGCGCTGCACCGGATGGTCCGGGTCGACATATTCGGGCCCGGCCTCGAGATGGCGCGCCAGCGTCAGGAACCCCGCGTGCTTGCCCGAGCAGTTGTTGTGCAGCTGCGTGGGGGCTTCCTGGTCGCGGATCATCTGCAGGCGCAGCGCCTTGTCCCGGCTGGCCTCGGGTCCGCAGCGCAGCGCCTCCTCGCGCAGGCCCAGCGCCGCGAGCCAGCGCGACACGGCGTCGACATGAACCGGCGCCCCCTGATGGCTGCCGCAGGACAATGCCAGCTGCGCGTCCGACAGGCCGGCCCTCGCGGCCGCGCCGGAGGCCACGAGCGGCAGCGCCTGGATCATCTTGGCCGACGAACGGGGGAAGATCGTCGCGTCCGGATCGCCCCACGCCTCGACCACCTCGCCGCGCGCGTCACTGATGGCGACATGGCCGCAATGCACGGATTCGAGCAGAGAACCGCGCCAGACCTCGACAAGCGGAACGGCGGCTGTCGACATGATCCTTTTCCTCACGGTTTGGCGATATCGTGCCGACGGGGGTTTTCGCAGCGGGCGAAATCGGGCTAAATCCCGCCCGGTTGCAAACCCTTGGCTTCCGCAGCATAGAGCGCACGAAACGGGACGCAACCCGGCACCTATCGAGGTAAGGACGTCTGGAGGCTGGACGCATGAGATCACGTATGGCGGGCGCCCTGATCGGCGCGACGATGGCGCTGTCGGCCGTGGCCGCAACGGCGCAGCAGGAAAGCACGAACCGCGTCGACGCCATGACCGACTGGTCCGTGTTCGAAGGCAACGAGCCCCGCGAATGCTGGGCCGTGACCACGGCGAAGGAAACGGTGAACACGAGGGATGGCCGCGTCGTGGCCGTGACGCGGGGGCAGATCCTGCTGATGGTGTTCTTCCGGCCGGAGGCCGAGGTGACCGGGCAGGTCGCGTTCACGGGCGGCTATCCCTTCGCCGACGGCTCGACCGTCAACATCAACATCGGCGGCACCGAGTTCGAGATGTTCACCGAGGGCGAATGGTCCTGGCCCGCGACGCCGCAGGACGACGCCCGCATCGTGACCGCGATGAAGCGCGGCGCCGACGCCGTGGTGACCGCGCGCTCGTCGCGCGGGACCCAGACCGAGGATACGTTCTCGCTCCTCGGCTTCACCGCCGCCGTCGAGGACGCGGAGCGCCGCTGCAGCAGCTGATCGCCGCGCGGCGCCACGAGATTGCCGGGACCGCCCCTGTTGAAGCGGGGGCGGTCTTTCCTGTATAGGCGACGCTTCACCTTCCAGCCGAGCGAATCCGCCATGGCCCAGCACGCAGCACCGATCACCCAAGACCTCGTCACGATCCCCCGGAAGATGCCGGAGGGGCCCGCGAACCTCGTGGGCATGACGCGGGACCAGATGTCCGCGGCGCTGTCGGCGGCGGGCACGCCCGACAAGCAGCTCAAGATGCGGGTGAACCAGGTCTGGCAGTGGATCTATCACTGGGGCGTGCGCGACTTCGCCGAGATGACGAACCTCGCGAAGGAGTACCGTGCGCTCCTGTCCGAGAACTTCGTGATCCGGCTGCCAGAGATCGTGTCGAAGTCGGTATCGGCCGACGGGACGCGCAAGTACCTGGTTCGGATCGCCGGCGGCCACGAGGTCGAGGTCGTCTACATCCCCGAGGCCGATCGCGGCACGCTCTGCATCTCGAGCCAGGTGGGCTGCACGCTGACCTGTTCGTTCTGCCATACCGGCACGCAGAAGCTCGTGCGCAACCTCACCGCGGACGAGATCGTCGGCCAGGTGATGCTGGCGCGCGACGACCTCGGCGAATGGCCGAAGCGCGGCGAGAAGAAGGTCGAGACCCGGCTCCTGTCGAACATCGTGCTCATGGGCATGGGCGAGCCGCTCTACAATTTCGACAACGTGCGCGACGCGATGAAGATCGCCATGGACGGCGAGGGCATCGCGCTGTCGCGTCGGCGGATCACCCTGTCGACGAGCGGCGTCGTGCCGGAGATCGCCCGCTGCGCCGAGGAGATCGGCTGCCAGCTGGCGGTGTCGTTCCACGCGACCACCGACGAGGTGCGCGACCGGCTCGTGCCGATCAACAAGCGCTGGAACATCGAGACGCTGCTCGGCGCGCTCAAGGAGTACCCGCGCCTGTCGAATTCCGAGCGGATCACCTTCGAGTACGTGATGCTGAAGGGCGTGAACGACAGCGACGCGGACGCGCGCCGGCTGGTGAAGCTGATCTCGGGCATCCCGGCCAAGATCAACCTCATCCCGTTCAACGAATGGCCCGGAGCGCCTTACGAGCGTTCGGACTGGAGCCGCATCGAGGCCTTCGCGGACATCGTCTACAAGGCAGGCTATGCCTCGCCCATCCGCACCCCACGCGGCGAGGACATCATGGCCGCCTGCGGCCAGCTGAAATCGGCCACGGAACGGGCGCGCAAATCGCGCCGCGAGATCGAGGCGGAGACGGCACGCGGCTGACGCGCAGCACGTTGACGCGGCCGCGCGACCCATGCTTGAACTGGCGCCGCACGGGGGAACGCGATGACCTTTTCCGAAGCTGTCGCCGAACTGCCGGACATCGTCCGGATCTGGGTCCTGTGGCTCACCGTCGTGATGTTCGTGGTGCCGCTGGTGCTGGCCCTCTTCCGCGAGACCCGCATGGCGGGCTACGTCGCGCTGGCCGCGTCCTTCGTGCTGGCAGTGGCGATGAACCTCTTCTACGCGCAGGTGGGCATGGTGCGGCTCCTCGGGTTGCCGCACATCCTCGTCTGGACGCCGCTCCTGATCTGGCTCGCGCCGAAGCTGCGCGCCCCGGGCGTCCGCCGCCTGCCGCGCGCGCTGCTCGCGCTCTTCTGCCTCACGATCCTCGTGTCGCTCGTCTTCGACTATGTCGACGTGATCCGCTGGATCGCCGGCGACCGCGCATCGCTCATCGGCGCCTGAGGCCAGGGCCCACGAAAAAACCCCGGACGCATGCGCCCGGGGCAGGTCCTGCCAGGAAGGCAGTCGAGGAAACCCTTACCAGTCGATCGGCCCCTTGTCGCCGAAGACGTGCACGAGAAAGTCGATGAAGGCCCGCACCTTGGGCTGCGTGAACCGGCCCGGCGGATAGACGGCGTAGATGCCCTGCGTCTCGAGCGGCAGGTCGGGGATCGCGTCCTCCACGAGCCCCTTCTCCATCGCGTCGGCGTAGAGGAACGAGGGCAGGTAGGCGATGCCGAGCCCCGCGATGCACGCGTTGAGCAGCGACTGCCCGTCGTTCACCGACAGCCAGCCGGCGGTGCGGATCTGCCGCTTTTCACCCGAGGGCGCGGTGACCTTCCAGACATTGCCCGAGGCCTGGTTCGAATAATGCAGCAGCTTGTGCTCGTTCAGGTCGTCGATGCGGGCGGGGCGGCCGAATTTCTCGAAATAGGCCGGCGACGCGATCATCCGCTTGGTGGTCTCGGTCAGCTTGCGCGCGCGGAGCGTCGAATCCTCGAGCTCACCGATGCGCACCGCCATGTCGAACCCTTCGGAGATGAGTTCCACGTAGCGGTTGTTGAGTACCATGTTCACGGTGATGTCCGGGAACTCGGCGAGGAAGTCACCCAGGACCGGCGACAGGTGGTTCACGCCGAAATCCGTCGCGACCGAGATCCGCAGGAGCCCCGAGGGCGCGGATTGCATCGAGGTCACGAGCGCGTCGGCCTCGCCTGCGTCGTTCAGGACGCGGCGCGCACGGTCGTAATAGGCAAGCCCGATTTCGGTCGGGCTGACGCGGCGGGTCGTGCGGTTCAGGAGCCGCGCCCCGAGCCGGGCCTCGAGGGAGGAGACGTGCTTCGACACCGCGGACTTGGAGATGCCCATCTTCTTGGCGGCGTCGGTGAAGCCGCCCTGGTCCACGACCGTGGCGAAGGCTTCCATTTCCGTGAGCCGGTCCATTGCACTCTCCCTCGTCAAACGTCTTGAAACCGAGATGTGACACCGGATCTGGGCAGAAACAGGGCTTGGCGCGGACAATGGCGCGTTCATACCGAGCAATGTTTGGGGCGCTGAAACAGCGGCGTCAGGTGCGACAGGGCACGACACACGGAAAGGGCCGGACGCTTGCACGTCCGGCCCGAACACATGAGGGATGCCGAGGCGATCAGGCCGCGTCGCGCTGATGCGTACCCTCTTCGATCTCCTCGACGATCTTGGCGACAAACGCGTCGATGTCGCCGGGGTTCCGGCTGGTCACGATCCCTTGATCGGCAACCACCTGCTCGTCCACCCAGTCGGCGCCGGCGTTCTGCACGTCGGTCTTGATCGAGTGGTACGAGGTCGCCTTGCGGCCCCGGATGATGTCGGTCTGCACGAGCAGCCACGGCGCGTGGCAGATCGCGGCGATCACCTTTCCGGCCTTGTGGAAGGCGCGCACGGCGTCCAGGACCTCGTCCTTGGTGCGCAGGATGTCCGGGTTGATCTGGCCACCCGGCAGCACGAGCGCGTCGTAGTCCGCGAGCGACGCATCGCCCAGCGCGATGTCGGCCTTGACCGGGCGGCCCCAGTCGTCGCCGTCCCAGCCCTTGATCTCCTGACCGTCGAGCGAGGCCACGTGGACCTCGGCGCCACGGTCGCGGAGCTGGTCGCGCGGCCCCTCGAGCTCGGACTGCTCGAATCCGTGGGTGGCGATGATGAGAACGCGGGCGTCATTGATGCGGGGCATGTGGTGCCTCCTCTCGTTCGAAAAGCATGTCCCGGCGTCGTTGCCGGGGTCACTCGCAGAACGTCTGCGCCCCGGCCCTGTTCCCTGCCACCTGCCATCTGCCTCAAAGTCGTGCGGCGAGACGCGTGCCCTGGTCGATGGCGCGCTTGGCGTCGAGCTCCGCCGCGACATCCGCCCCGCCGATCACGTGCACCTCGCGCCCCGCGGCCTCGAGAGCGTCCGCCAGGCTGCGCTCGCTGACCTGGCCGGCGCAGAGGACGATCGTGTCGCAGGCCACGGTTTCGGGCCGCTCGCGGGCCGGTCCGTGCGAGATGTGCAGACCCTCGGAATCAATGCGCTCGTAGGTGATGCCGGCCTTCAGCTGCACATTCTTCATCTGCAGCCCCGCGCGGTGGATCCAGCCGGTGGTCTTGCCGAGCCGCTTTCCCGGCTTCTCCGCCTTGCGCTGCAGCATGGTCACGGCGCGCGCCGGCGGATGCGGCCGCGGCCCTTCGGGCGCGAGACCCGACCGCGCCTCGGCCGGATCGGTCACGCCCCATTCGGTCATCCAGTCCGGCAGGTTCGTCGTCGGGCTCTGCCCGTCCATCACGAGGAACTCGGACACGTCGAAGCCGATGCCGCCCGCGCCCACCACGGCCACGCGGTCCCCTGGACGCACGCGGCCGGTCAGCACGTCCACGTAGCTCGCCACGTTCGGGCCGTCCTGGCCCGGGATCCCGGGGTCGCGCGGGCGCACCCCGGTCGCGACCACCACCGCGTCGAAATCCGACAGCGTCTCGACCGTGGCCTCGGTCCCCAGGCGCGTGGTCACGCCGTGCACGTCGAGCATGGTGCGGAACCAGTCGACGAGCCCCCAGAACTCCTCCTTGCCCGGAACGCGCTTGGCGAGGTTGAGCTGCCCGCCGACCTCTTCCGCCCGGTCGAAGAGCGTGACCGCGTGGCCGCGTTCCGCCGCCGTGATCGCGGCCGAAAGGCCCGCGGGCCCCGCCCCCACCACGGCGATGCGCCGCGGCGACGCCGCGGGCGCCACGACCAGCTCGGTTTCATGGCAGGCGCGCGGGTTGACGAGGCAGGTCGACAGCTTGCCCTGGAAGGTGTGATCGAGGCACGCCTGGTTGCACGCGATGCAGGGCGCGATCCGGTCGGCCTGCCCTGCCGCGGCTTTCGTCACGAAATCCGCGTCCGCCAGCCACGGCCGGGCCATCGACACCATGTCGGCGCAGCCCTCGGCCAGCACCGCCTCGGCCACATCCGGCATGTTGATGCGGTTCGAGGTGATGACCGGGATGCCGACCTTACCCATGAGCTTCTGCGTGACCCACGCGAATGCCCGCCGAGGAACCGAGGTGGCGATGGTCGGCACCCGCGCCTCGTGCCAGCCGATGCCGGTGTTGAGGATCGTGGCCCCCGCCGCCTCGACCGCCTGCGCAAGCTGCACCACCTCGTCGTGTGTGGAGCCGTCGGGGACGAGGTCGATCATGGAGATGCGGTAGATGACGATGAAATCGGCACCCACCGCCGCACGCACCCTGCGCACGATCTCGACCGGCAGGCGCATCCGGTTCTCGTAGCACCCGCCCCAGCGGTCGGTCCGCCTGTTGGTGTGCGTCACGAGGAACTGGTTGACGAAATAGCCCTCGGAGCCCATGATCTCGACCCCGTCATACCCGGCCTCGCGGGCGCGGGTGGCAGCGGTCACGATGTCGGCGATCTGCTTCTCGATGCCCTCCTCGTCGAGCTCGGTCGGCACGAACGGAGAGATCGGCGACTTGATCGGGCTCGGGGCGACGCAATGCTTGCCGTAGGCATAGCGGCCCGCGTGCAGGATCTGCATGGCGATCCGCCCGTCGGCCGCGTGCACGCGGTCGGTGACGATGCGGTGGTTGGCGATGTCCTCGGCGATGTAGAGCCCGGCCGCGCCGGGAAACACGCCACCCTCGCGGTTCGGGGCCATGCCGCCCGTCACCATCAGCGCGGCACCGCCGCGCGCGCGGGCCGCGTAGAACTCGGCCACGCGGTTCCAGTCGCCCGTCTCTTCGAGATTGGTGTGCATGGAGCCCATCAGGACCCGGTTCTTCAGCGTCACGAACCCAAGGTCGAGGGGCGCGAGAAGATGCGGATAAAGCTCTGACATGGCCGTCCTCCCTTGCGTCGCGGGCAAGGTTTCACGGCCTGCGGGCCATGTCGACGCCAACGTGACGTCAGAGCGTGTCGCGTCAACCTGGCGGCCGGTGCCACAGAAAGACAGACGCCCCGTGCGGCGTGCACGGGGCGTCGTGGTCAGGTCGGATCTGGGCCAAGATCAGCCCTTCATCGCGTCCCAGAAGCTCTTCACGCTCTTGAAGAAGCTCTTGGATTCGGGGTTGTTGTCCTCGGACATCGCCTCGAATTCGCGCAGCAGGTCCTTCTGCTTCTGCGTCAGGTTCACCGGGGTCTCGACCGCCAGTTCGATGAACATGTCGCCGTGACCGCCGCCGCGCAGGGCGGGCATGCCCTTGCCGCGCAGACGCATCTGGCGCCCGGATTGCGAGCCTGCGGGGATCTTCACGCGCGAGCGGCCACCATCGATGGTCGGCACCTCGATGTCGCCCCCGAGCGCTGCCGCCGTCATCGACACCGGCACCCGGCACTGCAGGTTCACGCCGTCGCGCTCGAAGATCTCGTGCCGCGTCACCTCCACGAAGATGTAGAGGTCACCCGGCGGGCCGCCGCGCATCCCGGCCTCGCCCTCTCCGGCAAGGCGGATGCGGGTCCCTGTCTCGACGCCCGGCGGGATGTTCACGGACAGCGCGCGTTCCTTCTGCACGCGGCCATTGCCGCCGCAGGTGGTGCAGGGATTCTTGATGATCTGGCCCAGCCCGGAACAGGTCGGGCAGGTCCGTTCGACGGTAAAGAAGCCCTGCGTCGCGCGCACCTTGCCCATGCCCGAACAGGTGGGACAGGTCGTGGGCTCCGCGCCGCCTTCCGAGCCCGAGCCCTTGCACGACCCGCACTGGACGCTGGTCGGCACGGTGATCGTCTTGCCGAGCCCGTTGTAGGCTTCCTCAAGGGTCACGCGCAGGTTGTAGCGCAGGTCGGACCCGCGTGCCGCGCGGCTCCGGCCGCCGCGGCCGCCACCCATGAAGTCGCCGAACAGGTCGTCGAACACGTCCGAGAACGCCGAGGCGAAATCACCCTGCGCGCCGAACCCGCCGGCCCCGGGACGCGGGCCTCCGCCGCCCATGCCGCCCTCGAAGGCCGCGTGGCCGTAACGGTCGTAGGCCGCGCGCTTGTCGTTGTCCTTGAGGACCTCGTAGGCCTCGTTGGCTTCCTTGAACTTGGTCTCGGCGTCGGGGTTGTCCGCGTTGCGGTCCGGGTGAAGTTCCTTCGCCTTCTGGCGATAGGCTTTCTTGATCTCTTCCGGAGAGGCGCCCTTCTTGAGGCCGAGCACGTCGTAGTAGTCACGCTTGGACATCTATGCCCTCCTTGGCTCGCGGAACGCGGGAAGGCCGGCCCGGCATCCGGACCGGCCCCCATCAGGTTCCGCAGGCTGCGGCCTCACGCTCGCTTGCTGTCGTCGAGATCCTCGAAATCCGCATCGACGATGTTGTCGTCATCGTCGCCGCGCTGGCGGCTGCCGGATTCGTCCGGCGCGCCGTCCTCCGAGGAGTCCTCCTGCTGCGCCTTGTAGATCGCCTCGCCCAGCCGCATCGACGCCTCGGTGACGTTCTGGATGCCGGCACGGATCTTGTCCGCATCGTCCTTTTCCAACTCGTCCTTCAGCGCGGCGATGGCCAGTTCGATCGCCTCGACGGTCGAGGGGTCGACCTTGTCGCCGTGATCCTCGATCGACTTCTCTGTCGAGTGGATGAGGCTTTCCGCCTGGTTGCGGGCCTCGACCAGATCGCGACGCTTCTTGTCGGCCTCGGCGTTGGCCTCGGCGTCCTTGACCATCTTGTCGATCTCGTCATCGGACAGACCGCCCGACGCCTGGATCGTGATCTTCTGTTCCTTGTTGGTGCCCTTGTCCTTGGCGCCGACGTGCACGATGCCGTTGGCGTCGATGTCGAAGGTCACCTCGATCTGGGGCATGCCGCGCGGGGCCGGCGGGATGTTCTCGAGGTTGAATTGGCCGAGCATCTTGTTGTCGGCCGCCATCTCGCGCTCGCCCTGGAAGACCCGAATGGTCACGGCGTTCTGGTTGTCCTCGGCGGTCGAGAAGATTTGCGACTTCTTGGTCGGGATCGTCGTGTTGCGGTCGATCAGACGGGTGAACACGCCGCCCAGCGTCTCGATGCCGAGAGACAGGGGCGTCACGTCCAGAAGGACCACGTCCTTCACGTCGCCCTGCAGCACGCCGGCCTGGATCGCCGCGCCCATGGCCACGACCTCGTCCGGGTTCACGCCCTTGTGCGGCTCCTTGCCGAAGAACTTGGTCACTTCCTCGATGACCTTCGGCATCCGCGTCTGGCCGCCGACGAGAACCACCTCGTCGATGTCGTCCTTGGTCAGGCCGGCATCCTTGAGCGCTGCCTGGCAGGGCTTCAGCGAGCTCTTGATGAGGTCGCCTACGAGGCTTTCGAGCTTCGCACGGGTCAGCTTCATGACCATGTGCAGCGGCTGGCCGTTGGCGCCCATCGAGATGAACGGCTGGTTGATCTCGGTCTGGCTGGACGAGGACAGCTCGATCTTGGCCTTCTCGGCGGCCTCCTTGAGGCGCTGAAGGGCCATCTTGTCCTTGGTCAGGTCGACCTGATTCTCTTTCTTGAACTCGTCGGCGAGGTAGTTGACGATCCGCATATCGAAGTCCTCGCCACCGAGGAACGTGTCCCCGTTGGTCGACTTCACCTCGAAGAGACCGTCGTCGATCTCGAGGATGGTCACGTCGAACGTGCCGCCGCCGAGGTCGTAGACCGCGATCGTCCGCGCTTCCTTCTTGTCGAGGCCGTAGGCCAAGGCAGCCGCGGTCGGCTCGTTGATGATGCGCAGCACCTCGAGGCCGGCGATCCGGCCGGCATCCTTCGTGGCCTGACGCTGCTGGTCGTTGAAGTACGCGGGCACGGTGATGACCGCCTGCGTGACCTCCTCGCCGAGATAGCTCTCGGCGGTTTCCTTCATCTTCTGGAGGATGAAGGCGGAAATCTGGGACGGCGAATACTTCTCGCCCCGGGCGCGGACCCAGGCGTCGCCGTTGCCGCCGTCGATGATCTCGAACGGCATGTTCTTGTTGTCCTTGGCGAGGTGCGCATCGTCCTGCCGACGGCCGATCAGGCGCTTGACGCCGAAGATGGTGTTCGTCGGGTTGGTGACGGCCTGGCGCTTGGCCGGCTGGCCCACGAGCCGTTCGTCGTCGGTGAAGGCGACGATCGACGGCGTGGTGCGCGCGCCTTCGGAGTTCTCGATCACCTTGGCCTGGCTGCCGTCCATGATGGCGACGCAGCTGTTGGTGGTGCCGAGGTCGATACCGATGACTTTGCCCATGACGTTTCGATCCCTTCTTGTCTTCAAGGCGATACTTCGAGGCCCCGGACCCGTTCCGGCATCCTGCCCCGTTTCGGTGCGCGGACCGGCGGGCAGGGCCCGGGATCCGCGTTCGGAGGGTATATAGGGAGCGGATTTTTGGCCTGCAAGCAGCGCCTGCCGCCGGTTGTGGCAAATTCGCCGGGTCAAGCGGCCTGCCCGTGCCCGGTTGCATCGCCCCGCGAAACCCGGTCATCCTGCCTCCCGTGACCGAGATGCTGGAGATCGGCGGGTTCGAGATCCATCCCGCCCTGCTGGACCGTCCGGCGCAGGAGGCGCTGGTCGAGGACCTGCGCGCGGTGCTCGCGCAGGCGCCGCTCGTCCAGCCCGAGACACCGCGCGGCCGCAAGATGTCGGTGCGCATGTCGGCCGCGGGCCGCTACGGCTGGATCAGCGACCGGCGCGGCTACCGCTACAGCGACACGCATCCCGCCGGCACGCCCTGGCCGTCCATTCCCGAGGCCGTGCTGGCGATCTGGCGGCGTGTCGCGCCGGGCGCGCGGGATCCCGAATGCTGCCTCATCAACTGGTACGGCGAGGGCGCCCGGATGGGCCTGCACCAGGATCGCGACGAGACGGACATGTCGCAGCCCGTGGTGTCGGTGTCCCTGGGCGACGACGGTCTCTTCCGCATGGGCAACGAGGAGCGCGGCGGCCCGACGCGCTCGGTCTGGCTGCATTCGGGGGACGTGGTGGTCATGGGCGGCGCGGCGCGGCTCCGCCATCACGGAGTCGACCGGATCCGGTTCGGATCGTCGACGCTCCTGCCGCGCGGCGGCCGGCTGAACCTGACGCTGAGGGTCGTGACCTGAGGCCGGCCGCCCCGGCTCAGCGCTCGGCCGTGTCCAGCGAGCAGCACCCGGCGAGCGTCCGAGGCATGGTTCCGCCCACGAGCACGGTCGCGGAAAGACCGTAGAGCCTGTCTGACATCCCGTCGCTGCATTCCGCGGCCCGGATCGCCAGAGCAAGCGTGCGGCCCGCCGCGCCGCCCGTGACGCCGAACACGTCCGATCGCCCCGCGCCCGGCTGCACCGGACCGGTCAGGAACAGCGCCTCGCCCTCGGGGTCGGAGAGGTTCGAGAGCCCGCCGGCATCAGCGTCGAGCGACCAGAACGGTTCGGTCCCGAAACAGGACAGGCGGCTGACCTCCGGCAATGCCCCGCCGTCCTGCGGGGCCAGAAAGCCGAGCGACACCCAGCCCGCGCGTTCCCCGGTGTTGACGCGCCCCCAGCCGTCCGGGGCGGTGCGGGCCGTGACCTCGACGCCCACGGCATCGGGCGCAAGCTCGCCGATCTTCTCGGCAGCCGCGTCGGGTTCGGCGCGGATGTTGAGGACGTCGCCCGGCGCCACGCCCGCGACCGAGAAGAGCGCAGGCAGCGTGACCGGCGGCGCGATCTCCTCCTGGCCGGCCGCCGGCAGCGCGAGGACTGCGGCCAGGGCCGCCATCGCGACGGCCCTCACCGGCGCGCCCCCCAGGAGGCCGAGGCATGCTTGCGCGTGTAGAATTCGCCCATCAGTCCGATCATGAGGAAGACGATACCGAACCACAGCGCGTATTCCCAAGTGGAATTTCGCGGAAAGTAGTTCACGAACGTATAGCCGCGCGCCTGGTCGATGGCGTGGAACAGCGGATTCCAGTCGAACAGGTTCAGCATCGCGGGCGGCAGCGCGTTCGCGACGAACATCTTGCCCGAGGCGATCATGTTGGCGCGCTGGTAGATCGTGGTGACGATTCCCACCGGCACCGGTGCCCAGGGCTTGGCCGCCAGCAGGACCATGCCGATCGCCGCCCCGGTGAACCACGCGAGCAGCAGCATCCCGAAGGCCGCGATGGGCATGTGGATCTCGGACAGCACGCCCGGGTTCAGGACGACATCGTAGGCGAAGAGAATGACGAAGAGGCTGAGAACCTGGATGTAGAGCGTCGACAGCATCGCCGCGAGGATCGCCACCGCGGTGTTCATCGGCGCGTGCTGCATCATCGGGCTCGTCGGTCCCTCCGCCCCCGCGACCGCGCCGAGGGTCTTGGAATGCGTGAGGTAGAGGAACACCCCGGTCATGATGTAGAGCAGGAAGTCGCCGCGCAGCGAGGCCCCGCGCAAGCCGAGCAGCGAGAACATGAAGTAGAACACCGCGACGAAGACGATCGCCTGCAGGATGTTCATGAAGATCGCCATCAGCGCGTTGCCGTGGGTCTTGCGCACGGACCGCACCGCGCTGTGGTACACCACTTCCGACAGGTAGTAGGCCGAGCCGATCCGGGTGCGCGGCTGGGTGGTCTGGAACATCCTCGTTCGCTCCGCTCTGCCGGTGTCGGGCACCGTGCCGTCCTTCCGGCGGATCACCGATCGCCGCATCCTTGCGCAGACGGACGGCCCGGCGGCGCCGTCCGCCCGCGCGCGCCTTGCCGGACACGTCTGCGGCGAGCATAAGGGGCGCGCCGGACCGCATCAATGAACCCGGCAATTGTGCCATCGAAAGGGCGAAGGCTTGAATTATTCCGAACTCTCCACCGTCATGCGCCGACTGGCCCTCGAGGCCGGCGAGAAGATCATGCAGATCTACAACTCGGACGACTTCGAGGTGAAGACCAAGTCCGACGCCTCTCCGGTGACGGAGGCCGACGAGGCTGCCGACGCGCTGATCTCGGCGGGATTGCGGGCCGCCTTCCCCGACACCGCGCTCGTGACCGAGGAGCAGGCGGCGAGCCACGATCAGGACGTGGCGACGTTCCTGATCGTCGACCCGCTCGACGGCACCAAGGAATTCGTGAACCGCCGCGGCGATTTCACCGTGAACATCGCCTACGTCGAAGACGGCGTCCCGGTGCGCGGCGTGGTCTACGCCCCTGCCAAGGAGCGGCTGTTCTACACCGACAGCGTCGGCGGGTCGGTCGAGGAAACCGGGCCCTTCGATCCCGACACGCCGGGCGAGACGAAGCCGCTTCGCGTGGGGAAACCCGACAATTCCGCCCTCATGGTGGTGGCGTCGAAATCGCACCGTGACGCCGCGACGGACGACTACATCGGCAAGTACGCCGTGCACGACATGACGAGCGCCGGCTCGTCGCTCAAGTTCTGCCTCGTGGCGACCGGGGAAGCCGACCTCTACCCGCGGCTCGGGCGCACAATGGAATGGGACACCGCCGCGGGACACGCGGTTCTCGCCGGCGCCGGAGGCCGGGTGGTGCGCTTCGACGACCACACCCCGCTCGACTACGGCAAGGCGGGTTTCGCGAACCCCTTCTTCATCGCCTACGCTCCGGGGGTCGACCTCAAGGAGGGCTGAGAGGGGATGGAGCCGCCGTCCGTCAGCGTGATCGTGGTGTCGCGCGGGCGGCCCGCGCTCCTGTCCCGCTGCATCACGGGGCTCTCGCAGCTCGACTGGCCGCGGCTCGAACTGGTGGTGGTGGCCTGCCCCGACGGCTGCGCCGTCGTGTCCGCGCGGCCGGACGCCGCGGCGATCAAGCTCGTGCCCTTCGACGTGCCCAACATCTCGGCTGCGCGGAACCACGGCATCGCGGCGGCCGCGGGCGAGATCGTGGCCTTCATCGACGACGATTCGGTGCCCGAACCTTCGTGGCTGCGCCACCTCCTGGCAGTCTTCGCCGATCCGGAGGTGGCGGCGGCGGGCGGCCACGTGATCGGGCGCAACGGCATCACCCTGCAATGGGGCTCCCGGGCCGTGGATTCGGGCGGCGTCGCGACGCCGCTCGCCATCCATGCCGACAAGCCCACCGTCCTGACCGGCCGCCCCGGCCGGGCGATCAAAACGGAAGGCACCAACATGGCGCTGCGGCGCGAGGCGCTCGCGGCCGCGGGCGGCTTCGACCCCGCCTTCCGGTTCTACCTCGACGAGACCGATCTCGACATGCGCCTCGCCGCCGAAGGCGCGGCAGTCGCGATCGTGCCGCGCGCCCAGGTTCACCACGGCTATGCCGAAAGTGCCCGCCGCGCAGGCAACCGCACGCCGCGCGACCTGTTCGAGATCGGCGCCTCGACCATGGTCTTCCTGCGCAAGCACTGCCCGCCTGAACTGCATGCCCGCCACCTCGAGCGGCTGCGCGCGGACCAGCGCGCGCGGCTCCTGCGGGCGCTCCGGGACGGCCCGCTCGACCCGCTCGACGTGCGCCGGATCCTGCACGGCCTCGAGCGCGGCATCGCCGACGGCGCCGCCCGTCCGACCGGGGAAACCACACCGCTGCCCCGTGCGGCGGAAGGGTTCCGGGCATTTGCCGCGCGGCCCGGCGCCACGCACCATGTTTTCACTGGTCCTTGGCGGCGGCGCGCGGCGCTCAGGCGCGCGGCGCAGGACGCCGTCGCAGCGGGGGATCTTGCGACCGTGCTCCTGCTGTCCCCCACCGCGCTCTATCACCGCATGCGATTCCGGCCCGAGGGGTTCTGGGAACAGGCGGGCGGCATCTTCGGGCGCTCCGACCGGGGCGACCCACTCTTCACACTGCACACGCGCCGATCCCGCGCACACGCAGAGGTTGCGCGCCTCGCAACGGTCAGGCCATTGTCGGAGGACGGCAGGACCGGCGGGAAAACGCCAGATCCGATCCGTATGATACGTTGATGACGTCTTTTGGTGAGTTGATCGCGTCGGCCGGTCGGATCATTGAGGGATGAAACGGCCCGGCGCATCGGTTAGCCTCTTCCATGAAGAAAGCGGAGCACAGCATGTCGAACAAGGTCACCAAGGCGATCTTCCCGGTCGCGGGTCTAGGAACGCGGTTCCTGCCTGCGACGAAATCCGTTCCGAAGGAGATCATGACGCTCGTCGACCGGCCGCTCGTCCAGTACGCCATCGACGAGGCGCGCGCCGCCGGGATCAAGGAGTTCATCTTCGTGACCTCCCGCGGCAAGGGCGCGCTCGAGGACTACTTCGACCACGCCCCGAGCCTCGAGGACGAGCTGCGGAAGAAGGGCAAGGACGACCTGCTCGAGGTGCTGAAATCCACCTACATGGATTCGGGCGAGATCGCCTATATCCGCCAGCACAAGGCGCTCGGCCTCGGCCACGCCGTCTGGTGCGCGCGGCGGCTGATCGGCGACGAGCCCTTCGCGGTGATCCTGCCCGACGACGTGATCGCGGCTGAGACGCCCTGCCTGCAGCAGATGGTCGAGGCCTACGAGCAGACGGGCGGCAACATGGTCGCCGCCATGGAGGTTCCGCAGGACAAGACGTCATCCTACGGCATCCTCGACGTGGCCGAGGACATGGGCCAGCTCGTCCAGGTCAAGGGCATGGTCGAAAAGCCCAAGGCGGCTGACGCACCGTCGAACCTCGCCGTGATCGGGCGCTACATCCTGTCGCCCGCGGTCCTCGAGAACCTCAACGACATGCAGACCGGGGCCGGCGGCGAGATCCAGCTGACCGACGCGATCGCGAAGGAGATCGGCGGATCGGGCGGCGTCTACGGCCTGCGCTTCCGCGGCCAGCGGTTCGACTGCGGTTCGAAGGCGGGCTTCCTGCAGGCGACCGTCGCCTTCGGCCTCGAGCGGCCGGATCTCGGCGACGACCTGCGCCGCTTCCTCTACGAGGTCGTGTCGGCGGAAAAGGCGGCGGAATAATCCCTCCATGCCCAACGTCCTCGTGACCGGCGGTGCGGGCTATATCGGCTCGCACGCCTGCAAGGCCCTGATGGCGGCCGGCTTCACGCCGGTCACCTACGACAACTTCTCGACCGGGTGGCGCGACGCGGTGAAATTCGGCCCCCTCGTCGAGGGTGACCTGACCGATCGCGCCGCGCTCGACCGCGCCTTCGCCGAACACGCGCCCGTCGCGGTCATGCATTTCGCCGCACTGAGCCTCGTGGGCGAAGCGATGTCCAACCCCGGCAAGTACTGGCACAACAACGTCGCCGGATCGCTGACGCTGATGGAGGCGGCGGTCGCGGGCGGATGCACGAACTTCGTCTTCTCCTCCACCTGCGCGACCTACGGCGAGCACGACAACGTCGTGCTGGACGAGAACACGCCGCAATCGCCGCTGAACGCCTACGGCGCGTCGAAGCGCGCGATCGAGGACATGCTGCGCGACTTCGAGGCCGCGCACGGGCTGCGGCACGTGATCTTCCGCTACTTCAACGTG
This sequence comes from Roseivivax isoporae LMG 25204, assembly GCF_000521865.1. Lineage (GTDB taxonomy): Bacteria > Pseudomonadota > Alphaproteobacteria > Rhodobacterales > Rhodobacteraceae > Roseivivax > Roseivivax isoporae. Next base: position 59,006 of record NZ_JAME01000018.1, read on the forward strand.
GCGGGCGCCGATCCCGATGCCGAGGTGGGCGAACATCACCGGCCGGAGACGCACCTGATCCCCGTGATGCTCGAGGCGATCCAGGGAAAGCGCGACGCGCTCACGATCCACGGCACCGACTACGACACGCCGGACGGCACGTGCATCCGCGACTACGTGCACGTCTGCGACCTGGTGGACGCGCATGTCCTCGGGCTGACGTGGCTGCAGGACGGCAAGGCCAGCCGCGTCTTCAACCTCGGCACCGGGCGCGGCTTTTCCGTGCGCGAGGTGATCGACGCCTCGCGCGCCGTCACCAACAGCGAGGTCCCCTATTCGGAGGGACCGCGCCGGGCCGGCGACGCGACCAAGCTCGTCTCGGGATCGACACGCGCGGTGGAAGAGCTCGGCTGGACCCCGAAGCATTCCACCATGGCCCGGATGATCGCCGATGCCTGGCGCTGGCAGCAGACCGGTTCCTACACGCGCTGAGGCCCCTGCGCGGCTCCTGGACCTGACCCGTCTCGTGAGCCGCGCCGGTCGCACGCCCACGGGCGTCGACCGGGTCGAAACCGCCTATCTCGCGCGGTTCCTGTCGGACGACGTGCCGCTGTTCGGGCTCGTGCGCACGAGCCTCGGCTATCTCCTGCTGGACGGGGCCGGCGCCCGGGCCGTCCTCGACTCGGCGGAGCGTGGCTGGGGCCGTGCGGGACCGCTGGCACACCTACTCCGGCAGAATGACCCGGCGCGCGCCGCCGCCGAGACGCGGCTCCGGCGTCTCGCCCTCGGCCGCGCGCTGCCCGGGCGGCTCGGCGCGCTCCTCCGCCGCCGGCTGCCCGACGGCACGTGTTACGTGAACGTCGGCCACGCGAACCTCGACGCGCATACCTGGAAGGGCCTGGGGCAGGTGCCGGGCTTGCGCGCCGCCGTGATGCTGCACGACACGATCCCCCTCGACTGGCCGGACTTCCAGCGGCCGGGCACGCCCGAACGCTTCGCGACGCTGTTCCGCGGGGTGATGGACACCGCGGACCTTGTGATCGCCAACTCGCGGGTCACGGCCGACGACATCACCCGCCATGCCGGGACAAATCTGCCCGAGATCGTCGTCGCGCCGCTCGGCGTCGCGCGGCCGCGCGCAGGCCCGCCCCCCGAGGGGCCCTGGACGGGCACTCCCTATTTCGTCTCGCTTGGCACCATCGAGCCACGCAAGAACCACACGTTCCTGCTCGACATCTGGGACCATCTCGGCGCCGGGGCGCCCCACCTCCTGATCGTCGGCACCCGCGGGTGGGAAAACCACGAGACCTTCGCCCGGCTCGATGCGCGGCCGCAGCGCGTGCACGAACTGAACGGACTGTCCGATGCGCAGGTCTTCGGCCTGCTCGCCGCGAGCGCGGGCCTGCTCTTTCCAAGCCGGGCCGAAGGCTACGGCCTTCCGCTGGTCGAGGCGGCGGCGCTCGGCGTGCCTGTCCTCTGCAACGATCTTGCGGTTTTTCGCGAAATTGGCGGGGACTTTCCAATTTACGCCACGATCGGCGATCATTACTCTTGGGCGTCAACGGTACGGCGTCTCGCGCGGGACGCCGACGCGCGGCAGGACAGGCAGGGAAACAGCAGCTCCGGCCGGAGGATCCCTCGCGATCCGCCGGCCTGGGATGACCATTTCGCGCTTGTCCTTCCGCGCCTGTAAGGGCCCGGTTCCACGGTCGGAACGCGGGCGGTGTGAGGATTGCGAGTGAAGGTATGGCACTCATACCGGCTGAGGTTGCAGCGCAGGCGCTGGCGCATCCGCGCCTTCCGCAAGCGCCGCGAGCTCCGCGCCGTGGCCGACCGCAGCGCCACGATCCGTCCCGACGACCTGCTGGTGTTCTCGACCGCGCGCAACGAGGGCGTCCGCCTGCCGTGGTTCCTGAACTATTACCGCGACATGGGCGTGAACCACTTCCTGATCGTCGACAACGATTCGACCGACGGCTCGCGTGACTACCTCGCCGCCCAGCCCGACGTCTCGCTCTGGCATACGACCGCGAGCTACAAGCGCGCGCGCTTCGGGGTCGACTGGCTGAACTGGCTGCAGATGCGGCACGGACACGGGCACTGGTGCCTCGTGGTCGATCCCGACGAGCTGTTCCTCTACCCGTTCTGCGACACGCGGCCCCTGCGTGCCCTGACCGACTGGCTCGACGCGTCCTCCATCCGGTCGTTCTCGGCCATGCTGCTCGACATGTATCCCAAGGGTCGCATCGACGCGCAGCCCTACGCGGCGGGACAGGATCCGCTCGAGATCGCGTGCTGGTTCGATGCCGGCAACTACGCGATCTCGCGCAATCCGCGCTACGGCAACCTCTGGATCCAGGGCGGCCCGCGGGCGCGGGTGTTCTTCCGGAACGAACCCGAACGCGCGCCGGCGCTCAACAAGATCCCGCTCGTGCGCTGGGACCGCCGGTTCGCCTACGTGTCCTCGACCCATATGCTGCTGCCCCGCGGCCTGAACCTCGTCTACGACGAGTGGGGCGGCGAGAAGGCGTCGGGCGTCCTGCTGCACACCAAGTTCCTCGACACCTTCGGCCACAAGGCCGAGGAGGAGCTGGCCCGCCGGCAGCATTACGGCGGGTCCAAGGAATACATCGCCTATGCCGAGGGCATCCGCGACAATCCCGAGCTCTGGTGCAGCTGGTCCGAGAAGTACATCAACTGGCGCCAGCTCGAGATCCTCGGCCTCATGTCCAAGGGGAACTGGGCATGAGCGTCGGGATCATCATGCTGGTGCACACCGCGCTCGACCGGGCCGAACAGGTGGCGCGCCACTGGACGCGCGCGGGCTGCCCGGTGGTGATCCACGTGGACAGCGCCGTGCCGACCCCGGTGGTCGCCGCCTTCCGCGCGGCGCTCGCCGACGTGCCGACCATCCTCTTCTCGCGGCGGCATCGCTGCGAATGGGGCAGCTGGGGGCTGGTCGCCGCCAGCCAGGACGCAGGCACGCTGATGCTCGCCACCTTTACCGACGTGCAGCACGTGTACCTCTCCTCGGGGTCCTGCATGCCGCTCCGGCCCGTCGAGGAACTTGTGGCCTACCTCGCCGACCGGCCGCGCACGGATTTCATCGAAAGCGCCACCACCTCCGAGGTGCCGTGGACGGTGGGCGGGCTCGACGCGGAACGGTTCACCTTGCGCTTCCCGTTCTCGTGGCGCAGGAACCGCTTCCTCTTCGACCGGTTCGTGGCGCTCCAGCGCGCCGTGGGCTACCGGCGCCCCATCCCCGAAGGCCTGACGCCGCACATGGGGTCGCAATGGTGGTGCCTCACGCGCAAGACGCTGTCCTCGATCCTGCACGATCCGCGCCGCGCGGTGCACGACCGCTACTTCCGCTCGGTGTGGATCCCGGACGAGAGCTATTTCCAGACGCTCGCGCGGCTTTATTCCGACACCATCGAGAGCCGGTCGCTGACGCTGTCCAAGTTCGATTTCCAGGGCAAGCCGCACATCTTCTACGACGACCACCTGCAGCTCCTGCGCCGGTCGGACTGTTTCGTGGCGCGCAAGATCTGGCCCCACGCCGATCGTCTCTACGAGGCGTTCCTGGGCGACGGCGCCGGCCAGGGCGCACGGGCGGAACCGAATCCCGGCAAGATCGACCGCATCTTCGCCAGGGCGGTGGAGCGCCGGACGCGCGGGCGCCCCGGCCTCTACATGCAGTCGCGCTTTCCGAACTGGAGCTGGGAGAACGGCGTGACCGCCGGGAAGTATTCGGTCTTCCAGGGTTTCGGCGACCTCTTCCAGGATTTCGGGGACTGGCTGGCGCGCGCCACCGGCGCGCAGGTGCACGGCCACCTCTTTGCCAGGGACCGGGCCGAGTTCGCGGACGGCCAGAGCGTGGTGAGCGGGGCGCTGTCGGACAGCGCGAGCCTGCGCGACGCCAATCCGCGCGCCTTCCTCACCAACCTGATCTGGAACACGCGGGGCGAGCGGCAGTGCTTCGCGCTCGGGCCGCGCGACAACGTCTGGATCAACTGGCACATCGCCCGCGACCCCAACGCGCAGGTCTCGGTCATCTCGGGCGCCTGGGCGGTACCGCTCTTCAAGTCCGACCGCGGCTTTCCCGAACTCCGCCGCGAGGCTGCGGCGCTGCAGAAGATCGAGGCACGGATGCTCGACGAACTGCGCGCCCCGGACGTGAAGGCCCGCATCCGCATCTGGACCATGGCCGAGTTCATCGAGGCCCCGATGGAGCCCCTGCAGCTCATCATCGACGAGATCGGCCCGCGCCAGCCGCGCCGGCTGGCCGAGGCCCCGCGCATGGAGGACCTGACCGGGTTCGGCCAGTTCCTGCAGAACCTCAAGAACCAGGGGATGCATCCCTACCTGATGGGCGACTTCCCGGTCGATCCCCCGCCGCGGCACGGCCAGCGCCCGGCAAAGCGCCCCTATCTCGTGAAGAAATCCGGATGATGCCGCGCGCCGCGCGTCGTCTCCGCCTGCAAGGCCAGCCATGACCGACCGCTTCGACTATTTCGTGATCTTCGCCGAGATGCGCACCGGCTCGAACTTCCTCGAGACGAACCTGAACGCCTTCCCCGCGCTCACCTGCCACGGCGAGGCGTTCAACCCGCACTTCATCGGCTATCCGAACGCCCAGTCGATCCTCGGCATCGACCAGGCCGAGCGTGACGCGGACCCCGAGCGGCTGCTTCGGCAGATCGCGCGGGCGACGCCGGGACTGGGCGGCTTCCGCTACTTCCACGACCATGACCCGCGCATCCTGCAGACGGTGCTCGACGACCCGCGCGCGGCCAAGATCATCCTCACGCGGAACCCCGTGGACAGCTATGTCAGTTGGAAGATCGCGCAGGGCACCGGCCAGTGGAAGCTCACGAACGTGGCCAGGCGGCGCGAGACCCGGGCCCGGTTCGACGCGCAGGAATTCGAGCAGCACCTCGCCGCCCTGCAGGATTTCCAGGTGCTGATCCAGCGCAGCCTGCAGCATGGCGGGCAGACTGCTTTCCACGTGGCCTACGAGGACCTGCAGGACGTGGCGGTGATGAACGGGATCGCGCGCTGGCTCGGCATCCCCGACCGCCTCGAGGGGCTCGACACCTCGCTCAAGCGGCAGAACCCGGAATCGGTCGAGGACAAGGTCGAGAACTTCGCCGAGATGGAGGCGGCGCTGGTGCGCCTCGACCGCTTCAACCTCTCTCGCACGCCGAACTTCGAGCCGCGGCGCGGGCCGGTCGTGCCGTCCTACCATGCGGGCGCGCGGACGCCGCTCTTGTACCTGCCGATCCGCTCCGGCCCCGAGGCGGCGGTGCTGGACTGGATGGCGGCGCTGGACGGGGTCGGGACCGACGCGCTCAAGAACGCGTTCAGCCAGAAGACGCTGCGCCAGTGGATGCGCGAGAACCCGGGGCACCGCAGCTTCACCGTGGTGCGTCACCCGCTTGCCCGCGCCCACGAGGCATTCTGCGCGCGCATCCTGTCGACCGGGCCCGGCAGCTTCGCCGCGATCCGCCGGACGCTCGTCAAGCAACACGGGCTCGATCTGCCCGAGAGCGCGCCCGGCGCCGACTACGATGCCGACCGACACCGACGGGCGTTCGAGGGGTTCCTGCGGTTCCTCAAGGCGAACCTCGCCGGACAGACCGCGATCCGCGTCGACGCGCACTGGGCGTCGCAGAGCCAGTGCCTGCAGGGACATGCGGAGTTCGCGCTGCCCGACATGATCGTGCGCGAGGACGAGATGCCGGCCTACCTGCCCGCGCTCGCCATGCAGGTCGGACATGCCGCCCCGCCAGATCCCGCGCCGCATGTCGTGCAGGCGCCGTTCGGGCTCGCGCGGATCTACGACGACACGCTCGAGGCGCTGGCACAGGAAGCCTATGCCCGCGATTACATCATGTTCGGCTACGGTGCGTGGGGGTGATGCGGCCGCGTCAGGCGGCCTGGACCGGCGTGGCCTCGGTCAGGATGGTGTAGAGCTTGCCCGGGTCGGGATTCGCCCGCAGCTTGGAGCAGAAGCTCGCGTCGCGCAGCGTCCGCGACACCAGCGCGAGCGCCTTCAGGTGCTCGACGCCCGCATCCTCGGGCGCGAACAGCGCAAAGACGATGTCGACCGGCTGACGGTCCACCGCCTCGAAGTTCATGGGCTTCTCCAAAAGGATGAAGACGCCGGTCACGCGGTCGACCTCGGCGAGGCGCGCGTGCGGCAGGGCGACGCCATGACCGACGCCCGTCGGACCGAGGCTCTCGCGGTCCATCAGCGCCTCGCAGGTGGCATCGGCGTTGACCCCCAGCGCGACTTCCGCGGTCTCGGCGATGTCGTGCATCAGCCGCTTCTTGCTGGACGCGCCCGCGATGACGCGCACCGCTGCCGGGTTCAGAAGTTCCATCAACGTCATCAGGTCGCCTGCTCTGTTGTTTGGGGCGGCCCCGCAGAGGGCCGCCCGTCGTATCCGGGAGACCCGCCTTACGGATCGATCCAACCGATATTGCCGTCGTCGCGGCGGTACACGACGTTCACGCCGTCCTTCTTGTCGTTCCGGAACACGAGCACGGGAGCGCCGGCGAGTTCCATCTGCATGACAGCCTCGCCGACGGACAGGGACGGGATCTGGGTCTCCATCTCCGCCACGATGATCGGCTGCAGCGTATCGGGCTCAGCCGGGTCCTCGGCCTCGGCATTGCCGGCGAGGATATACGAGGACGCCCCGAAGAGTTCAACCGGGGTCGTCCGCTCCTTGTGATGGTCCTTCAGCCTGCGCTTGTAGCGGCGCAGCTGCTTGTCCATCTTCTCCACGCAGGCATCGAGCGCGGCGTAGATCTCGTTCGCGTGCGCCTTGGCGGTGCAGTTGAGGCCGGTCGACAGATGGACCACGGCCTCGCAGACGAATTCATGCCCGGACTTCGAGAAGATCACATTGGCATCGGTGGGACGGCCCGAATACTTCTCGATCGTTGCGCCGAGCTCCGTCTTGACGTGGCTCTGCAGCGCCTCGCCGATGTCGATCTGTTTCCCCGTGATCTGGTAGCGCATGTGGATACGGTGTCCTTCTTTTTAACGACCGCGCAGGACATCGCGACCGCGCGCGGGGGCGCGGCTCGGGTGGCCGGTACGGTCGGGAACTGACGCCCGCGTGGCGCCCGTGACCTCGGCCTCCGAGGCAGGAGGCCGAAAGAGACACAAGGCAAGGGCTCGCGGCATCATCCCTCCATTTGAGATGAGAAGGCCGCGTCCTGTCAAACGAAACCCGCGCCGCATTCTCCGAAATTGCGCCGCGCGGCGCGGCCCGCAGCGCCGCACGTGCAGCGCGCCGCCTGCGGGATTTCAGCCGAAGCGGAAACTGTCTCCGAGGTAGACGCGGCGCACGTTCTCGTTGCGCACGACCTCGTCGGGCGTGCCCGACATCAGCACCTGCCCGTCGTGCAGGATGTAGGCGCGATCGACGATCTCGAGCGTCTCGCGGACGTTGTGATCGGTGATCAGCACGCCGATTCCCCGTGTCCTCAGGTCCGCCACGAGGGCACGGATGTCGCCCACGCTGATCGGGTCGACGCCGGCGAAGGGTTCGTCGAGCAGGAGGTACTTGGGATCGGCCGCAAGGCAGCGCGCGATCTCGACCCGCCGCCGTTCACCGCCCGACAGCGCCAGCGCGGGCGCCCGGCGCAGGTGCTCGATCGAGAACTCCGACAGCAGCGCCTCGAGCCGGCGCCGCCGCTTGTGGCCCTCGTCCAGGCTGATGTCGAGGATGGCCGAGATGTTGTCCTCGACCGACAGGCCGCGGAAGATCGACATCTCCTGCGGCAGGTAGCCGATCCCCATGCGGGCGCGGCGGTACATGGGCAGGTAGGTGGCGTCCTGCCCGTCGATCAGCACCTGCCCTCCCTCGGGGTTCACGAGCCCCGCGATGGCGTAGAAGCTCGTCGTCTTGCCCGACCCGTTCGGGCCGAGCAGCGCCACGACCTCGCCGCGGTCCAGCGTCAGCGACACGTCGCGGATCACCACCTTCTTGCGGTAGCTCTTGCGCAGGTGGCTGACGGTCAGGCCGTGCGGGCCCTCCGCGATGCTGAGATCTGCGCGGCCCATCTCATTCCGACCCGGGACCGCCGGGCTGAAGGACGGTGCGCACGCGCCCGTCCATCTGCGCCGTGCCGCCGTCGAGGTCCACCACCAGCCGGTTCGACGTCAGCGCGTTGTCGCCCTGTGTCAGCAGCACGTTGCCCGTCATGACCACGGTGCCGGCATCGATGTCGTAATCCGCGCGGTCGGCCTCTGCCGCGTCCTCGCCCGAGACGAGCGTGACGCCACCCGTCGCCTCGAGCCGCTCGATCCGGCCCGCCGATTCGCCGTAGACGACGAGCACCCGCGGGGCGGCGAGGCGCATCTCGCCCTGCCCGATCACCACGTCGCCGGTATAGAGCGCGGTGCCGTCGCTCTGGTTCACCTCGAGCTGGTCGGCGCTGACCTCGACCGGCAGGTCGCTGTCCTGACGCATGGAGCCGAAGGCGACATCTGCGCCCTGGGCATAGGCAAGGGAGAGCGGCACCAGCAGCAGCGCCGCGAGCGGCAGGACACGGAACATGGGTCGGACGCCTTCTGTCGGTTCACGGCTCATATATCACGTCCACGCCGTCGGTGAAGAGCAGCCGCACATCCCCGGGCGCGCCGCCCTCGGCCGTGCTTTCCTCTATCCGCATGCGGCCCGCGGTGATCCGGCCCGCCGGGCCGGTGCCCTCGACGCGACCGTCCGTCTCGACCGCGATGCGCGACAGCGAGGTGGTGAGCGCCGGGGTGCGCAGGACATAGCCTTGCGAGCTCTCGATCTCGACACCGCCGGACAGGAGCGCGGTGCCGTCCGCGTCGACGACCCGCGCCGTCGGGGCCGCGAGGTCGATCCTTCCGCCGTCCTCGAAGGTCATGGTGCCCGTCAGCGCCTCGGCCAGTACGTCGCCCTCGGCATCCGGATCGGGCCGGGCGCGCGCTGCCTCGAGCCGCAGCATGGCGCCCGAATCCGTGGTGCCGGAATAGGACGGTGCCGTCACCTCCTCGGATCCGCGGTCGGCAAGGTCGCGGGCGGTAGCGACGGGGATGTTCTCGGTCGGATCGGTGCTGCGCGCGAAGAGGAAGATCGTGGACAGGAGCCCGAGCGCGACAAGCGGCAGGAGCAGCTTGAGCCACGACACCATCGCGGAGTAGGTGCCCGGACCGCGCGCCAACTGACCGCGCCCCCTCAGCTGTGCGCGAAGATGTCGGTCTCGTCCCACCCGGCGAGGTCGAGCCGCGCGCGGTCGGGAAGGAAACCGAAACAGGCCTCCGCGAGATCGGTGCGGCCCTCGCGCGCCAGCATGCCGTCCAGCACCTCGCGCAGGCGATGCAGGTACAGCACGTCCGAGGCGGCGTATTCCGCCTGCGCCTCGGTCAGCGTCTCGGCCCCCCAGTCGCTCGACTGCTGCTGTTTCGAGATGTCGACGCCAAGGAGCTCCTGCGTCAGCGCCTTGAGCCCGTGACGGTCGGTATATGTGCGGACGAGACGGCTCGCGATCTTTGTGCAGTAGACGGGCCGCGCCAGCGCTCCGAACGTGTGGTGCAGGGCCGCGATGTCGAAGCGGCCGAAATGGAACAGCTTGACCACCTGCGGGTCCTCGACGAGGCGGACGAGGTTCGGCGCCTCGCGCTGGCCCTGTGCCACCTGCACGAGATGCGCGTCCCCGTCACCCGCCGACAGCTGCACGAGGCACAGGCGGTCGCGCTTGAGGTCGAGCCCCATGGTCTCGCAGTCGATGGCGACCGCGGGCCCGAGGTCCAGGCCGTCCGGCAGGTCGCCCTGGTGCAAGTGGATCGTCATGTACCGCTCCTCGTCCCGTGTCGTGCCCGTGCGTCGATGGCACATAACCAGTGCCTTCGGACGAGACAAGGCGATGCCCCCGCGCGACGCGCGGCATGCCCGCTCAACCCGCGGCCCATCGATCCGTACGGAATCGGGCAGTGATTCGGGCGGAATATGGCGTGAATGGGGCAGAGCCGGCGCACTTTCGCCCACTGACAACAAATCTGTAACATCAAGTGAGGTCATCACACAGCCTGCGCGTGTCGCTTCCGAGGCACCTCGACAGACGCATCGGTGCAGCGCCCCATGGGACCGGGCACGTCGTCATTGCACCTGCACGAACGCCAAACTGTTTCGAAACGACCGACAATCGAAATGCTGTGACCTCACGGGTCCGAGGCCATTTTGGATGCAAACACCTACGATTCACGTCCGAGGCGAGCATCGTTTCCACCGCACCCTGCGCCGCAGGTCCGGAGCGCCCTGGATTGTTCGCGATCCGACCGCTCGCGCGCCAGGCGGAAATCGAGCCTTTCCGATGGCCTGGGGCTTCTATGCCCGCGACCGCTGCGCGCGCGGCCCTGCCGCAAGGATCGTGGGGAATTCCCGCCATGGCTGTATCTTCGTGAGGTACGTTGACTAAATGCCGCCATATTTCCATACCCAGAGGGCGCACGAGTGCCATGTTTCGGATGGCGCGGGCGCATCGCGGCACCTGGGGGTCGGTGCGTTCTTATCGAGGGTAAAGAGTTTGCCAGGCACCAGGAGAACCGAAACGTCCTGAAATGATCGCCGGTCCGTTTCCGGCATTCCTTCCCGCCGTTCGCGGGAGGGCCCCGGTCCGCGCGTTCGCGGCCCGGCTGGCATCTGTCTGTCTGTACCCCGTTGCGTCTTGCCTCTTGGAGGGCACTGTGAGTTTACATGTTCGTCAGCCCGCGCAGTTTTCGGCTGATTTCGAGTTCCTCATCCGCGACGCCCTGTCCCCGGACACGCGTCCGCGCCTCTACCGCGACCGCTTCAAGCGCCTACTCGACATCGCGCTCGTGCTCGTCGCGGCCATCCCGGTCCTGCTGGTCCTGCTGCCGTTCTGCATTCTCGTCGCGCTCGACGGCGCCTCGCCGATCTACCGGCAGAAGCGCGTCGGGCTGGGGGGAAGGGTGTTCAACATGTGGAAGCTGCGCAGCATGGTGGTCGACGCCGACGCGCGGCTCGAAGCGCATCTCGCGGCGGACCCGCGGGCGCGGATCGAGTGGACCATCAATCAGAAGCTCCGGCACGACCCGCGGATCACCCCCATCGGGCACCTGATCCGCAAGGCGTCGATCGACGAGCTTCCGCAGCTGTGGAACGTGCTGCGCGGCGACATGTCCCTGGTCGGCCCGCGCCCGATGATGGTGTCGCAGCGCGACATCTACCCGGGCACGGCCTATTACGCGCTGCGGCCGGGGATCACCGGGTACTGGCAGACATCGGTGCGCAACCTGTCGAGCTTTTCCGAGCGGGCGCGGTTCGACCATGCCTACCTGCGCGACCTGTCGTTCGGAACCGACCTCGCGGTGATGCTGCGCACGGTGCGGGTCGTGCTGACCGGCACCGGCTGCTGAGCCCTCGGCCGGGGCGTCGGACGCCCCGGCAGCGTGCCATTTTCCCTTTCAGCTCTGTGACTTGCGCTCCGCTGCATCGCGGAGAAGGCCCATCAGCTCGTCGAGCATCTTCTGGCCGGTCGCGTCGTTGAGGCGGCCGCTGTCGTCCCATTTCTGCGAGGTCTGGCCGACGAAGACCTCGGGTCCCGGCAGCACCAGCGGACGGAACGGGTTGAGGCAGAGCCGGAGCATGTTCTGCGCCCGCTGCCCGCCTGCGCCACCGGCCGCGGCAGACACGATGGCCACGGGCTTGTCGCGCCAAGGATTGCCGTCGGTCCGGCTGACCCAGTCGAGCGCGTTCTTCAGAACGCCGGAAATTCCCTTGTTGTATTCGGGGGTTGCCACGATCACGGCATCTGCCGACGCGATCGTGTCCGCCAGCGCCTGCACCTTCGCCGGGATGCCTTCCGCCTCGACGTCGCCGTTGTAGAGCGGCAGGTCGAGGTCGGCCTCGATGAAGGTTGCGGGGCCGAAACGGTGTGCGGCCTCGCGCATCAGAAGCCGATTGGTCGAGGCGCGGCGCAACGCGCCGCACAGTCCGACAAGCGTGAGGTCGGTCATGGGCGGTGGGTCTCCTGTCGTATGGGTCCGGTATGGCTTGCGTATGGCTCGGGTCTGGCCCGCGCATGCCCGTCACATCTGACACGAAAGGGCGCCGCGGCAACCCGCGACGCCCCTTCCCGGTCCTTAGGACGCCGGCACGGCCCCGCGGGGCCGCACGCGGCCGTCAGGCGTTCGGCAGGATGACGATCTCGACCCGGCGGTTCTGCTGACGGCCCTCGGGCGTCAGGTTCGACGCGACCGGCTGGTCCTCGCCGCGGCCGATGGCGCGAACGCGGTTCGCCGACACGCCGTTCGAGATCAGGATGCCCGACACTGCCTGCGCGCGGCGCTGCGACAGGTCGTAGTTGTAGGACGCGTCGCCGGTGTTGTCGGTGTGACCGATGACCTGGATGGTCTGGTTCGGGTACTGGCGCAGGTTTCCGGCCACGGCGGCGAGGTCCCCCTGGATCGACGGCGACACCTGGGTCGAGTCGGTCGCGAAGAGGATGTTCTGTGGCAGCGTCACGACCAGGCGGTCGCCGGTGTTGCGCACGTCGATCTGGCTGTTGCCGACCTGGTTGCGCAGCTCCGCCGCCTGCTTGTCGAGCTCGTTGCCGACGAGGGCGCCCGCGCCCGCGCCGACGAGCGCGCCCGCGGCCGCGTTCGCGCGCCGCTCTTCGGGGTCGTTGCCGAGGATGGCGCCGGCGGCGGCGCCGAGGCCGGCACCGATCAGCGCGCCGGACTGGGTGTTGCGGCGCGGGTTGTTGGGATCGTTGAGCGCGGTGTCCGCGCACGCGCTCAGAACCAGCAGCGCCGCGGACGACAGAAGAAGGGAGGATCTCGCTCGGATCATGTGGTGCCTCGTTCCTTGGTGTTCGGTCCCGGTTTCGGGATCATGCACTGGTATAGAGCGACATGGCGCCCTCCTGAACTGGAACGAACGGGAATTCGGCGAAGTTCCGCCGGGGCGGACACGGGATGTTTCAGCGGCTCACGCGGGCTCCGCCGCCTCGGCGCGGGCGGATTCCCAGGCGAGGATGGCGCGTTTCACCGGCAGGCCCCAGTGGTAGCCGCCGAGCCCGCCCGATTTCCGCAGCGCGCGGTGGCAGGGGATCAGGAAGCTGACCGGGTTGCGGCCGACGGCGGTCCCCACGGCGCGCACGGCGCGCGGGTGACCGATCGCCTCGGCGATCTCCGAATAGGTGGTGACGTGGCCCGAGGGGATGCGCATCAGCGCCTCCCACACCTTGATCTGGAAGGGCGCGCCGATGACGAAGAGCGGCGCGCGGTCGGGAACCGCGCCGAAGGCGGCGTCGGCCCAGGGGCGCAGCGTGTCGGGCTCCTCGACGAAGCGGGCCATGGGCCAGCGGCCCGAGAGGTCGGCGAAGGCCGCGTCGGGCCCCGCCTCGGCGGAGAAGGCGATGCCGCAGATGCCGCGGTCGGTGCCGGTGACGAGCGCGGGCCCGAACGGGCTGTCGAACCAGCCCCAGCGCACGGTGAGCCCCTCACCGGCGCGGGCCCAGTCGCCCGGCGACATCGCCTCCCACCGCAGGAAGAGGTCGTGCAGCCGCCCGCCGCCCGAGAGGCCGGTCGCGTGCGCCGCCGCGAGCGTGGTGAAGCGGTCGCGCAGGAGCGCCTTGGCGTGGCCGAGGGCAAGATATTGCTGCAGCCGCTTGGGACTGACGCCCGCCCATTCGGAAAAGAGGCGCTGGAAATGCGCGGGGCTCATGTTGACCTCGCGCGCGAGGTCGTCGAGGCGCGCGCCGGGCCCGAGCCGGTCGACGGCGTCGATGGCCCGCGCCATCACCCCGTAATGGTAGGCGCGCGCCCCCTCCGGGCTCGCGGCAGTCTCGATCTGGTCCAGCACGGACATGGGCGTCATCCCCCACAGGTGGCGTTGCCCAGAGACTAGGCGGCACGCCCTCGTCGCGCGACCCGAATATTGCGCATCCCGGCGCTTGCGGTCATATGTCGGCGCCGATGGCCAGGCAGCTCGATTACCACACGATCCGCGCGATCTTCGACCGGTTCCAGACCGCCGAGCCCGAGCCCGAGGGCGAGCTCGAGCACGTGAACGCCTTCACGCTGGTGGTGGCGGTGGCGCTGTCGGCTCAGGCCACGGATGCGGGTGTGAACAAGGCGACGCGCAAGCTGTTCGCGGTGGCCGACACGCCCGAGAAGATGCTCGCCCTGGGCGAGGAGGGCGTGACCGAGCACATCCGCACCATCGGCCTCTTCCGCAACAAGGCGAAGAACGTCATCAAGCTGAGCCGCATACTCGTCGAGGAGTATGGCGGCGAGGTCCCGAACAGCCGCGCGGCGCTCGAAAGCCTGCCCGGCGTCGGACGCAAGACCGCGAACGTGGTCCTGAACATGTGGTGGCGGTTCCCGGCGCAGGCGGTGGACACCCACATCTTCCGCGTGGGCAACCGCACCGGGATCGCGCCCGGACGCGACGTGGTCGCGGTGGAGCGCGCGATCGAGGACAACGTGCCGGTCGACTACCTGCTGCACGCGCATCACTGGATGATCCTGCACGGCCGCTACACCTGCGTCGCGCGCAAGCCGAAATGTCCGGCCTGCCTGATCCGCGACCTCTGCCCATTCGAGGAGAAGACCCCATGAAGACCTACCAGGTCGTCGGCATCGGCAACGCGATCGTCGACGTGCTGACCCGCGCCGACGACAGCTTTCTCGACCACATGGGCATCGAGAAGGGCATCATGCAGCTCGTGGAACGCGAACGGGCTGAGACGCTCTACGGCGCGATGGAGGCGCGGGTGCAGGCGCCGGGCGGATCGGTGGCGAACACCCTCGCGGGGCTCGGCAATCTCGGCCTCCGGACCGGGTTCGTGGGCCGGGTGAAGGACGACGCGCTGGGACGGTTCTACGCCGCCGAGATGGAGAAGATCGGCACCGACTTCCTGAACGCGCCGAAGGCGGGGGGCGAGCTGCCCACGTCGCGGTCGATGATCTTCGTCTCGCCGGACGGCGAGCGGTCGATGAACACATATCTCGGGATCTCGGCCGAGCTTGGCCCCGACGACGTGCCGGACGCGGTCGGCGGCACCGCCGAGATCGTGTTCCTCGAGGGTTACCTCTTCGACAAGGACAAGGGGAAGGACGCGTTCGGCGCGCTGGCGCGGGGCTGCCGCGCGGCGGGCGGGCTCGCGGGCATCGCCATCTCGGACCCGTTCTGCGTCGAGCGGCACCGCGAGGATTTCCTGCGGCTGATCGAGCATGACCTCGACTACGTGATCGGCAACGAGGCCGAGATCCGCGCGCTGTTCCAAAACGACGACCTCGAGGCGGACCTGGCCGCGGTGTCCGCGATCTGCCCGCTGGTGGTCTGCACGCGGTCGGGCGACGGGGTGACCATCATCCGCGAGGGCGCCCGCACCGACGTGCCGGTGAAGAAGGTGGTGCCGGTCGACGCCACCGGCGCGGGCGACCAGTTCGCGGCGGGCTTCCTCTACGGGCTGGCCACGGGCCGGGACATGGAGACCTGCGGACGCATGGGCCACGCGGCGGCGGGCGAGGTGATCTCGCACATGGGGCCGCGGCCCGAGGCGTCGCTGCCCGCCCTGTTCCGCGCCGAAGGCCTGATCTGAGGGCGCGCCGGGGGAGCCGGCGCACCTGATGGATTCCTTACCTTACGTCACTCAACTCGCAGGTGTATCCTCGGATCATTGGCACCGCCCAGGCGGTGCGCAGTGATTTCCAAGGAGCAAGACATGGCGAGATACATCATTCTGCGCGACGGCAATGCCGGGTTCCGCAGCCGCGGAACGTCCCTCGAATCGGGCCTGTCGGCGGCGGTGCCGCCCCGGCCGCTGATCGAGACCGCGGATCTGGGTCCGGCGGAGGTGCGCGAGGCGACGCGCGATCCGGGCATCATCAGCGTGGCACGCGCGATGCCCACGAAGCTCGTGGAGACGGCGACGGTCGAGGCCGCCGCGGGCCGGAGCGGCCAGCCCACCTGGGGCGTGCAGGCGGTGGGGGCGGACCTGTCGCCCTTCACCGGGGCGGGCGTGCGGGTCTGCGTTCTGGACACCGGCATCGACCAGGGGCACGCGGCGTTCCAGGGCGTGATGCTCACCACGCGCGACTTCACCGGCGAGGGGGTGCACGACGGCAACGGCCACGGCACCCATTGCGCCGGCACGATCTTCGGCCGCGACGTGGACGGCACGCGGATCGGCGTGGCGCGCGGGGTGACCGACGCGCTGATCGGCAAGGTGCTGGACAATTCCGGCGGCGGGTCCTCGGACATGCTGTTCGACGCCCTGCGCTGGGCATCGAGCGAGGGTTGCCGGGTGATCTCCATGTCGCTCGGCTTCGACTTCCCGGGCTTCGCGGCGCAACTGCAGGCCGACGGGTTCCCGCCGGTCCTTGCCACGTCGATCGCGCTCGAGGGCTACCGCACCAACCTGCGGATGTTCGACGCGCTGATGGAGATGATGCGCGCGCAGGCGGCCTTCGACGGGGGCGTCGTGGTCTGCGCCGCGGCGGGCAACGAAAGCGCCCGCGACCAGGACCCGAACTTCGAGGTGTCGGCCTCGGTGCCGGCGGCGGCCTTCGGCGTGATCAGCGTGGGGGCGCTCGGACAGGGGCCGGCGGGCTTCGTGGTGGCGCCGTTCTCGAACACGAACCCGGTGATCGGCGAGGTCAGCGCGAGCCCGAGCGCCGCGAGCAGGACCGCGAGGCCCGCGAAGATCAGCGTGAGCGCGGGGATCGCGCCGATCCGGTCGGCGAGCCTGCCACCGAGGATGTTGCCCGCCGCGACCGAGGCGCCGTAGAGCAGGATCACGAGGCTGACGGCCCCGGCCGAGAGGCCCGTGACGTCCGTCAGCATCGGCGCGAGGTAGGTGAAGGCGACGAAGTTGCCGCCGTAGCCCACCGCCGTCACGAGGTAGACGAGCAGAAGGCGCGGCGCCGTCAGCACCGCCAGCTGCGCGCGCAGGCCGGGCGCGGCCGGACGGCTGAGATCGGAGGGCACGAGCAGCGCGCTGGCGACGAGGCCCACGATCCCCAGTCCCACGACGCCGAGGAAGGTCGCCTGCCAGCCGAAGCTCTGCCCGATCCAGGTGCCGAGCGGCACGCCGGTGACGAGCGCCACGGTCAGGCCGAGGAAGACGGTCGCAATGGCCGAGTTCTCGCGGTCGCGGTCGACGAGGTCGGTGGCGATGGTCGAGGCGATGGCGAAGAACACCCCGTGCGCGAGGCCGGTCAGGAAGCGTGCGCCGACGAGGCTGCCGTAGCCCGGGGCCATGGCGGCGAAGGCGTTGCCGGCGACGAACAGCGCCAGGAGCGACAGGAGCAGCGTCTTGCGCGGCAAGCGTCCGGCGAGCGCGGTCAGCACCGGCGCGCCGATGGTGACGCCCAGCGCGTAGACGCTGACGAGAAGGCCCGCATCGGGCAGCGAGACGCCGAGATCGGCGGCGATGGCGGGCAGAAGGCCGACGATGACGAACTCGGTCGTCCCGACGGCGAAGGCGCTGATCGTCAGCGCCCAGAGCGCGAGTGGCATGGCGGAGATCTCCTTGCGGTGCGATTTCGGATCGACGCGAGAGATGGCACCCCCTAGCCTTTGCGTGAACGAACGGTTTGGGAACGGGCCTTTGCGCAGACTGCACGAATTGCCGCAGACGCGCGACCTCGCGGCCTTCGTCGCCGTGGTCGAGGATGGCGGCTTTGCCGAGGCCGCGCGCCGGCTCAACACCGCGCCGTCGACCCTGAGCCGTACGGTGTCGCGGCTCGAGTCGGTGCTGGGCGTGACGCTGCTGCGGCGCACGACCCGGTCGATCGAGATGACGCCCGAGGGGCGCGAGCTGCGCGAGGCCGCCCGCGGCATCCTCGAGCGGACCGAGGCGCTGGCCGATATCGGCGCGGGCAGCCGCAGCCCGCGCGGCCCGCTGCGGGTGAACGCGCCGGTGCCCTTCGTGCTGCACGCGCTGGCGCCGCGGCTCGCGGGATTCCGCGCGGCCTGGCCCGACGTGGCGCTGACCCTCGACATGACCGACAGCCTCGTCGACCTGATCGAGGCGCATGCGGACGTGGCGATCCGCTTCGGCCCCCTGCCCGACAGCGCCATGCTGCACCGCCGGCTGGGCCACACGCCGTGGAAGCTGGTCGCGGCGCCGGGCTACCTCGACCGCACGGGCTGGCCCGGATCGCCCGGCGAGCTGTCGGATTTCGAGCAGGTGAGGTTCGCCGCGCCCGAGCACATCAACGTGCTGAAATTCCGCGACCTGCCCGCGCCGGTCACGCCGCGCCCCGCAATCGTCGCCGGCAACGGCGAGGCGGCGCGGCACCTCGTGCTGGGCGGGCTCGGACTCGCGCGGTTCTCGGAATTCATGGTGGCGGGCGACCTGGCCGAGGGCCGGCTCGTCGAGCTCTTTCCCGGCGCGCTCGAGGCCGAGCCGCTCGAGATCACCGCGCTCTACCTCACGCGGGCCTCGGGGCTGAGGCGGCTCGCGGTGTTCCTCGACTGGCTGGAGGAAAGCCTGCGCGCGCCCTGAGGGACGCGCGCAGGAGCGTCACGCGGTCCGGCTGTCGTGCGCGCCGCGGGTCAGCGACAGGAAGACGTCCTCGAGGTCGGCCTGTTCGGTGCGCACATCTGCGATGCGGATGTCGGCCGCGCGCACGGCATCGAGCACGCGTTCGGCATTCGTCGCGTTGGCGTGGTAGGTGATGGCGAGGCTGCCGTCCTCGCGGGTCTCGACCTCGAGCCCCTCCCCCTCGGGCAGGCGCGCGGGCGTCTCCTCGGGCTGGATCACCATGGTGCGCGCGTCGATCTGCCCCAGCAGGTTCGAGGTCGCGTCGCGGGCGACCACCGCGCCGTCGTTGATGATGGCGATCTCGTTGCACATCTCCTCGGCCTCCTCGAGGTAATGCGTCGTGAGGATCACCGTCATGCCGAGCTCGCGGTTGAGCCGGCGGACGTTCTCCCACAGCATCTGGCGCAGCTCGATGTCGACCCCCGCGGTCGGCTCGTCGAGGACGAGCACGTGCGGCTGGTGCACCAGCGCCTTGGCCAGCAGGAGCCGCCGGCGCATCCCGCCCGAGAGGGTGCGGGCATAGGCCTCGGCCTTGTCCTCGAGGCCGACCATGGCGAGGATCTCGTCCGAGCGGCGCTGCGCCTTCGGCACGCCGTAGAGGCCGGCCTGCACCTCGAGCGCGCCGCGCGGCGTGAAGAACGGGTCGAGGTTCAGCTCCTGCGGCATGACGCCGATCGAGGCGCGCGACTGCCGCGGGTTCACGTCCTGGTCGAAGCCCCAGATCGTCACCCGTCCTGCGGTCTTGATCACCAGCCCCGCGAGGATGTTGATGAGCGTCGATTTTCCCGCGCCGTTCGGCCCGAGGAGCCCGAACACGGACCCTTGCGGCACCGTGAGGTCGATGCCCCTCAGCGCCTCCTTCGCGGGCGCCTTGCCCTGTCCGCCGTAGACCTTGCGCAGTCCCTCGATGCGGATCGCGTCCTCTGCCATGCGCGCCTTGCTCCTTCTCGATGCCTCGTCCATAACGCACCTAGTGCGCCAAGAGCGAGAGGGACAGCGGCCGATGACCACCGACGCGCCGGAGACCAAGATCGTGGACAGCTACCGCGTGGCCTGCGACGGCGGCGAGGGAGCGCTCGGTCATCCCCGCGTGTGGATCCAGATCCCCGAGGATCGCGGCTGGGCCGAGTGCGGCTATTGCGACGCGCGGTTCGTCCACCGCGACTTCGAGGGCAAGGCCTGACCGTCAAGACGCCGTCACGTCGCGGTGCGGGGGTGTTTGTCCGTTAACCGGGCGATGTTACATTGCCCGCATGGTGACACCTGACTCCACATCCCTGCCCGATGCCCTGACGGCCGCACCGCGCGAATATTCCCGCGGCGAACGCCTGAGCGACGCGGTGGTGCACCTCGCCGGGCTGGTGCTGGCGCTCGCCGCGGTGCCGGTGCTGATCACGCTGACGGCGGTCTGGCGGGGCGACGCGGCGGGCATCGCCGCGGTGTCGATCTACGGCGCGACGCTGATCGCGATGCTGCTCTGCTCGCTGCTCTACAACCACCTCCGGACGCCGGGCTGGACGCCGTTCCTGCGCCGGCTCGACCATTCGGCGATCCATTTCAAGATCGCCGGCACCTACACGCCCTTCGCGCTGCTCTCGGGCGCGGGCGGCACGCTTCTCGCCGCGATCTGGGTGGCGGCGGCCGCGGCCACGCTGCTCGTCGTGCTGGTGCGGCGCAGGCCCACGCGCACAGGCGTGGTCGTGGGGCTGCTGATGGGGTGGGCCGTGATCGTCGGCGGGCAGGACGTGATCGCCGCGCTGCCCTGGTCGGTTCTGGGGCTCATGGTCGTGGGCGGCCTTCTCTATTCCGCCGGCACGCCGTTCCTGCTGGCCGAGCGGCTGCGATACCACAACACGATCTGGCACGGCTTCGTGGTCGCGGCCTCGATCCTCTTCTTCGTCGCGGTCTTCCTGACCGCTGCGGCGGTTCCCGGCACCGCCTGAGGCTCGCCATCCCCGGCGCGAGCCGCTAAGACGGGCGCGACCGCCGGCGCCGCCCCCCGCGCGCCCGACACCGCGACGATAGGGAGCGCGCCCCCATGAGCTTCGGCAAAGGCTGTAACCTCCACCTGATCGACGGCTCGGCCTTCATCTTTCGCGCCTTCCACGCGCTGCCACCGCTCACGCGCAAGTCCGACGGGCTGCCGGTGGGCGCGGTGCAGGGCTTCTGCGACATGCTGCGGCGCTACGTGGGCACCGATCACGGCGACTTCGCGCCCACGCATCTCGCGGTGATCTTCGACAAGGGCAGCCACACCTTCCGCAACGACCTCTACGACCTCTACAAGGCCAACCGCGACGAGATGCCCGAGGACCTGCGCCCGCAGATCCCCCTCACCCGCCGCGCGACCGAGGCGTTCAACATCGCCTGCAAGGAGGTCGAGGGCTTCGAGGCCGACGACATCATCGCCACGCTCGCGCGGCAGGCGCGCGAGGCCGGGGGCGAGGTCACGATCGTGAGCTCTGACAAGGACCTGATGCAGCTCGTGGGCGACGGCGTCGTGATGTTCGACGCCATGAAGAACCGCCGCATCGACCGCGACGGCGTGTTCGAGAAGTTCGGCGTCTACCCCGAGCGCGTGGTCGACGTGCAGGCGTTGGCGGGCGATTCGGTCGACAACGTGCCGGGTGCGCCGGGCATCGGCGTGAAGACCGCGGCGCTGCTCCTGAACGAGTTCGGCTCGCTCGATGAGCTGCTCGACCGCGCGGGGGAGATCAAGCAGCCGAAGCGCCGCGAGACCCTGATCGCCTACCGCGACCAGATCGAGCTGTCGAAGCGGCTCGTGCTGCTCGACGACCGGACGCCGCTCGATTTCACCCTCGACGACCTCGAGATCCGCGACCCCGATCCCGACACGCTGCTGGGCTTCCTCGCGGAGATGGAGTTCCGCTCGCTCTCGCGCCGCATCGCCGAGACGCTCGGCACCGAGGCGCCGACCATCCCCGAGACCGCGCCCGCCGCCGCTGCCGCCGGCGCTCCCGGCAGCACCGAGGACGCCCCGCCCTTCGACGGCACCGCCTATGCCTGCATCCGGGACCTCGCGACCCTCGAGCGCTGGATCGCCGAGGCGCGCGACCAGGGCTTCGTCGCGCTCGACACCGAGACCACCGGCCTCAACGAGATGACCGCGGAGCTCGTGGGCGTCTCGCTCGCCACCGCGCCGGGGCGCGCCGCCTACCTGCCGCTCGCGCACCGCGCGGCCGGCGACGGCGACCTCTTCGACGACGGTGCGCTCCTGCCGGACCAGGTGGCGCGCGAGGACGCCCTCGCCGCGCTGAAGCCGCTCCTCGAGGACCGGTCGGTCCTGAAGATCGGCCAGAACATGAAATACGACGCCAAGATCCTCGCGCGCTGCGGGATCGACGTGGCGCCCTTCGACGACACGATGCTCATGTCCTACGCGCTGCATGGCGGCGAGCACGGGCACGGCATGGACACGCTGTCCGAACGCTACCTCGCGCACCGCCCGATCCCGATCAAGGAGGTGATCGGCAGCGGCAAGACGCAGGTCACCTTCGACCGGGTGCCGATCGACGCGGCCACGACCTATGCCGCCGAGGACGCGGACGTCACGCTGCGGCTCTGGCGGCTCTTCCGGCCGCAGCTGCACCGCGCGCAGGTCACCCGCGTCTACGAGACCATGGAACGGCCCCTCGTGCCCGTGCTCGCGGACATGGAACGCGCGGGCATCAAGGTCGACCGCGACACGCTCAGCCGCATGTCGAATGCCTTCAGCCAGAAGATGGCCGCGCTCGAGGCCGAGATCCACGCGCTCGCGGGCGAGACGTTCAACGTGGGCTCGCCCAAGCAGCTCGGCGAGATCCTGTTCGACCGGATGGGCCTCGACGGCGGCAAGAAGGGCAAGACCGGCGCCTACGCGACCGGCGCCGACATCCTCGAGGACCTCGCGACCGAGCACGAGCTGCCCGCGCGCGTGCTCGACTGGCGGCAGATCTCCAAGCTCAAGTCGACCTATACCGACGCGCTGCAGGAGCACATCAACCGCGAGACCGGCCGCGTGCACACCTGCTACTCGATCGCCGGCGCGAATACCGGGCGCCTCGCCTCGACCGAGCCCAACCTGCAGAACATCCCCGTGCGCACAGAGGAGGGCCGCCGCATCCGCGAGGCCTTCGTCGCCGAACCGGGCCGGGTGCTGGTCTCGCTCGACTACAGCCAGATCGAGCTCCGGATCCTCGCCCACGTGGCCGGGATCGAGACGCTGAAACAGGCCTTCCGCGACGGGCAGGACATCCACGCCATGACCGCGTCCGAGATGTTCGGCGTGCCCATGGCCGAGATGACGCCCGAGATCCGCCGCCAGGCCAAGGCGATCAATTTCGGCGTCATCTACGGCATCTCGGGCTTCGGGCTGGCGCGCAACCTGCGCATCCCGCGCGGCGACGCGCAGGGCTTCATCGACCGCTACTTCGAACGCTTCCCGGGGATCCGCGACTACATGGACGCGACCGTGGCCTTCGCCAAGGCGCATGGCCGGGTCGAGACGCTGTTCGGCCGGCGCATCCACACCCCCGAGATCGACGCCAAGGGGCCGCGCGCGGGCTTCGCGCGGCGCGCGGCGATCAACGCGCCGATCCAGGGCAGCGCCGCCGACATCATCCGCCGCGCCATGGTGCGCATGCCCCCCGCGATCGACGGGATGCCGGCGCGGATGCTGCTGCAGGTCCACGACGAACTGCTCTTCGAGGTGGCGGAGGACGCGGTCGACGCGCTCGTCGCCACCGCGCGCGAGGTCATGGAAGGCGCGGCCGACCCGGTGGTGCGCCTCGACGTGCCGCTGGTGGTCGAGGCGGGCGCCGGCCCGAACTGGGCCGCCGCGCACTGACGCCGGCCGCGCCGGGCACCCGCCGGAGCGCCGCGCCGACAGGCGCGGCAGCGACATGACCTGTGCCGCGCCGGCAGGCGCGGCTCCGCCGGATCGCGCCGGTCCGGCGGGGACCAGGGGGGATCAGGCGGGTGCGAGCATCCGCCCGAGGCCGCGGCCCGCGAGGATGTGCACGTGCAGGTGCGGCACCTCCTGCACCCCGTCGCGGCCCGCGTTCGCGATCATCCGGAAGCCGCCTTCGGCCACGCCCTCCATCTCGCAGACCCGGCCGACCGCGCGGGTGAAGTCGACGATCTCCGCCTCGCTCGCCTCCTGCGCGAAGTGGTCGTAGCTCACATAGGGGCCCTTGGGGATCACCAGCACGTGTACCGGCGCCTGCGGACGGATGTCGCGGAAGGCGAGACTGTGCGCGGTCTCGAGCACGGTGTCGTTCGGGATCTCGCCGCGCAGGATCTTGGCGAAGATGTTCTGGGAATCGTAGGTATAGGCCATGGGTCTCCTCAATCGGCAAACAGGTGGGGGGTCTCGGCGATGCCGCGCGCCTGGTCGTGCGGCACCCCCAGGAACTGCGCCAGCGGGGCGGCATTGGCCTCGGCGCTGTCGATCTCGCGGATGCGCAGGTGGTTCTCGAAGCCGCGGTCGCGGATGCGGTCGCTCTCGTGGCCGAAATCGTCGCGGATCGCTGGCAGAAGCCGCGCCAGCGCCTCCGCCGGCGTCCGGTCGCCCGCCAGCCCGACCCGCAGCGCATGTCCGGACAGGTAGGCGTCGGAATACTGGCATTCCACCTCGAGGATGCGCGTCAGGGCGCGGTCGCGGCAGAAATCCTCGATCAGATCGAGATTCGCCGGATCGAGGCAGACGATCAGCCGGTCGGTCTCGTAATATTCGAACAGCATCCGCATCAGCGCGCGGCGGTGACGGTGGCGCTTGGCCAGCGTCGACTGGATGCCGCCGAGGTCCGGCAGGCGCGCGTTCTCCTCGCTGAAGAGGTACTCGATGCAGGGCAGGTTGGTGAGCTGGCGCACCCGGTCGAGCAGCCGCTTGGCCACGTGCCACTTCTTGCAGACCACGATCAGCAGCTCGCGGTTCCGCCCGAGCGAGCTCTCGGTCTCCCAGAAGCGGGGGGCGAAGCGCCGCCCGATCCGGCCCTTCGCGGTCAGGAAGCGGAAGAGCGCGCGTCCCTCGTTCGAGACGCGGAACCGCGCGCCCTCGGAGGCGTAGAGCACGCCCAGCCGCCGGCGCAGGTCGGTGGCGTGCGGACTGATCTTGCGGGCGAAGAGGTAGTCCTGCGCCAGCAGCAGGTCGTAGTGGTCGTTGTGGAACGTGACCGGCATCCCGTAGTCGGTGAACAGCAGGAAGGTCGGCGTCCGGTTCTCGATCTCGGCCTCGGGCACGAGGTGGCGCACCAGCGTCTGGAAGAACGTCTCGTCTGGGATCCACGTGGTGCGGAAGAAGCGCATCACGTCGCGGCGCGCCCGCGCGAAGTCGAGCACCGCCTCGACGGTGCGGCGGCGCAGGCACCACCATTGCGACCCGATCATCATCTCGAGGTCCCCCGGGATCGGCCGGGAGAGGCGCAGCCGGCGCTGCAGCTCGAACATCGCGTAGAACCGCCGCTTCTGTGTGCGCTCGTTGAACCAGTGGCGGTAGATCAGCCGCTCTTCCTTCCAGCCGGTGCGGATCCAGTCCGAGCGGAAGTAGTCGACGCTCTCGATGTGGTCGCAGTCGCGCCGGTCGAGGAAGGCATGGGCGTATTCGGCCGACTTGATCGCCATGCAGTCGCCCGAGACCATGTAGAGATGCGTGGCGCGCGGAAAGGCGTCGAGCGCGGCCCGCGCGGCGGCGAGCGTCGCCGCGACGAGGCTCCATTCCCCCCAGCCGCAGCGCACGCGCCGGCGCGCGAAGGTGACGTTCGGATTGTCGGCGAGCGCCGCGCGGATGCGGCGGTAATCCTGCCGCGGCGCGCGGGCGTCGAAATGGATCGCCATGCAGTCGCCGACGGCGGTCAGGCTCTGCGCCTGCTTGATGATCGCATCCGGATCCTTGTGGCACAGCAGGATGAAGGCGATCTTTGCCATGTCGACGGAAGCGTTGTGCCCTTTTGTCGCCTGAATGCTTAGGTTGATAGAGATAAACGGGCGTTGAACGAATGACCATGGTCTGGTTTTTTCGCCCGGTGGCGCGGGCAGGGACAGACCGGACGCGCGCCTCCCGAGGCACGAGCGGAGATTGGCGGGCGATGGGCTTTCCCGGCACCTGGATGACCGAGAGCGAGAGCATGGTGTACCGGGTGGTCCCGAAATGCGCCTGCTCGACCATCGGCCAGATCATGTACTATTCCGACCACGGCCGGTTCTTCGACGGCGACATCCACGACGCCGAGGACGGCCTGCACAAGTGGGCGCGCGAGGAGAGCCAGGCACCGATCCGCGCCAACGTGAAGACGCGGTCGTCCTACGCCTTCACCTGCGTGCGCAATCCCTACACCCGCATCCTGTCGTCGTTCTTCGACAAGATCTGCGGAATCCAGCGCAACGGCCGGCGCTACCGCGGGAACCTCGTGCCGCTGCTGATCCAGAAATACGGGATCGAGGTCGGCGGCGAGGACGGCCGCGAGCCGTTCGACCAGGTGCGGTCGTTCCGCCGCTTCCTGCTGTTCGTGCGCGACACGATCCGCTGGCGCCGCCCGATGGAGCCCGACATCCACTGGTCGGCGGTGTCGGGGCACGTGTCGACCTTCATCGTGAACGGCGGGCGCTACGATTCGATCTTCTGGACGGAGCGCTTCGACGAGGGGATGCAGGCCGTGCTCGACCGGACCCGCACGCCGCACCGCGTCGACCTCGCGGCGATCCCGCGCTTCAACGAGAGCGAGGGGCACGGGCCGAAGCGCGCGCACCCGGTCGAGGCCTATTTCGATGACCTGTCGATGCATCTCGTCTACGAGATCTACAAGCGCGACTTCGAGCTCTTCCGCTACGATTTCGAGAACCCTGCCAACAAGATGCCCACGGGCGAGATCGACCTCGACGAGGTCCACGCCAAGCTCGGGGACTGACCGCGCGCGGGCGGCCCCTATGCGGAGGGCCGCGGCTGCGCTATCTTCCGCAAGGAAGGCTGCCGGCAGAAGCCGGTCATGTCATGCCGCAGGAGTATCCGTGAAATGCCCCGACTGGTTTCCTTCTACGTGCAATGCGCGGTCGTGGGCTTCGCCCTCGCCGCGGTTTTCGTGGGTGCGCTGGCCTGGGGCGACATCGCCGGGCTGGGCCACCTGATCGCCGGGACCGCCGAGGGTCCTCTGGCGCTCTTCCTGCTGTGGTTCTTCAACGGGATCGTGTTCACCGGCGCGCAGGCCAGCGTGCGCGTCCTGCTGATGGCCGAGGATGCGGGCGGGGACGGCCCGCGCGGCGGCCTGCGGTCCGACCTCGTGGCGATCCCGGTCCGCGTCCCCGCGGGCCGCGCGCGCCGCACGCCCCTGTCGCGCCGCTAGTCGGGCAGTTCGGCCGAGGGAATCATCGGGAAGAATCGCCCGCCGGACCAGAGGCCGAACCAGTCCTGCCCGTCATGCCCGTGATGCGCGCCGATCTCCGCCAGCCGGTAGAAGCTCTTGCGGTCGATGAGCGCCTCGAGATCGTGGCGGATCAGCACGTAGGGCGACGGCTCGCCGGTCTCGGGGTCGCGTTCCACCCGGATCGGGTGGTCGGGACCGGCGGCGGCGCGGTCGCCCACATGGGTCACGAAGGTGAGCACCTGCGTCTCGCCGTCCCCCTCGACCTCGAAGTCGGTGGCGACGAAGGGCGCGTCCTCGACGGTGATGCCGACCTTCTCGGCAGGTGTCACAAGGAAATATTTACCGTTCTCGCGCTTGAGTATCGACGAGAAGAGCCGCACCAGTTCGATCCGCCCGATGGGACTGCCCTGGTAGAACCACGTCCCGTCACGGGCGATGCGCATGTCGAGATCGCCGCAGAAGGGCGGATTCCACTTGTGCACGGGCGGCAGGCCGCGGCCCTTCGCGGCGCGTGCATGGGCGGCAATCCCCTCGGCGGAGGGCGTCACGGAATTTTGTGAACTCATCGCTTTTGCCATTTCTCCCAGTCACGATACCATTTCTCACTCAAGACCTAACCCGACAAGGAGCGTTGTCATGGCCGAGACCGAGGACCTGGTCGCCGAGATCGAGGCGCTGGAGGCGAAGCTCGCCGAGGCGAAGGCGGCGATCACCCGGCGCTTCATCGGCCAGGAGCGCGTGGTCGACCTGACCCTGTCGGCGCTCCTCTGCGGCGGCCACGGCCTGCTGATCGGCCTGCCGGGGCTCGGCAAGACGCGGCTCGTCGAGACGCTGTCGACGGTCATGGGCCTCGACGGCAACCGGGTGCAGTTCACCCCCGACCTGATGCCCGCGGACATCCTGGGCTCCGAGGTGCTGGAGACCGGCGCGGACGGCGCGCGCGCGTTCAAGTTCATCGAGGGGCCGATCTTCTGCCAGCTGCTGATGGCGGACGAGATCAACCGCGCGAGCCCGCGGACTCAATCGGCGCTGCTGCAGGCGATGCAGGAGAAGAAGGTGACCGTCGCGGGCGAGACCCGCGCGCTCGACCTGCCGTTCCACGTGCTGGCGACGCAGAACCCGATCGAGCAGGAGGGCACCTACCCCCTGCCCGAGGCGCAGCTCGACCGTTTCCTCGTTCAGATCGACGTGGCCTATCCCGACCGCAAGACCGAGCGCGACATCCTGCTCGCCACCACCGGCACCGAGGAGGCCGAGGCGCACCAGGTGTTCGACGGCCGCTCGCTGCTGGCGGCGCAGCGGCTGCTGCGACGGATGCCGGTGGGCGACCGCGTGGTCGAGATGATCCTCGACCTCGTGCGCGCGTTCCGTCCGTCCGATCCCTCGGCCTCCGACCGCGTGCGCGACATCGTCGCCTGGGGCCCCGGGCCGCGGGCGGCACAGGCGCTGATGCTGACGGTGCGGGCGCGCGCGCTGCTGCAGGGCCGGCTCGCGCCCTCGCCCGAGGACGTGATCGACATGGCGCGGCCCGTGCTCGTGCACCGCATGGCGCTGACCTTCTCGGCGCGGGCGCGGGGCGAGGATCTCGGCGGGTTCATCGAGGATGTCGCGGGGGCGCTCGTGCGCACCGAGGCGGCGGCGTGACGACGGCCCCGACCCTTCGCCAGCACGCCGAGGAAGAGGCCAGCAGACTCCCCGCCCTTCTCGCCCGGGCCGAACAGCTCGCGGGCACCGTCCTTCTGGGCGATCACGGCCGCAGGCGCGCAGGGCTCGGGGACGATTTCTGGCAGTACCGGCCCATGGCGGCCGGCGACAGCTACCGCGCCATCGACTGGCGTCGCTCGGCGCGGGGCGATTCGCAATTCGTGCGCGACCGCGAATGGCAGATCGCGCAGAGCGTGCTGCTGTGGGTCGACCAGGGCGCGTCCATGCGCTTCACCTCGGGCCGGAACCTGCCCAGCAAGGCCGACCGCGCGCGGCTCCTGGCGCTTGCGACGACGGTCCTGCTGATCCGCGCGGGCGAACGGGTGGGCCTGACCGGCTGGTCGCTGCCGCCGCGCGGCGGCAGGCCGCAGATCGCGCGGCTGGCCGCGGCGCTGAGCGACGACGGCGCCGACGATTACGGCGCGCCCGAGGCGCGGGGCATGCTGCCGCATGCGCGGGCGCTGTTCGTGTCGGACTTTCTCGGCGACATCGCACCGGTCGAGGCGGCGCTGACCAAGGCCGCCGACCGCGGCGTGCGCGGCGTCCTGGTGCAGGTGCTCGACCCCAGCGAAGAGGCGTTCCCGTTCGAGGGGCGCACGATCTTCCAGTCGGTGGGCGGGTCGGTCGCGCACGAGACGCTCAAGGCGGGCGACCTGCGCGGCCGCTATCTCGACCGGCTGGCCGAGCGGAAGGGGCGACTCGACGCGCTCTGCCGGCTGACCGGCTGGCAGTACCAGTGCCACCACACCGGTGACAGCGCCCAGAACGCCATGCTGTGGATCTGGCGCGCGATGGACGGAGGCCATGGATGACCCTTTTCGGCGCGCTCGGATTCACGACGCCCTGGCTGCTCGTGGGCCTTCTCGCCCTTCCGGTGCTGTGGGTGATCCTGCGCGCCGTGCCGCCGGCGCCGATCCGGCGGCTGTTCCCGGGGGTCGTGCTGCTGCTCGGGCTCCGGGACGAGGAACAGGTGAGCGACCGCACGCCGTGGTGGCTCCTGCTCCTGCGGATGCTGGCGGTGGCGGCGGTGATCCTGGGCCTGGCCGGCCCGGTCCTCAATCCCGAGACCGACGAGGAGGCTGCCGGCGCGGCGCCGCTCCTGATCGTGATGGACGCGAGCTGGGCCAGCGCCGAGGCGTGGCGCGCCCAGGAGACCGCGCTCGGCGCGGTGCTGGCGCGCGCGGGCCGCGAGGACCGGCCCGCCGCCGTCCTGCGGCTGACCGAACCCGAAGCGACGACCTTCGCCGCCGCGGACACGGTCGCGTCCCGCATCACGGGGCTGATCCCTCGGCCCTGGGAGCCTGACGCCGAGCGCACGGGGCGCGCGATCGAATTTCTGCCCGAGGGCGCGTTCGACACGCTCTGGTTCTCGGACGGGATCGCGCGGGAGAGCCGCACGCCCCTGCTCGAGGCGCTGCAGGGTCGGGGGTCGGTCACCGTCTACGAGAGCCCGGAGACGCTCTTTGCCCTCGCTCCCGCGCGGTTCGAGGACGGCAACGTGGCATTGTCGCTGCAGCGGCTGCGGCCCGGCCCCGAACGCGAGGTGCGCGTGGTGGCGCAGGGGCGCGACCCCTCGGGCGCCCCCGCCGAGCTGGCCGCGCTGCCCGTGACCTTTGCCGACGGCGCCGTGCTGGCCGAGGGCGAGCTGTCGCTGCCCGCCGAGCTGCGGGCGCGGGTCGAACGGTTCGAGGTCGTCGGCACGGCATCGGCAGGGGCGCTGACCCTGTCCGACGATTCGCTCCGCCGCCGCGAGGTCGCCCTGATCGCCGGGAGCGAGAACCGCGAGGGGCTCGAGCTCCTGTCGCCGCTGCATTACCTCGAACGCGCCCTCGAGCCGACCGCCGACCTGATCGACGGCGCCCTGCCCGACATCCTGCCCGCGAACCCGGACGTGATCGTGCTTGCGGACGTGGCCGCGCTCGGCGGCGAGGAGGAGGAGGTGCTCGACTGGGTCGAGGATGGCGGGATGCTCTTGCGCTTCGCCGGCCCGCGGCTTGCGGGCTCCGAGCTCAGCCGCGAGGAGGAGGACCCGCTGATGCCGGTCCGCCTGCGCGCGGGCGGACGCAGCGTCGGCGGCGCCATGAGCTGGGGCGAGCCGAAGACGCTGGCGCCCTTCGATGCCGAGAGCCCGTTCTTCGGGCTCGACGTGCCGCCGGACGTGACCGTGACCGCGCAGGTCATGGCGCAGCCCGACCCGACGCTCGCCGAGCGGGTGATCGCGCAGCTGACCGACGGCACGCCGCTCGTGACCCGCAAGCGCGTGGGACAGGGGCAGGTCGTGCTGTTCCACGTGACCGCGAACGCGGAATGGTCGTCGCTGCCGCTGTCGGTCCTCTTCGTCGACATGCTGGAACGGCTGGCGGTGTCGTCGATGCCGGCCGAACCCGAGGCGGCCGAGCTCGAGGGCACGACCTGGGAGCCGCAGATGGTGCTCGACGCCTTCGGCACGCTGCGCGACGCGGGCACCCTGCCCGGCGTCGACGGCGCGGCGCTCGCCACGGGGGCGCTCGGGCCCGACCTGCAGCCGGGGCTCTACCAGGGCGAGGACCGCAGCCTCGCGCGCAACGTGGTCACCGCGGAGACCGAGATCCGCCCCGCCGTCTGGCCGGACGACGTGCCGGTGCGCGGGCTCGCGGGGCCGGAGGAGACGCCGCTCGCGGGCTGGCTGATCGCGCTCGCCACGGTGCTGCTGTTCGCCGACGTGCTGGCCTCGCTCGCGCTGTCGGGGCGCCTGCGCGGCGCGCGCGCGACCGCCGGAACAGCCGCGGCGCTGGTCGCGCTCGCGCTGCTGATGCCCGGCCATGCGCGCGCGCAGGAGACGGGCGACTCCCAGGGCGCGGACGTGGATTTCGCCATCGCCGCCACGTCCGAGGTGACGCTGGCGCATGTCCTGACCGGCGATGCGGAGCTCGATTCGCTGGCCGCGGCGGGCCTGCGCGGCCTGTCCGACACGCTGTTCTTCCGCACCTCGGTCGAACCCTCCGACCCGATGGGCGTCGATCTCGAGACGGACGAGCTCGCCTTTTTCCCGCTGCTCTATTGGCCGGTGACGCCGGACCAGCCGACACCGTCGGCCGAGGCCTATGCCAAGCTCAACGAATACCTTCGCTCGGGCGGCATGATCCTGTTCGACACGCGGGACGCGGACATCGCGAGCTTTGGCGCGGCCTCGCCCAACGGGCGCAAGCTGCAGGACCTGGCGGCGCCGCTCGACATCCCGCCGCTCGAGCCGGTGCCGCAGGACCACGTGCTGACGCGGACCTTCTACCTGCTGCAGGACTTTCCCGGCCGCTACGCCAGCCGCGACGTCTGGGTCGAGGCGGCGCCCGCCGACGCGGAATTCGTCGAGGGCATGCCCTTCCGCAACCTCAACGACAACGTGACCCCGGTGGTCATCGGCGGCAATGACTGGGCCGCCGCCTGGGCGGTCGGCGAGAACGGCCAGCCCACGACACCGATCGGCCGCGGCTTCGCGGGCGAACGCCAGCGCGAGATCGCGTTCCGCTTCGGGGTCAACCTCGTGATGCATGTGCTGACCGGCAACTACAAGTCGGACCAGGTGCATGTGCCCGCCCTCCTGGACAGGCTCGGCCAATGAACGGAACGCTCGTCTTCGATCCCCTGCTGCCCTGGGCCGCCATCGCGGCACTGGGCGGCGTCGCCCTTCTGGGCGTGGCGCTGGCGCTCTGGCGCGGGCTCTCGGGCTGGGCGCTGCGGGCGCTCGCCGGTGCGGTGCTGGTGGCGGCGTTGTCGCAGCCGTCCTGGCAGGTGGAGGACCGCGCGCCCCTTACCGACATCGTGCTGATGGTCGAGGACCGCTCGGCCTCGCAGCGGCTGGCCGACCGGGCCGAGACGACGGACGCGGCGGCCGAGGAGCTTGCCGCGGAGATCGCCGAGCGCCCCAACACCGAGCTGCGCCGGATCGAGGTGGGCGACGGCGAGGAAAACGCCGGCACGCTGCTCATGACCGCGGTGTCCGAGGCGCTGGCGGAGGAGCCGCAGGCGCGCATCGCGGGCATCGTGCTCCTGTCCGACGGGCGGGTGCACGACCTCGACCGCGCGCCGGACCTGCCGGCGCCCATGCACCTGGTGATGACGGGCCGCGAGGACGACTGGGACCGCCGGCTGATCGTCGAGAACGCGCCGGCCTTTGCCATCCTCGACGAACCGGTGACGCTGACCGTGCGGGTCGAGGACGAGGGCGCGCCACCACCGGCCGAGGAGACGACGATCGACATCTCCGTCGACGGCGCCGAGCCGCAGACCTTCACCATCCCCATCGGGCAGAGCTTCGACCTGCCCATCACGCTGCCCCATGGCGGGCTCAACGTCATCCAGTTCTCGGTGCCCGAGGCGGAGGGCGAGATCACCGCGCGCAACAACACCGCGCTCGTGCAGATCAACGGCGTGCGCGACCGGCTGCGCGTGCTGCTCGTCTCGGGCGAGCCGCACGCGGGCGGGCGGACCTGGCGGAACCTGCTGAAATCCGACAGTTCCGTCGACCTCGTGCATTTCACCATCCTGCGCCCCCCGGAAAAGCAGGACGGCGTGCCGGTGAACGAGCTGTCGCTGATCGCCTTCCCCACCCGCGAGCTGTTCCTCGAGAAGATCGACGATTTCGACCTGATCATCTTCGACCGCTACAAGCGGCGCGGGATCCTGCCCTCGATCTACCTCGACAACGTGCGCCAGTATGTCGAGAACGGCGGCGCGGTGCTGGTCGCGGCGGGGCCGGACTTCGCCTCGGCCGACAGCCTCTACCGCTCGCCGCTGGGAGAGATCATGCCGGCCGCGCCCACCGCGCGCGTGGTCGAGGAAGCCTACCGCCCCACGATCACCGATCTCGGCCACCGCCACCCGGTCACGGCCGGGCTCGCCGGCGAGGAGACCTGGGGCCGCTGGCTGCGGCAGGTGGACCTGTCGCCGTCCGAGGCCGGGGACGTGGTCATGTCCGGCGTGGACGGCCGGCCGCTGCTGATCCTCGACCGGGTAGGCGAGGGGCGCGTGTCGCTCATGGGATCGGACCAGGCCTGGCTCTGGTCGCGCGGGTACGAGGGCGGCGGGCCGCAGCTCGACCTGCTGCGCCGGCTCGCCCACTGGATGATGAAGGAGCCCGAGCTCGAGGAGGAGACGCTGCTGGCCGAACCGACCGGGCAGAGCATGCGCATCATCCGCCGGACGCTGGGCGACAGCGTGGGTCCGGTCACGATCACGCGGCCCGACGGCGAGACCGAGGAGGTCACGCTGGAAGAGACCTCGCCGGGCCGGTTCGAGGCGGTCTACGAGGGTCCGGAGATCGGGCTCTACCGCCTTCGCGAGGGCGAGCAGTCGGCGGTGGTGGGCCTCGGCCCCGCGGCGCCGCGGGAACTCGAGCAGACGATCGCCACGGGCGAGCTGCTCGAACCGGTGCTGGCCCCTGCCCGGGGGGGCGTGGTGCGGCTCGAGGACGGCGTGCCGGACCTGCGCGAGGTGTCGCCCGGACGCCCCGCCGCGGGCCGCGGCTGGATCGGGCTGACCGCGCGCGACGCCTACGAGACGATGGACGTGACGCAGGTGCCGGCGCTGCCCGCCTGGCTGGTGCTGATGCTGGCCTCGGGCCTGATCGTCGGCGCCTGGCTGCGCGAGGGCCGGTGAGACTTCAGGCGCCGCGCAGGGCCTCGGCCAGGCGGGCGAAATGGGTGGCGACCAGCGCCTCGGCCGCCTCGGGGCTGTCGGCCTCGGCGTAGATCCGGCATTCGGGCGCGTTGCCCGAGGGCCGGAGGTGCACCACGGCGCCGGTGTCGAACGATACCCGCAGACCGTCGGTCAGGTCGGTGTCCCGTTCGGGCGCGCCCGCCTCGAAGAATGCCGCGCGCGCCGCCGCGTCGTCGGCCAGCCGGGCGATGAACGCCGCCGACGCCTCGCTGGGGACGTTCTGGATTCGGTCCGCGGCGGTGAAGCGCGGCGGCAGTGCCGCCACCAGCTGCGCCAGAGTGCGGCCCTCGGCCACGGCGGCGGCGAGCGGCGCGACGATGGGCAGCACGCAGTCGCGGGTCATCAGCGGCTCGAGCGTGCCTGCCGGACCCTCGGCCGGGAAGCCGAGGAGGAAGCCGCCATTCGCCTCGTAGCCCACAACGCGCGCCGCGGGATCGTCGGCCAGCGCGGCCTCCATCGCGGCGATGACGTAGGGCGATCCGATCCGCGTCAGGTGCACGGCCTCGGGGCCGAAGAGGTCGACCACCATGGAATTCGACGAGATGGGCGTGCAGATCGTGCCCGCGCCCAGCGCGCGGGAGGTCAGCGCGCCCAGGATGTCGCCCGGCACCACGCGGCCCGAGGCGTCCGCGACCATGGGCCGGTCCGCGTCGCCGTCCGTGGACACGACCGCGTCGAGCCGGTGATCGGCGCACCAGCCCGCCAGCATGCCGCGCGTCGCGGGATCGAGCGCCTCGGTGTCCACCGGAACGAAGCTGTCCGACCGGCCGAGCGGCACGGGCTCGGCGCCGAGCGCGCCGAGGACCTCCACCAGCATGTCCCGCGCGACCGAGCTGTGCTGGTAGACGCCGATCCGCAGCCCCCGGAGCGCGCCGCCGCCATAGGCGGTCACGTAGCGGTCGCGGAACGCGTCGCCCGCACCTGCATCCTCGACGAGCGGCGCGCGGTCCGCGTCCGGCGCACCGGTGCCCAGCGCGCCCTGGATCGCCTGTTCCTCGGCCTTGCTGATCTCGCCCGCGGGCACGTAGAACTTGAGCCCGTTGCGATCAGCCGGGATGTGGCTGCCGGTGACCATCACCGCCGCCTGCCCCGCCCGCTGCGCCGCGAGCGCCAGCGCCGGGGTCGGCAGCACGCCGCATTCGGTCACGGGCACGCCGGCGCCGCGCGCGGCCTCCGCCACGATGGCGGCGATCGCCGGGGAGCTTTCGCGCAGGTCGCGCCCCACCTGCAGTCCGCCCCCCGTGGGGCAGGCCGCGAGAAAGGCGCGCACGTAGCCGGTGACGAGGTCCGGGGTCAGCTCGGTGACGAGACCGCGCAGGCCGCTCGTGCCGAATTTCGGTGCCATGGTCGCGTCCTTCCTGATGCCGGTGCGGGGCTCAGCCCTTGGCGCCCTGGCCGCGGGCGTAGATGTCCTCGTAGCGCACGATGTCGTCCTCGCCCACGTAGGAGCCGGTCTGCACCTCGATCAGCACCATGGGCACCTTGCCGGGGTTCTCCATCCGGTGCACCGCGCCGAGCGGGATGTAGACGCTTTCGTTCTCGGTCACGAGCTTGACCTCGTCGTCCACGGTCACCCGCGCGGTGCCCTCGACCACGATCCAGTGCTCGGACCGGTGGAAATGCGACTGCAGGCTGAGCGAGGCGCCCGGGTGCACGAGGATGCGCTTGACCTGGAAGCGCGTGCCGACGACGAGGCTCTCGAACCAGCCCCAGGGGCGATGGTCGAGCGGGAAGGTCTCGGCCTGCTCGGCCTTCTTGTCGCGCAGCGCCGACACGGCGTTCTTGACGTCCTGCGCGCGCCCCTTGGGCGCCACCACGACCGCGTCCTTCATCGCCACCGCGATCATGTCGTCGAGCCCGATGCCGACGATCTCGAGCCGCTCGGAATCCGCGCGGAGCAGCGAGTTGCGGCAGTCGATGGCGGTGGCGCCGGCGCCGGCCACGTTGCCGTCCGCGTCGCGCTCGCTCTCGCGCCAGACGGCGTCCCAGCCGCCCAGGTCCGACCAGTCGCCGCTATAGGGCACGACCTGCAGGCCCTGCGCCTTTTCCATCACCGCGTAGTCGATGGAGATGTCGGGCGCGTCCTTCCACCGGGCCGGCGCGAGGCGGAGGAAGCCCAGGTCGACCTCGGCCTCGGCCACCGCGGCGGACACGGGCGGCACCACCTCGGGCGCGTGCGCCTCGAACGCCGCCACGATGTCGCGCACCCGGAAGAGAAAGATGCCGGAGTTCCAGAGATAGGCGTCGCTGGCGACCATCTGAGCCGCCCGGTCCGCGTCGGGCTTTTCCACGAAGCTCTTGAGCGGCACGGTGCCGTCGCCCGCCGCACCGTCGAGCTCGAGATAGCCGTAGCCCGTCTCGGGGCGGTCGGGCGCGATCCCGAAAAGCGTGAGGTGGCCCGCGGCGGCCGAGGAGAGCCCGCGCGCCACCGCCTGCCGGAACACATCGGGGCTGCGGATCATGTGATCGGACGGCGCCACCAGCATGACGGCGTCGGGATCGGTCGCGTGAAGGTGCAGCGCGGCGGCGAGCACGGCGGGCGCGGTGTTGCGCCCCGCGGGCTCGATCAGGATCGCCCCGGGATCGACCCCCACGCCGGCCAGCTGTTCGGTCACCACGAACCGGAAGTCGGAGTTGGTGACGACGACCGGACGCTCGAAGGAGAGACCGTCCTGCACCCCCGAGAGCCGCAGCGCGGTCCCCTGGAAGAGCGATTCGGCGCCCATGAGGTGGGTGAACTGCTTGGGGTAGCTCTTGCGCGACAGCGGCCAGAGACGGGTTCCGGAGCCGCCGCAGAGAATGACAGGATGAATTTTCTGCATGGATGCCTTCTGTCCAATACGCCGTGATCTGCCCAAATCGCGTGCGCCGGCACCGGCCGGCCGATGAGCACCATACCAAAGCACCGACGCAAGGCCAGCACCGGTTGTCGCGCCGCAGCATGGAATCCGGCCTGTCCCGCGCCCGACTCCACGGAACCCGCGATTCGGTGGAGGTGCGGCCTAGCTTGCCCTCCGGCCGGCACCGCCGCCCGCGCAGGCCGCTTTTCGGAAGCCTCAAATGCAAACAACCGCAATCTTCATCGCAAGTTTACGCTGCAGTGCAACAAGTCGACCGCATCACGGCGTCAAGATGGCATCGCAGGGTGTCGCGGATGCATTATCAACCGGCTAGGGGGTGTCGAAGGTGACGGGCACGTTTGACGAATGTGTACGCACCCACGAGGCCAGGGAGGTCGATGCGGCATGTAAACCGTTGCACGGACGCGATATGCAACCTACACGGGACGTATATGCCGTAAGAAACAACCTTGGGGGCTGCAGCCCGGCCCACACTCAGTTACGGGGACAAGACATGACCGATGCCAGGATCGACTGCGACGTGCAGCTTGCGGACCGTAGGGTGCGCCGACCGCTCTCGGGCCGCCTGTACGACCGCTCCACGAAGCGCGTGATAGACATCCTTCTGTGCCTCGTGATCCTGCCGGTGATCCTGCCGCTGATCGCGCTGCTCTACGTCCTCGCACGGTGCGACGGGGGCCCCGGATTCTTCGGGCACCGTCGCATCGGGCGCAACGGCGAGACCTTCCGCTGCTGGAAGATCCGCACCATGGTGCCCGACGCGGAGGATCGCCTGCTCGAGCTCCTGCGCACCGATCCTGCCGCCCGCCAGATGTGGGAGGCCGAGCACAAGCTGCACGACGACCCGCGCATCACCGCGATCGGCGGGCTGCTGCGCCGGACCTCGCTCGACGAGCTGCCTCAGATCTGGAACGTGCTGCGCGGCGAGATGAGCCTCGTGGGCCCGCGCCCCATCACCGAGACCGAGCTCGAACGCTACGGCCACCGCCAGTCGGTCTACCTGGCCCTCCGCCCGGGCGTCACGGGGCTGTGGCAGGTGTCGGGCCGCAACGACCTGAGCTACCAGGAGCGCGTGGCGCTCGACACGCGCTACTTCGTGAACCTCTCGCTGCGGCGCGACCTCGCCATCCTCGCGCGCACCACGGGCGCCGTGTTGGGCCGGACCGGGAAATAGGCCCCCGCCCAAGTGCGGCCGAGCCAGCCGCGCGGCGTGCGCGACCGATGCATGTGCCGGACCCTTTTCCCTTCCGGCCAGTAACAGTTCTTAAAAAACGGTAAAGTTCCGAATATCGGTGCATGAAATTCTACCGGAATCCGGGTAGCGTCGCGAAAGGGATCGGGGCTGTCGGGTTCGGTACCGCTTTCGTTCGGCAGCGCCAATTCGTCATGGGTACGAATGGAAAGGCGTTGTGTGCGACAGGAAAAGCGAGTCTTCGGAACCGATTCAAGTACCTGGATTGAAAGGCCCGGCAAGTCGGCACCCCGCGCCGCTACATCCACCGGCGCCTGCCGGACCGAATCGCGACAGGGCTTTCCGCTGGGGCTTGTTCTGGCGGCCGCCGGGCTGTCGGCGGTCATCTCGATCTGCCTGATCGTCGCCTTTTCCCTGAGCTTCTGGTGGTTCTTGCCGCTCTACTCCGTGGTGGGCTCGATCGGTGTCCTGGTGGGCGCCGCGGTCGGAACCGTGGCCCGGGATCGCGGCTGACGCACACGGACCCGCAGCCCGTGATTGCCCGCCGGCCGCAAAGGCATTGGCCGTCACGGCGCAATCCCTCGATCGCATGACGCTTCGCGGGCAGGCCGCCGATTTCGCCGTCATTGCCGTGGCCCAAGGGAATCGCCCCGCGCCGGACAGGCGTCCGCGACGCCCCGACAGGGCCGCCGGCCGGCCGAAAAGACCCATTCCGCCGCCCCATACGCATGAAAATTGCGCACGCGAAGTCCAAAAATGGCAAAAAAGCGGCAACTTCGCCCCGAGGTTGTCGGAAAAGGGCTGCGCGCACGAAGGTTGTGATGTAGCACAACGCGGTGACCGGGAGCCGCCCGTCGGTCGGTCGCTCCACATTCAGGGGCTTCCGCATCCCGGTCGGATTTCAACCCTGGACGGGTTCCGTCCCTGGCATGTTCGCGGAGGTCGATTGTCCGGCCATGAGGAAACTCGACGTCGGCTGAGCCGGGAACGGCGTGTCCGCACCGACCGGACAGGGATCGACCCGACGCAATTTCCAGGAATGACCAGATGAGCCTTTCGCACACGAACGCCGGCTGCGGCGCGTCCGTCGAGGTCGCGAGCGCCCCGGGGTCGCGGCTCGCCTATGCGCGGATGCCCAAGCGGCTGTTCGACATCGCGCTGTCGCTGACCATGCTGCCGATCGTCCTGCCGCTGATCGCGATCCTGTACCTCTGCATGCGGATCGAGGGTGGGCCGGGATTCTTCGGCCATGTCCGGGTCGGGCGGAACGGACGGCCCTTCCGCTGCTGGAAGATCCGCACGATGGTGCCCGATGCCGAGGCCCGCCTGCAGGCTCTGCTGCGCGACGACCCGGCGGCACGCCGGGAATGGCTGGCCGGCCGCAAGCTGCGCCGCGATCCGCGGATCACCCGGCTGGGGGCGATGCTGCGCGCGACCTCGCTCGACGAGCTGCCGCAGATCTGGAACGTGCTGAAGGGCGACATGAGCCTGATCGGGCCGCGCCCGGTGACGGCGGCCGAGCTCGATCTCTACGGCGCGCACCGGCCTGCCTACCTGGCACTGCGCCCCGGCGTGACGGGGCTCTGGCAGGTGTCGGGGCGCAACGCGCTCGACTACGCTGACCGCGTGATGCTGGACGTGGCCTATGTCGAACGCGTGACGCTGCTCCACGACGTCATGATCCTGGCGCGGACGGCGCAGGCCGTGCTGAACCGCACGGGCATGTGACGCCGCCCTGCGGTCAGGCCGCGCCGCCGGCCTCCCAGTGC
>NZ_JAME01000019.1 GCF_000521865.1 Roseivivax isoporae LMG 25204
TCTGTCGCGCGATCGTAACTTGAGCGAGGAAGGCCGAGTCGCAGGCTCGCACTCGCACCCGCAGCGAACGGCGGGAAGGTCTGCAGCGTGTGAGTTCGGGGATGCCTCGATCTCGCGACCGCGGCGAATGCTCGGTTCGATCGGCCGCGCCTCGGCATCTGTAGAAGAGGTAAACGGCAACTTTTGGCCGATCTTGACACTCGTTCTGTGCTGCAAACGCAAAATTCTCGGTCATCGACTGGTATCGTGTGAGCCCGGTCCCGAACTTGGGGATTTCGCGAAACTATTCCACCGCCAAGCAGGTCCGCAGACCTTGCCGCTCCTTTCGTGAAATTTCGTTTCGCGTCCGTGGGCGACTTAACCGTCTGAGCTGGTCCCTTCCCGCGTTTCTAGCCAATCGGATATCATTCGCCGGATCATTTCCGGCCTGGTCGGCACGTCCTCCTCAGTCCGCCGGACGTCATCGATAGCAGCAAGCATGTCCGCATCTATCCGGACCATGACCGGAGAAGTGTCGGCTTTCGGGCGGCCGCGAGATTTCATGATATCTTCCCTTGACTTCACAATATCATAAAACCATGTAAGACGTGCGGACGCAAGAGCGGCAACTCAAGCGCCCGCACTGACCACAGCGATCTGCAAGGAGATCCCTAATGGCTGAGCACGGCCCTACCACGCATCCGGCGCGGTCCGGAACCGATCCGGACTCTTTCTCCACCAACGCCAACGCGCTCGATCGGCTCATCGATCGGCTGCACGCCGCGATCGATCTCGAGGCGCTTGTTGCGCCGCGATTTTTTGATATCTCGCTGTCCAGCATTGCGCACGAGACGGCCGATGCCTGGGCCAGCTGCGAGACGTCCGCGATGCATTTCCTGTCGCGCGCCCACTTGCACCCGGCGCACGCACTCGCCGCCGAACACCTTCTGGATGTCCTCCATGATCGCGGGTGTGATCGTGAGCGGCTCTGCGCTGCGCCCGTCGCACTCCTGAGCGCTGCCGGACGTCTGGCAGGACAGGAGGACATCGAGAGCATCGTGCTGGTGCGGCAGCTGTCGCATCTCGCCGGCCTGCTCCGCGCCGTGGTCGAGGAGGCCGCGCGCTCTTTCGAGGCGGACCCCGATCCGGAGCAGCCGGCAGCGCCGATCCTGCACGCCTGATCTTCACCCCTACCCGCGCAGATCCGCACGTGTCGGATCTGCGCGCCCTTCCGCCAAATGTCCCGAGGAGACCCCGAATTCGCGAAGTCATCCACCCTCCCCTGTGTCATCGATGGCATCGAAGTCGCGGTCCGGCCCGCCCCGGTCGTTGCTTCCCTTCATGAAGCCGCCTCTCGCGCGGGCTTCGAAATTCTCGCCCGCCTCGATGACTGCGCCCGTCTTCTGATCCGGTGCCGCCGGTGCGGCGGTGTCTCGGTCAAACGCCGAAGCGTCGTCCGGGATCATCGTCCGGAATGTCACCACTGCATCCGCGCGCGCCGCGCCCACGCCGCGGCGGAGATCGGGGCAACCCTGCTCGGGGCCGATCCGCAGCACCGCCACTACGGCATCTTTCGGCTGGCATGCGGACACCTCGTCCGCCGGCAATACCTGCGCGTCGAGCGGGCCGCCGACGGTGGCCACGCGGCCGGCTGCGGAGAGTGCCGAGAAGCTCGGTATGCCGACGTCGCAGCTCAATTTGGCTGGTCCCTGACCGGTCCCGCCGAGACCGGCCGGGTCGGTTATCGAAGCTACCGCCACGAATGTGGTCGGACGCAGGATGTCTCGGTGGGCAACATGTCGAATGGGGACGTCGATTGCGCGCGATGCGGAGAGACGTGGACGTCGAAGCCGAGCCAGATCTACCTCTTCCGCATCGATCTAGCCTGCGGGCGGATCCTGAAACTCGGCTATTCCTCGAACCCTCGGCGGCGCCTGCGCCAGCAGCTCGGGATCGCGCGCGATGTCCCGACGCGGATCCTCCGGACGGTGCAAGTGTCGACCGGCCATCAGGCCGTCTGCGTCGAGAAGTCGGCCCATGCCGAGATGCGCCGGCACCATCCGGACCTGATCGTTCCCAAGAGCGCCTATGGCAACGCGATCAACACGCGCACCGAGATCTATCGCGCGGACGCCGAGGCCGTCCTTTGCGCGATCCTGGATCGGATAGAGCGCGACCTCGCCTCCTGATCCCGCCGCATCCTTGAGCCCTTCGATCCGGACGGCCCTCAGGCTGTCCGCTCCCCTTCCGCCACCGGAGACCCGCCCATGCCCCGATCCACTTCACTGCCATGGTCCCCTTTTGCGCGGTCCTTCGCCCGCGACGTGCTCGCGGAGCTGGCACGGGCACGCATCCTGCTCGACCGCGCGCTGTCGCAGCGCCCTCACGGCATGGCCGCTGTCGCCGATATCGAGACGCTTCCGCTCGCAGACCGGGTCGCCGCAGACTATCGCGGCGTGCCTGCCGCGAGCACCATGACCGAGGCCGAGATCGCGGCCTGCATCGCGGCCGGTCGCGATCCCTGGGCCGAGGATCTGCATGGCCGGCCGCACAAGCGCATGATCTCGGCCCCGCTCGCCGGCATGAGCATGGCGCTCCGCATCCTCGCGCAGATGCCGACCGAGGACGATCTTCGTCGCGTCGGCAAGAGCGGCGCGCTGACGGCGATCTCCATGCCATCGCGCGCGGAGCGCACGTATCTTCACCAGGAAGCGCATGATCTTCTCACCGCCGTCTCGCGCGCTGCGAAAGTCCGCGGAATCGCGTGGGAAAATCCGGCAATCCGGATCCACGGTGCAGACACGGACGGAGTGCGCCGGGACCACGCGCGGGAACGGACCGAGTTCGAAAGCGCCCTCAACCGGTCCATCGCGCGGGGCAAACCGATCTGCGCCGTCGTGGGATTTCCCCACGATCTGCCGGGCAACGGTTACGCGGTCGCGGACCGCGTGTTTCCCATGCCGACGCTCTCCGCAGAGATGGTACTGGAGCTTCTGCGCGCGACGCATTCCGTCACCGGCGAGATCGCCGAGGACGCGGTGCGGGATCGGCTCCCGAATGACGACAAGCTGGCAAGCCTGCCGCCGCCCCTCCTCGAACATGCGTTCGCCGCCGAAACCACCCTCGAGGTTACCGAGCGGCTCTCCCGATACGTCGAGCGTCGCAAGCCCGCCTCGGGCCCCATCCTCGACGACATGGCGTTACCCACATCCTTGCGCAATGACCTCGACAGCATGCTCGCCGACCTCGGCGCATGGCGGACCGGGTCACTGGACTGGTCAGAGGTCTCCAGTTCGCTCTGTCTTTCCGGCCCACCCGGCACCGGCAAGACCCTGCTCGCGAGCGCGCTTGCGGGCAGTGCTGGTATCCCACTCGTGGCGACGTCATACGCCGAATGTCAACGCCATGGGCATCAAGGTGACGCGCTGCGGGCTCTCCACGACGCCGTCGAAAAAGCCATGACCGAGGCCCCCGCGGTGGTCCTAATTGACGAGCTGGACTCGTTCATGGTCCGGGGCGGCGATAGCCACAGCGCACGCTACAACGTCGGCATGGTCAATGGATTGCTCGAGCAGCTCACGCGGCTGCATGAAGCTCCCGGCGTACTGCTCATCGGCGCGACAAATCATCCCGAGCGCGTCGATCCCGCGATCCTGCGCCACGGGCGCTTTGACCGCCACCACACATTGCGCGAACCCGATCAAGCCGGCATCAGGCTCATCCTGGCGCGTAACCTCGGCGGCGGCTCGGGGTGCCTCGACCTGGCGCCGCATGCCGTGCGCCTCTCGGGCTGTTCCGGCGCAACCGTCGCGGCCGTGGCGCGCGACGCGAAAAGCCGTGCTCGGCGCGA
This sequence comes from Roseivivax isoporae LMG 25204, assembly GCF_000521865.1. GTDB lineage: Bacteria > Pseudomonadota > Alphaproteobacteria > Rhodobacterales > Rhodobacteraceae > Roseivivax > Roseivivax isoporae. The sequence continues at coordinate 3,830 of NZ_JAME01000019.1, forward strand.
GGGCGCGACGATCCGCGAAGATCACCTCGACGCGGCTATCCAGCAGATGGCACCGGACCGATATGGTGAGCATGTGTGGCGTATTGCTGTCCATGAGGCCGGCCACGTCGTGGTCAATTGGCGCCTGACTGGAGAGATCCCGGGCAAGGTCCGCATCACGCCGCATGGAGGCGAGGTCGCCGGCGCGCATCGCCCGGTCGAGACGCTCGACAGCGCGCACGACCGCATCGCCGCGCTCTTGGCCGGGCGCGCTGCGGAACGCGTGCTGATTGGTTCGATCTCGAGCGGTGCAGCCGATGATCTGCGGCAGGCTACCGAGCTCGCATACAACATGAAACATGTGTGGGTGCTCGACGACGAGCATCTGCTTGCGCTCCCACCGTCGACCGGCCGCATGCTACCGGGAACACCGCTCGGCGACGACTTGGAACGCGTTCTTCGAGGCGAGGCGGAGCGTGCGGAAGAGCTCGTCCATGGAGCCAAGGACCTCGTTGCGACGCTTGCACATGACCTCGTCGAGCAACGGGAGGTCAGCGCTGAAAAAATCAAGACCATCCTGGAAAGGATGCTGGGCGATCGGCGCGTGGAGACGACTTCCAATTCGACCCGACCGACCGGTTCCACGCTTGGATAGTAGACCCCGGCCGTAGTCCTGGTACCTTCCTCTCATTATCCGAGGTCATGATCGATCTTACACTTGTAGAGAATGTCCGCCGCGAAGCGCGCAAGTCGTAGCGATCCTTGTGGAACACCACGGGATCAACGAGCGATGGACGTGTCGGGTGCTCAACTGTTGCCGGATAACCATGCGCTGCAAGCGATCTGACAAGATGACCTCTTTACCGTGAGCGACTCAAGGAATTGACGCGGGTGCCGCGCCGGTTCGGCTGCTGGCGGCTGCGAGTCTTGCCTCGCGCCACTTGGGAAACGAGCTGAACCACAAGTGCCTGTTTTGCATCTACCGTAAAGACCAGATGCACTTCCGGCGCCGCGGCGAGCGCAAGCTGGCCATAAGCACGCGGGCTCTGAGGACGTTGTCGCGGGGTCCGAGGGTACCCGCACGCCGAACTCTCATCGCCCTGAAACGTAACCCAGGTGGTCAAGCTTTGCCCATCCAGTGTCCGCAAGGGACCGACTGTATCGCCGGATTTAGCCGCGCAAGCATCTCATCTCGAAACTGCGTGGTGTCGCGATACGTCCGGTCCGTTTCGTCCTGCGGTGTGTGTCCGACGATATCCTGAACGACATCCTTTGCAATCGCGCTGTCATTCCGCATCAGGGTAACAAACCGGTGGCGCCACGAATGGAAGACCTTGCCGACAAGGTCGGGGCCAAGCTGTTCATCCAGGACCTTTTTCCAGTCCTTGTAGAACACGCCACCATAGGAGCCCCCTGCCGTAGGTTTCAGCTCCGGGAAGAGGTCGATCTCCCCGCGGTCCCGCAAGCCGTCGACGTAGTCCCTGAAGCCGAGCTCCATCAGGCCATCGTGGATTGGAACGCAGCGCCGTGAAGACTTGTTCTTGAGGCGCCTGTTCCGATTCGGCCGGATGTCGAAATGGGGAATCGAGTGATCCGTAACTACGTCGTCCAGCATCATTCCCGCGATTTCTTCCCGTCGCATACCGGTGAGATCAGCGATTATTGGCATCCAATAGAGCCCGAAATCGGCGAACGACCTACCGTCTCTGCCCGTTTCAGGGCAGCGCCCCTCACGCCAGACTGGGTGATCCGTCAACTTGGTGACGTCGTCATCCGAGAACGCAAGGCGCTCGTTGCATTCGCCATCTTCAGGGCGCGAATACAGATCCTCGAAGAACAATGTCGCCTGCGGCACGATGCCGTGTTTCGCACGTGCGAAAGTCAGGAAATCCTTGATGATACCGAAGTTGCGATTCTTTGTGTTGGCGGACAGGCCGACGTCTTCCTCTGGCAGGTCCTCTGCACGTTCTACCAATTCGTGGATGGTCCGATCTCTGTCCGCCCGGCTCTTGCCGTGGATCTTCGGAATTTTGTCCATGGTATCGCCGTATTGTGCAAGATCCGACTGGGTCAGATCGATCAGAAATCTGGCCGAGATCGCCTGGGAGAAATGACGCAGCACGGACCTCCTCTGCCTGACGTCCTTGGCGATCTTCTTGGCTTCTCCCTCGCACTTCGTCCGCTTGTTCTTGGCATCAAGATGAGCGGCAATCAGGTCCGCGATGCCGTCATTGCGCGCATTCTGCACCGCGCCTTCGGCGTTGGTCTCTCGGACTGGGCGGCCGTAGATTGCGGAGAAGTGTGCAACATTCGCCTCAGGTGTTTCGACGATCATCGACTGAGTAGGCTCTGCCTCGCCACCCTGATTTACATGATCGTAGCACGCTTTCTCATCAAGAAGACGGAAGGGGCCGACACTGGCTCGACGGTCCGAGGCCTCGATCGCCATTGCGCGCGCACGTAGCCGGAGGGCAATGCTCGCACGGACATCAGGCTGCGAAAGGTCATCTCTTCCGATCACTGTCTCCGCCGCATCCTTCACGCCACGGAGGAAATCCGGTGACCGGAGCTCCGCTCGCAGGCTCTCGATTTCTTTACAGATCGTCAGAAGATGACCTTCCGTGAACCCGTCCAGCATTAGATCACGGCGATCTTCGTCGATCAGGCAAGCGCCGGACCCGCGCGCCGCCACGATACGCAGCGCGACCGACCGGCACTTCTCGTCGAAGTACCGGGTCCGCCACTCCTCAGGTGACGACGCTTCGGGCTCGTAGTAGCGTTCCTCGTCGATCCGGGTAAGGGCTTGGGCCACTTCCGCCGCGAGAAAACGCTGAGCCTCAGCGTGAGAGATACGCTGGCTTTTCACGGCGAGGATGAATGCCAAGAATTTTTCGTTTACAATGGCAGCGAGACGATTTGCCGACGAAAAGTTTCGGGTCCTCAGGCTGACCTGCAGGAATCGACCCTTGCCGAAGGCCTTCGGCACCCTCCGGCGCCAGACGTATACGGCACCGCGGCGGTGGACATGATTGATCCCGTGCATCTTCATCTTCCCTTGTTTGGGAGATGCGGAATGACGCGCGAACGGCTGCCTGTATCACACCCATGTTGCACACCCATGTGATGCACTGGGGAAAAAGACGCTGTTCGGCGGCAGAAATTACATATCTATCAACACTTTACGGGAAGGCTGGCTGGGGTGGTAGGATTCGAACCTACGGTACACGGTACCAAAAACCGCTGCCTTACCGCTTGGCTACACCCCAACTGGCGGGCTACTTACGATGGGGCCGCGCGGGGATCAAGACCTTCCGGCGGGAAAATCGGCGGCGGGGCGATGCGGGCCCCGGAGGCGCGGATCGCAAGATCGGGCGGGGTCCCGGACACGATGTCTGCCGCCCCCTCGGGGTCGAGCGCGGCGCGGCCGCGGCCGGCGCGCTTGGCGGCGTAGAGCGCGACGTCGGCACGGGCGATCATGGCCTCGGGATCTACCGGGTCCCCACCCGCGTGCCAGGCGATGCCGATGCTGGCCGAGACATGGCAGGGCTGGCGGTCGTAAAGCACCGGCTGCTCGAGATCGGCGATGAGCCGCTGCGCCACCGCGAGGAGATGCGGCGCGGGATGCACGCCGGGCAGGACCAGCAGGAACTCGTCGCCGCCGATGCGAGCGGCGGTGTCCTCGGCGCGCAGATGGCGCACGATGGCGGCGGCGGCGTGCTGCAGCACCCGGTCGCCCGCGCCGTGCCCGAGGGAATCGTTCACCTGCTTGAAGTGGTCGAGATCGAGGTGCAGCACGGCGAAGGCCTCGCCCGAGGCGGCGGTGCGCGCCAGCACGTGATCGGCGGCGCGCCGGTTCTTGAGCCCGGTCAGCGTGTCGGTGAAGGCCTGTTCCTCCGCCGCGATGCGGGCCGCCTGCAGGCGACGGTTGAGCCTGCGCGAGGCTTCCATCGCCGCCGACTTGGCCTCGAGCACGAAGAGCATCTCGACGGTGAGGTCTGTCGGCGGGAAATCCGCACTGGTCAGCGCGTGATTCTGGACCGCGGCACCGACCGAGATCCCGAAGGAGAGGTTGACCACCGCGCCGCCGCCGCGGTCGGGCAGCAGGTGCGCGATGAAGCCGGTGCGCGGCGGGTCGCGGAAGCGCAGGTGCAGCTTCCGGTCGCCCGCGCCCTGGAGGGCCGCGAAGTCGTGCACGCGGCGGGGGCGCACCACCTCGAAGAGGTCGAGGAACGCCCGCCCCTCCCACGGCGCCGGCGCCACGAGCTTGCGCAGGGTCGGCCCGGCGTCGAGGATGCGGCCCGCGCGGTCGAGTTGCACATGCATGGGACAGAGCGCCTTGAGCAGGCGCCGCTCGAACGTCACGGCACCGCCCTCCGCCGGTCGGCGCCGAGGACGAAGCTGCGCCCCTCGGCATAATCGGCCTCGACCAGGTGGACCGTCACCTCCTCGGACCCGTCGGGCAGCGCGCGGTGCTCGAGAAGGGCCAGCGCGCCGTAATCGTCGGCCATGGCGCGCAGGAGGCCCACCAGCACGTGGCCGAAGCCCGGCCAGTCGGGCCCGCCCTCGATGCGGAAGACGAGCCCGGCGCCGTCGTGCAGCTCGATCTCGGGCAGGTCGAGATCGGGCACGGCAAGCCGCACGCGGTCGGGCAGTTCCTCCAGCGAGTGCAGGAAGTCGAGGAAATCCGTGCCGCAGAAGCGCAGGAGCCGACGGATCGACTGCGCGTTCGGATGCGAGACGAGGTAGGTGCCCACGTCCTCGAGCATCGCCTCGGGCGGTTTCTGCAGCACGCGCGCGGCGGCATCGCGCAGCCGGCGCGTCATGTCGGAATCGTAGGGCAGCATCGCCTCGAACTCCTGGTCGTCGAGCCCCGCGAGCCGCAGCGCCTCCTGCGGCGCCCATGCGCCGTAGGTGTCGAGCAGGAAGGACAAGAGCACCCCGTTCACGAGACCCAGCATCAGAACACTCCGCGGCGTGCCGGGGACGATGCCAGCCAAAGTTTAACCGTCGGGTAACGCGCTGGATTTTAACGATGCGCGGTGCGGAGGGACGGCGCGGCGGCGTCGAGCCAGCCCGGCAGCCCGCCGATATGGGGCAGGACCGCGTCCGCCGCGTCCTGCAGGTCGGCCGCCGTCGCGGGCCCGGTCAGCACGGCGAGCGCGGTCATGCCGGCGGCGCGCGCGGCGTGCAGGTCGTGCAGGCTGTCGCCGACCATCGCGATGCGCGCGGGCGGGATGCCGACCGCGTCGGCGAAGGCGAGGAGCTGGCCCGGCGCGGGCTTGCCGCCGAAGCCGCTGTCGTAACCCGCGACGAAGTCGAAGCGGTCCGCGACGCCCGCCGCGTCGAGATGCGCCCGGGCCGCGGCGGCCGCGTCGTTCGTCGCGACGCCGAGCCGCAGCCCGCGAGCGGCCAGCGCGTCGAGAAGCGGTGCGAGCGGCACCGCCGGAACCTGCGGGGCGCGCGCGGCCTCGGCGACGAGCAGCGCCTCGAGCCGCTCGAGGCGGGCATCCGGCAGGTGCGGGAGGAGGCGCAGCGCCGCCTCGCGCGTGGTACCGGCGATCACGGGGCTTTCCGGCAGGAAGCGGCAGGTCGCGCGGTCGAAGCCGATGGCGGCGGCCAGCGCCTCTGCCCTGCCCCTGTCGGGCCCCGCGAGCCGGGCGAGCAGCGCGTCCGCCCACGCGTTCCACGTGGCGGCGAAGTCGAAGAGCGTGCCGTCCTTGTCGAAGAGGATCGCCTCGATCCGTCGGGCGGTGAGGGTCACGTCCAGTGGACCGCGCCCCCGCCCGGCAGCGCCTGCCGCGCCGCCATCGGAAGGCTGTAGTCGAGGCCCGTGTCGTCGCAGAAGCGCCGGACCCAGGCATCGTCCATCAGCAGGAAGTCGAGCACCGCCCCCTGGAAGTCCGGATCGGACAGGTTGGCGCGAAAGCTGTCCTCCCCGGCGCCGGTCGAGCCCATGAAGACCGGCAACAGCTCGTCGTCCGCGGCGAGCCAGGCCACGGCCTGCAAGCCCACGGTTTCGGCAATGTCCTGCGAAATGCTCATGTCCCGTTAACCTGCGAAACGGATTCTTAACCAATCGAACTAAAGACTGGCGCAAGGTCGTGGGCAAGGCCCCGCAAAGCGGGCCACCACCACAAAGAGGATGTCCACATGCCGGGCCGCATTCTGATCGCGGACGACATCGCCACGCAGCGGATCGGCCTGCGGGTCAAGCTGGCCTCGGCATGTTACGACGTCCTCCAGGCGACGTCGGGCACCGAGGCGCTCGACGTCGTGCGCCGCCACCGGCCGGACCTTGTCATCGCCGCCGACAGCCTGCCCGACATGAGCGGCGTGCAGCTCTGCGCGTCGCTGCGGGCGCTCGGGGGCGACGCGCCGCCCTGCGTGCTCGTCCAGCCCGCGGACATGCCCGAGGCGCGGGTGGCCGCCCTGTCGGCCGGGGCCGAGGACGTGCTGGTCCGGCCGCTCGACGAACCCGTGCTGCTGGCGCGGATGCGCAGCCTCCTGCGGGCACGCGATTCGGAACGCGAGCTGCGCCTGCGCGAGGACACCTGCCGCGCCTTCGGAATGGCCGAGGCGGGCGCGGCCTTCGACCGGCCGGCACGCATCGCGCTGCTCGGCGACCGCGGCGCGGCCGACATCGAGCGTCTGGCGGCGGACCTGCGCCGTGACGTGCGCGGCGCCGAGATCGTGCTCGCCAAGCGCGAGGAACTGCTGCGGAGCGCGCCGGGCCGCTGGGAGGTCTGCGTGATCCTCGCCGGCCCGCGGCCGCGTGGCAGCCTCGACCTCCTGAGCGACCTGCGCGCCAGCGCCGCCACGCGGCGGGCGGCGATCCTCTACGTCGCGGCCTCGGGCAACGGGCCGCAGGCGGCGACGGCGCTCGACCTCGGGGCCGACGACATCCTCGTGGGCAGCCCGCCGGCCATGGAACTCGCCATCCGCATCCGCAAGCAGGTGACGCGCAAGAAGGTCGCGGACCGGCTGCGCGACACCGTGCGCGAGGGGCTGCGGGCGGCGCTGACCGATCCGCTGACCGGGCTCTACAACCGCCGCTACGCGCTGCCGCATCTCGACCGGGTGGCCGAGGCGGCGCGCGCCGCGCGACAATGCTGCTCCGTCCTGATGGCCGACATCGACGCCTTCAAGGCGATCAACGACCGGTACGGCCACGCGGTCGGCGACCGCGTGATCGCCGCCGTGGCTTTGCGGCTGTCGCAGAACCTGCGCGCCTCGGACCTCGTGTCCCGCTATGGCGGCGAGGAATTCCTCATCACCCTGCCCGATGCGGACCTCGCGCAGGCGCAGGTGACGGCGGCGCGGCTCTGCGCGCAGGTGCGTACGCACCCGGTGCCGGTGGGCCCCGACGTCGCGGCGGTGCCCGTGACGATCTCGATCGGGGTCGCCGCGGGTCCGGGCACCGGGCCCGAACCCGGCCGGCGGATGATCGAGCTTGCGGACGCTGCGCTCTACGCGGCCAAGACCGGGGGCCGCGACCGGTACTTCGCCGCGGCCGTCGTCGCGCTCGACCCCGTGCCGGGCGCCGCCGCGGACCGCGCGCCGCGCGAGCCCGCCGCGGCTCAGCGCCGCTCGGCGAGGCGCGCGATCTCGCGCGAGAGCCGCTCGGCATAGGCCGCGCGGTCCTCGGGGGCCATGGCGGCGAGGAACTCCACCAGCACCTCCTGCCCCCGCGCACGCCGCTCGGTCGCCCGCTCGTTCTGCTGCCCCAGCGCGCGGTCGAGCGCTGCGGGATCGAAAGGATCGGCGCGCAGCGCCGCGGCCGTCTCGCGGTAGCCGTCGAGGAAGGCCGCGCGGCGCGCGGCGCGGTCCTGCGGCGCGTCCGCGTCGCGGCCCATGTCCTGCCGGATGGCCTGCCGCAGGGCGCGACGTTCCTCCTCGGTGAAGGCGCGGTAGTAGACGAAGCCGTGATCGGGCCCGCGCGCGCCGCCGCGATGGGGCCCCTCGCGCAGGAACGTGCCCGCGACGATGCCGCCGACGACGAGGTTCGCGGCCAGCGACAGGACAAGCGCGATGCGCATCCAGCGGCCGCGGCGGGGTTGTGCCGTCTCCATGCCTAGCGCTCCGTCAGCAGGGCGACGTCGAAGACCGTCGCCGGTTCGACCAGCGCCGCGAACTCGCCCTCCGCGGTGCCCGCGCCCAGCACGTCGGCCACCGCGTCGGGCGGGCTGACGCCGATCCAGATGCCCGCGCAGGTCGCCGCGACGAGTGCCGCGGCCTCGGGCCAGGACCGCCGGAGCGCCGCGCGCCAGCCGCCGCGGCCGGTGCGCGCCCGCACCGCGCGGCGCCGGGCCTGCGCGGTCACGGCATCGTCGGCGATCCGCGCCAGCAGCGCCGCGGTGGGCGTCGGCGTGGCCTCGCGCGCGGCACGGAAATACGCCTCGAGCGGGTCGTCGGGCCGCGATCTGTCAGGATCGGTCATCTGTGTACCCCAGGTCTGCGCGCCGGCCGAGCAACCGCTCCTCCAGCGCCCGCTTGCCACGCGCGACGAGACTTTCCACCGCGCGCGGACCGATGTCCATGATGCGGGCGATCTCGGGATTGCCGAGACCCTCGAGGTGCCGCAGCACCACCGCCTGCCGCTGCCGCTCGGGCAGATCCGCGAGCGCCGCGTGCAGCGCCGCGGCGCGGTCCCCCGACAGCATCCGCGCCTCCGCCGAGGGCGCCTCGTCGGCGACCTCGGGCGCGTCGTCGAGCGGGCTGCCGCGCCGCCGCCGGATCCGGTCGATGCAGAGGTTCGCCGTGACCCGGTAGAGCCATGTGGTGATCCGCGCCTCGCCCGCACGCCAATCCGGGGCGATGCGCCAGAGCTTGAGCATGGCCTCCTGCGCCACGTCCTCGGCCTCGGTCGCGTCCGACAGGAGCCGGCTCGCATGGGCGAAGACCCCGGGCACGAGGCGCAGGGTCAGCGCCCGTGCGGCCGCCGCGTCCCCGGCCGCATAGAGCGCCAGCAGCTCCTCGTCGCTTCGCTCGTCCATCGCGTCCAGCGGCACCGTCTTCCCGTCCTGCGCCTATGCCGTTCCGCCCGCATCCGCAACGGCCCCGCTCCGCCAATGACGGCGGCGCGGGGCCCGTGCCTCAGCGGTCGTGATGCCGGTCGCGCATCGCCGCGTGGCCGGCCCGCATCTCCTCGCGCGAAAGCGCGCCGTCGCCGTCTGTGTCGAGCCTGTCGAACATCGCGCCGCGGTCCCGGCGGGACTCGACCTCGGCGAGACTGAGCGTGCCGTTTCCGTCCGAATCGAGCCGCTCGATCATGCGCGCGATGCGCGCGTCACGCCGGGCGACCCGCATCGTCTCGGCCTGCGCGGCCATCTCCTCGGCGGTCAGCTCGCCGTCGCCGTCCGCATCCGCGGCGGCAAAACGCGCGCCGGCCGGGTCCTCGAACTCCTCGGCGCTGACCGTGCCGTCGCCGTTCGCATCGAGCCGGGAGAAGCCCGCGCCCCGCTCGTGCTTGTGGTGCATCATGCCGCCGTCGCGTCCCTGCGCGTCGGCCGCCGCGGGGGCCAGCGCCAGCGCGGCGCAGAGAGCCGCCGCGCCCGCGGCCATGAGGGTGGATGCTCGAACCATCTGGGTCTCTCCCGTTGTCCTGTTCCTGTGTCCGGGCGGAGCGCGTCTGCCTCGTTCCGACCTGTCTGTCGAACGGGCGGGGCCGCGGCTTCCGTCGCGCGGGCGATCACGGCTGCGTGAGACGGAGCCCGCCCCGCCGCGCGACACGGAGCCGCAAGACCGCCACTGGGGGTTTCAAAACCGGGCGCATGGGACCATGGTGCCGCCGTGCCGCCCCCGGAGTGCAAGACATGACCCACGGAAACGCGATCGAGACGCGCGAGGAGCGCCCCACCTGGCCCGCGCTCCGCCGCGGCTGGCGCCGGCGTTGCCCGAATTGCGGCAGCGGGCACATCCTGTCGGGCTATCTCAAGGTGCGCGACGCGTGCCCGGTCTGCCGCGAGCCGCTGCACCATCACCGCGCCGACGACGGCCCGGCCTACCTGGCCATCCTGATCGTCGGGCACCTGATGGCGCCGCTCCTGCTGTTCGTGTTCGAGACGTGGCGGCCGGAGCCCCTCACGCTCTTCACCATCTTCGCGGTTGGTTGCACGGCGCTCACGCTGTACCTTCTGCCCCGGCTGAAGGGCGCCATCGTGGCGTTCCAGTGGGCGCGGTTCATGCACGGCTTCGGCAGAGCCGCGTGACCCGCACGCCCGCCGCGACATCGGGACGGGCCAGCGACATGACCGACGGCAAGGACAGGGTGCGCGACGCCGCGACGGTGATCGTCCTGCGGGACCGCGCGACCCGGCCACGCATCCTGATGGGCCAGCGCGGGGCGCGCGCGGCCTTCATGCCGAACAAGGTGGTGTTCCCGGGGGGCGCGGTCGACCCGGCGGATCACGCGGTGCCGCTGGCGCGGGCGGTCCCCGCCCCATGTGCCGACCGGCTGGCCGAAGGGGCCGCGACCGACCTCGTGCACGCGCTGGCCGCGGCGGCGATCCGCGAGCTGTTCGAGGAGACGGGTCAGGTTCTGGGTCGGCCCGGCGACTGGCCGGGGACCCTGCCGCAGGACTGGCAGGATTTCGCGGCGACCGGCCACGTGCCCGATGCAGGCGGGTTGCAGTTCGTGTTCCGCGCCATCACGCCGCCGGGACGTCCGCGGCGGTTCGACGCCCGCTTCTTCCTCGTCGACGCGGCCGCGCTCGCCGGCGATCCCGACGATTTCTCCGCCGCCTCGGACGAGCTGTCGCACCTGCGCTGGGTGCCGCTCGACGAGGTGCGCAAGGTGGACATGCCGTTCATCACGGAGGTGGTGCTGGCCGAGGTCGCGGCCCGCGCGCACGATCCCGCGCCGCCCGCCTCGGTGCCGTTCTTCCGCAACGACGACGAGGAAAGCCTGTTCCTGCGCCTGCGCGGGCAGGCGGCGGGCACGCCCTGAGGCGGCGCCCGCCGCCGACGGTCAGAGCGCCTTCTGCAGCGCCTCCGCGAGGTCCGTGCGTTCCCACGAGAACCCGCCGTCGGCATCCGGCTCGCGGCCGAAATGGCCATAGGCCGCGGTCCGCTCGTAGATCGGCCGGTTCAGGTCGAGATGGGTGCGGATGCCGCGCGGCGTCAGATCCATGACCCGCGGGATCGCCGCCTCGATCGCCTCGGGATCGACGCGGTCGGTGCCGTGCGTGTCGCAGTAGATCGACAGGGGCCTCGCCACGCCGATGGCGTAGGACAGCTGGATCGTGCAGCGTTCCGCGAGCCCGGCGGCGACCACGTTCTTGGCGAGGTAGCGCGCGGCATAGGCGGCCGAGCGGTCGACCTTGGACGGGTCCTTGCCTGAGAACGCGCCGCCCCCGTGCGGGGCCGCCCCGCCATAGGTGTCGACGATGATCTTGCGCCCGGTGAGCCCCGCATCCCCGTCCGGACCGCCGATGACGAAGGTGCCCGTGGGGTTGACCCACCACTCGGTCGTGTCGGTGAACCACTCCGCCGGCAGCACCTCGCGGATGTAAGGCTCGACGATCGCGCGGATGTCGGCGGAGCTCTGGCTCTCGTCGGCATGCTGGGTCGACAGGACGATCTGCGTCACGCCCACGGGCTTTCCGTCCTCGTAGCGCAGGGTCAGCTGCGACTTGGCGTCGGGACGCAGGAGCGGCTCCTTGCCGGATTTCCGCGCCTCGGCGAGCTTGAGCAGGATCTGGTGCGCGAAGAGGATCGGCGCCGGCATCAGCGCCTCGGTCTCGTTCGTCGCGTAGCCGAACATGATGCCCTGGTCGCCGGCGCCCTCGTCCCGGCCCGCCTGCCCGGTCACGCCCTGCGCGATGTGGGCGGACTGTTCGTGCAGGTAGTTCGAGATATCGCAGGTGGCGTGGTGGAAGGCATCCTGCTCGTAGCCGATGTCCTTGATGCAGGCTCGCGCGATCTCGGGGATGCGCTCCATGTAATCCTTGAGCTTGTGCTGGTCGGCGAGCCCGACCTCGCCGCCGATCACCACGCGGTTCGTGGTCGCGAAGGTTTCGCAGGCAACCCGGGCGAGCGGCTCCTCGGCGAGCAGCGCGTCGAGGACGGCGTCGGAAATGCGGTCGCAGACCTTGTCGGGATGCCCCTCCGAAACGGATTCGGAGGTGAAATAGTAGGATTTGCGGGACATTGAGTGCTCCATTGGATAACGCTGCCACGCCAGGAAGCCGTTGTGACAGGTCTGTGGCCGCCCTTGCGGCCACCGTGACGCGTCTGCCTAGACCGGGGCCCCGACAGCGTCAACGCGAAAGCTTGCGCCGCCGACCGGGCGAAACCGCGCCGGCGAGGGCCGCGAGCAGGATCGCCAGCGCCGCGGGCAGGTCGCCGCTTCGTGCATAGGGCGTGGGCGGCAGCGGCGGCGGCAGGCGGTGGTCCAGGTGACCGGCCTCGCCAAGGGGCAGCGACGCCAGCACCCTGCCGCCGCCGTCGATCACCGCAGAGACGCCGGTATTGGCCGCGCGCAGCATCGGCAGCCCCTGCTCGATCGCCCGCATGCGCGCCTGCGCGAGGTGCTGGTAGGGGCCCGACCACGTGCCGAACCACGCGTCGTTCGTCAGCTGCAGCAGCATGCCGGGCCGCTCCGGCGCGCCGCCCACGTCCTGCGGAAAGACCGCCTCGTAGCAGATGAGCGGCAGCGCGCGGCCGAGCGATCCGAGGTCCATCAGCCGCGGACCGGGCCCGGGCGTGTAGCCGCCCTCGGCCCGCGCGGCGAGCCCGGAGACGTTGATGTGCCGGAAGAGCCAGCGCGCCGGCATGTATTCCCCGAAGGGCACGAGGTGGTGCTTGTCGTAGACGTCGCGCACCTGTCCGCCGGGGCCCAGCACGTAGGCGGAATTGTAGTAGCGGCCGCCCTCCTCGCGCTGGATGCCGATGACCACGGGCGCGCCGCGGGCGGCGTCCGCGATGATCTCGTTCGCCTGCCCCGCATTGTCGAGCAGCATGGGCAGCGCAGTCTCCGACCAGACGATCAGGTCGGGGCGCTCGGGGCCCGCGGCGGTCGCATCCACCTGGCGACGGAAGAAGATGGGCACGAGTTCGCTCTGCCACTTCTCGTCCTGCGGCGCGTTGGGCTGCACGAGCCGCACGACCGGCCGGCCGTCGAGATCCGCCGCGGGCGGCGCGAGGAGCGCCCCGCCGCCGAGGAGCGCGGCGCCGGCCATGGCCACGGCCGCGCCTGCGCGCCAGTCGCGCGCGAGGACGGCGCGCGCGCCCCCCCACGCGGCGGCGAGCGTGACGAGCGTCAGGCCGTGCGGCCCGAGAAGCGCGGCCCAATGCGCGGCGGGCGTCGGCGTCCAGACATAGCCCACGAGGCCCCAGGGAAATCCGGTCAGCACGTAGGCACGCGCAAGTTCAGCCAGCGCCCAGAACGGCACGATGCGCCAGCCGCCGCCCAGGCGCGCCGCCGCCCAGAACGCCGCCGCCCAGAAAAGCGCGAGCCCGCCGGACAGGCCGAGAAGGCCGAAGGGCGCCATCCAGCCGGTGACGGCCGCGTCGATCAGGAACGGCTCGACGATCCAGGCCATGGAGACGGCGAAATAGCCCGCGCCGAACGCCCAGCCGGTCCAGCCCGCCCGCCCGGGATGCATCGCCCCGGCAAGCAGGACCAACGCGCCCACGAGCCCCGCGAGTGCGACCGGCCAGAGGTCGAAGGGCGCCTGGCCCGAGGCAAAGGCCGCGCCGCAGAGTGCCGCCGCGAGCGGACGGGCCAGTCTGCGGACGCGGCGCTCCGACGCCAGCGCGGCGTCAGCCATGGTCCGGGTGGACGGCTCCCGCGGCGCGTCCGGTCAGCGCGCCGGTCCCGGTCGCGCCGGGCAGCCGCACGCGCAGCCGCTTGATCCGGCGCGGATCGGCGTCGACCACCTCGAATTCCAGCCCGTCGGGATGCGGCACGACCTCGCCGCGGGCCGGCACGTGGCCCGCCAGCATGAAGACCAGCCCGCCCAGCGTGTCGATCTCCTCGGGGTCGATGTCCTCGTCGTCGGTCAGCTTGCGCCCGATCGCCGCCTCGAATTCCTCGAGCGGCGTCTTGGCGAGCGCGAGATAGCAGCCCGAGCGTTCCTGGGTGAAGTTCTCGGCCTCGTCGGTGTCGTGCTCGTCCTCGATCTGGCCGATGACCTGTTCGATCAGATCCTCGATCGTCACGAGCCCGTCCACGCCGCCATATTCGTCGATCACCAGCGCCATGTGCCGACGTTCGGTCTGCATCTTGGTGAGCAGCACGCCGATCGGCATCGAGGGCGGCACGAAAAGCAGCGGCCGCAGGATGCGCTTGAGGTTGAAACGGGTGTCGCGCCCGTTGAAGCCATGCTTCAGCGCGAAGTCCTTGAGGTGCGCGAGGCCGACGGGAGTGTCGAGCGTGCCGGAATACACCGGCAAGCGGGTCATCCCGCTCTCGCGGAAGACCTGAACGAGGTCGTCCCGGGTGATCGTGTCCGGAACCGCCACGATGTCGGCCTTGGGGATGGACACATCCTCCACCCGCATCCGGCGGAGGTTCAGGAGGCCCGGCGCGCCCTGCACGCCCGTCATCCCCCCGTGTCCGTTCATCTTCTCCTCGTCGTCGTCCTCCGACGATCCGAAGCTGAAGAAGCGTCTGAAGAAGCCACCCTCTGCGGGGTTCTGCTCTTCGTCCTGGTTCGTCTCGGGCGCGCTGTGCGCTGCCGTAGACGAATCGTCGCTGTCGCCCATCTGTGTCGTGAACCCTGTCATTCTACGGGCCGTTCGGCCCAGTCAGTCCGGAAGCGCAGTTCCTTACGCACCGTCACGCGGCGCATATGGGTCCTCCACCCCCAGTTCGGCAAGTATGGCAGCCTCGGTCGTTTCCATCAACGTCGCGTCGCCATCCCGTTCGTGGTCATAGCCCAGAAGATGGAGCGTTCCGTGAACGACAAGGTGCGTCACGTGATCCGCAAGCGGTTTTCCGCCGATCTCTGCCTCGCGGAGGCAGGTGTCGTATGCGATGGCGATGTCCCCCAGTTCGGCCGGGCCGTGCGGCCCGCCGGGCTCGGGCCGCGCCGGCGCACCGCCGTCCGCCTCGGCAAATAGCTCCTCCGCCGGCCAGCTCAGCACGTTCGTCGGCTGGGGTTTGCCGCGAAAAGTGCCATTCAGCTCGGCGATGCGCGCGTCGTCGCAGCCGAGGACCGCGATCTCGAAGCCCGCGGGATCGAGGCCCAGATGCGCCAGCGCCGCCACCGCGGCACGTTCCGAAAGCCGGTCGAGCCCCGCCGCGTCCCAGCGGGGATCCTCGATGACGGTGTCGGTCAGCATCACGCGCGCCGGCGCCTCACGCCGTGCCCTCCGCGTCGCGGTCGTAGGCCTCGATGATTGCGGCCACCAGCGGGTGGCGCACCACGTCGCGCGCGGTGAAGTAGTTGAACGCGATGCGCGGCACGTCCTTCAGCAGGCGCTCGGCATCGGCGAGGCCCGAGGGCACGCCGCGCGGCAGGTCGACCTGCGTGCGGTCGCCGGTGATGACCATGCGCGAGCCTTCGCCGAGACGGGTCAGGAACATCTTCATCTGCATCGACGTGGCGTTCTGCGCCTCGTCGAGCACCACGAAGGCGTTCGACAGCGTCCGCCCGCGCATGAAGGCCAGAGGCGCGATCTCGACCTGCTTCTCCTCCATCATCCGCGCCAGCATCTTGCCCGGCATGAAGTCGTTCAGCGCGTCGTAGAGCGGCTGCATGTAGGGGTCGACCTTCTCCTTCATGTCGCCGGGCAGGAAGCCCAGCCGCTCGCCCGCCTCGACCGCGGGGCGCGACAGGATGATGCGGTCGACCTGGCCGTGGATGAACATGTTCACGCCGACGGCGACCGCGAGGTAGGTCTTGCCGGTGCCCGCGGGCCCGATGCCGAAGCAGAGCTCGTTCTGGTAGAGCGCCCGAACATAGGCCTTCTGCGCCTCGGTGCGCGGCTCGACCAGCTTCTTGCGGGTCTTGATCTCGAGCGGCGAGGACCCGAACATGTCGAGCTGGTCGTCGGGCACGGGCGCGGCCGACACGCGGAACTCGCGGTCGATGTCGCCCTGCCCCACGCTCTTGCCCTGCTCGAGCCGCTGGTAGAGTGCCGACAGCACCTCCTGCGCCTCGTGCTGGGCGTCGGGTTCGCCGTGGATCATCAGCACGTTGCCGCGGCGCAGGATCTGCACGCCGAGACGCGTCTCGATGTCCGTGAGGTTCCGGTCGAACTCTCCGCAGAGCTCGATCAGAAGCCGGTTGTCGGGAAATTCAAGGACGGCTTCGCTGAGGGTGCCTGTGCTCACACGTGTCTCCGGTTCCGGGCCTTCGGCCTCAAGGTGGCGTTGACGGCGCCGATAGGCAAGGCGCGCCGGCCGCGCGTTGCCCTTCGGGCAGGCAAAAAGGGCCGCGCGGGGCCACGCGTGCAAGGCCCTGCAGCGCGTATGGGCATCCGTCCCCTCAGAGCGGGTCGCCGATGACCGAGGTGGACCCGCCCTTGAAGTCGCCGACGACGGTGTTGGGCGGCGCGATCCCCGAGCAGACGGGCTTGCCGTACTTGTCGAGTCGCTGCGAGAGGTAGCCCTCGACCCCGTCGTCGATGATCCAGTGGTCGCAGCCGTTCGGATCGATCCAGATGCCGGCCTGCATGTCGGCGAGGTCGTCGCGGTCGAAGAAGTTGCGATCCTGGCTCTTGTCGGGCCCGATCGGCGTGTCGCAGGCCGCGAGTGCGCCCAGGGCCGCGAGCGCCAGGGCCAGTCGTGCATGGATCATGGTGCTGTCCCCCGGGATCACTGGATGCAGATGATTTCGACGCGGCGGTTCTTCGCCATGCCCTCGTGCGTGCCGTTGGTGGCGACCGGCATGCGCTCGCCGTAGCCGCGCACGTCGACGATGTTGGCGCCGACCGCGCGGCCCACCGCGGCGACCGCGTTCGCCCGGTTGTAGCTCAGCCGCATGTTGTAGGCGTCCGACGCGCGGCTGTCGGTGTGTCCCGCCACGACGAAGGCCGCCGCCGTCGAGGACGCGAAGAACTGCGCCAGCCGCTGCTGGCCGGCCCTGCTGATGCGGTACTTGTCGGTGGCGAAGAACTGGTCGGTGTTCATGACCCCGCAGACGTTCTGCCGGCGGCAGACGGGGATGCCGTCGCGGGTGACGTGCGGGCTCATGTAGCCTTCGACGCCGTCGTCCATCACCCAGTGCTCGCAGCCGTCCGGATCGACCCAGATGCCCGGAATGTAGGTCTCGGTCCGCGGGGTGCGGTCCTGCGTCGAGATCACCGCGCCCGCGCCGGGCGCCTCGGCCGCGACGGGCATCGCGAGGGCGGCAGAAGCGAGCGCGGCAGCGACGGCAGCCACCGTCCTGCGCACCGATCCGGAGAAGTCTTGCACCACCTGTCCTGTCCCTCGTTACCTGTCCGTGCGCGACCGACGTCGCCGCCGCAGCGCGGCTTCGGGACGTCCCGCCCGGCTGCCCGCGACGGTCCCGGTCACGAAAAGTCTACCAAGTAAATTGCGCCTGTGAAGCCAAAAACCACCGCATCTTGTGGTCCACAGCTGCGCACGCACCGACTCGCACGAGGGGCGGCAGGACGGACGCACGCAGCCGGTCTGTCGCCGCCGCCGCAACAATGCCGCATTCCGGGCGCCACGGATGCCTGCAGGGCAACAGAATCCGAAAAGACTTGGGCAGGATTGCGGCGGCGGCTACGATGCGGATCGTGCCCGTGGGGAGGACATGCCACGAGCCCGGCCCGTCCGGTCGGCCCGGCGCCATGTCCGGGGTCGTGTGAAGAGCCTTCCGCTCGCCAGAAAAGGATACGCGGTATGAAGAAGTTTGCAATTGTGCTGGCGGTCGCGTCGGGTCTTGCCGCGCCGGTCGCGGCGGACCACAAGCACCATCATCATGGACATCACGGGGACGACATCAGCCGTTTCCAGGGCGGCACGATCATCGTGAGCTGCTTCCGCGGCCCGTGGAACGACGTGATCTGGGACCGGCCGAATTCCAAGTTCGTCGACAGCCTCGTGGCCATCGGCTACGACTTCCCGACCGCGCACGCGGTGGCGGAACGGGTCTGCCGCGACGACCGGCTGGTGAACAATCCCGAGGGCCTGAAGTCGGAGATGCGTCGCATCTACTACGACGCGCGTTCGCGCAAGACGCTCGGCCACTGATCGCTGCACGAGGGCCGGCCGGCGACGCCCGGGCGGCCCATCGGGCTCAGACCAGCGCGCCCGTCAGCGAATTGGGCCCGCTCGCCGTGATCCGGACCCGCCGGAGGTCGCCCGGAGCCACCGTGCCCTGCGCATCGGCCACGTGGACCGCGTGCAGGTAGTCGGACTTTCCGACCATCTGTCCCGGCATCCGGCCCGGCTTCTCGAACAGCACGCCGACCTCGCGGCCGACCATCGCGTCCTGAAGCGCGCGCTGCTGCCGCGACAGGAGCGCCTGCAGCCGCTGCAGGCGCTCGGCCTTCACGTCCTCGGGCACCTGGTCGCGCTCGGCCGCGGGCGTGCCCGGCCGGGTCGAGTACTTGAACGAGAAGGCCGAGCCGTATTCCACCGCCGCGATCAGGTCGAGCGTGGCCTGGAAATCCGCCTCCGTCTCCTCGGGAAAGCCCACGATGAAGTCGCCCGACAGGTGCAGGTCCGGACGCGCCGCGCGCAGCCGCTCGATCACCCGCAGGTAGCTGTCGGCGGTATGGTTGCGGTTCATGCGCTTGAGGATCCGGTCCGACCCCGCCTGCACCGGCAGGTGAAGGTACGGCATGAGCTTGTCGCAATCGCCATGCGCCGCGATCAGGTCATCGTCCATGTCGTTCGGATGCGAGGTGGTGAAGCGGATGCGCTCGAGCCCGTCGATCTCCGCGAGACCGCGGATCAGCCGTGCAAGCGACCAGTCGCCGCCGGGCCCCGCGCCGTGATAGGCGTTCACGTTCTGCCCGAGCAGCGTGATCTCGCGCACCCCGCGCTCGACGAGGTCGCGCGCCTCGGACATGACCTGCGCGACCGGACGCGACATCTCGGCCCCACGGGTATAGGGAACCACGCAGAAGGCGCAGAACTTGTCGCAGCCTTCCTGCACCGTCAGGAACGCCGTCGGTCCCCGCGCGGCCTTGGGCCGCGATCCCATGCGGGCGAACTTGTCCTCCTCGGGAAAGTCGGTGTCGACCGCCCGCGCGCCGCCGCGCGCCTGACCCACGAGATCCGGAAGGCGGTGGTAGCTCTGCGGTCCGACCACGAGGTCGACGAGCGGCTGCCGGCGCAGGATCTCCTCGCCCTCGGCCTGCGCCACACAGCCCGCGACGCCGATGCGCAGGTCGGGTCGCGCGGCCTTCAGCTCCTTGTAGCGGCCAAGCTCGGAATAGACCTTCTCGGCCGCCTTCTCGCGGATGTGGCAGGTGTTCAGCAGGATGAGATCCGCGTCCTCGGCCGTGTCGGTGGCCACGTAGCCCTCGCCCGCGAGCGCCTCGGACATGCGTTCGCTGTCGTAGACGTTCATCTGGCAGCCGTAGGTCTTGACGAACAGCTTCTTCGGGTCGGCCATGGCGCGGCGCCTCCGGTCCGGGTCGGAACATGCGACGGGATGTCGAGCGCGGCCTATACCGCAGAAGGCGCGAGGCTTGCAATGCACGCCGTCTTCACGGATCGTGCCGCAAAAGGCGGGCGTGACGGGCAACATGCGGCATGACGGGCTGAAGGCGTTCCTGCGGGGCGCGCGCGGCGCCCTCGAGGGCGGCCCGGTGGCGCTGGTCTTCGCCGAGGACGGGGTCGAGATCGACACGACGCTCCGGCACCACCGGCAGACGGGATTCGCGACGGTCGCGGCGTTCATGTCGCCCCATTTCGACCTCGCGCCCGACGTGGCGGAGGTCGTACACCGCGTCGACTACGACATGACGGTCGAGAACGCGGCCATCCATGCCGTCAACGCGGTGATCGCGGCCGCGCCCGGGACGTGGCTCTACTACTGCTACAACGCGGAATACCTGTTCTATCCCTATTGCGAGACGCGCACCGTGTCGGAACTTCTCGCGTTCCACGCCGAGGAACGGCGCGATGCGATGCTGACCTACGTGATCGACCTCTATGCCGACGACCTCGCGCGGCACCCGGACGCCGTGTCGCTCGACCGCGCCTGCCTCGACCGGGCGGGATATTACGCGCTGGCGCGGCCCGATCCCTCCAACCACAACCACCCCAAGGAACGGCAGCTCGACTTCTTCGGGGGATTGCGCTGGCGGTTCGAGGAACACGTGCCGCCCGACCGGCGCAAGATCGACCGGATCGCGCTGTTCCGCGCGCGGCCGGGGCTCAGGCTGCGCCCCGACCACACGTTTTCCGACGAGGAATACAACACCTATGCCTGCCCGTGGCACAACAACCTGACCGCGGCCATCGCGTCCTTCCGGACCGCCAAGGCGCTCAGGCGCAACCCGGGCTCAGCCTGCGACATCCACAGCTTCACCTGGCACAATTCGGCACCCTTCGAATGGCACTCGCGCCAGCTGCTGGATCTCGGCCTGATGGAGCCCGGGCAATGGTTCTGACGGGCGTGGCTCAGTCGAAGCTTTCCATGACGATGTCGTCCTCGGGCACGCCGATGGCCTTCAACGCCGCCTCCACGTCCTCGAGCATCTCGTCGGGCCCGCAGACGTAGACCTTGCCCTTGCCCGGCGTGATCCTCGAGCGCAGGTAGTCCTCGTCGGGCTGCGGGCCGGACAGCGGGCTCTGCGGCTCCTCGGTCACGATGAAGTCGCAGGTGAGGCCCGGCATCTTCTCGAACGTGTCGCGCAGGATGATGTCGGCCTCGGTCTTGTTGGCGAAGATCAGCGTGGAGCCGCCCAGCGTGCCGGTTTCGTCGAGCCGCGCCTTGAGGATCGAGATGAACGGCGTGACGCCCGCGCCGCCGGCGATGAACCAGCCCGGCCCCTTGTCCTGGATGGCTCCCCAGGGATCGTCCACGATCACCGTGTCGCCCGGCACCATCTCGGCGATGCGCTTGGTTACGCCGTCATGGTCCGGATAGGACTTGATGACGAATTCGAGCGTTCCGTCCTCGGGCAGGCAGGTGAAGGTGAAGGGGCGCTTCTCGTCGCGCCAGCCGTCGCGGTCGAGCGCGAGGTCCACCGCCTGCCCCGGCCGGAAGGAAAAGCCCTCGGGCCGGTCGAAGACCAGGTGGTTGGTGTCGTGGGTGACGGGCGAGATCGATTGCAGCGTCAGGGTGTGCGTCATGCCGGGAGGTCCTTTCGGTCGTTCCGGCTTCAACATCTACCCCGCGGACGCGGTTCCGCGACGGGGCGCCGCAGCGGGCGCCGCGCGGATCACAGGTTCTCGAACTGCGGCATGCCGAGGATGTGGAAGCCGCCGTCGACGCAGATGACCTCGCCGGTCGTGAAGGAACCGGCGTCGGACACGAGCCACACCGCCGTGCCGCCCACCGCCTCGAGCGTCGCGTTCGAGCGGAGCGGCGCGTTGGCCTCGGTGTGCTTGTAGCTGCGCCGCGCGCCGCCGATCGCCGCCCCCGCGAGGGTCTTCATCGGCCCGGGCGAGATCGCGTTCACGCGGATGCCCTCGGGGCCGAGATCGTTCGCCAGGTAGCGCGTCGCCGATTCGAGCGCCGCCTTCGCCACGCCCATCACGTTGTAGTTCGGCACGACCCGGTTCGAGCCCTGGTAGGTCAGCGTCAGGATGGTGCCGCCGTTCTCGACCATCATCGGGTGCGCGCGACGCGCCACCTCGATGAACGAGTAGCAGGAGATCTCCATCGAGTGCTTGAAGTTCTTGCGGCTCGTGTTGAGGAACCGCCCCTGCAGCTCGGACTTGTCGGAAAACGCGATGGCGTGCACGAGGAAGTCGAGGCTGTCCCAGCGTTCGGCCAGCCCCGCGAAGGCCGCGTCGAGCGAGGCGTCGTCGCAGACGTCCACGTCGAACAGCATGTCCGAGCCGACGCTTTCCGCCAGCGGCTTCAGCCGCGCGCCGAACGCCGCGCCCTGGTGTGTGAACGCCAGCTCCGCCCCCGCCTCGTGCAGCGCCCGCGCGATCCCCCAGGCGATCGAGCGGTCATTGGCGACCCCCATGACCAGACCGCGCTTGCCCGACAAAATTCCCATGTGCAGATCGTCCTGTCCTTGCGGCACGCGCCGCCTGTCCCGCCTCAGGCCGCGTAGCGGCTGAGCAGCATCGACCCGTTGGTCCCGCCGAAGCCGAACGAGTTCGTCATGATCGTGTCGAGGCCCGCGCCTTCGACCAGTGCCGTGGCGATCTCCTCGGGGCGCAGCGCGGGGTCGAGCGTCTCGACGTTGATCGACGGCGCGATGAAGTCGTGCTCGAGCATCAGGAGGCAGTAGATCGCTTCCTGCGCGCCGGCAGCGCCCTGGCTGTGGCCGGTCATCGACTTGGTCGAGGAGACCGGCGGCGTGTGGCCCTCGCCGAAGACGCGCCGCAGCGCCTCGATCTCGCCCACGTCGCCCACCGGCGTCGAGGTGCCGTGCGCGTTCACGTAGCCCACGCTCCGCTCGTTGCCGAGCGTCCCGATCGCGAGCCGCATGGCCCGCTCGCCGCCCTCGCCCGAGGGCGCGACCATGTCGTGGCCGTCCGACGTCGCGCCGTAGCCCGTAATCTCGGCGTAGATCGTCGCGCCACGCGCCTTGGCGTGTTCGAGTTCCTCGAGCACAAGCATGCCGCCGCCGCCCGAGATCACGAACCCGTCGCGGCCGGCGTCGAAGGCGCGGCTCGCCGTCGCGGGCGCGTCGTTGTACTTGGAGGACATCGCGCCCATCGCGTCGAAGAGGCACGACAGCGTCCAGTCGAGCTCCTCGCCGCCGCCGGCGAACATCACGTCCTGCTTGCCGAGCATGATCTGTTCGGCCGCGTTGCCGATGCAGTGCAGCGAGGTCGAGCAGGCCGAGGTGATCGAGTAGTTGATGCCCTTGATGCGGAACGCCGTGGCGAGGTTCGCAGAGATGGTCGAGGACATGCATTTCGGCACGGCGAGCGGCCCGATGCGCTTGGGCGAGCCCGAGTTCAGCACCGTCTGGTGCGCCGCGAACATCGCCGAGGTCGACGGCCCGCCCGAGCCGGCAATGAGGCCGGTGCGCGGGTTCACGATGTCGCTCTCCTCGAGCCCCGCCTCGGCGATGGCCTGGCGCAGCGCGATGTAGGCATAGGCCGCGCCCGGCCCCATGAAGCGGAGGGTCCGCTTCTCGACATGCTCGGCCAGATCGATCCGGATGTCGCCCGCGACGCGGCTGCGGAATCCCCGCTCGGCCATCTCGTCGTTGGCGCTTATTCCCGAGCGCCCCGCCTTCAGCGAGGCGAGAACTTCGGATGTGTCGTTCCCGATGGACGAGACGATCCCCCGCCCGGTGACCACAACGCGGCGCATCGCGCCCTCCTTCCTCGGAATGGCCGACTCTCAGCTTTCCGAGAGCGCGACCTTCATGTCCTTGACCTGATAGATGGTCTCGCCGTCGGCTTCCACCCGTCCGTCGGCGACACCCATGGTCAGGCGGCGCGTCTGCACCGCCTTGGTGAAATCCACGAAATAGCGCAGGAGCTTGCGGTCCGGACGGACCATGCCCGTCAGCTTCACCTCTCCCACGCCCAGAGCGTAGCCCCGCCCCTGCCAGCCGCGCCAGCCCAGGTTGAATCCGGTCAGCTGCCACAGGCCGTCGAGCCCGAGGCATCCGGGCATGATCGGGTTGCCCGGGAAATGGCACTCGAAGAACCAGAGGTCCGGGGTGATGTCGAACTCGGCCACCACGTGGCCCTTGCCGTGCGGACCGCCGTCACCGGAGATGTCCGTGATCCGGTCCATCATCAGCATGGGTGGTTCGGGCAGCTGCGCGTTGCCGGGGCCGAAGAGCTCTCCGCGCGCGCATTTCAGAAGATCGTCCTTGTCGAAGGCGGTCGGGTAATCGGCCATGTACGAGCGGGCGCCTCGGGGTGCGTCTGTTTCGGTCCGGGCCGGTCTATCACCGCGTTCTCCCCCCTTGCAAGCCTCCCGGACAGCGTGTGCGTCGCGGCACCGTGCGGGGAATTCGTTTGAATTCCGGGTGGGTCGCGTCCTATATATCCGGACGTGGGCAAGCGACGAGAGGCAAGCCACGACGATGACACCTGATGCAGTGGAACGGGGATCGGGCTGGCTGGGCCAGGCCGGACTGCGCCCGACGCGCCAGCGTGTCGCCTTGGCGGCACTCCTGGTCGGTGACGGCCAGAACCGTCACGTGACCGCCGAGAGCCTGTTCGACGCCGCCAAGCGCAACGGCGAGAAGGTGTCGCTCGCGACCGTCTACAACACCCTGCGGGCCTTCTGCGATGCGGGGCTGATGCAGGAAGTGACCGTCGACGGCTCCAAGAGCTATTTCGACACCAATGTCCACGACCACCCGCATTTCTACTGGGAAGAGGATGGCCGGCTGACCGACGCGCCGGCCGACCAGCTCCAGATCGCCCGCCTGCCCGACGCCCCGCACGGCGCCGAGATCGCGAGCGTTGACGTGGTGATCCGCCTGCGCCGCCGCTGAGCCGCGGCCCCCGATTCTCGGAAAGTGGTACCCGCGGCCGGACTCGAACCGGCACGGCGCTGTGGCCTAGGGATTTTAAGTCCCCTGTGTCTACCGTTCCACCACGCGGGCGCGCGGCGACCATAGCGGCGGCGCCGGCCGAGGAAAAGGCGGGGACGGCTCAGAGTTCGGTCTCGGGACTGTTCTTCAGCATGTGACGTTCCGACAGCCACGGATTGAGAGCCAGGGCGCGGCGCAGGACGATCCGGGCCTCGGCGTCGCGGCCGAGCCCGAAGAGCGTCAGTGCCTTGCCCGACAGCGCTGCCACGTGCCGCGGCGCCCGCTCGAGCGCGGCGTCGAGATCCGGCAGCGCGGTCGCGTAATCCTGTCGCAGGAAGTTCACGAAGGCGCGCTGGTTGTAGCCCTCGGCGTAGTCCGGGCAGTACGACACCAGCCGGTCGAAGGCGTCGAGCGCGCCGAGCAGGTCGAAGGCCCGGCGCGCCTGCATTCCGCGGTCGAGCAGGTCCTGCGCGGTCTCGTCCGGCGCGTCGGCCCAGTAGGCCCACATCTCGTTGGCGATCTCGCGCGCCGCCATCTCGGTCTCGGCGGCCTGCACGCGGGCGAAGAGCGCGTCGAGCGCCGCCGCGTGATCGGGCGGCGGCGGACACTCGGCCCGCAGCGCGGTCGCGGTGACAAGAGCCAGCAGGGTCGCGGGAACGAGGCGCATGGTCGGATGAGAGGCCCGGACATGCCGCTCGGTCAAGTCACGTCGGCGAGACCGTCCTCCTTGACCGCCTGCATCGCGACATAGGTGGAGGTCGAGGAGATGTGCGGCAGGGTCGAGATGTGGTCCGCCAGCACCTGCCGGTAGCTGCGCATGTCCTGCGTGCGCACCTTGAGGAGGTAGTCGAAATTTCCCGCGATGAGATGCGCCTGCTCGATCTCCGGTATCCGCGCGACGGCGGCGTTGAAAGCCGCGAGCGCCTCTTCCCGCGTGTCGGACAGCCGCACCTCGACGAAGGCGACGTGGTCGAGGCCCAGCCGGATCGGATCGAGGATCGCGCGGTAGCCGCGGATGGCGCCCAGGTCCTCGAGCCGGCGCAGCCGGGCCTGCGTCGGCGATTTCGACAGGCCGATTCGCCGCGCGAGCTCGGTGATCGAGATGCGCCCGTCCTCGGCGAGTGTCGTCAGAATCGCCCGGTCGAAACGGTCGAGGTCAAGAATGTCGGTCTGCATCGCCTCTCAACCAGATTTCAGGCGGATCGACCGAAAAGCACCCCCTGTTCGGGAGGAAGCACTGCCGATCTTGCGCTAGACTAGCGCATCTTTCCGGAGGACACCATGCCCAGAGACATCGCATCCGACCTGCGCCAGACGATCGACGCCCTGACCTACGCGGACGAGGCCAAGTGCGTGGCCGACCTGCGGGGTCACGCCGCGCTGGACGAGGCCGACCGCGCGGCGATCTCGACACGCGCGGCGGGCTACGTGCGCGACATCCGCGGCAGCGCGAAACCCGGGCTGATGGAGGTCTTCCTCGCCGAGTACGGCCTGACCACCGACGAGGGCATCGCGCTCATGTGCCTTGCCGAGGCGCTGCTGCGCGTGCCGGATGCCGAGACCATCGACGCGCTGATCGAGGACAAGATCGCGCCCTCCGACTGGGGCCGGCACATGGGCCACTCGGCCTCGCCGCTGGTGAACGCCTCGACCTGGGCACTGATGCTGACGGGCAACGTGCTCAAGGACCGCGACCCGGGCATCGCGTCGCACCTGCGCGGCGCCATCAAGCGCATGGGCGAGCCGGTGATCCGCCGTGCCGTGGGCCAGGCCATGCGCGTCATGGGCCAGCAATTCGTGCTGGGCGAAACGATCGACGGCGCGATGAAGCGCGCGGCCAAGATGGAGGCCAAGGGCTACACCTATTCCTACGACATGCTGGGCGAGGCCGCGCGCACCGAGGCCGACGCGCGCCGCTACCACCTGTCCTATTCCCGTGCGATCAACGCGATCTCCGAGGCGGCGAAGGCCAGGACCACCCGCGACAATCCCGGCATCTCGGTCAAGCTGTCGGCGCTGTCGCCCCGCTATGACGAGCTGCAGCGCGACGTCGTGATGGACAGCGTCGTGCCGCGGCTCCGGACGCTCTGCCAGCTCGCGCGGTCCGCGGGCATCGGCCTCAACATCGACGCGGAAGAGGCCGACCGGCTGGCGATCTCGCTCGACGTCATCGAGGAGGTACTGTCCGAGCCCTCGCTCAAGGGCTGGGACGGCTTCGGCGTGGTGGTGCAGGCCTACGGCAAGCGGGCAGGCGCGGTGCTCGACTGGCTGCACGACCTCGCCACCCGGCTCGACCGCCGGATCATGGTCCGGCTCGTCAAGGGCGCCTACTGGGACACCGAGATCAAGCGCGCGCAGGTGGCGGGGCTCGAGAGCTTTCCGGTCTTCACCTCGAAGGCCGCGTCGGACGTGAGCTACATCGCCAACGCGCGGAAGCTCCTGCAGATGACCGACAGGATCTACCCGCAGTTCGCCACCCACAACGCGCACACCGCGGCCGCCGTGCTGCATATGGCCGAGGCGCTTGAGACGCCCAAGGAAGCGTGGGAATTCCAGCGCCTGCACGGCATGGGCGAGACGCTCTACGACATCCTGATGAGGAAGGAAGGCATCCGCTGCCGCATCTACGCGCCCGTGGGCGCGCACCGCGACCTGCTGGCCTACCTCGTGCGGCGGCTCCTGGAAAATGGCGCGAACTCGTCCTTCGTGAACCAGATCGTCGACGAGAACGTGCCGCCCGAGACCGTCGCGGCGGATCCGTTCGACAGGGTCAGCGACAGCGGCCTGACCACCGGGCCCGACCTCTTCCGCCCCGAACGGGCCAATTCCCGCGGATGGGACCTGCGTCACCGTCCGACGCTCGCCGCCATCGAGGAGGCCCGCGGCGCCTATGCGCACCACCGCTGGGAGGCCGCGCCGATCCTCGCCGCCGAGGCCGAGGCCGGCGACACCGAGGAGGTGCGCAACCCGGCCCGTCCCCGCGACACCGTCGGCACCGTGACATGGGCCGCGCCCGGCACCGTCGCCGCGGCGGCAGAGGCCGCGCGCACCTGGGACGCAACCCCCGAGGAACGCGCGCGCGTGCTCAACCGCGCCGCGGATCTCTACGAGGCCAATTACGGCGAGATCTTCGCGATCCTGCACCGCGAGGCTGGCAAGTCGCTGATGGACGCGGTGGCCGAGCTGCGCGAGGCGGTCGACTTCCTGCGCTACTACGCGGCGCGCACCGCGGGCGATCCGCCGGTCGGAACCTTCGCCTGCATCAGCCCGTGGAACTTCCCCCTCGCCATCTTCACCGGGCAGATCTCGGCCGCGCTCGCGACCGGGAACGCGGTCCTCGCCAAGCCCGCGGAGCAGACGCCGCTCGTCGCCTGGCGGGCAACGCAGCTCCTGCACGAGGCCGGCGTGCCGCGGACCGCGCTGCAGCTCCTGCCGGGTGCGGGCGAGGTCGGCGCGGCGCTGACCGCGGCCCCGGCGGTGGGCGGCGTGGCCTTCACCGGCTCGACCGAGACCGCGCAGGTCATCCACCGCGCCATGGCCGAGAACCTCGCACCCGGCGCGCCGCTCATCGCCGAGACCGGCGGGCTGAACGCCATGATCGTCGATTCGACCGCCCTGCCCGAACAGGCCGTCGCGGCGATCGTCGAAAGCGCGTTCCAGTCCGCGGGACAGCGCTGCTCGGCGCTGCGCTGCCTCTACGTGCAGGAAGACATCGCCGAGGACTTCCTCGAGATGCTGACCGGCGCCATGGACGCGCTGCGCATCGGCAAGCCGTGGGACCTGACCACCGACGTCGGCCCCGTCATCGACGCCGAGGCCAAGGCGAACATCGCCGGCTACATCGACGCCGCGTCCGAGGCGGGCCGCGTGGTCAAGACCTGCGACACTCCCGACCAGGGGCATTTCGTGGCCCCCACGCTCATCCGGGTGAAGGGCATCGCGGATCTCGAGCGCGAGATATTCGGCCCGGTGCTGCACGTCGCGACCTTCAAGGCCGACCAGATCGACCGGGTGATCGACGCGGTGAACGCCACGGGCTACGGGCTGACCTTCGGCCTGATGACCCGGATCGACGACCGCGTGCAGCACGTCTCCGAACGCATCGAGGCCGGCAACGTCTACGTGAACCGCAACCAGATCGGGGCGATCGTGGGCTCGCAGCCCTTCGGCGGCGAGGGCCTGTCGGGCACCGGTCCGAAAGCGGGCGGCCCCACCTACCTCGAGCGCTTCCGCGCGCATCCCGCCGACGCGCCGTCGGGCGACTGGGACCGCGACGCCGATATCGGCGCGCTCGGCCGCGCGGTTGCCGGCGCCGCGAGGCCGGCCGACACCCGCAGGACCGAGCTGCCCGGGCCCACGGGCGAATCGAACGTGCTGTCGACCCATCCGCGCCCGCCCGTGCTCTGTCTCGGGCCCGGGCGGCAAGCGGCCGAGGCGCAGGTCGCGGCGATCGCGGCGCTGGGCGGCGTGGGCGTCGCGGCCGAAGGCCATGTCGCGCCCGAGGCGCTGAGCACGCTCGACGGGTTCTCGGCGGCGCTCTGGTGGGGCGACGCGGAACGCGGCCGCGCCTATCGCCAGGCGCTGTCGCGTCGCGGCGGGCCGATCCGCCCGCTGGTGACCGGCATGCCCGACGCGGGCCATGCCCGCCTCGAACGGCATGTCTGCGTCGACACCACGGCAGCGGGCGGCAACGCCAAGCTCCTGAGCGGCATGTCCTGACCGCCGGCGCGGCGCGGGGCCCGCATCCCCGCGCCGCGCACGGCCGCTTGACGCGGGCCCCCGCCGCGCACAGCTTGGCGGTCATGTTTCCCATCCGCGATCACAACCCGTCGGGGCGGACGCCCGTCGTCACCTACCTGCTGATCGCGGCGAATGTCCTGGTCTTTCTCAACTATTTCAGCCTTTTCCAGAACGACCTCGCGCTCGGGCGGTTCTTCTGGGACTGGGCGCTGATCCCGGCGCGCATGAGCGCGGGCGAGGGCTATTCCGGCCTCGTCACGTCGATGTTCCTGCACGGCGGGATCCTGCACCTGGCCGGCAACATGCTGTTCCTCTTCATCTTCGGCGACAATGTCGAGGACGAGATGGGCCACCTGCCCTTTCTCGGCTTCTACGTGGCGAGCGGCGTCGGCGCGGGGCTCGCGCAGTTCCTGACCGCGCCGTTCAGCCAGGTGCCCATGGTCGGCGCATCGGGCGCCATCGCGGGCGTCATGGGCGCCTACCTGCTGATGTTCCCGCGCGCCCGGGTCGACATCCTCGTGATCCTGATCATCATCTTCCGCATCGTGACGATCCCCGCCTGGATCATGCTGGCGCTCTGGCTCGCCTTCCAGGTCTTCGGCGGCTTCGGCACGCCCGCGGACGAGGGCGGCGTCGCCTACTGGGCGCATGTGGGCGGCTTCGTGCTGGGCGCGGCCCTCTGCGTACCGCTCTGGCTCCGGCGCGGCGGGCCGGCCTTCTGGGCCCGCTCGCACGGCACGCCGCCCCATCCCGCCGCGCGCTACCGGATCGCGCGCACCAACGTTCCGAGGGTAAGGAGACGACGATGACCGAGGATTCCGTGCGCGCCACCTGCCATTGCGGTGCCGTCGCGCTGAACGTGCGCCTGTCCGACGGGTTGGCCACAGCGCGGCGCTGCGACTGCTCGTTCTGCCGCCGCCGCGGCGCCCCTGCCGTGACCGCGCGGAAGGAGGACGTGGAGGTCGTCCGCGGCGCCGACGCCCTGACGCTCTACCAGTGGGGCACGGGCACGGCGCGGCACCATTTCTGCAAGGTCTGCGGCATCTACATGTACCACGTCCGCCGGTCGAACCCGTCCGAATGCGGCGTGAACCTCGGCGCGATCGAGGGCGTCAATCCGCGGGACCACGAGCCGATCCCGTGGGCCGATGGCGTGAACCACCCCTCCGACCGCTGACGGCCCGGATCAGACCTCGCGGATGGTTCGGGCGAACTGGTCGTAGAGGTTGCTGTTCGCGCAGAGGATCGAGCCCGCCTCGAACGGCGTGTCGCCCTCGCGCACGGCACCGACAAGCGCGCCCGCCTCGATGGCGATGAGGCTGCCCGCGGCCATGTCCCAGATGCTGAGCTCGCGTTCCCAGTAGCCGTCGTAGCGGCCCGCCGCCACGTAGGCGAGGTCGAGCGCCGCCGATCCCCAGCGCCGCACGCCCGCGCATTGCGGCATGAGCCGCGCGAGATCCTTCAGCATCGCCGGCAGCGTCCGCTTGGCGCCGTAGGGCACACCCGTGGCAAAGAGCGCGTCGACCATGCGCGACCGGCCCGAGACCCTGAGCCGGCGGCTGTCGTTCAGCCACGCGCCCGATCCCTTCTCGGCATAGAACATCTCGTCCTTGGCGGCATCGTAGACCACCGCGGACACGATCTGTCCCTTGTGCTCGAGCGCGATCGAGATCGCCCAGTGCGGCATGCCGTGCAGGAAGTTCGTGATGCCGTCGAGCGGGTCGACGATCCAGCGGCGCGTCGGGTCCTCGCCCGGGATCTCGCCGCCCTCCTCGGCCACCCAGCCATAGGTCTTGCGTGCGCCCAGAAGCTCCTCGCGCAGGATCTTCTCGGCGGCGAGGTCGGCGCGGCTGACGAAGTCGCCCGCGCCCTTCATCGAGACCTGCAGGTTCTCGACCTCGCGGAAGTCCTTGACCAGGGAGCGGCCCGCCTTTCGGGCGGCCTTCATCATGATGTTCAGATTTGCGCTGCCCTGCATCTGCACCGGCCTTCCCGAAACGTGTCAGGCCGGGCCTATACGCGGGCGGGCGCGGGATGTGAAGGGCCGCCGCCGCCGCGACCGCGATCTAGCGCCAGAGGACGCCCTTCTCGCCCACGGGGGCATGGGCGCGCGGCCGGTGGTGGCCCTGATCCGCCCGGGCCGCGCCCGCGCGGTCCACGTAGGGCCCCGCATCGGGTGTGCCGCAGAAGATGACGCCGCCGCGGGTGACAGGCCGCAGCCCCGCGGGGCAGTGGTTCGCGGCCGAGGGATAGGCGTGCGTCAGGACGGTCGTGTCGGGATCGTGCGTGGCGTCGCCACGATAGGCGTCGTCCCGGGCCAGCGCGGTCCCCGCGCCGAGCGACAGCAGGACGGACATCGCGAGCGGGAACACCAGGCGCATGGAACGGACCTCGATCGAGCGGAACACAGGACCGAAGGCTACACGCGGCCCCGCGCATGTCAAATCCCCAAGGGTCCCGGAACGGAAAGGGCCGGCGCGGTGTCCCGCGCCGGCCTCCTGCCCTGCCGGGTGTCCCGATCAGAAGCGGTAGTTGACCGAGATGTTCGCCGTCGTCGCGTCGGCCTCGAGATCGCTCGCGTCGAAGTCCGAGAACTTGTGGTAGAGGACCTCGGCGCCCGCGGTCACGTTGTCGGTAAGGAAGACCTCGTAGCCCACGCCGCCGAACCAGCCGTCCGAATCCCCGACGCCGCCGCCGTCGGTATACGCCTTCGCGTAGCCAGCGGTGCCATAGATCCAGTTGCGGTTCAGGTCGTAGCCGACGCGCGGGCCGACCCGCAGGATGCCCTCGACATCCGTCGCGCCGTCGAGGTCGATGTCGCCGCGGTCGTACTGCACGCCACCGCCGACGATCACGTCGCCCATGTCGTAGTCATAGTAGCTGCGCAGACCGTAGAGCCCGCCATCGCCGTCCAGGTCGGGATCCTCGGTCTCGATGTTGCCGTAACCGACCTGGCCACCGAGAGAGAACCCGGTGAAGTCCGACAGCGGCTCCTGCGGAACCGGCGCCGGCACCGGCGCGGCGACGACCGGGTCGGGCTGCGTCTGCGTCGGCCCGGCGGCAAACGCGCTGGTGGCGGTTGCGGCGACTGCGGTGGTGAGGATGAGAATGCGTTTCATCGGCTCTGCCTCTTCTTGGTGCGTTTCCTGTCTGCCACCGGTTGGCCCCGGCGGCGTCGTGACAGCGAAATGTCCATCCCCCCGCCCATGTTCCACCCCCCGAAGGTCACGTGTGCGTGGAGGCACGGACGCAACGGGGCGCTGGTTTTTCAAAGACTTGCGGGAACAGGCAAGGATTGGCCGGTGGACGTCGCGGCAGCGCTCACGGCACGTTTCAGCGCGCGCGGGCGTGTTGCCCGGCGTGAAGGCGCACATGCCCTTCAGGCCGGGAGAGGTTTCGACACGGGGGACGTGTCAGTCGATCGCCGCGCGGAACTCGCGCCATTCGCCCTTGGACATGCCCGAGGTCTCCTGCGTGACCTCCTCGCCCTTCAGCATCCGGCGGAGGCAGTCGAGCGCGGTGGCCGACAGCGTCGCGCCGCCCAGCCGGTAATCCTCGAAGGCGCGGTAGGCGAAGGGCACCCAGTCGCGGACGATGTCGCAGATGGCCTCGGCATAGACGCGGATCTCGTACTGGGCATGCGCGTCGGCCCGCAGGCGCAGGAAGTGCAGAAGGTTGTGCAGGTCCACCTTCCAGTACCACTGCGTGTAGACGTTGGCGGGCAGGTTCATCCGCGCCAGTTCGCGCGCGAGCCCCTGCTGGCCGTCCTGCGAGATCATCGCCTCGTAATGGTCGTAGGCACGGTCCGCATCGTCGCGCAGCCAGCGCAGCACGCGCGCGGCCTCCTCACCCTCCAGCACCGCGCCGCGGCCCTGGTTGTTCGTGGTCGACTGCGCGGCCAGCGTATCGGGCGCGGGGATATAGAATTCGCGGTCGAGGATCGAGTAGCGCGCGGAATATTCGTTCACGTTCGCGGTGCGGTGGCGGATCCATTGCCGCGCCACGAAGACGGGCAGCTTCACGTGCAGCTTGACCTCGCACATCTCGAAGGGCGTCGAATGCCAGTGCCGCATCAGGTAGCGGATGAGCCCCTCGTCGTTCGACACGCTCTTGGTGCCGCGCCCGTAGCTGACCCGCGCCGCCTGGCAGATCGCCGCGTCGTCGCCCATGTAGTCCACCACCCGCACGAAGCCGTGGTCGAGCACCGGTGCCGCACGGTAGAGATGCGCCTCCATCCCGTCCGAGACCGCACGCAGGGTCGGACGGGGCTCCGCGCGCAGCGCGTCGATCTCGGCCTGTTGCTCGGGGGACAGGGGCATGGGGCGGTCTCCTCCACCAGATGAGTCGCGGTTTTCTCCACATGTTGCAGATGCGGCGGGGAAAAACCACCATATCGGGTGGCGGCAATTCCGCCGCACCTGCGGGAAAAGTCCCCTGCCCACACGGGCCCGTGATTGACTCGAGCGCCCCGTCCGCAACAATCGCCACAAAACAAGACACATTGCAGGCACAATCGAGGCAGTGACGACATGACCCGTATCGCGACGCTGTTGCTCGCCCTGGCGCTCGTGGGGGCGTGCGGCGATACCGGCAACGACGACAAGAACCCGTTGCAGGAAGAGCCGACCGACCCCACCGATCCGGAAGACCCGGACGCCGAGCCTGATCCGGATCCGGATACCGACCCGGACACCGGCGAACCGATCGACAGCGACGGCCGCCTGCCCCCGGGCACCGCGAGCCCCACGCCGACCGAGGGCATCTTCCGCAAGGAGCCGCTCGACGAGGAGGCCGGCAACGGCTTTGCCCGCGAGCTGAGCTACGACGGCGACAGCGACACGTTCTTCGTGCAGGGCCTCGCCTTCGACGGCGACCAGCCGGACGGCGCCGCGTTCTCGCGGTCGGCCCTCGGCAGCCTGACGAGCGCGGGTTCGCCCGGCCAGGCCTTCGCGCTCTACGAGGCGCCGATCACCAATCCCGACTTCTTCACCGGCGAACAGATCGGCCAGTTCCAGCACCGCGCGCTCTACGGCGTGGGCGACGACACCGAGTTCGCGATCGTGCGGACCGGCAGCTACGTACCCTACGGCTTCGGCGGTTTCGTCTACCAGCGCGACGGCGACGTGGTGCTGCCGACCGAAGGCCAGGCGGTCTATCGCGGACTCTACGGCGGCCTGCGCGACTTTGACGGCGCGGGTGGCCTCGAGTCGGTGTCGGGCGACGCGCAGGTCACCATCGACTTCGGCGGGTTCCAGGGCAATTGCGAGGGCGCACGCTGCGCCGACGCGGTCAGCGGCTTCATCGCCAACCGCCGCGTCTACGACGCCTCCGGCCAGGAGGTGACGTCGGACATCCTGACCGCCATCAACGAGGATCAGGGCACCGCGCTGACCAGGCTGCCGACGCTCAACATGCGCGTCGGTCCGGGCGTGCTCGACGCCAACGGCGAGATCACGGGCGAGATCGATTCGATCGTGGACGGCACCGCCTTCGAGACGGGGAACTATTACGCGATCATGTCGGGCGACCACACGTCGGGCGGCGAGATCGTGGGCATCGTGGTGGTCGAGGCGACGGATCCGCGCTTCGAGGGGTCGGTCACGGTGCGCGAGACCGGCGGTTTCATTGTGGACCGATAACGCCCGGTAACGGGGGACATTGTGCGAGTAATCGATCCGGGCCTGCGGCGCATGGGCGCCGCGGCCCTTCTTTCCCTTCTGGCCGCGACGGCCGGCGCGCAGGACGTGGCGCTGTCGCCTGAGGAATTGCGCAGCGCGGCGGTGGCCCAGTTCGAACTGGGCCGCCCCGACCGCGCGCTGATCTATTCGGAGGGCCTCGTCCGGCGCGATCCGGACGATTTCGCCGCGCACCTGATCCGGGCGCGGGCGGCACGCGATCTCGGCCGGTTCGGACCCGCCGACGAGAGCGCGCGCGCCGCCTGGGCGCTCGCAGACACACCGTCCGAACGCTACGCCGCGGCGATGATGCGCGCCCGCGTGCTCTCCTCGCGGGGGGCGCGCACGCGCGCGCAGTTCTGGCTGCGCCGCGCCGCGCAGAACGCGCCGACCGACGCGGACCGGGCCCGCGCGGTGCGCGATTTCCGCTACGTGAAGGCGCGCAACCGCTGGTCGAGCGAGCTCAGCTTCTCGATCGCGCCGTCCTCGAACGTGAACGGCGGGTCGTCGAGCGACACGACCGAGTATTACGGCATCCCCTTCGAGCTGCAGGGGACGGCCAAGGCGCTGTCGGGCATCGAATTCGCGCTCGGCATCTCGACCACCTACACCCTGGTGGAACGGGAGCATGCCAAGACCGACATCCACCTGTCGGCCTTCCACCAGACCTACACGCTGTCCGATGAGGCGCGTGACACCGCGCCGGATGTCGAGGGCTCCGACTTCGCGTATTCCTCGCTGTCCTTCGGGCTGACGCAGGACTGGCTGGCGCCCGGGCGGCGGCTCGGCGGCAGCGTCGGCGCGACACTCTCGCAGGGCTGGTATGGTGGCGACCCGCTGACCCGGACGGCGCGGCTGACAGGCTCCCTGCGCTATGTGCTCGGCCCCAAGCTCGTCGGCGAGGCGAGCCTCTCGCGCGACTGGCAGACCGGGCTCGGGGACCGCGAGGACGCGGACAGCTGGCGCGCGGCGCTGGGTGCCGTGACGGTCCTCGGACCGGGCCACAGGCTCGGCCTCGCGGTCTCGCGGCTCGAAAGCGTCTCGGACGCGGATTTCCTCGACTACGACCGCACCGGCATCGACCTGACATTCTCGCTGGCCAAGCCGCTGCCGCTGCTCGACACCGCCGTGGGCTTCGGGCTCTCGGCCGCGCGCAAGCACCACGACGAGACGACCTTCGGCCCCGACGGCCGCGAGGAGCACATCTACGGCGCCCGCGCGTCCTTCACGTTCAACGCGATCGACTATTACGGCTTCGCGCCGGTGCTGACGCTGCGCGCGGACCGCACGGTCGCGAATATCGGGGTCTACGACAGCGAGGAATTCGGCATGGAAATCGGCATCCGCTCGCGCTTCTGACCGCTCCGGCCGGGTCGACTTTGTCCGGCGCGCGTCTATCCTTGCGGCGACCGCGTACGAAAACCGGAAGGACATCCATGTCGATCGAATACCTGCACACCATGGTCCGCGTGAAGGACCTCGACGCCTCCGTCGCGTTCTACAAGCTGCTGGGGCTGACCGAACGGCGCCGCATCGACAACGAGAAGGGCCGCTTCACGCTCGTCTTCCTCTGCCCGCCGGGCCAGGACGACGGCCACAACGACGTGGAGCTGACCTACAACTGGGACGGCGACGACGGCCTGCCGTCGGACAGCCGCCATTTCGGCCACCTCGCCTATCGCGTCGACGACATCTACGCGCTCTGCCAGACGCTGATGGACAACGGCGTGACCATCAACCGTCCGCCGCGCGACGGCCACATGGCATTCGTCCGCTCGCCCGACAACGTGTCGGTGGAGCTTCTGCAGAAAGGCGACGCCAAGCCGCCGCAGGAGCCCTGGGCGAGCATGGAAAATACCGGGCATTGGTAGGCCGGCTCGGCCTTTCCGCGCTCTTCGGCGCAACGCTCTGGGCCGCACCGCTCGCGGCCCAGAGCACCGAGTGCCGGCTCGCGCTGCTCCTCGCGCTCGACGTCTCCTCCTCGGTCGACGACCGCGAATACACGCTTCAGAAGGACGGGCTGGCCGCCGCGCTGGCCGATCCGGACGTGCGGCGCGCGATCCTCGACGGCGCGGGCACCGTCGCCCTGTCGATCTACGAGTGGAGCGGGCGACGCCAGTCCGAGGTCATCCAGGACTGGGTGATCCTTGCCGACGACGCCGCGATCGACGCGGTGGTGGCGCGGCTTCTCGCGACGCCGCGCACGCAGACCCGCTTCCCCACGGCCATGGGCTACGCGCTGGGCTACGGTGCCGCGCTTCTCGACAGGGCGCCCGACTGCCTGCGGCAGGTCATCGACGTCTCGGGCGACGGCGTCACCAATGACGGCTTCGGCCCGGACCTCGCCTACCGGCACTTCCCCTTCGAGGACATCACCGTGAACGGGCTCGCCGTGCTCGGCGCCGATCCCGAGGTCGACACCTATTACCGCGACATCGTGCGCCACGGCCCCGGCGCCTTCGTCGAATTCGCCGACGGCTATGCCGGGTTCCGCAACGCGATGACGCGCAAGCTCTTCCGCGAGACCAACGACCTCGTCATCGGGACGCCGTCGGGGCATCCTCCCGAGGCGCCGGCCGACCGGGCCGGCGACGCCGGAAAATCCTGAGCGCCGTCTTCAGAACACGAAATCGTCGGCATCGAGACGGGCGGCACCCGCCGCCGGGTCCCATGCCCGGTCGATGCGCAGCGTGTCGCCGTCGACCGACACGAAGGCGTGCCCGCGTGCATCGCCGGTCACCCGGAGCGCGGCCCAGGAAGTGTGCCAGCCCGACAGGTCGATGCGGTCGACCCCCTGCTCGAAATCGATGATCCGGTCGGTCGCACCGTCGCGCCCGAGAAAGACGAAGAGGTCGGCGCCCGCGTCCCCCCGCATCTGCTCGGCGCCTCCCGCGTCGACGATCACGTCCGCGCCGGCACGGCCGTCGCCGCGGACGCCCGGCGCAAGATGCAGCGCGTCGTTGCCCGCCCCCCCAAGCACGCGCTCGATCCCGGCAAAGGTGTCGCCCCGCGCGATGCCGGTGCCGCCCGCCGCGTCCTGCATGTGGATCACGAGGTCCGCCGCCCCCTTGTACTGCACGAGATCGTAGCCCGCGCCGCCGTCGAAATGGTCGGCGCCCGCCGAGCCCACGAAGCGGTCGTTGCCCGCCCCGCCCGACATCCAGTCGTTGGTGGGCGACCCCGCGAGGCTGTCGTCGCCGGAGGTGCCCTCGCTCAGGACGTAGAAGACCGGGCCCGACCCGATCTCGCCGCCCGCGTCCTCGGGTTCGGGCGCGAGGCGGATGTCGCCGAAGCCGATCCGCGGTGCCGCGGCCGCCACGTCCCACATGTCCTGCAGGATCAGCCGGTCGCCGCCGAACGCCACCAGCAGGTCGTCGCCGCCCGTGCGCGAGAACACGACCTGCGCCTCGGCATGGATGCCCTGCGCGCTGAGGTCGAGCAGGTCCTCGCCCGGTTCGAAATCGGTGATGACGTCGATGGCGCCGCCATCGGACCAGAAGCTGAAGAAATCGCTGTCCGCGCCGCCGCTGATCGTGTCGGGACCGGCCCCGTCGCGGATGAAGTCGTCTCCGCCGAGCGCCTCGATCCGGTCGCCGGCCGCGCTGCGCGGCGTGCCGTTCCGGCCGACGAAGGCGAGGTCGATGTGGTCGTAGCCCTCCCTCCCGACGACATGGTTGCCGGTCAGCTCGGGGCTCTGCTCGGGCTCCGGCTGCGGCTCGGGCTCGGGTGCCGGTGCGGGCGCCGCCGGTTCGGGCGTCTCCGCAGCCGGCGGCGTCGGGTCCACCACCACCGGCGGGGTATCGGGCGCGCCGTCCTCGGTGTCGCGCGGATGGGCGTCTAGAAAGGCGCGCACCGCGTCGTGGCGCGCGGTCTCGTCGTCGAGATGGCGCAACGAGCCCCAGCTGCCCCATTTCGACGGGCCCGCAACCTCGACGAAGCTGTTGAAGAGCGTGCCGCCCGCGGCGACCCAGCCCTCCAGCAGCTCCTCGTAGAGCGTGCCCATGCCGGCGCTGTAGTTCAGGTGCACGAAGAAGTCGGTGAGCGTGGCGTCGTTCACCGCGTCGCCCAAGGCGACCACGTGCGTGCCGCCCTCGTACATCACGAGGTCGAGCCCGTACCGCTCGGCGACCCGCGCATGGTAGGCGAAGGTTTCGAAGAGCTCGGCGAGGCTGCCAGAGGGATCGCCCGTCACCGACCCGTCGCGGAGCTCGCGGATGGCAAGGTCGGTCGCGACGTCGAAGCGGTGCTCGGCCAGGTAGGCGTCGCGCGCGGCCCCGCTCAGCCCCTGCGCCCGGGCCGCGGCGGTGGCCGCCGCGGCGCTCTCCGCGATCCAGCCGCGGACGGCGTCGAGCTTCGCGCTGCCGAGCGGGCCGCCGAAATAGCCGGTGACCGCGTAGGCGTCGAACCGCGTGTGCGGCGCGGCGTGGCCCTGCGCCACGTAGGCCGGCGCCTCGAGCATCGAGGCCTCGAGCCCCGGCCAGCCGGTATGGGTGGCGATGGTCTTGACCAGCCGGTCGCCCTGGCCGGCGTAGACCGCGTCGAGTATCGCGGCCATCTCGGAGGCGCGCGCGCCATATTCCTGCATCCAGCCGTCGCCCAGGTCCCGGCCGAAGCGCACCCGCGCATCGGCGGCGGAATCGCGCGCCTGCTCGAACATGAAGTTCCAGACCTCGTTCGAGAACTCGAAATGCGCCCGGAGGTCCGGATCGAGCGTGTCGCGCACATAGGTCGCGAAGGCGCGGATATAGGCGTCGTCGGCGTCGTGGGGGATGTTGAACCAGGGATCGGACCCGGTCTGGTTGGCGAGCGCCACCATCACCTCGACCGGCGCGCCGCGGCTGTAGGTGAAGGACGACGCGGTCGGGCGGTCCTCCCAGTGCGCGAGATCGGAATTGTTGGTCTGCATCCAGTCCATGAAGCGCAGCGCATGCGCGTCCTCGATCACCTCGAGCCAGCGCGGGTTGAAGATCGCGCCCGCGTCGTGGGCGGCTGCGTGGTCCTCCTTGACCAGCGCGATGTTGCGCAGGTGGTCGCCGGTGCCCGCGGGATCGGTCGCGGTGATGCGCACCGCCACGAGCCCGCTGCCCGTCGGCGTGTAGTCGAAGCGGATCTTGCCGTCGGACCGGGTGACATTGGTGCCGCCCAGGATGTCGATGCGGCCCGCGCCGTCATAGGTCAACCGGTAGCGGCCGGCCGTGTAGTCCGCGTCGGCCGGCATCTCGGTCAGCACGAAGGATTCGACCGCGACGATTCCCTGCGGCATCCGCGTCAGGTAGCCGTCGGCGTCGAGGAGCCCGCCGCGCTCCATCTGCTCGAAGCTCAACGCCCCCCAGGTCCCCGCGGAATGGCCGATCCATTCGCGCGCAGTCTTGAACAGGTTGAGGAACGGTTGCGCGGGGGACCAGTCGCTGATCCCGTTCAGTCCGAAGGCAAGGCCGGGACGGTCGGTGGTGGTCGGCACGGGGGGCGTCTCCTTCATGCGTGATACGCGTCCTCGGCGAGCAATCGGGCCAGAGTGAGGCCGTGCCGGGACCGCGGCGACGGGCGGAGGAGACGGTGCAGGAAGGGACCGGCGAGATCGCGGCCCGGACCGGGACGGATTCGGGCGAACGCCAAAGACTTCCGGAAAACTGTCAGCGTCCGCGTGCCCCGGCGCCGCGGGGCCGCCGGCCGGTCGCGACAAGGCCCGCGGCGGGACCGCGGGCCTGTCGGGCGTTCCGGTGGCCGGCGGGATGCCGGCGGGGGCGCGTCAGTAGATGTAGCGGATCTGGTCGGTCCAGTAGCGTTCGAGCCGCTTCAGCGCATGCGTGATCTCGTCGAAGCCCTCGCGTCCGACCGCGCCGCTTTCCGCCAGTCCCTTGGCGTGGCGCTCGAACAGGGCCGCGACGATCTCGCGGATCTCGCGGCCGCGGGCGGTCAGGCGCACGCGCACCGAGCGGCGGTCGATCTCGCAGCGCTGGTGGTGCATGTAGCCCGAATCCACCAGCTTCTTGAGGTTGTAGCTGACATTCGAGCCCTGGTAGTAGCCGCGCGTCTTCAGCTCGCCCGCCGTCACCTCGTTGTCGCCGATGTTGAACAGCA
The DNA here is from genome assembly GCF_000521865.1 of Roseivivax isoporae LMG 25204. Classification (GTDB taxonomy): domain Bacteria; phylum Pseudomonadota; class Alphaproteobacteria; order Rhodobacterales; family Rhodobacteraceae; genus Roseivivax; species Roseivivax isoporae. The sequence goes on from NZ_JAME01000019.1 coordinate 44,848, forward strand.
GCAGCGCCTGCACCGCGTTGATCTCGAGGATGCCGATGCGCTCGAACTCGTCCTTGATCACGTCGAGCAGCAGCCGGTGCAGCCGCTCGACCAGCGACAGCGCGTCGAGATAGCCGGCCAGAAGGGCATCGCGTTCCGCCGCGCCCATCTTGGAATGAATGCTCATGCTGGTCTCCGCCACAATCCGTGGAGGCGGAAACTGCAGCAGAAAGCCCAACAACCCGTTAAATTCCCGGCGTTCTTTCCGGAAACTTCAGTCGATCCGAGCGGTTGTCGCGGCGATCTCGCCGATGAGCCCGGCATAGTGTTCGGGCGGCGCCGATTGGCCGCTGATCCAGGCATAGAGGTCCTGGTCGTTCTCCTGCAGCAGCGCCTCGTAGCGGTCGAGCGCGTCGTCCGACATCTCCGTCAGCCGCTGCGCGGCAAAGCGCATGAGGATCAGGTCCATCTCCTTGGTGCCGCGGCGCGACGACCGCATGGTCAGCCGTTTGAGGCGGATCTCGCGGGTCTCGCCGGTCATGCGGCACCTCCGAGCGTGCGGCGCAACCGCTTCTCGAGACGGCCCACCCGGTCGGCCTGCGCCTTCATGTCGGCCTGGATCTCGCGCAGGTCGATCAGCAGCGCGCGCAGGTCGTCCTCCGGCACGATCTCGTCGACCGGCGCCCCCACGCCCTCGCCCTCGCCGGTAAGGAGCCACAGGATCGATACGTTCAGGAGCCCCGACAGCATCTGCAGGCGGTTCGCCCGCGGCTCCGCGCGGTCGTCCTCCCAGGCCTGCAGCGTGGTCAGCTTGACGCCCAGCCGCTTGGCCAGCTGGTCCTGCGTCATGCCGGAGGCCTCGCGCGCGGCGGCGAGCCGATCCCCGAAGGTGGCCATGTCCGGGCCGTACCAGTCGCTCGTGTCCTGCATGATGTCTCCCGCCGGGGGCCGGCGCGGCGCCCGCTTGATCGTTGCCATGCCGAAGCCTAAGACAGCCGGACGGGCTTTTCAAACCGGTGACGACACGATGGCATTCCTCTCCGACACGCTGGCGCGCGTCCGGCCCTCTCCCACGGTGGCGGTGACCCAGCTCGCGCGCGAGCTCGCGGCCGAAGGGCGCGACATCATCGGACTCGGCGCCGGAGAGCCCGATTTCGACACGCCGCAGAACATCAAGGACGCCGCCATCGCGGCCATCGCGCGGGGCGAGACCAAGTACACGCCGCCCGACGGCATTCCCGAGCTCAAGCGCGCGATCTGCGCCAAGTTCGCGCGCGACAACGGGCTCGACTACACGCCCGCGCAGATCTCGGTCTCCACCGGGGGCAAGCAGATCCTCTACAACGCGCTGATGGCGACGCTCAATCCCGGCGACGAGGTGGTCATCCCCGCCCCCTACTGGGTCAGCTATCCCGACATGGTGCGCATGGGCGGCGGCACGCCGGTGATCGTCGAGACGCGCGCCGCGGACGGCTTCCGCATGCGTCCCGAGGCGCTCGAGGCGGCGATCACGCCGAACACCAAGTGGCTGATCTTCAACTCGCCGTCGAACCCCACGGGCGCGGGCTACGCGCGCGAGGAGCTCGCCGCGCTCTGCGCGGTGCTGATGCGCCACCCGCATGTCTGGATCATGTCCGACGACATGTACGAGCACCTCGCCTTCGGCGACTTCGTCTTCTGCACCCCGGCCGAGGTCGAGCCACGGCTTTACGACCGCACGCTGACCGTGAACGGCGTGAGCAAGGCCTACGCCATGACCGGCTGGCGCATCGGCTATGCCGGCGGCCCCGAGCCTCTCATCGCGGCCATGCGCAAGGTGCAGTCGCAATCGACCACCAACCCCTGTTCGATCAGCCAGTGGGCGGCGGTCGAGGCGCTCGAGGGGCCGCAGGACATCCTCGCCGAGCGTGCCGAGGCCTTCCGCCGCCGTCGCGACCTCGTGGTGGCCGCGCTGAACGCCTGCCCCGGTCTCGACTGCCCGGTGCCGGAGGGGGCGTTCTACGTCTATCCCTCCTGTGCCGGCACGATCGGGCGCACCAGCGCCGGTGGCACCCGCATCGACGACGACGAGACATTCGCCCGCGCGCTGCTCGAGGAGACGGGCGTCGCCGTGGTGTTCGGTGCGGCCTTCGGGCTCAGTCCGCATTTCCGCATCAGCTATGCCGCCGCCGACGCCACGCTCGCCGAGGCCTGCCGACGCATCCGCACCTTCTGCGACGGGCTCACCTGACGGAGGCACCAGCATGTCCGAGCTGCCCGAATATTACTTCCGGGTGCGCGACAACGGCGCGGCGGTCTTCCGGCTCGACCCCGAGAACCGCCAGCGGCGGATCGAGATGGAGCAGATCGCGGTCGTGAACGTCCGCAGCGGCGAGGTGAAGCCGCAGGGCCACCGGGCGCTGACCGACCGCGACCGCGCCGAGATCGACGCCTGGCTCGCGGAACGCCGCGCGCTCGTCGAGATGCGCGAGATGGACGACATCCTGCGCGCGGTCGACACGCTGAACCACACCGCGCACTGGGCGCAGGCGCGCGCGAGCGACGAACAGCTCGAGATGGTGACGGACGCGCTGCTCCTTGCCATGCACGACCTGCGCACGGTGCTTGTGCGCCGCAAGGCCGACCGGCTGACGCGGGACTGACCGCCGTCAGAGCCCCCGCGCCCAGGTCACGATGCGTTCGACCAGCGGCGCCGTCAGGCGCGGCGACAGGATGTCCCCGGCGATCACGTGCGCGTAGGGATCGTCGCCCTCCGCGGTCTCGACCCGCTCGACCTCGACCGGCCCGCCCCAGGCGCCTGCCACGGCTTCGGTCGCGCGCGCGTCGACGACGCGGTCGTCGGGCGAGAACAGGAAGAGCGCCGGCACCGTGATGGCGGAATGGTCGAGCCCGCGCGCCACCGCGACGGACGCCGCCATGGGCAGCACCGACACCGTCGGGTAGCGCGTGGTCCAGTAGCGCGCCTGGGCCTCGTTCACGGGGGTGAAGCCACGCTCGCGCCCGGCGACGAGCGGTCCCCACCAGCGCACGCCGGGCCAGGTCAGGATCCGCGCGGCCTCGGCCTTCACGCGGTAATTGGGCGAGATCAGCGCCATCCCCGCGACGTCCCGCCCCATGTCCGGATCGGCGGCGGCCAGGGTGGCGAGCGTCGCGCCGGTCGAGGTGGCGATCACCAGCACGCGCTCGCCCGTCGCGCGCCCGATCGCCAGCGCCTCGGCGGTGTCGTGCATCCAGTCGGCAAGGGCGGGCTCGGCCATGGCTGCGCCGGTCCGGCCGTGCCCGGCGAGCCGGGTGTAGAAGAGGTTCGCGCCGAGCGCCTCGGCCACGTGATCGGGCAGCGGGCGAACCTCCTCGGAGGTGGCGGAGAAGCCGTGCAGGTAGACCACCGACAGGGGTGTCCGCGCGCCGGGCGCGCCGGCCCAGACCATGCGTTTCCGGGTGCCGGGCACGATGTCGTCGAACGCGGCCTCTTCCTCCGCGAGATAGGCGTCGATGCCGGCCTCGAGGCGCGCGGCGTCGAAGCTCACGTCGACCTCGCGCGGCTCGCGGGGCGCCACGACCCAGAAGACCGCGAGGATTGCGGCCAGCGCCAGCAGCGCCCGCCCGGTCCATCGCAGGATCCCGCGCATGCCACCCCTCCTCACCTCCGCCGCGCCCGACCGCTCATCCGCCGACCTCGACCACCGCGCGCTCGATGAGCGACAGGCAGGCAGGGTCCGAGAAGCGGTGGTCGGCGCCCTTGACCAGCGTCAGGCGCACGTCGTCGCCCGCGATCCGCTCGAGCAGGCGCAGCGGCACGTCGGGGGCGACCGCCTCGTCCTCGGTGCCCTGCATCAGCCGCACCGGGAACGGCATCGCAAGCGTGTCCCGCAGCACGAGGTGACGCCGCCCGTCCTCGATCAGGCGGCGCGTGACGATGTAGGGCTCGCCGTAGCCGGACGGCAGCGCCACCTGCCCGTCCTCCTCGATGGTGCGGCGCTGCTCCGCGCTGAACCCCGCCCAGAAACTGTCCTCGGTGAAATCGGGCGCCGCGGCGATGCCGACGAAACCCGCCACGCGGGCGAGCCGCCGCGTCAGCAGGCAGCCGATCCAGCCGCCCATGGACGACCCGACCAGCACCACGGGGCCCGCGGTCGCATGCGCGATCACCGCCTGCGCGTCGTCCGCCCAGTCACCGATGCAGCCCTCCTCGAACACGCCGCCCGAACGGCCATGGCCGGAATAGTCGAGCCGCAGGAACGCGCTCCCGCGCGCCCGCGCCCAGGCCTCGAGGTGAACCGCCTTCGTGCCCTCCATGTCCGACTTGTAGCCGGGCAGGAACACGGTGCAGGGGCCCCGCCCCTCGGTCAGCGCGTATGCGAGCCGCGTGCCCCGCGGTCCGTCCAGATAGGTGATCTCGCCCATGTCCGCTCCCTGCCCGTTGCCGCGCGAGAGTGCCAAGGGCCGGCGCGGGTTTCCAGTCCCGACGCCGCGCGGCCGGGCCGTCAGCTGCGCTCCACCTCCCTGAGGCCGAAGGCGAGCGCCGCGCCCAGCGCCGACAGGACCGCGAAGCCCGACAGCGCCCAGAGCGCCCCCGCGACGCTGAGCGCACCGCCGAAGGCGCCCGCCGCGAGCAGGAGCACCCCGATCGAGGTGTTGGCGATGGCCGCGTAGGTCGAGCGCCGTTCCTTGGGCGCCATGTCGACCAGGTAGGTGCTGCGCGCCACCCGCACGCCCTGGTAGGCGATCTGCATCACGAAGAGGAGGAGCGGCGCGACGATCAGCCCCTCGGTCCAGCCCAGCGCGCCGGCCGCCACCGTCGCCGCCATGGAGGCCGCACCGGCGAGCCCGGCCAGGATCAGAACCTTGCGCGAGGACCGGTCGGACAGGCGCCCCCAGACGAAGGACGACACGAACGCCGCCGCGGCCGAGGCCAGCAGCAGCGCGCCCAGCTGCTGCAGCGCGCCGTCGCCGCCCGACAGGATCACCAGATAGGGTGGCGCGAGGGCGGTCGCCGTCAGCGCGCCGCGCGCGGCGATGAACCGGCGGAACTGCGGGTCCTCGCGCAGGGGCGTGAGGTCGATCGCGGCGCGTTCCTCGGGCTCGGACGGACGTTCCTCGAGCGTGGCGAAGATCAGCGCGGCGAGGATCCAGAGCGCCGCCGCGAGCGCGATCGCGGCGACGAGCGGCGCGCGGTCCTGCAGGAGCCCCGATACCAGCAGCCCCGCGAAGACCAGCACCGCCGCCGAGGACGCGCTGCCCGCGACGCCCTTCACGGCGCCGCGGCGGGTCTTGGCGACGGTCTTGCCGAGGATGTCCTTGTAGCTGACCGAACAGGCCGCGCGGGCAAGCGCCAGGACCGCGAGGCAGCCGCAGATGGCGAGCCCCGCCGCCCAGCCCTGCAGCGTCAGCGCCGAGAGCGCGATGCCCGCGGCGGCCACGCCCTGCAGCGCGCAGCCCGCGACCCAGACCCACTTGCGGATGCGCCGCGCCTCGACCACCCCCGAGAGAAGGATCTGCGGCAGGAGCGCGCCGGCCTCGCGGATCGGCACCAGCGCCGAGACGAGCACCGCCGGCGCGCCGAGCGCGTTCATGAGCCAGGCGAGCACGAGCTTGGGGTCGATCAGGCCGTCCGCGACCTTCTGCACCGACAGCGACACCATGTGCCGAAGGCCGTTGCGGGCCTCGCGGGCGCCCGCCTCCCCGTCGTCGTCGGTGACCGCGCCATAGATGCCGCGGACGTCCGCCTCGTGCGCGTCGCTCATGTCTGCCGTCCTCGCTGCCGTTCCGGTGGCTGGCCGCGCGCCTTGACACCGGGCGCGGCCCCCGTCAGATAGCGCGCAAGACATCACCCGCAACCGGGCGTTCCGTGGGCGCCGAACCGACGAGGAGCAAGGCCGATGAGCCTCATTTCCCTGACCTTTCCCGATGGCAACCAGCGGCAGTACGAGACCGGCGTGACCCCTGCCGAGGTCGCGGAATCGATCTCGAAATCGCTGGCGAAGAAGGCGATCTCGGCGCAGGTCGACGACGCGCACTGGGACCTGCAATGGCCCATCACCGAGGATGCGCGCATCGCCATCAACACGCTGTCGGACGATGCCGCGGCGCTCGAGCTGATCCGCCACGATTTTGCCCACGTGATGGCGCGCGCGGTGCAGGAGATCTGGCCCGACACCAGGGTGACCATCGGTCCCGTGACCGACAAGGGCTGGTTCTACGACTTCGACCGGGCCGAACCGTTCACGCCGGAGGATCTCGGCGCCATCGAGGCCAAGATGAAGGAGATCGTGAACGCGCGCGAGCCCGTGACCACCGAGGTCTGGGACCGCGATCGCGCGCGCGCCTTCTACGAGGAGCGCGGCGAGCCCTACAAGGTCGAGCTCGTGGACCGCATCCCCGAGGGCGCGCCGATCCGCATGTACTGGCACGGCGACTGGCAGGATCTCTGCCGCGGCCCGCACCTGCAGCACACCGGCCAGCTGCCCGCCGATGCGTTCAAGCTGATGGGCGTCTCGGGCGCGCACTGGTTCGGCCAGACCGACCGGCCGATGCTGCAGCGCATCTCGGGCGTGGCCTTCCGAAATCGCGACGACCTCAAGGCGCACCTGACCTTCCTCGAGGAGGCGGCGAAGCGCGACCACCGCAGGCTCGGCCGCGAGATGGACCTCTTCCACATGCAGGAAGAGGCGCCGGGCCAGGTGTTCTGGCATCCGAACGGCTGGACCGTCTACACCACGCTGCAGGATTACATGCGGCGCAAGCAGCGTGCCGGCGGCTACCGCGAGGTGAACACCCCGCAGGTGGTCGACCGCAAGCTGTGGGAGGCGTCCGGGCACTGGGAGAAGTACCAGCACCACATGTTCCTGGTGGAGGTCGACGAGAGCCGCGACGGCGAGAACGACGACGCCGCCGCCCGGAACCGCGACCACACGCGCATCAACGCGCTCAAGCCCATGAACTGCCCGTGCCACGTGCAGATCTTCAACCACGGGCTCAAGTCCTACCGCGACCTGCCGCTGCGGCTGGCCGAGTTCGGCTCCTGCGCGCGGTTCGAGCCCTCGGGCGCGCTGCACGGCATCATGCGCGTGCGCGGCTTTACCCAGGACGACGCCCACATCTTCTGCACCGAGGACCAGATCCAGGAGGAATGCGCGCGGTTCATCGACTTCCTCGCCGGGGTCTACCGCGAGCTGGGCTTCCCGGATTTCGAGATCCGCTTCGCCACGCGGCCCGAAAAGCGCGTGGGCACCGAGGAAAGCTGGGACCATGTCGAGGGCGCGCTCGAGAACGCGATCAAGGCGGTCGGGCGCGACTACGTGCTCGAACCCGGAGACGGCGCCTTCTACGGGCCGAAGCTCGACTTCTACCTGACCGACGCGATCGGCCGGGTCTGGCAGTGCGGCACGTTCCAGGTCGATCCGAACCTGCCCGAGCGGCTGGGCGCGGTCTACGTGGCCCCGGACGGCGACAAGAAGCGGCCCTACATGCTGCACCGCGCCTGCCTCGGCTCGTTCGAGCGCTTCATCGGCATCCTGATCGAGGAACATGCCGGCCGCCTGCCCTTCTGGCTCGCGCCGCGGCAGGTGGTGGTCGCCTCGATCGTGTCCGAGGCCGACGCCTACGTGCAGGAGGTCGTGGCGGCGCTGCAGGCGGCGGGCGTGCGCGCCGAGGCGGACCTCCGGAACGAGAAGATCAACTACAAGGTCCGCGAGCACTCGGTCGGCAAGGTGCCGGCGATCCTCGCGATCGGCCATCGCGAGGTCGAGGAACGCACCGTCACCCTGCGCCGGCTCGGCGAGAAGGCGACCGAGGTCGTCGCGCTCGACGAGGTGGTGGCAAGGCTCGGCCGCGAGGCGACGCCGCCCGACCTCCTCTAGGACGGCGGGCGGGCGCGGGCGTCAGTCCGCGCCGAGCGCCTGCCGCACCTGTGGCGTCCACCCGAGATACATGTCGTCCCCCGCAACGATCAGGGGCCGTTTCATCAGCGCGGGATGCGCGGCGAGCAGCTCCTCGGGCGGCGCCGCGCGCTCGGCGTCGGACAGGCCGCGCCAGGTGGTGGAGCGCGTGTTCAAGAGCTCCGTCCCGAACCGGTCGAGTGCCGCGCGACGCACGTCGTCCGTCATGCCGTCCTCGCGCACGTCCACGAAGTCCGCGCCGGGCAGCGCCTTGCGTGCCTTGCGGCAGGTGTCGCAGGCCTTCAGGCCGTAGAGAATCATCCGGTATCACTCCCGTCCGCTGTTCGTCCGAGAAGGTGAATTATCGTGCAATCCTTCGGACCGCGACCGCGTTTCGCTTGCTTTTTGCATTGTCCATGCAATCCTTCCGCTGGCGACTCTCGCGTCTCGCTTCCGGACCGGCCCCGCTCCCGCGACCGTCTCCAGCGCCCTGACGCGGCAGTGGCACATCGGCCCGTCGCCGCGGGCTGCACTTGAGAGTACCGAAAGGAGACACGGGTCATGCCGACGGGCACCGTGAAATGGTTCAATACCACGAAGGGCTACGGCTTCATTGCGCCGGAGGATGGCGGCAAGGATGTCTTCGTCCACATCTCGGCCGTGGAACGGTCCGGGATGACCGGCCTCGCGGACAACCAGAAGGTCAGTTACGAACTGCGCGAGGGCCGCGACGGCCGCAAGATGGCCTCCGACCTCAAGGCGCTCTGACCGCCGGACGCTGACCGCCGGGGTCGGTCCGGCACCGGCGGCGCCATCGGGAAACGCGATACGCGGCGGCAGACCACCCGAACCACGTCGCGCGGCGCGTTGCCCGCCGACGGGATCCGCGTGGGGTGGGTGACCCGGTCACGCCGTCTGCAGGCGCGTCGCCTCCTGCCGCGCGAGGCGGATCAGATCTGCGACGTACTGCTTCTGCACGTCGGTCTCGCGCGTCGCGGCATATAGCCTGCGCGTGATCCCGCGCTCGGTCAGCGGGCGGGTCACGTAGTCGGAATTGTACTTCACCTCGCGCACGACCCAGTCGGGCAGGACCGCGACGCCGCGGTTCGACGCCACGAGAAGCAGGATCACCGCGGTCAGTTCCACCTGCCGCACGCTTGCCGGCTCGACCTTGGCCGGTGTCAGAAGCTGGCTGAACACGTCGAGCCGCGAGCGTTCGACCGGGTAGGTGATGAGCGTCTGGCCGCGGAAATCCTCGGCCTCGACCCAGGGCTTCTGCGCGAGCGGATGCGACGAGGCCGCGACGAAGACCGGCGCGTAGTCGAAGAGCTCGGAGAACCGCACGCCGTTCAGATCCTCGGGGTCCGAGGACACGACGAGGTCCACCTCCTCCTTCAGGAGCGCGGGCAGCGCGTCGAAGGCGAGGCCGGGCCGGATGTCCACGTCGACGTCCGGCCAGAGCTTGCGGAACCCTTCGAGCACCGGGAACAGCCATTCGAAACAGGCGTGGCACTCGATCGCGATGTGCATGCGGCCCGACGATCCCTTGCGCAGGCCGTCGAACTCCGCCTGCAGCGCCTCGACCTGCGGCAGCACCTGTTCGGCCAGCCGCAGAAGACGCAGGCCCGCCGGCGACAGCTTCATCGGCTTCGAGCGGCGCACGAACAGTTCGACCCCCGCCTGGTCCTCGAGCCCCTTGATCTGGTGGGACATCGCGCTCTGCGTGATGTTGAGAAGATCCGCGGCACGCGCCACGCCGCCCGCCTCGTGGATCGCCTTGATGGTGCGCAGGTGGCGGAACTCGATGTGCATGACCGTGGTTTGGCTCATGTTGTTCTTGAGATTTATGAGTTTGTCTCACGACGCCTGCGCTGGCACAAGGGACGAAAGAGATGCGAAGGATTCCCTCCATGCCCCGCCCCGAGATCTCGCTCGAATTCTTCCCGCCGAAGTCGCTCGAGGCGTCCTTCCGGCTGTGGGACACCGTGCAGACCCTCGCGCCGCTCGGACCGCGCTTCGTCTCGGTCACCTACGGTGCCGGCGGCACCACGCGCGAGCTGACCCGTGACGCCGTCAAGGCGATCCACAACCATTCCGGCCTGCGCACCGCCGCGCACCTGACCTGCGTCGACGCCACCCGCGAGGAGACGCTCGAGATCGCGCGCGGCTTCTACGACGTGGGCGTGCGCGACATCGTCGCGCTGCGCGGCGACCCGCCCAAGGGCCAGGACACGTTCGTGCCGACCGATGGCGGCTTCGCCAATTCCTGCGAGCTGATCGAGGCGCTGAAGGCCACGCGCGACTTCACCATCCGCGTCGGCGCCTATCCCGACAAGCACCCCGAGGCGCCGTCGTCGCAGGCCGACGTGGACTATCTCAAGCGCAAGTTCGACGCCGGGGCGGACGAGGCGATCACGCAATTCTTCTTCGAGGCCGAGACGTTCTTCCGCTTCCGCGACGCCTGCGACAAGGCCGGCATCGACAAGCCGATCGTGCCCGGCATCTTCCCTGTCGAGAACTGGAAGGGCGCGCGCCGCTTCGCCGAGAAGTGCGGCACCGTGATCCCCGCCTGGGTGATCGAGGCCTTCGAGGCGGCCGAGCGCGACGGTCGGTCGGACCTTCTCGCCACCTCGCTCTGCAGCGAGCTCTGCGCCGAGCTGATCGCGGGCGGCGTCGACAAGCTGCACTTCTACACGCTGAACCGGCCGGAGCTCACCCGCGACGTCTGCCACGCCATCGGCGTGACGCCCGAGACCCGGCTCGAGAACGTCGCCTGATGCGCATGGCGGCCTTGCGCCGCCAGCCTCCCCCTTGCGCCCGGCGGCGATCTGAACCAGCGTCCGCGCCGACGGAACGGTGTGGGGAGAGGGGCACATGCGTATCGCCATCAACGGGTTCGGCCGCATCGGCCGGACCATCCTGCGCCAGATCCTGACCCGGACGGACTGCGCCGGCATCGAGGTGGCGTCGATCAACGACATCGCGCCGCTCGACACCTGCGCCTACCTCTTCCGCTACGACAGCGTCTTCGGCCCGTTCCAGGACGCCGTCACCGCAGGCCCCGGCCGGCTCGGTGTCGGCGACCGCGCCATCCCCTTCACCTCGAAGCACGATCTCGGCGCGCTCGACCTCTCGGGCGTGGATGTCGTGCTCGAATGCACCGGCACCGTCGGCACGCGCGAGGGCGCCGCGCGGGGGCTGTCGGCCGGCGCGCGCAACGTGCTGATCTCGGGGCCCTGCGACGCGGCCGAGCGCACGCTGGTCATCGGCGCGAACGAGGACACGCTGGGCGACGCGCGCATCGTGTCGAACGCCTCCTGCACCACGAACGCGCTCGCTCCCCTCCTGCGCGCGATCCACGACGACCGGGGCATCGCGCGGGGTCACACGACCACCATCCACTGCTACACCGGCAGCCAGCCCATGGTGGACGCGCCACGCGGCGACCTCGCGCGGTCGCGCGCCGGCGCGCTGTCGATGGTGCCCACCACGTCGAGCGCCACGCGCCTCGTGGGCCGCGTCCTGCCCGCGCTTGAGGGCCGCATCACCGGCGCCGCCGTGCGCGTCCCGGTGGCGAGCGTGTCGGCCATCGACGCGGTGCTGACGCTCGAACGTCCGCTCGAGGGCGACCCGAAGGACCTGCTGCGCCGGATCGCCACGGCGAGCCCGGTCATCGGCGCCATCGACGACCCCTGCGTGTCGAGCGACCTGCGCGCGCGGCCCGAGAGCCTGGTGATCGCCCTGCCCGAGACGCTGTCCGCGGACCCGCACCAGGTCCGCGTCTTCGGCTGGTACGACAACGAATGGGGCTTTTCGGCGCGGATGATCGACATGGCGCGGGCCATGGCCGCGCGCTGATCCCTAGCGCGCGAGCGCCGCGAGCTGCGCCGCCGCGCGCCGGGCGTCCTCGACCCGCCCCGCGTCGAGCAGGCCCACGAGACCGTGCAACGCGTCCCCGAGCGTCGCCCGGTCGAGCCGCGGCCCCGCATCCCCACCCGTGCGCCGCACCGTCACCTGCGCCGGCCGGAAGGGCCGCCCGCCAAGCCCGCGCTTGTAGGCCGCGTCGCCGTTGCCGAAATCGTAGTACGTGAAACCGTGCGAGATCGCCCAGCGGATCGCCTCGGCATGCAGGACGAGGCCGATCGACGCCTCCGCCCCACCCGCATCCGCGCCGCCCAAGAGCACGTGCACGCGGTCCGACTCGTGATCGAGCACGTGGGCGAGCCCGCCCACCACGCGGTCGCCCTCGCGCAGGACCAGCATCAGCAGGCACTCGGTCCGAAGCGCGTTGGCGAGCGCGGCGCGCACCTGCGCTGCGCGCCGTCCCGCCCCGTCGGTCCCCTGCGCAGCGTCCCAGCCCGGGCGGCAGAGCGCCAGGAGCGCGTCGCTGTCGCGGGAAAAGCTGTCCCGGTCGGTCTGGTCCAGCCGCCGCGCGGCGCCGGGCTGCCCGAGCAGCCGGCAGAACCGGCGCACCCGGCGGGCCGTCTCGCGGCTGGCGCCGGTCTGCAGCCAGGTCTCGAACGTGTCGGGCAGCGGGACCTGCAGGCGGATCGCGCCCTCGCCTGCCTCGACCGCGAACCGGTCCGCCGGAAAGCAGGCGGCGAGCCGTGCGGCGCGCGCAGGCGCGGCGTCCTGCGCCAGAACGAGCCGCCCCCAGGGCCGCGCGGCGAGCGCGCGGGCAAGCGCCGGCAGCGCCTCGGCCTCGTGGTCGGGATCGCAGAGGATGCCGGTCAGCTCCGCCCCGGTCAGAAGACCGCCGGTGGCGAGCGTCGTCTCCATGGCGCCCGCGTCGGCGTTCCACCCGCCGTGCAGGACCGTGGTGCAGATCGCGACCGGCGCGCCCTGCGCCGCGGCCGAGCGGACCACGTAGACGCGCCAGCGCCCGGCGCCGTCGCGCAGCACGCGTTCGAGCCAGGCATGGCCCACGAACACCGAGGAAAACGGATCGCGCGCCTCGAGCGCGCGCCATGCCGGGCGCAGCTTGCGGAAACCCTCGAGGCTGTCGACCACGTGCACGCTCGTCCCGGCGCGCGCGGGCCCCTGCGCCGAACCCTCGGCCCAGGTCGGTCCCATCGCGGCTTGGTCGAACATCATGCGGCCTCCGGCGTGCACGGGCGCGGTCTGTCCCGCCCGGAAGGCGTGCTAGCCCCGGATTCGGGCGATTTTGAGGAGGCGGGGCCGCCTCAGGCGGCGAGTGCCGTGTCGATCGCGCGGCCGAGCTTGTCCGTGAGTTCCCCGATCTGGTCGTCCGAGATGATGAAGGGCGGCGCGAGCAGCACGTGGTCGCCGAGCCGCCCGTCGATGGTGCCGGACATGGGATAGCAGATCAGCCCCGCCTCGAAGGCCGCGGCCTTGATGCGCGCGGCGAGCCGCCGCGCGGGATCGAACGGCGCCTTGGTCGCGCGGTCCGCCACGAGCTCGAGCCCGAGAAAGAGCCCCCGGCCGCGGATGTCGCCCACGTGCGGATGCTGGCCGAAGACCGCGTCAAGCGCCTCGCGCAGCGCCGCGCCCTGCGCGGCCGACCGCGCCACGAGCCCCCGCTCGAGGATCGCCGAGACCACGGCATGGCCCGCCGCCGCCGCGGTCGGGTGACCCACATAGGTATGCCCGTGCTGGAAGAAGCCCGAGCCCTCCGCGATGGCGTCGTAGATCCGCCCCGTGCAGAGCATGGCGCCGATCGGCTGGTAGCCCGCGCCGAGCCCCTTGGCGATGCAGAGGATGTCCGGCGCGACCCCGTCCTGCTCGCACGCAAAGAGGCTGCCGGTGCGGCCCATGCCGCACATCACCTCGTCGAGGATCATCAGGATGCCGTGGCGGTCGCAGATCTCGCGGATGCGCCGGAAGTAGCCCGGCACCGCGGGCACCGCGCCCGCCGTGGCGCCCACCACCGGCTCGGCCATGAAGGCCATGACGGTCTCGGGACCCAGCCTCTCGAGCTCCGCCTCGAGCGCGTCGGCGGCGCGCAGGGCGTAGTCCTCGACGCTCTCGCCCTCCGCCCGCAGGCGGTACTCGTAGCAGGGATCGATGTGGCGTACGTCGAGGAGGAGCGGCCCGAACTGCTGGCGGCGCCACGCGTTGCCGCCCGCCGACAGGGCGCCGATCGTGTTGCCGTGATAGCTCTGCCGGCGCGCGACGAGCCGCCCGCGCTGCGGCTGGCCGGTCTCGACGAAGTATTGCCGCGCGAGCTTGATCGCGGCCTCGGTCGCCTCGGAGCCGCCCGAGACCAGGTAGACCCGGTCGAGATCGCCGGGCGCGTGCGCGATCAGGAGGTCTGCCAAGCGTTCGGCGGGCTCGGAAGTGAAGAAGCCCGTATGCGCGAAGGCGAGGCTGTCGAGCTGCGCCTTGACCGCGTCGATCACCGTGCGGTCGCCGTGGCCGAGGCAGCTGACCGCCGCCCCGCCCGAGGCGTCGAGATAGGCCTTGCCCGCGGCGTCGTGCAGGTAGCACCCCGCGCCCCCGGTGGCGACGGGTGGCGCGGACTTCGCGTGGCGCGGAAAGATGTGGGACATGGGTTAAGGGTTCCGGGTCAGGGGACCGCCCCAGTCTAGGCGGCCGGCGCGCCGGTGGGAACCTCTCCCGCGCGCCCGGCCGGCGCGCCCGCGGCGGGTGCGGGAGCCTCCGGCGGGGATATTTCGGCCAAGAAGAAGCCCGGACGGCGCGCCCGGGGATCAGGCGGCGCCCGGCACCTCGACGAGGCGGACGCCCTCCTCGAAGCGGGCGAGGCTCTGGCTCCAGACGGTGCCGGGCCAGCGCACCTCCATCTGCCCTTTCCGCGGCCGGTAGACGGCGGTGTAGAGCGTGCCGAAGCCGTGCGCGAAGGCGGTGGAATAAAGCGGCGGCTTGAGGAAGGCGCGCACGAACCTGTCCTCGGGGTCGCGGTGCAGGGTCAGACGCTGCAGCAGGAAGCGCTCGCGCTCGACCGTGGCGGTGAAGCGCGCGTGGCTCACCCATTCCACGTTCTCCTGGTGGTTCGTGGCGACCGCCGCGTGGGTCACGATGGTCGGGCGGTCGGGGGCCATCATCGCCGTGAGGTAGCGCCGCTTGCGGTCGAGGACGGTGACGTTGTAGCTCATGTGGGTCGGAAGGCGCGCCAGCGCCGCGCCCGCCTCCTCGGCGGTCGTGCAGGTCTGCAGCACGTAGCGCAGGATCACCGGCACGCCGAAGCCCTGCCCCACGATCCGCCGCCCGCCGAAGGTGAGCGAGATCGCGAGGCCCGCATCGTTCATCCCGTCGACGAGGCCCCAGAGCCCGTCCGAGACGCCCACCACCGTGCGGCCCTGCCAGCGCGTGCGCAGGATCAGGCTGTCGAAGGCATCCGGGGCGTAGTCGTAGTTCCGGACCATGACCGGCTCGCGTCCCGGCCAGATCGCCTGGCTGCAGCCCGAGAGGTAGGGCGGCGGCGTGTGGAAGGACAGGAACCGCGCCGCCTGGTCGCCGCCGCCCGCAAGTTCGCAGAGCTCCTCCCAGAGCGGGACGATCTCGGGCATGTGGGCCGCGAGCGCGCGGCGGCTCTCGAGGTAGGAGGGACGCGCGGCGTCCCCCTCCTTCAGCCACCAGCGGCGGTAGCCCGGCCAGTATTCGTGGAAGAGCGCCGCCCATTTCGGGCCCGGCGCGTCCTCCGAGATCGCACGCCAGAGCGGCATGGGAACCCTTTCGCTTTTGTGCGGACGGACCGGCCCCGGGCGGCGCGGCAGGCCGCCCGGGCGCGCGCCCGTCACATGATCTTGAAGGCCGGGTCGGCCAGCGCCGGGCCCGCCTGCGCCACCGGCAGCGCCTTGCCGGAGACCTGGCTCTTGATGCCGTGGATCCACTTCTTGGCGCGCTCGTTGAGCTGGAAGCCCTTGGTCATGGACCGCCCCCGCGTCACGAGGATGCCGAGATCGGCGCCCTCGTAGCGGTAGTCGCCGGGGCGGATGATGCGCAGGAAGAACGCCTCGTTCTCGCTCTCGACCGCGCGGCGGTGGTAGTCGAAGCGGTCGAACACCACGCGGCCGTCCTCGAGCATCCGGTAGATGCCGGTCTCGGGCGCCGCGGTGCAGATGTCCACGCTGTCGTCGGTGTGCTTGATCACCATCTGCGACCACGAATCGATGTTGTCCGGGTCGGCCCAGCGTGCGTTCAGCTCGTCCACGTCGAGGCTGAACTTCTTCTTCGAGAACTCGAGCAGGTGGAACAGGAAGAGCGGCGCGTCCGCATGCGCGAAGGCCGCGTGGTTCGTCATCGACGAGGCGCCGGTGATGCGCGGGTTGAGCTCGCCGAGCCAGAGGTCGCCGGTCTTCTTGTCGATGAGGAAGTCGAGCTCGAAATAGCCGCGGTAGCCCTCCTTGCGGAGCTGCTCGCCGAACTTGAAGGTGAGATCGCGGGCCTGTTCGCGCACCTTCGGCGGGAAGGCGGTCGAGAGGATCTCGTTGCCGCACCAGCCGCCGCGATAGGGCGTGAGATCCTTGAACCCCACGAGCTCGGTCATCAGCGGGCCGACGATCGTGCCTTCGCTGGTGGCGCAGGCCTCGATCGCCGAGCCGCGGCAGTCGATGCGCTTCATCACCTTGATCTCGCCCTGCCCCACGATCTCGTGCTCGTGGCGTCGGAAATCGGCCTCGGAGCGGATGAAGAACGTGGTGTGCCCGCTGTCGCCGAAGGCCGATTGCAGCACGAGGTCGTAGCCGATCCCGGCCTTCTCTGAGACCGATTTCAGGTGCGCGTAATCCCTGATCTCGGACAGGGTGTTCGGCACCGAGGGCACGCCCGCCTTGTTGCCCACGCGCACGGTCTCGATCTTGTTGTCCATCTTCTGGCGCAGCTTGGCGCGCGGGAACCAGACCTCGGCGCCGAGCTCGCGCGACAGCCGCTCGGTCTCCTCGTCGAACATGAGGAAGACGAACTTGGGCTTGCCGCCGCGCCGCTTGATGAAGTCGATCACCTCCTTGTGCTGCAGGAGGTAGTTGTTGATGTCCTCGATCGACTGGAACTCCGCATGCGGCTGCTCGGAGGGGCAGAACACGTTCGGATGCTTGCCGTCATAGCAGTCGATGTAGCAGATGTACTTGAAGTTCTTGGCCCATTCGTCGAGCCCCAGCAGGTTGAAGTTGGTCGCGGAGATGAAATAGATCGGGTCCTCGTTCCGGTGGAAGAAGCGCCGGATTTCCGAGATGTTGCGAAGCTCTTTGGCGGCCATGGTGCTGTCGTCTCCCTGTTGTCATTCCGCTGCGTGGGACAGTTTCGTTCCGGACAGGCGGTCGAGCGCCTCGGTCGTGAAGACCCTGAGGCCGAGATCCGGCCGGTAGCCGTGGATCTCGTTCACGTCGAGCGCGCGCATGAAGGCGAGGATCTCGCGGCTGATCACCTGTCCCGGCACGAGGATCGGGAAGCCCGGCGGATAGGGAATGATGAAGGAGGCCGAGACCACCTCCTCTCCCGCGTCGAGCGCCGCCTTGAGCGATCCGTCGAGTTCGAGGTAGTCGCAGTTCCCCTCGTCGTAGGCGAGGAAGAAGGCCGAGCGGATGTCGCCCTCGGGCGTCTCGCTGTCGGCCCGGAAGGCGTCGTGGAACCGCGAGAAGTCCGGTAGCGGCGGCAGGTCCTCCATCAGGCCCTTGACCCGCCGCTCGAAGGCGCGGCGCTCCATCTTGCTGGCGTCGTCGATCAGGTCGTCGAGACCCTTGGCGATCTCGACCAGCACCTCGATCAGGTAGGCGACCGAGGACCGCGTGGTGCCGATGTTCGTCATGAACAGCACCGTGTTGCGCGAGGTCTTGTTGATCTGGATGCCGTACTTGTCCATCAGGATCTGGGTCTTGAACGTGTCGCCGTCCCAGCCCGTGCCGCCCACGGCGAGCGTCACGCGCGTCGCGTCGAGAACGAACTCGTCGCGGTCCCAGGCGTCCCAGATCTCGGCCCAACCCTCGTCGGCGGAGTAATAGGCCTGCACGCCGCTCTCGCGGTACTCCTCGGGCACCATGTCGCCCACGGTCAGCACCTTGA
Organism: Roseivivax isoporae LMG 25204; assembly: GCF_000521865.1. Classification (GTDB taxonomy): domain Bacteria; phylum Pseudomonadota; class Alphaproteobacteria; order Rhodobacterales; family Rhodobacteraceae; genus Roseivivax; species Roseivivax isoporae. The sequence continues at coordinate 62,682 of NZ_JAME01000019.1, forward strand.
AGTACTTCTGCAGGAGCGGGTGGGTGCCGATGGCGCGCCGCATCGCCATCGCCGCCTCGATCTGGCGCTGCACGAACTCGAAGCCCTCGAGCTCGACCTGCCGGCGGCCCACGTCGAGCGACGCGATGATCTGGTAGTTGGGCGAGGTCGAGGTGTGGGTCATGTAGGCTTCGTGGAAGCTCTGCTCGACCTCTCCCTTGAAGTCCTGGTCGTTGACGTGGATCATCGATCCCTGCCGGAGCGAGGTCAGGGTCTTGTGCGTCGACTGCGTGGCGTAGGCCCGGACCCGCGCCGACGGCGGCGGCAGGAGCCGGGTGTTCATCAGCGTCTCGGTGTCCGCGTCCTTCAGGACCGCCTGCTGCGCCTCGTAGGCATGGCGGTGCTCGTCCGACCGCAGCCGCACGCGCAGCTCGTTCGCGGCGTTCATCGCCGTGCGGTGCCGGTAGGTCGGGTTGAAGCGCGCGAAGGCGAACCACGCCTCGTCCCAGAGGAACACCAGGTCCGGCTTGATCGCCAGGCACTCCTCCATGATCCGCTCGACGTTGTAGACGATGCCGTCGAAGGTGCAGTTCGTCAGCAGCAGCATCCGCACGCGGTCGAGCTTGCCCGCGGCCTTCAGCTCCAGCAGGCGGTGCTTGATCTCGCGGATCGGGACGGCACCGTACATCGAGTATTCGTTGAGCGGATAGCTGTCGAGGTAGCTGACCTGCGCCCCCGCCAGCACCATCCCGTAATGGTGCGACTTGTGGCAGTCGCGGTCGACGAGCACGATGTCGTTCGGCCGCACCAGCGCCTGCACCACGATCTTGTTGCAGGTGGACGTGCCGTTCGTGGCAAAGAACGTCTGCTTGGACCCGAAGGCCCGCGCCGCCAGTTCCTGCGCCTGCTTGATCGGTCCGTGCGGCTCGAGCAGCGAGTCGAGCCCGCCCGAGGTCGCGGAGGTCTCGGCAAGGAAGATGTTCGGCCCGTAGAACGCGCCCATGTCTTGGATCCAGTGCGAGCGCGTGATCGACTTGCCCCGGCTGATCGGCATGGCGTGGAAGACGCCGGTCGGCTGCTTGGAATATTCCGTCAGCGCGGTGAAGAACGGCGTCTTGTAGCGCGCCTGCACGCCCCTGAGGATGTTCAGGTGCAGCTCCATGAAGTCTTCCTGGTTGTAGAAGACGCGCCGGCAGATGCCGAGGTCGAGCCCCGCGATGTCCTCGACCGAGCGCTCGGTCACGAGGTAGGCGTCGAGTTCGGGGCGGACGCGCGCGATCAGGCGGCAGAGCTCGGGCCCGTAATTGTGCGGATCGACGTCCTCGAGCGCCTCCTGCCCGCCCGCGCCGGCGAGGTAGCGCTTCAGCAGCGGCATGTTGAACTTGGATTTCAGGGTGAGGCCCGGCCGCACCACGATGGCCTGGATGTTGTGGTTGAACAGGACGCCCATCAGCGCGTCCTCGAGGCTCGGCACCACCACCGCCTCGTAGAGGAACGGATCCTCGGGCCGGCGCATGCGCGCCACGTTCGACTTCAGCCACCGCTCCTGGTGCTCGTTCACCTGGTCGACGATCAGCACCTCGAAATAGGGCTTGGTCAGCGCGCGTGCCTCGGGCGACAGCATCGCCTCGTCGTCGTTGTCGTCGGGCTCCATCGAGTCGCGGTCGAGCGGGATGTGACGGCGGCGATAGGCGCCGCTGGTCAGCGCGCGCAGGATCCGGTGGGTGGTGTAGGACAGGTCCTCGTAACTGCCGTGCTCGAACTGCCGGCGCATGTACTCGAACGCCGTCATGCCCGGGAACGCCCAGTAGGGCTCGATCATCGACAGGGAATCGAGCAGCGCCTGCGTTCTCTCGCGCAGCTTGATCATCTGGCGCTCGGTGCCGCCGCGGGTCAGCGCGTCGGTGGCCTCGCGCAGCGCCGACCACCGGTCCGACCGCAGCTGGATCGCGGAGTAGTATTCGTTGACGGATTCCATCGTCAGCCCTCCCTCGTTCGGGGCCGACGATCGTGCAGGCGTCAGCCTGACCGTCAGCCGTTATGCGTGCCGCCCCCCATGCCGCCGGCATGATGAGCGGAGTAGAACCCGTTCGGCCCGCTGTCCGCGGGCGTCTGGTCGGCGGCGGCCTCGACATCGACGCGCGGCAGGCCGCGGCGCGACCCCTGCTGCGGCATCTCGAGCGGCCCGAGCGTGTGCAGGTAGGCGTCCGTGCCGGACGACCGGTCGTAAACCGGGAAATCGTTCGACCGGTCGCGGAAGCTCTTCAGCACCTGGCCGAGGCCCTTCATGCCCGTCTCGCGCTGGCGGCGCACCACGGCGAGGTCGACCTCGATGGGGAACATGTCCTCCTGCCCCGCCGACTGGTGCAGCACCGTGGAGGAGGGGTCGACCACGCAGGACTTGCCCACACCGCCCGCGCCGAGCCCGTTCACGTCGAAGACGTAGCACTGGAACTGCGCCGCGGTGGCCCGCGCGATGGCAAGCTCCGCGTCGCGGTCGGTGGTGCCGGTCAGGACCGGGTGCAGCAGCACCTCGGCGCCCATGGCGGTCAGCTGGCGCGTGGTTTCCGGGAACCAGATGTCGTAGCAGATCGACAGGCCGAAGCGGCCCACCTCGGGCACGTCGAACACGCAGAAATCGGTACCCGCGGTCACGCCCTGCTCGTAGGGCCGGAACGGGAACATCTTGGAGTAGCGCGCGACGACCTCGCCTTCGGGATCGATGACGATCGCGGTGTTGCGCACGAGCCCGGTCTCGTCCTTCAGGAACATCGACCCCGGCACCAGCCACACCCGGTTGCGGCGCGCGGCCTCGCGGAACCGCTCGATCGTCTCGTTCTCGGGTGGCAGCGCGAACTTGTCGAGCGGCCCGAAGGGAGCGAGCTCCGAGAACAGGACCATCTGGGTCCACGGGAACCGCGCTAGGCACACGTCCAGCCGGTGGATCATGCCGTCCACGTTGGACTGCAACGGGTTCACGTATTGCTGGATGCCAGCGATTGCGAATGGGGTCATGCGAAGAGATCTCCTGAACCGATGCCGCGCGGGAGGGAGAGGCCCCGCGAGCTTCGTTCGATTCGCATCTCTTACGCCCTAACGACCAGGACCGAAACAGGCGATCTGCGCACCACCTTGTCGGCATTCGAGCCGAGCAGGAAGTCCCGCGTCCGGTCCGGGTCGTGGCTCGCCATCACGATCAGGTCGGCCGCATGCGCCGCCGCCGCCTCGATGATCCGGTCGTAGACCCGGCCGAGCGCCACGTGCTGCTCGTGGGGTATCTCGGCGGGCAGTTCCGCCCGCGCGAGAATGTCGAGCTTGCCCTTGGCCGATTGCAGGGCGCGCTCCTCGTAGCGCTCGGGGAAGAAGCCCTCGACCAGCGGCATCCCCATGTCTGGGACGACCGCGAGGAGGTGCAGCGTCCCGCCCGAAAAACGGGCGAGTTCCACCGCCTGCGGCAGCGCCGCCTTCCACGACGCGTCCGCGGTCAGGTCGACGGGAACGAGGATGTTTCTGTACATGTCCCCGTCCCCTATGCCGCGGCCTTGCGCGTCCGCGTCGCGGCCGACGCCCGGCCGCGCTGCATCCACACCACGAGCGCGAGCAACAGGAGCGCCGGGATGAACATCAGGTATTTCGACGGCTGCGGCAGCGGCTGCAGCACGCGCAGCACCTCCTGGTCCCAGTCGAGGCCCGCCTCCTGTGCCGTGCTGTCGAAGGCCACGTCGTCGATGATGAGGCTCTCGCCGTCCTGGCGGAAGATGATACCCGCCGCCTCGAGACGTTCGGCGCCGGTCTCGCCCTCGGGCAGCGCCAGGAGCGCGGTGAACTCGAGCGGCTCGCCGATCTCGTTCACGCCGGCGATGCGCAGGCGCAGCCGTTCGCCCGGCGGCGTGGTCTCGGCCGCCTCCTCGATCTGCGCGGGCGGCACGGCCTCGTAGGGCGGATAGACCATGTCCATCCAGAACCCCGGCCGGAACAGCGTGAACGCGATGAGCAGCAGCGCCAGCGTCTCGTGGATGCGGTTCTTGGCAAGGAACCAGCCCTGCGTCGCCGCGGCGAAGAGCAGCATCGCGATCGTCGCGATGACGAAGACGAATATCCCTTGTATCCAGCCCACGTCGATCAGCAGGAGCTGCGTGTTGAAGATGAAGAGGAACGGCAGCGCCGCAGTGCGCAGCGAGTAGAAGAACGCCACCGCGCCGGTCTTGATCGGGTCGCCGCCGGACACCGCTGCCGCCGCGAACGACGCGAGGCCCACGGGCGGCGTCACGTCCGCCATGATCCCGAAGTAGAACACGAAGAGGTGCACCGCGATCAGCGGAACGATCAGCCCGTTCTGCTCGCCGAGCGTGACGATCACCGGCGCCAGCAGCGCAGAGACGACGATGTAGTTTGCCGTCGTCGGCAGGCCCATCCCGAGGATCAGCGACAGGATCGCGGTCAGGAACAGGATGGCCAGGATGTTGCCGCCCGACAGGACCTCGACCACGTCGGCGAGCGCCGAGCCCACCCCGGTCTGGCTGACCGCGCCCACGATGATGCCCGCGGTCGCCGTGGCGATGCCGATGCCGATCATGTTGCGCGCACCGGTCACGAGCCCGTCGACCAGGTCGATCACGCCGCGGCGCGCCGCCTCGCCGTAGCGGCTCTGGTTGCGGAACATCGCCATGAGCGGCCGCTGCGTCAGCACGATGAAGATCATGTAGGCCGCGGCGTAGAACGCCGAGAGCCCCGGGCTCAGCCGGTCGACCATCAGCGCCCAGACCAGCACCACGACGGGCAGGATGTAGTGCAGGCCCGACCGGATCGTCGGCCCGGGCAGCGGCAGCGTCTGGACGCCCTCGCCCTCCTTGTCGAGGGTCGGGATCTCCTCCTTCGAGGCGATGTAGACGAGGCCCACATAGACCGCGGTCAGCAGAGCGAAGAGGATCCATCCCGCGGTGTCCGGGAACACCGTGCGGATCCAGCCCATGCCGTAGTAGACGGCGAAGGACAGCGCGCAGATCGCGGCGATGATGAAGGCCATGCCGATCAGGCGCTGGACGATGGGCTTCGGCGTGTAGGCGCGCGGCAGCCCTTCCATGCCCTGCTTCATCGCCTCGAGGTGCACGATGTAGACGAGCGCGATGTACGAGATCACCGCCGGCAGGAAGGCGTGCTTGACCACGTCGAAATAGGGAATGCCCACGTATTCGACCATGAGGAAGGCCGCGGCGCCCATGACGGGCGGCATGATCTGCCCGTTCACCGAGGATGCGACCTCGACCGCGCCGGCCTTTTCCGAGGTGAAGCCCACCTTCTTCATGAGCGGGATGGTGAAGGTGCCGGTGGTCACCACGTTGGCGATGGACGAGCCCGAGATGAGGCCGGTCATCGCCGAGGAGACGACCGCAGCCTTCGCGGGGCCACCCCGCATGTGGCCCATCAGGCTGAACGCCACCTGGATGAAGTAGTTGCCCGCGCCGGCCTTGTCGAGGAGCGACCCGAACAGCACGAACAGGAACACGAAGGACGTGGACACGCCGAGCGCGATGCCGAACACGCCCTGCGTCGTGATCCACTGGTGGTTCATCACCACGCCCAGCGATTTCGACGAATGCGCGATGAGCTGCGGCATGTAGGGGCCGAGGAAGGTGTAGGCGAGGAACACCGTCGCCACGATCATCAGCGCCGGGCCGAGCGAGCGGCGCGTGGCCTCGAGCAGCAGCAGGAGCCCGATGACGCCCACCACGAGGTCCTGCGTGATCGGCGCGCCGACCCGGTTGGCGATGCCGTCATAGGCGAAATAGATGTAGAGCGCGGAGGACGCGCCGATGAGCGCGAGCGCCCATTCCCAGGGCGGCACGCGGTCGCGCGGCGACCCGAGCACGACGCAGACGATGACCGCCGCGCCGATCAGCAGGGACCACCAGGCAGAGCCTCCCGACCCGACCCAGAAGAGGATCGACAGGAACAGCGGCACCACGATCCCGAGGCCCATCTGGAACGGCGTGCGCGCGGCCGGGAACGCCATGAACGCGAGGAACATGGCAAAGCCCAGGTGGAAGGCGCGGGCCTCGGTCGCGCCGAAGACGCCGAAACCCAGCATGTAGGGGATGGGCGAGGCGATCCAGAGCTGGAACAGCGACCAGGCCAGCGCGACCACCGTGATCAGGATGCCGACCGAACCAGCGGGCGAGCGTCCACCTGCATCCGTGGATGCGACGAGTTCGTCGAGCTCCTCCTGGCTGAGCGCCTTGCCGGCGCCCCGGTTGGGATCCTGGCTCATGTTCGTCGCTCCCTGTCGTCCCGCTGCGTGCCGTTGCTTGTCAGGCGATTTCAACAGCCTGCACGACACCATTATTGTTATCTACAAAAAACGCGTTTTTGCGGAGCCCCATCGCGCGATGGGGCTCCGTCCGGCGCGGGAACGATCAGGAACCGCCGTCCATCCAGCCCTTTTCCTGGTAGTACTTCTCGGCACCCGGGTGCAGCGGCGCGGAAAGGCCCGCCGACACCATCTCTTCCTCGTTGAGGTTCTCGAAGGCCGGGTGCAGGCGCTTGAAGCGGTCGAAGTTGTCGAACACTTCCTTGACCACCGTGTACACGGTGTCCTCCGGCACGTCGGCCGAGGTCACGAAGGTGGCGCGCACGCCGAAGGTCTCGGTGTCCTCCTCGATGCCCTCGTAGAGCGATGCGGGGATGGTCGCCTCGGCGTAGAAGCTGTTGTCGGCGATCAGCTGGTCGATGTAGTCGCCGCTCACGTCGACGAAGACCGCGTCACAGCTCGAGAACGCTTCCTGGATCGACCCGTTCGGGTGGCCGACCTGGTAGACGAAGGCGTCGATGTTGTTGTCGCAGAGCGCCTGCGCCTGCTCGGTGGCCTGCAGCTCGGAGGCGAGCGAGAAGTCGTCGGTGGTCATGCCGGCGGCCTGCATCACCACGTCCATGGTGGCGCGCTGGCCCGAGCCCGGGTTGCCGATGTTGACCCGCTTGCCCTTCAGGTCCTCGAAGGTCTCGATGCCGGAATCGGCGCGTGCGACCACGGTGAACGGCTCGGGGTGGACCGAGAACACCGCGCGCAGGTTCTCGAACGGTGCGTCGAAAGACCCTTCGCCGTTGTAGCCGTAGTACTGCTGGTCGGACTGTGCGACGCCCATGGTCTGGTCGCCGGCCTTGATCGCGTTGATGTTCGCGACCGATCCGCCGGTCGACGGCGCGGTGCACTGCAGGTTGTGCTCGGAGGTGCCGCGGTTGACCAGCCGGCAGATCGACTGGCCCACGACGTAGTAGACGCCTGTCTGCCCGCCCGTGCCGATGGTGATGAACTCCTGCGCCGACGCGGCCGAGCCGGTCATCAGCGCCGCAACGGCGGCGAGTTTGGTGAAATGCGTCATGTGATGGCTTTCTCCCGGTTATCGTTGTGTCTTTCCGAACCGGCGGACGGGTCCGCCGGCGGAGAACTGGAGCGACGGGCCGCGTGCGGCCCCGCAAGGGAGCGACTTAGTCGGCCGCGTCCGCGCGGCCACACGAAGGCCTTGTCTGCCCAGCATTTATCGTCGGACCCGCAACATCGGACCCGGTGGTTCGTTAACGTTAGTCGGTGAATTTCGCGTGATCAAGCGCCAGTGCCTCGGCGGTGGCACGGGGCTCAGCGCAGCGCGCCGACCGCCCATTCGGCGAACGCCACGAGGAGCTGCGCCGACGCCGCGTCGAAGGCGGCGACGATGGTGCGCGTCTCGGTGTCCGCGGCGCGCGCCGTCGCCTCGAACGTCCGGCTCGACAGGATCGCGACGTCGCTCTCGCGCACCGCCTGCACGCTGAGCTGCAGGCGCACGGTCGCCCCCGGCCCGTCCGCGTCCGCCTCGGCCTGGAAATCGATGACGTCGGCGACCACCGCGACGTCCCCCGAGATGCCCAGGGGGTCGCGTCCCACGTAGGCGAAGGCCTCGGTCTCCTGCAGCGTGCGCAGCATCAGCGACTGCACCAGCACCGGCACCTCCTCGCCCCAGCGGGCGTCGGGCAGGTACTGCGCCGCGAGCGGATCGGGCTTGACCATGATCCGGTCGGTGTCGAGCGCGCCGGTGGTGGTCGGCAGCACCACCGTCACCTCGAGCGACCGCCGCGGGCCGGTCGGCACCGCCTCGGGCGCGCGCAGCTCGTAGACGTCGAGGACCGCGGTCGCCTCGCCCAGCGCCGACAGGGCGGAGCAGCCGGGGCCGAGGAGAAGCGCAAGGATCGGCAGGAGGAACGCGGGGCGCATGGGCGGTCTCATCGTCTGAAGGCGGGGGCGTCGGTGCCGAGGAAGAACCGCGCGGGATCGCGCGAGAGCTGCTCGGTCAGCCGGTCGAGGTTGCGGATCAGCGTGCGGGTCTCGCTGGCGAGCGCGGTGTATTGGGGCAATCCCTCGCCCGCGAAGTCTGCGATGGGCCGGCCGCTCTCGGCCACGAGGCGCTGCACCTCGGCGAAGGTCTCCTGCGCCGAACGTGCCGCCGCGCGCAGGTCGGCGGTGACCGCCGGGATGTCGCCCGAGACCTGCGCCACCGCACCGTCGAGCGTCGCGATGGCCCGGCGCAGGTCGGTGGTGATGGTCGCCACGTCCTCGTTGATCACCCGGTCGGCACCGGCAAAGGCGCTCTCGGCCGCCTCGAGCGTGCGCTCGCCGGTCTCGAGCGCGCGGTTGACGGCGAGAAGCGTCGCGTTCGCGTTCGAGAAGGTCAGCGTCGCCGTGCCGATCGCCGCGCGCGCCTCGTCGGTCAGGCCCGACACCTGCGACGAGGCATCGGAGAGGTTCGCGCCCACCTCCTCGATCACCCGCGCGGCGGTTGCGGTGGCCGCGCGCACGTCCGCGACCACCACCGGCAGGTCGGTCTCGGCGGTCTCGGCGATGGCGCGGATCGCCACCGTCGCCTCGGCGATCGCGGTGCGGGCCTCGGCCACCAGCGCCGCGCCGTCCCCGGTCAGAAGCGCCGTGAACTCGCCCGCGGCGGCGTCGATGCTGCCCGTGGCCTCGGTCAGGCGGACGACCAGAGTCTGCAGCTCGGCGATGACGGGCTGCGCCTCGGTCAGTCGCTCGGTCGCGGCGCCGCCCGTGGCCTCGAACGTGGCGATCAGCTCGCGCGCGTCGCCGGTGAGCGCGGCCAGCTGGGTGCGCAGGTCGCCCACCGCGCCCTCGACCGCGGTCGCGAGCGCCGGCAGCTCCGTCGAGAGCAGCCCGTCGGCGCGGTTCAGCGCGCCCGTCGCCGCGGCCACCGTGCCGCGCCCCTCGGAGAGGAGCGTCCGCCCCTCCTCGGTCAGGCCCTCGAACGACGCGATGGCGCCGTTGGCGAGGTCGAGCGCCGCGCGCGCCTCGGCCACGAGCGCCGTTCCGTCGCCCATCATCAGCAGGTCGAAATCGACCGCCGCCTGCTCGATCTCGGCCGTGGCGCGGTCGAGGTCGGCGACCAGCGCCAGCGTGTTGTCGATGAGCGGCTCGGCCTCCTCGAACCGCGCGGTGGCCGCGCGCCCCGCCGCGTCGAAGGTCACGAGCACGTCCTCCGCTTGCCGCGAGAGGCCCAGCAGCTCGCGCCGGATGTCCGAGATCGCGCCCTGAAGCTCGACGGTCAGCGCCGGCAGGTCGTTCGACAGGTACCCGCCCGCATCCTCGACCGTGCCGGTCGCGGCCTCGAGCGTCACCTGCCCCCGTTCGAGCAGCGTCTGCGCCTCGCGCGCCGCGCCGCCGATGTTCACGAGCGTCTGGTCGGCGGTGGCGAGCACCGTCGACAGCTCGCCGGTCAGCGCCTCGAGCGTCGCGTTGAAGCGGTCGATCTGCGCGGCAAAGCCCGATATCTCGGAGGTCACGTCCGAGAAGTCGCTCAGCACGTCGGCAAAATCGCCGGACGCGCCCTCGACGTTGACGAGGATGGTCTCGATCCGTCCGCGGTTCTCGGGGCTGATCAGGGCGTTGAGCTCGCGCACCGTCACGAGCGTCTCGCGCAGAAGCTCGGGCGCGTCCTCGGACAGCGACTGCAGCACCGACCGGCCCGCCGGAATGCGCGGGATGTCGTCTTGGGACGCCTCGGTCAGCAGCGGCGAAGCGGGTTCCCCGGCCGAGATGCCCACATAGGCGACCCCGGTCACCCCCTGGCTCTCGACCGTGGCCTCGGACGTGGTGCGCACCGGCGTCTCGGCGTCGACCTCGAGCCGCACCAGCACCGTGCCGTCACGGTCGGGCGCCAGCCGCACGTCCACCACCTGCCCCACCGGCAGCCCGGCAAAGCGCACGTCGGAGGCGTTCGACAGCCCCGACACGCTGTCGAAGCGCACGTCGTAATAGGCGAACTGCCGGTCGATCTGCACGTTCGCGAACCACAGGAAGAACCCGAGCAGGCCCAGCAGGCCCGCCAGCGTGAACGCCCCGATCAGCACGTAGTTGGCGCGCGTTTCCATGCCTCACTCCTTCCCGGCCGTGGCCAGCGCGGCCCGCGCGCGGGGACCGTGAAAGTAGTCGTGCACCCACGGATGGTCCACGTCGAGCATCTCCTGCATGGTTCCGGTCACCAGCACGCGCCGTTCGGCCAGCACCGCGACCCGGTCGCAGACCGCGTGCAGCGTGTCCAGATCGTGCGTCACGAGGAACACCGTCAACCCCATGGCGCGGCTCAGCCGGTGGATCAGCCGGTCGAAGGCCGACGCGCCGATCGGGTCGAGCCCCGCCGTCGGCTCGTCGAGAAAGACGATCTCGGGATCGCGTGCCAGCGCCCGGGCGAGGCCCGCGCGCTTGCGCATGCCCCCGGACAGTTCCGACGGATACTTGTCGCCCGCGAGGTAAGGCAACCCCGCGAGCGAGATCTTGAGATCGGCGAGCGCGGCGCGCGTCGCGGGATCGAGCCCCGGGACCGCCCGCATCGGCACCTCGACGTTCTCGCGCACCGTCAGCGACGAGAACAACGCGCCGTCCTGGAACATCACGCCGATGCGGCTTTCGAGCATGGCGCGCTCGGCCTCGGTCGCCTGCTGCACGTCGGTGCCCAGCATCTCGATCTGCCCCGCCGCGGGACGCATCAGGCCGACGATCTCGCGCAGGAGCACCGACTTGCCCGTGCCCGATCCGCCGACGATGCCGAGGATCTCGCCCCGGCGCACGTCGAGGTCGAGCCCGTCATGGACCACCTGCGGGCCGAAGCGCGTGACGAGGCCGCGCACCCGGATGACGATCTCGGCATCGGCATTGCGCATGGCTCAGATCCCCACCTGCGCGAAGAAGACCGAGAACACCGCGTCCGCCACGATGACGGCGAAGATCGCCGCCACCACCGCGGACGAGGTCTGCCGCCCGAGCGATTCGGCGTTCGAGCCGACCTTCATGCCCGCGTGGCAGCCCACCACGCCGATGATGACGGCGAAGGCCGGCGCCTTGACCAGGCCCACCATAACGTTCTCGACGTCGGTGCCGTCGACGAGGCGCGTCAGGAACATCCCCGGCGAGATGTCGAGCGTGAGCCACGCCATCAGCCCGCCGCCGAACAGCCCCGCCACGTTGGCGATGAGGCCGAGGATCGGCAGCATCAGCAGCAGCGCCAGGATCCGCGGCACGAACAGCATCGCCGCAGGGTCGAGCCCGAGCGTGCGCATCGCGTCGATCTCCTCGCGCATCTTCATGGACCCGATGGCGGCGGTGAAGGCCGACGCGGTCCGTCCCGCCACGATGATCGAGGTCAGCAGGATGCCGAGCTCGCGCAGGATGGAGATGGCGATGAGGTCGACCACGAACACCTCGGCACCGAACTGGCGCAGCTGCACCGCCCCCTGGAACGCCAGCACCACGCCGATGAGGAAGGCCATCAGCGCGACGATCGGCACGGCACGGAACCCCACCTCCTCGCAATGATGCACGAGCGCGGTCAGGCGGAACTCGCGCGGATGCACCAGGCTCCGCCCGAGCCGCGCGAGGAACAACCCGAAGATGCCCAGCATCTCGGCCCCCGTATGGCCCGCGCCCGCCACCCGCCGGCCGAGGGCGTCGAGCCGGTCTGGCAGGCTCCGCCGCGGGCGGGGCTCGCTCTCGGCGCGGGGCAGCGCGGCCTCGACCGCGACAAGCAGGCTCTCTACCTCGGGCGCCGCGTGCTCGATCCGCAGCGCGTGCCCCTCGGCCGCGAGCCGCGCGCGCAGCGTGACGATGGCCCAGGCGCCCGCCGTGTCGAGCCGCAACAGCCGCGACAGGTCGAGCGTCACCGGCCGGTCGGCCGCGACCGCGCGCAGCCGCGCGCCGGCCCCCGCCATCTCGGCGAGCGTCAGGCGGCCGCGGATCCTCAGGATCAGCGCGGGCTCGGTCGCTACGGTGTCGATTTCTGCGGCGGCGTCGGTCATCACCGCCCCACCAAGCGCAAGCCGGGCCGGAAAGGCAAGCGGCCCCCGCCGCGGGGGCTGCGCGCCGCATTGCTTTTGCCACAGCCCCGGGCGGGCGGTGGCCTGTCAGCCGCGCCAGAACCGCACGGTGAAGATGACCAGCACCGCCATCAGCTCGAGCCGGCCGAGCAGCATGGCGAAGATCAGGATCCACTTCGCCGCGTCGTTGATGTTCTGGAAATTGCCCGCCGGCCCGATCTCGTCCCCGAGACCCGGACCGATATTGCCGAGCGCCGTCGCCGCACCCGACAGCGCGGTGATGAAGTCGAGCCCGGTCATGCCCAGCGCCACCGACACGATGCCCAGCACCACGAGGAAGAACATGAAGAACGACATGACCGAGGCGAGCACGTCGTCGCCCACCGGCCGGCCATCGTAGCGCGGGGTGAAGATGCCGTGCGGCGCGCGGATCTTGCGCAGCTGCGTGCGTACCGAGGCGAACAGCAGCTGGTAGCGGAACACCTTGACCGAACACGCGGTCGACCCCGCGCAGCCGCCGATCAGCCCGATGAAGAAGAAGAGCGCGATGAGGAACGGCCCCCATCCCATGTAGTCGACGCTGGCATAGCCCGTGCCCGAGATGATCGAGACGATGTTGAAGAGCGACTCGCGCACCGCCTGCTCGGGGTGGTGCGGAAAGAGCCGCAGCAGCACCGTCACCGTCACCGCGACCAGCGCCGCGATGATGAGGAGGAAGGTGCGCACCTGGCTGTCGCGCAGGATCGCCAGCGAATTGCCGTTGATGAGCTGCACGTAGCGCACGAAGGGCAGCGCCGCGAGGATCATGAAGACCGAGGCCACGTATTCCGCCGGCCCCTGGTAGGCGCCGAACGAGGCGTCGGTATTGGCGAATCCCCCCGTCGACACGGTGGTGAGCGCGTGCACCGAGGCGTCGAACGCGTTCATGCCGGTGCCGATGTAGCACAGCGCGCAGGCAAGCGTCAGCGACACGTAGATGGTCGAGATCTGCGCCGAGATCTGCGTGGCGCGCGGCAGGATCTTCCCCATCGTGTCGAAGGCCTCGGTGCGGAAGATCTGCATGCCGCCGACCCGGAGCTCGGGCAGGAAGACCATGGCGACCACGATGATGCCGATGCCCCCCAGCCATTGCAGCAGCCCCCGCCAGAGAAGGATGCCCTTGGGCAACGCCTCGAGGCCGGTGAACACCGTGGAGCCGGTCGTGGTCATGCCCGACATCGCCTCGAAATAGGCATCCACGAACCGCGCCTCGGTCGCCCCGAAGACGAAGGGGATCGCGCCGAAGAAGGGCAGCACCACCCAGACCAGGGTGGTCAGCAGGAAGGTCTGCTGCAGCGACAGTCGCTCGCGCACCGCGTTCGCCGAGGCGATCGACATCAGCGTGCCCGCCAGCACCGTGATCATCGACGCCTCGAGGAACACGGCCCACTCGCCGCGCCCCTCCGCGATGTCCACGAGCATCGGCAGGAGCATGGTCAGGCCGAGGCACGTGACGAGGATGCCGATGACATAGGCGACGGGACGCAGGTCGAACATGCGCGCGAGCGTTGGCGCGGCCCGTGCGGGCTGTCAAGCGCGCCCTGCGGGCACCCGGCCTCCCGGGTCCGCCGCCCGATGCGACGCCGCCGCACGAGGCGCGACCGCCGCCCGGCGCGCGATGCGGGACGGCGGCGCGGCGCCCCCGTGTCACGCCTGCCGCGGCGGCGCGCGAAATCCGGGAAAATTTCCTCTTGCAGCCCCCCGCCCGAGACTTTACATCGCCGTCACCCAAGGAACGCGGGCGTAGCTCAGGGGTAGAGCATTACCTTGCCAAGGTAAGGGTCGTGAGTTCGAATCTCATCGCCCGCTCCATTGGGACAGATCGCCGGGCCCAGGCCCGGAACGGAGCGCGGGCGTAGCTCAGGGGTAGAGCATTACCTTGCCAAGGTAAGGGTCGTGAGTTCGAATCTCATCGCCCGCTCCAATCCGGCCTCGGGCCGGATGTCCGGTCACCTTCCTCATCCGAACGCCACCGACAGCCGCAGGTCGAGCGCGTCCGCCTTGGCGCGCTGGTAGGGTGTCGCACGGGCGCGCGCGCCGCGCAGCCGCTCGATCACCAGCCGCGCGCGCAGGCAGAACCGCAGGACGTCCCGGTCGACCTCGCCGCCATATCCCTCGAGGAAGGCGGCGAGATGCGCCGCCGCGATGCCCTCGGGCGCGATCTCGGCGCGGTCGGCCGGGCAGAGCGCGTCGAGTTTCAGGAAATCCGCCATGTCGTAGACGGCGAGCTTGCGCGTCGCCTCCGTCAGGTCGAGCGCCACCGTCCGCCCGGGGCAGATCATCAGGTTCCCGCCGTGGAAATCGCCGTGCGCCACGACCTTGGCCGCGGGCCGCCGGACCAGTTCCCGCGCGGTGCGGGCCAGCGCGCCGACCGCGCCCGCGCAGGAGGGCGGCAGGTCCGTGCCCGTGCACAGCGCGTCGATCTCGCGCAGCATCCAGCGCGGCCAGAACGGCACCTTCTCGGCCGGCGCCGAGCCGTGCAGCACCGAGAGCCACCGTCCCGCCCGGCGGAAGATGTCGGCGCGCACCGCCGCGGGCGCGCCGCGCCGCAGGATCTCGCGCGCGGGCTCTCCCGGCACGAGCCGGGTCACCAGCGCCGTGCCGTCTGGCGACAGCATCTCGGGCACCGCCACGCCCAGTGCCGCGTGGTCCGCGAACTCCTGCGCCAGCCGGTCGAGCGCCGCCGCCTCGGCCGCGAGGCGCCCCGCGCCCGTCCCGCCCGGGGCGAGGTCGAGCTTCAGCGCGTAGGCTGCGCCGTCCGCGTAGCGCAGGGCAAAGACCGCGCGCGTGTCAGGAAAGTCCGGCGGATGCGCCAGCGGCTCGAGGACGACCGGCACGCCCGGCCGGAACAGCGCGGCCCGCTCCGCGGCGGCGCGCGTGAGGACATCGGGCATGGACACAGGGCGGGACCTCCGGGCCGCAACGCGCAGGTCCGCAGGGAAGCAGCCCCGCGCCGCGGCATCAAGCCATCGCCTGCCGACCGTACACGAAAAAGGGGGCGCCCCCCGGACCACGGCGGCGCCCCCGGCACCCGCCCCGCCATCGCGGGACGGGCGAGTTCCTCCGGCCCGGTCAGGCCGGCATGTCGGCGCGGTCCCCGAGCGTCACGGTCACCGACTGCTCCTTGCCGCCGCGCAGGAAGGTGATGTCCACCTCCGCGCCCGGCCGCTCGATGGCGATGGCACGGGTCAGGTCGCGCGGGCCCTCCATCTCCTGGCCGTTGACCGACGTCACGATGTCACCCGGCTCGAGACCCGCGGCGCGCGCCGGCGTGTCCCTGGTCACGCGCTCGATCATCACGCCGCGCGGGGTCTCGAAGCCCAGCGCCTGCGCCACCTCGTCCGAGACCGGCTTGATCTGCACGCCGAGCCAGCCGCGCGTCACCTCGCCGTCATCGGCCAGGTCGGCCACGATGTCCGACGCGATCTCGGACGGGACCGAGAAGCCGATGCCGACCGAGCCGCCGGTGGGCGAGATGATCGCGGTGTTGATGCCCACGACCTCGCCCGCCTCGTTGAACAGCGGACCGCCGGAATTGCCGCGGTTGATCGCCGCGTCGGTCTGGATGAAGTCGTCGAAGGGCCCCGCGTTGATGTCGCGCCCCAGCGCCGAGACGATGCCGGTCGTGACCGTGTTGCCGAGCCCGAACGGGTTGCCGATGGCGATCACGTTCTGGCCCACGCGCAGCTCGGTCGAATCGCCGAAGGTCACGTGCGGCAGGTCCTCCGCGTCGACCTCGACCACCGCGAGATCCGTCGCCTCGTCGATGCCCTTGACCTCGCCGTCGAAGCTGCGGCCGTCCTCGAGCTTGACCGTCACCGTGTCCGCGCCGCTGACGACGTGGGCGTTGGTCACGATCTGCCCGTCGGCCGAGATCACGAAGCCGGTGCCGGCGCCCTGCATCGGGCCGCGCGGACCGCCGGGGCCGCCCGGCCCGGGCATCTGCCCGTGCGGCATCGGCATGCCGAAACGCTCCATGAACTCCTCCCACGGGAAGGCGCCCTGCGGTCCGCCCTCGGCCGAGACCGGCTGCGACTTCGTCACCTCGATGGTCACCACCGCCGGCGACAGCTGCGCCACGAGGTCGACATAGTCGCCGCCGGACCGCGTCGCCGCCGCCGCCGGCACAGTGGTGTCCCGGGCCGTCGCCGCCGCGTCGTCGTCCTGCGCCACGACCATGCCGCCGGTGGCCAGCGCCGCCATCATCGCCACGCCCGCGGCCGTGCGCCGCGCCGTCTTTGCCTGCATCTTCATTCCCGAACTCTCCATCTTCGTCCCGGCCCCGCGTCCGGTCGCCGCCCGTCGGGCGGCGGGTCCCGGCCGGGGGCCCTGAAAGCCGCGCAACGGGTCGTCCCGCCGCACGAGGCCAAGATGGACCCGCCGCATTGCAGGACACCCGCCGCCGCGATTACAAATCCGCAATGTGGGCCGCGGGCGGCGGGCCCGGCGCCCCCCGCCCCTTGCAATTCCGCGTGTCCTTCCCTTGGTGGATCGCAGGGGCGGACCAGCGCCCGAGCCGCAAGGAGCCACGCCTTCGCCCATGAGACTGCTCGTCGTCGAGGATGACCGCACCACCGCCGACTTCATCGTGCGCGGCCTGACCGAGGAAGGCCACGCCGTCGACCGGCTGGCCTCGGGGCGCGACGCGCTCGCCGAGGCGACGCGCACCTCCTACGACGTGCTGGTGGTCGACCGCATGCTGCCCGACCTCGACGGGCTCTCGCTGGTCAAGGCGCTGCGCGCCGCGCGGGTGGCGACGCCGGTCCTGTTCCTGACCGCCATGGGCGGCATCGACGAGCGCATCGAGGGCCTGCGCGCGGGCGGCGACGACTACCTGACGAAACCCTTCGCCTTCGGCGAGCTCTCGGCGCGCATCGCGGCCCTCGCCCGCCGCCTGCCGCTGTCGGAAGAAGCCGAAACCGTGCTGCGGGCAGGCGACCTCGAGATGGATCTCGTGCGCCGCCGCGTGACCCGCGCCGGGCAGGAGATCGACCTGCTGCCGCGCGAATTCGCGCTGCTCGAGCACCTCCTGCGCCGCAAGGGCCGCGTGCAGACCCGCACCATGCTGCTCGAGGCGGTCTGGAACATCCACTTCGATCCGCAGACCAACGTGGTCGAAACGCATGTCTCGCGCCTGCGCGCCAAGGTCGACCGCCCCTTCGACCGCGACCTGATCGTCACCGTGCGGGGCGCGGGCTACCGGATCGACGGCTGATGGCGCGCCGGCTGTTCCGCTCCACGCCCGTACGGCTCGCGCTGATGCTCGCGGCGCTCTTCACGGCGGTGAACCTCGTGACGCTGGGCGGCGCCTACCTCCAGCTGCGCGCCGCGGCGCAGGCGCAGATCCGCGAAAGCCTCGATGCGGGCATGGCGGGTTTCGACGTGACCGCCACTCCCGCCGCGCTCGCCACGCTCGTGCGCGCCCGCGCCCGCGCCGCCGACCCTGCCGACAGTATCTACGTGTTCCTCGGCGACGACGGCCGGCGCGCGGGCAACGCGGCCGCGGTCCTGAACGACGGCCGCCCTCGCCTGACCGCCCTGCCCGACGGCCGCCCCCTGTCGGACGAGGGCTACCTGCACGAGGTGCGCCGGCTGTCCTCGGGCGTGCTGATCCTCGCCGAGAGCCTCGCACCGCTCGCGGACCTGCGGCGCACCTTCCTCGCGCTCCTCGCGTTCTCGGTCGTGCCGACCGCGCTCCTGTCGCTGGGGCTCGGCACCCTCATCGCGCGCCGCTCGGCGCGGCGCGTCGCGCGCATCGAGGCGACGCTCGGCCGGCTCGAGGCGGGCGAGCTGTCGGCGCGCTACGACGGGCGGGACCATGCGGGCGACGACCTGTCGCGCATCGGCCAGCGGGTGAACCGCATGGCCGAGCAGCGCGAGGCCGCGACCGAGGCGCTGCGCCAGGTCTCGGCCGACATCGCGCACGACCTGCGCACGCCGCTGCAGCGCATCTCGGTCCTGCTGGCCGACCTGCGCGGGCATCTCGCGGAGGATACCGAGCCCGCGCGGATCGCCGAGGCCGCGGGCATCGAGGCCGACCGCGCCACGCAGGTCTTCCGCGCGCTGCTCGAGATCGCGCAGATCGAGGGCGGGGCGCCCGCAGCGCGGTTCGCGCCGGTCGACCTCGTCGCCGTCGCGCGGGAGATCGTCGAGCTCTACGAGCCCGCCGCCGACGATGCGGGCATCGTCCTCGAAACCGACCTGCCCGCCGCGCCGGTCATGGTGTCGGGCGCCCGCGACCTCGTGGGACAGGCGCTCGCGAACCTCATCGAGAACGCGCTCCGGCATGCGGGCGCCCGGGCGCGCGTCACGGTGGCCGTGGCCGCGGACGGCCCCTGCCTGGTCGTGCGCGACACCGGCCCCGGCATCCCCGAGGACGAGCGCGACCGCGTCCTGCGCCGGCTCTACCGGCTCGAACGCTCGCGCACGACGCCTGGCAACGGGCTCGGCCTCTCGCTGGTGGCGGCGATCGCGCAGGCCCACGGGGCGCAGCTCGTGCTGGGCGACGCGGGCCCCGGCCTCGTGGTCACCCTGCGCTTCCCGCCCGCCTGAGGCGCGGGCCTCAGTGCAGCGCGTCCGCCCCGTGCCGCAGGATCACCGGCACGATCAGCTCCTCCTCGTCGACGAGATGCCGGTCGAGCAGCGCGTCGAAGGACAGAAGCTCCTCGCGGAACGGGCCCGCCTCGCCGCCCTGCAGGACGCCGTTCGCCGACAGCGTGAACCGCTCCAGAAGCCCGTCCATCGCGTGGTGGTCGCGGTCGAGCAGGGTGAAGCCCCGCACCAGCTGCGGCTCCATGCCGCTCAGCGCCGGGAAGTAGTGATGGTCCTCGATCCGGTGATGGCCGTGCAGCTCGTTCACCAGGAGGTTGCCGTACTGCGCCAGCCGCGCCTTCTGCACCTCCGGGTCGAGCCGCCCGTCCATCGCGCCTTCCGCGTCCTCGCGCAACAGCGCGGTCAGCTTGCGGAACATAACGTGCCGCTCGAGCCAGAACTGCACCAGCCCGTTGAAGTTGGAATGTCCCTCCCAGCTGTCGCGCGGATACGCCTCGAGCAGCTGGCGCAGGGCGTCGGGCAGCCCCTCGCGGGCCCCGAGCGCCAGGTCGTCGTCGGTCATGTCGGTGTCTCCTTGCCCGCGCCAGATAGGGCGGGCGTCGCCTCTGTCAGTCCGGCACCCCGAACACTGCCGCCACGTCGTACATCACGGGCTCGAAGCCGCGGCACAGGGCGGCGAAGCGGCGGTTGTGGGCGCGCATCTCGTCCGAGCGCAGCATGGCGAGGAAATCCTCGCGCCGCCGCCATTGCGAGTAGTTGGCGATCCGCGTCTGCGCGTCGTTCACGTGCAGGCCCGCCGCCACGAAGCCCGGCTGCCGCGAGATGAAGCCGTCATAGGCCTCCTGCAGCGCGTCGAGCAGGTCCTGGCAGGTGCCGGGGCTCGTCTCGAAGGTGGTGAGAACGGTCTGCACGTCGCTGGGGTGGGTGATCCGGGGCATGCGCCTCTCCCTGTTCGCCGGGTTCCATCCCATCCTGACACGGGCGGGCCGGGCGGGCCAGCGGCGTTGCGGGCGGATTCGCCCCGCAGGTCGGGTATCCCGCACCTCGGCATCATGGCCGGCGCGTGCTACGGTCCTCGCATGCGGTCGTTTTTTTCCGCACGCCACGTTTGAAAGCAAGAATTCGAGGGACCCGTTTCATGATGACCAAGCGCACGTTCACGCTCCTCTGCGCCCTGCTGCTCTGCCTCCTGCCGATCGTCGGCGCCTCGGCCGACGACAGGATCCCCGGGCTGCCGGCCGCCACCGACCTCTCCGCCCGCTGAACCCCGGCCGGGCGGCGGTCAGCTCGACCCGTAGAGCCCGCCCCAGCGCTTGATGAGCGCCATCTGGAACTTCTTGGCGCGCGTGTTGTAGCCGCGCGCGCCCGGCGGTCCCTCGCGGTCCTCGCGCGGGATCGCGTCGCGCCGCGGAATGTCCGCCGAGAAGATCGCGAAGGCCAGCTCCGTCCCGTCCGGGCAGTCGAGGTAGCCCGCGAGCCCGCTCACGAAGTTCAGCGTGCCGGTCTTGGCGTGCACGTCGAGCGGATGGTTCGGCAGCACGCGGCGCGAGTCGTCGCGGATCGGGATCGGCTTCAGCAGCGGCTTCAGCTCCATCCGCTCCCGCAAGGCCACGAGCGCCCCCACCATGTCGGCCGCGGCGATCTGGCTCGCGTCGCCGAGCCCCGAATGGTCGACCAGCGCCACGCCCGGCAGGTCCAGCGCCTCGGCCGCCCAGCGGTTCATCCCGTCCGCCGAGGCCGCCAGCGTCGCGGGCGCCAGGCCCCGCGCCACGCTCGCCGCGCAGCCCACCGCCTCGGCGGTCAGGTTGGTCGAGTATTTCAGCATGTCGCGCAGCACGTCGGTCAACGGCAGGCTCTCGCGCCGGGCGATCTCGGTCGCGCCCTCGGGCAGCGCGTCGACCACCTCGGGCGCCTTCAGCCGCAACCCGGCGCTGCCCGCCACCGCCTGGAACACCTCGCCCGCGTAGAGCTCGGGATGGCGCACCGGCAGCCAGCGCGCGCCGCCCGAGCCCAGCGCCCCGCGGGCCACCGTCCAGTCGTCGCGCCCCTCGGCGCTGCGGTAGGTGTAGACGGGCGTGCCCCGCGCCACGACCACCATGCGCGCCATGTTGACCGGCGGGCGCAGCCGCGCCGACCGGCCGTCCATGGTCACGGCATAGCTCTCGCCCGTGCGGGTCCACTCGAAATGCACGCGGTTGAAGTTCAGGTTCAGCCCCGACACCGACGGGCTGTAGCCCACGTGGTCCGGCTGGCCGGGATCGATCGCGGCGACCTGCGGCAACGCCCCGCCCCAGACGAGAAGCCGACCCGTCACATTCCTGACCCCCGCCGCGGCCGCGTCCTCGGCCAGCGCGGCGAGCCCGTCGGTGTCGAGGGTCGGATCGCCCCCGCCCGCGAGCACGAGGTCGCCCTCGAGCGTGCCGTCCTCGCCCACCGGACCCGTCGCGAGAAGCCGCGTGGCAAAGCGGTGCCCCTCGCCCAGGTGCTCGAGCGCGTAGGCCGCGGTCAGCGCCTTGGCCACCGAGGCCGGCGGGTGCGCGTCGCCCGCGTTCACACCCTCGACGAGGCGCCCGGTCTCCACGTCGCCCACCGCCACGCTCCACGTGCCGTCGAGGCCGGCGTCGCGCACGATCTCCTCGAGCGTCGGCAGCGTGCGCTTGAACAGGTCCTCGCCGCGTGCAATGGGACGCAGCGACGTCTCGGGCGGTGCCGCCCATGCGGGCACCGCGGCCCCGACCGTCGTGGCACCGAGAGCGGCGACGAACCGCCTGCGGGAGAGAAGCGCAACCATGGGGCGGAGTTAACCCGAGCCGAATGACCGAGACAAGAACCGGCGCGCTGCAAAACCGGGGCACGTTCGCGTGAACCCCGCAGAGCGGCCCGGCGGATCGGCCTGGACGGCCGTCGCGCTCATGTTCGTGGCCATGTCCTGCATCCCCGCGGGCGACACCGCCGGCAAGATCCTCCTGACCGATCACGGCCTGCCGCCGGTCTTCGTGGCCTGGGCACGGTTCTGCGTCGGCGCGCTCGCCGTGCTGCCCTTCGTTCCCGCAGGCACGCTCCGGCTCCTGCGCGACTGGCGCATCTGGGGCCGCGCGGTGCTCATGGCGTCGGGCATCGTGTCGATCCAGGCGGCGCTCGCCACCGCGCCCATCGCCTCCGTCTTCGCCGCCTTCTTCATCGGACCGATCGTCAGCTACGCGCTGTCGGCGCTGGTCCTGCGCGAGCCCGTGACGCGGCTGCGCACGGCGCTCATGGCGGTGGGGTTCGCGGGCGTGCTGCTCGTGGTGCGGCCGGGCTTCGACGCGGCGCCCGGGCTCTGGTTCGCCGTGCTCGCGGGGCTCTTCTACGGCAGCTTCCTCACGGCGTCGCGGGCGGTGACCGGGCTCGGCAGCCCGCTCGCGCTGCTCTTCACGCAGCTCCTGTGCGGCGCGGCGCTGCTCGCGCCGGCGGCGCTCCCGCGCGTGCCGCCCGTCGATGCCGGGATGGCGGGGCTGCTCCTCGCCTCGGGGCTCTTCTCCATGGCAGGGAACCTCCTCCTGCTCATGGCCTACCGCATCGGCACCGCATCGGCGATCGCGCCGCTCGTCTACTTCCAGCTCGTGGCGGCGACGGTGCTCGGCTGGGTCGTCTTCGGCGACCTGCCCGACGCGCTGACCTGGGCGGGCCTCGCGCTCATCCTCGGTGCCGGGATCGCCTCGGCCCGCGCCGGCCGGGCGGCCTTCGGGGTCGCGCGGCGCTGAACGCGCATCTCCTTGCGCCGCGCCGTCCGCCCCGGTAACGTCGCCGTGTTCGACACCTTCATCCGAAGGACATCAGGGAAGCCGGTCCGATGCCGGCGCTGCCCCCGCAACTGTAGGCGAAGAGCCGTTCCCGAAACGCCACTGGCCCCCTCCCGGGGCTGGGAAGGCCGGGGCCGGCGGTGACGCGCGAGCCAGGACATCTGACCGTCGGACGGACAGTGAAACCGCAGATCGGGGCGGAGGGCCCCGGAAAGGATCGACCCATGTTCAGACGCACCTTCCTCGCCGCGGCGCTCGCCGCGGGCACGGTGATGCCCGTGTCGGCGCACCACGACGGCGACACCTTCGCCAATGCCGGCATCACGGTGAGCCACGCCTACACCGTCGCGGGCAGTGCCACCGCGCACGCGATCGAGGTCTTCGTCACCATCGAGAACGCCTCCGACACCGCCGTCACGCTGACCGCGGCCGAGATCGACTTCGCCGCGCCGGGCGTGTTCCAGGCGCCGACGGTGGACGACCAGGGCGTGCTGGCCGTGCGCGACATCGCCGCGGTCGAGATCGCGGCGGGCCAGACGCTGACCATGCAGCCCGGCGGCATCCACATCGTGTTCAACGACGTGCAGCAGCCGCTCGCGCCGGGCGACCACTTCCACGCCCATCTCGACTTCGCCGACCTGGGCGAGATCGAGATCGAGGTCGAGGTGGAGCGCGCCGACGAGCAGGAGCACCAGCACGACGATCTCGGCTGATCGCCAGCCGCACTACGAGACACGGGCGCCCGCCGGGTTCCGGCGGGCGTTTCCGTGTCTCGTGCCGCGGCCTAGTCCGCGCGCCACTCCCCCGCCGCGCGGATCGCGGTGGAGCTCACGTCGAGCATCGGCACGTTCAGGAAACACCACGCCGGCGGCTGCATGAGCGGCAGGAGATGCGCCGCCGCCTGGTCGAGCCGCGCGGTCGCATGGACCCGCGCCGCGACCGAGGTCTGCGCGCTGATGCGTTGCCCGGGCCGCGCCAGCACGCCCACCGGCACCTGCGCCATGATCGCCTGCCAATTGTCCCAGCAGTGCAGCTGGCGCAGGTTGTCCGCCCCCATCAGCCAGACGAAGCGCACGCCCGGATGCAGCGCGATGAGCCGCGCCAGCGTCTCGGCGGTATAGCGGGTGCCGAGCCGCGCCTCCGCGTCGCTCACGACCACGCGGGGATGCGCCATGACCCCGCGCGCCGCCGCCATGCGGTCGGCGAGCGGCGCGGGTCCGCGCGGCTTCAGCGGGTTCCCGGGGCTCACGAGCCACACCACGCGGTCGAGCCCGAAGCGTTTCAGCGCCTCGCGGGTGATGTGCGCGTGCCCCCTGTGCGGCGGGTCGAACGAGCCACCCAGCAGCCCAACCCGCAGTCCCTGCGGCAATGTCAGTCCGGTTCCGCCCATCGGCGCCCCTGTCCCCTCGCGTCGTGCCGCCCCAGAAACACCGCTTTGGCGCCGGACGCAACGCCGCCCGCCCGATCACGCGATGGTGAACGATGGCACTCCCCCGGCGACCTACGCTCCGCCGCGACCCCGCGGTGCCGTCCGAGCGCCCGGTTCCAGACCGAGAGGAGAGACACATGCACAGACGCCAGTTCCTGTCGACGGCCCCCGCGACCGGGCTCGCCGCGGCCACCGGCCTCGTCGCCGGCACCGCCCCCGCCCGCGCGCAGGAGGCGCCCTGGGCCCCCCCCGGCGCGCAGGTGCCCGCCGTCCAGCGCTTCACCGTGGGCGACATCACCGTCACCGCGATCTGCGACGGCAGCCTCGTGATCGGCCACGACGCCCTCATCGGGATCGAGAAGGACGCCTTCGACTCGCTGATGACCGACGCGTTCCAGGACCCGGCCGCATTTCCGGCCGCAGTCAATACCTTCGCGATCCAGTCGGGCGACGAGACGATCATGATCGACGCCGGCACGGCGAACGCCATGGGCCCGTCGCTCGGGCAGATGGCCGCGAACCTCGCCGCGGCCGGGATCGCGCCCGACAGCGTCACGCGGCTGATCGCCACCCACCTGCATCCCGACCACGTGGCGGGCGCGCTGACCGGGGACGGCGGCGCCTTCTTCCGCAATGCCGAGCTCGCGGTCAGCGAGACCGAGCGCGCGTTCTGGACCGACGAGGCCAACTTCACCGGCGCGCCCGAGATGATGCAGACCTTCGCGCAGCTCGCCCGCAACGTGCTCTCGGCCTATGGCGACCGCGTCGCGCCGTTCTCGGGCGAGGCCGAGCTTGGCCGGGGCCTGACCGCCATGCCGCTGCCCGGCCACACGCCGGGCCATTCGGGCATCATGCTGTCCTCGGGCGACGCGAGCCTGCTGATCTGGGCCGACATCGTGCATGTGACCCCGGTGCAGTTCGCCCGTCCGGACGTGGCCATCGGCTTCGACGTGGACCCCGAGCAGGCGGTCGCGACACGCAGGCAGATCCTCGACCGCGTGACCGCCGACCGCCTCATGGTGGCGGGGTCGCATATCGGCTTTCCCGGCATGGCCCATGTCGTCGCCGACGGCGAGGGCTACCGCATGGTTCCCGCGGGCTGGCAGTACACGCTCTGATCCGCGCGGGCGGCGCGCGTCACTCCGGCACGACCGCGTCGCCCACCCTGACCGCACCGGGCGCCACGACCTCGGCGCACCAGCCGCCATGCCCGCGCATGGCGGCGTAGCCTCCGGGCCCGAGGGCCGCCTCCATCCGCGAGCAGGGCGCGCAGGGCCCGGTCACGCGCAGCACCGCGCCGCCCGCCCGCAGCACCCGGCCGCGCAGGGCCGACAGGTTCACCCCGGACACCAGAAGGTTCCGCCGCAGCACTTCCGCCGCGACCGGACCCTGCCCCAGATAGGCGCCGATCGGCGCGAGATGCTCCGCCTGCATCAGCGTCACCGCCCGCTTGCCGGCGCGCCCGTGATCGCCCTCGAGGCCGTCGGTCCCGATCCGCGCCGCCGCGACCGCCGCCACCTCCGCCAGCCGCACCTGCCGCAGCCCGATCCAGTCGATCCGCCCGGGCTGCGCCACCCGCGTCATCATGTCGTGCAATGCGCTCATGGCCGCCATCTTGACCGAGGCCGCACGCCTGCGCCAGATGCGCGCCATGTGCCGCCATACCCTCACCGACGCCGATCCCGAGGACGCCGACGCGCGCGCCTGCCTCGCGGCCTACTACGCCGAACTCGCACGCCTCTTCGACACGGGCTTCGACGTCGGCCGCAGCCGCGACCTCGAAGCGCGCGACATGCGTCCGCCGCGCGGCGCGTTCCTGATCGCCCGCGGCACCGAAGGCGCCGCGGCGGGCTGCGTCGGCCTCAAGGGAACCGGCGGCCCCGAGGCCGAGATCAAGCGGCTCTGGGTCGCGCCCGGCGCCCGAGGGGCGGGCCTCGCCCGCGCGCTCATGGCTGCCGCCGAGGACCGCGCGCGGGACATGGGCATCACCGTCCTGCGGCTCGACACCAACCGCGTGCTGACCGGCGCCATCGCGCTCTACCGCGCCACCGGCTGGAGCGAGATCCCCGCCTACAACGACGAACCCTACGCCCACCACTGGTTCGAGAAGCGCCTCTGAGCGCACGGGATGTCGCGCCCTCTTTCGGCCCGCGCGACAATACCGTACACAGCCCGCCAACCCGACATCAGAACGACGGAGCGGATCCACATGGCGTCCTACCAGTACGTGTACCACATGGACGGGGTCTCCAAGACCTATCCCGGCGGCAAGAAGTGTTTCGAGAACATCCGGCTGTCCTTCCTGCCCGGCGTCAAGATCGGCGTCGTCGGCGTCAACGGCGCCGGCAAGTCGACCCTGATGAAGATCATGGCCGGCATCGACAAGGACTTCTCCGGCGAGGCCTGGGCGGCCGAGGGCGCGCGCGTGGGCTACCTGCCGCAGGAACCCCAGCTCGACCCGAACCTCGACGTGCGCGGCAACGTCATGCTGGGCGTCGCCTCCAAGAAGGCCAAGCTCGACCGCTTCAACGAGCTCGCCATGAACTACTCGGACGAGACCGCCGACGAGATGGCGCAGCTCCAGGACGAGATCGACAGCGAGAACCTCTGGGACCTCGACAGCCAGATCGACGTCGCCATGGAGGCGCTGCGCTGCCCGCCCGACGATGCCGACGTCGCCTCGCTCTCGGGCGGCGAGGCGCGTCGCGTCGCGCTCTGCAAGCTCCTGCTCGAGGCGCCGGACATGCTGCTCCTCGACGAGCCGACGAACCACCTCGACGCCGAGACCATCGCCTGGCTGCAGAACCACCTCATCGCCTACAAGGGCACGATCCTGATCGTGACCCACGACCGCTACTTCCTCGACGACATCACCGGCTGGATCCTCGAGCTCGACCGCGGCCGCGGCATTCCCTACGAGGGCAACTACTCGAGCTGGCTCGAGCAGAAGGCCAAGCGCCTCGAACAGGAAGCGCGCGAGGACAAGGCCAAGCAGCGCACCCTCTCGCGCGAGCTCGAATGGATGCGGCAGGGCCAGAAGGCCCGGCAGGCCAAGTCCAAGGCGCGGATCCAAGCCTACGAGAAGATGGCCTCGCAGAGCGAGAAGGAACGCGTCGGCAAGGCCCAGATCGTCATCCCGAACGGCCCCCGCCTCGGCGGCAAGGTGATCGAGGTCGAGAACCTGAAGAAGGCCATGGGCGACAAGCTCCTGATCGAGGACCTGTCGTTCTCGCTGCCGCCAGGCGGCATCGTCGGCGTGATCGGTCCGAACGGTGCGGGCAAGTCGACGCTCTTCAAGATGCTGACCGGGCAGGAACAGCCCGACGACGGCAGCATCGAATACGGCGACACGGTGCAGCTGTCCTATGTCGACCAGACCCGCGACGACCTCATCCCCACCGACACGGTATGGGAAGCGATCTCGGGCGGCGCCGAGCTCATCAAGCTCGGCGATGCAGAGATCAACAGCCGCGCCTATTGCGGCGCCTTCAACTTCAAGGGCGGCGACCAGCAGAAGGTGGTGAGCCAGCTCTCGGGCGGCGAGCGCAACCGCGTGCACATGGCGCGGCTCCTGAAATCGGGCGGCAACGTGCTGCTGCTCGACGAGCCGACCAACGACCTCGACGTCGAGACGCTCCGCGCGCTCGAGGACGCGCTCACCGACTTCGCCGGCTGCGCCGTGGTCATCAGCCACGACCGCTTCTTCCTCGACCGCATCTGCACCCACATCCTCGCCTTCGAGGGCGAGGCGCACGTGGAATGGTTCGAGGGCAACTTCGAGGACTACGAGGAAGACAAGAAGCGTCGCCTCGGCCCCGACGCGGTGGAACCGAAGCGGGTGAAGTTCAAGAAGTTCTCCCGCTGACGCACCTGCGGCACGCATGAAGAAGGGGCCGCGCCCGGGCGACGGGCGCGGCCCCTGTCGTTCTGGCCGGCAGAGGGTCCTCAGACCTTCTTGCGGGCGAAATTCAGCAGGCCACGCACCAGCTGACCCTTGCCACCCGTGCGGCGGACCGGACGGTTCACCGGGCGGCGCGCGGCGCCGTGGCCGCTCTTGCTGCGTGCATAGCCTTTTGCGACCTTCGTCACGATACCCTTGATCGACATCTCGTCTCTCCTTTGCGGGGGCGAGTCCGTCTCGCCATTTGCACCCCAACACGTGCGCCGCGCGCTCCGTTCCGAGGCCGCCCGCGGGATCGGCAGGGGTCCGCGCACTGGACATGGCCGGCGCGGCATGCATCAACTCCCGCCATGCAGCCGCACCAAGACCGTCCGCTGCTCGGCATCCTGCTCATGCTGGGCTTCTGTGTCACCGCGCCCCTCGGCGACGCGGTGGCGAAACTCCTGGGTGGCGTGCTGCCCGTCCTGCAACTCGTCTTCCTGCGCTTCGCTCTGCAGGCGGTGCTGCTCGCGCCGGTCGTGGCGGCCACCGGGCGCGACTGGCGGATGACGCGGCGGCTCGCGGGGCTGACGCTCCTGCGGACGCTCCTGCATATCGGCGGAATCGCCATGATGTTCGCGGCCCTCGTGCACCTGCCGCTCGCCGACGCCATCGCCATCGCCTTCGTCATGCCGTTCCTGCTCCTCCTGCTCGGCCGCTTCGTGCTCGACGAGGAGGTGGGCGCCCGGCGTCTCGGCGCCTGCGCCGTGGGCTTCGCGGGCACGCTCATGGTCGTGCAGCCCGCCTTCGAGGAGGTCGGCCCGCCCGCCCTCCTGCCGCTCGGCGTCGCGGTGACCTTCGCGCTCTTCATGCTCGTCACCCGCAAGATCGCCCGCGACACCGACCCGGTGGCGCTGCAGGCGGTCTCGGGCGTGATGGCGGTCGTGCTTCTCGCCCCGGCGCTGCTGTTCCTGCCCGGCCCGGTCTTCGCCTGGGTGGCCCCCGCGGGCGGCGACTGGGCGCTGATCCTGACGCTCGGGGCACTCGGCACGGCGGGGCACCTCCTGATGACGTGGTCGCTGCGCTTCGCACCGGGTGCCACGCTCGCGCCCATGCAGTATCTCGAGATCCCCGTGGCCACGCTCATCGGCTTCGCGATCTTCGGCGACCTGCCCGACCCGCTCGCGGCCGCGGGCATCGCCGTCACCGTCGCGTCGGGCCTCTACATCGTGCTGCGCGAACGGGCACTCTCGCGCGCGGCGACCCGCGTGGCCCCGCCCGCCGCCTGACCCCCGAAACGCAAGGACGGCCGCGGATCGCGCCGCGGCCGTCCCCTGGTCCCGATCCCGCGGGGGTCAGCTCGCGGCGCGTTTCGGACGGAAACCGATGCGGTCGGCGGCGGTGAACCGCCCGCCCTCGAGCTTCGCGATCTTGCCCTCGCGCAGCAGCTGGCCGAACGACCGCAGCCGGTCCTCGCGGCTCGATTCGCGGGCCTCGGCCTCGCGCAGCTTGGTCATGAGCTGCGGGCGCGAGAATTGCGGCATCTCCTCGACGAAGGACATGTAGGCCGCCGCCGCCTCGAGCAGGTCGGGAAGCGCCGTCGCCCCCTGCGCCCGGGCGAATTCGGCAAAGCCCTGCCCGCCCGCCCGCTGCGCCGCCGGCATCTCGGCCACCGGCTCGGGGCGCACCCGGCGCGGACGGACCGCCTGCGCGGCCTCCTGCACGGGCGCGGTCTCGTCCGCGTCGACGCGCTGCTCGGCCACGAGCTTCAGCGGCGCGGGGCGCGGCGTCGGGCCCGGGCGGGGCGCGGCGGGACGCTCGGTCGCCGCGGGCGCGGCCTGCGGCCGGCG
>NZ_JAME01000020.1 GCF_000521865.1 Roseivivax isoporae LMG 25204
TCCCCGCGCCCGGGGACGCGGACGCGGAGGACGCACCCGACACCGCCGCCGCAGATGCCGAGCTGACCGAGGCCGAGGCTGCGCATGTGGCGGCGCAGGCCGACCGCGATGCCGCCGCCGAACGTTTGTCGGACGCGCGCACCGCCGCCGCGACCGCGGAGGCCGCCCTCGAGGGGGCGCGGGGCCGCGCGGGCCGTGCCGACGCCGCGCTGGCGCGGCTGGGCGACGCGACCGAGGAAGAGCTGGCGCAGGGTTTCCGGCAGGCCCGCGGGGCGCTCGAGGCGGCCGAGGCGCTCCTTTCCGAGACGCGCGGCGCGGCGCCCGACCTCGCCGCGGCCGAGGCGGCGCTGAAGCGCGCCACCGCCGTCGACCGGGAGGCGCGCGAACAGGCCGCGCGCCTGCGGCCGGAGATCGCGCGGCTCGACGAACGCATCGCCCGCGCCTCGGGCGAGGCGGTCGAGGAACGGCTGGCCGAAGCGGAACAGGACCTTGCCGTCGCCGCGGCGGATCTCGCGCGCCTCGACCGCGAGGTGGCGGTGCTGGAGCGGCTGGTCGCGGTCCTCGAACAGGCGAAATCCGAGGCGCGCGAGCGCTACTTTGCCCCCGTCGCGGCCGAACTCGGCCCGCTCCTCAACCTGCTCTGGCCCGACGCGGAACTCGACTGGGGACAGGAGACACTGCTGCCCGAGGCGCTGCGCCGCGCCGGCACGACGGAGCCCATCGACATCCTGTCGGGTGGCACCCACGAACAGGTGGCGCTGCTGGTCCGGCTCGCCTTCGCGCGGATGCTGGCCGAGGCCGGGCGGCACGCGCCGGTCATCCTCGACGACGCGCTGGTCTTCACCGACGACGACCGGATCGAGCGGATGTTCGACGCGCTTCACCGGCAGGCGGGCGACCTGCAGATCCTCGTCCTGACCTGTCGGCAGAGGGCCTTCCGCGACCTGGGCGGCCGCGTCCTGCGGCTGGCCGAAGAGGCTATGCCGGGCGCCTGAGCGCCCGGCGCGCGCGGCTCAGGCGATGGCCAGCCGCGCCTCGCGGGCCGCACGCAGCCGCGCGAAATCGTCGCCCGCGTGGTAGGAGGACCGCGTGAGCGGCGTCGCCGACACCATGAGGAACCCCTTGCCGAACGCCGCCTTCTCGTAGCTCGCGAACTCCTCGGGGGTCACGAAGCGGTCGATGCGGTGGTGCTTGGTCGTCGGCTGCAGGTACTGGCCGATGGTCATGAAGTCGACGTCGGCCGAGCGCAGGTCGTCCATCACCTGCAGTACCTGCGGGCGCTCCTCGCCGAGGCCCACCATGATGCCGGACTTGGTGAAGATGCGCGGGTCGAGCTCCTTGACCCGCTGCAGGAGCCGCAGGGAATGGAAGTAGCGCGCGCCGGGACGCACCTCGGGATAGAGGCCCGGCACGGTCTCGAGGTTGTGGTTGAAGACGTCGGGCTTTGCCGCCACGACGATCTCCAGCACCTCGGGGGCGCATTTCAGGAAGTCGGGCGTCAGGATCTCGATCGTCGTGCCGGGCGCGCGGTGACGCACGGCGCGGATCGTCTGCGCGAAATGCTCCGCCCCGCCATCCTCGAGGTCGTCGCGGTCGACCGAGGTGATGACCACGTGGTTCAGGCCGAGCTTCTGCACCGCGTCGGCCACGCGGCCGGGTTCGAACACGTCGAGCGCGTCGGGACGTCCCGTCGCCACGTTGCAGAAGGTGCAGCCACGGGTGCAGACCTCGCCCATGATCATCATGGTGGCGTGGCCCTGGCTCCAGCATTCGCCGACGTTCGGGCAGCCCGCCTCCTCGCAGACCGTGGTCAGGTTGTTGTCGCGCATGATGCGGCGCGTCTCGGCATAGCCCTCGCCGCCCGGCGCCTTCACGCGGATCCAGGCGGGTTTCTTCGGCTGGGCGTTGTCGGGCCGGTGCGCCTTTTCCGGATGCCGCTGGCCCGGGATCTTGAGGTCGCGCATGGGTGCCCCCGGTTGCTGTTCGCTTTGGGGGACCATAGGCCGTCCGCGCCGGTTCCGCCAGTGGGGCGGCCCGCCGCATCGCGGCCTTGTGCGCCGTGCATGTATCTCCTCTTGCCGAACCCGGGATCGTGTCGCGCTCAGCCGATCAGCCGCTGCCCGCCGGCGCCCGGCATCGCGTAGTGGCGCCTGAGCCGCTGGAGCGCGATCCGCAGGACGATCTTGCCCGACCGCGCCGACCATCCCATGCGCCGCTCGGTCGCCTCGAGACCCTCGAGTTCGCAGCAGCAGCGCAGCGCCACGTCCCCGAGCCCCGGCCCGAGATCGCGCAGCGCCTCGCCGATCCGCCGCCGCGCCGCCGCGGGACCGGACAGCGCCGGATCGCCGAAGATCGCCGGGTCCGCGGCGCCCTCGGCGAGGAAGCGGCGCCAGTCGGTGCGCGGCCCCTCGCAGAGCTGCGCAAGCTCGTAATCGGTGCGCAGGCGTTCCCCCGCCATCACGAGGTCGGCGGCCAGGAAGGGCCGACCGGTCTTGTCGCGCCGCCGTGCGAGCGCCGCCATCGGCGTCTCGGGCTGCACCTGGCGTGGCCCGGTGCCGCCCTCCTCGCCGGTGCCCTCGGCCCTGAGGCGCGCCTCGTCCTCGCGCGCCGCGGTCATGCGCCCGAGCGCGGCGCGGCCCTGCGTCGTCACCCGGTAGCGCGACACCCGGCCGGGTTCGTCGCAGGAAATCCAGCCCTTGAGCGCGATCGCCTGGGCAAGCGCGCTGTCGACCACCGCCAGCCGTTCGCTGTCGCCCGTGGCGGTGGTGCGCACGATCACCGACTTGTCCATGTCCTGCGCGACGGCAAGCACCGCGCCCCGCTGGCAGAGCAGGCGCAGGATGCCCGACGCCGCACGGGCAAGTGCCGCGTCGCCGCCCGGGCTGGCCTCGGGCTCCGCCGCGCAGCCGGCGTCGCGCGCCCCCGACCCGGTGACCGATTTCCGTTCCGGCGCCGGGTCGCGGACCGCGCGCAGGTGTGCCCCCCGCGCCTGGCGGGCGGCGAGGTCGCGCAGCGCGGCATCGATCAGCGGATCGTCGCGGCGCTGCTCGATGCGGCGCACCTGGCGCAGCACGGTCGAGGCATGGCAGCCGGATTCGCGGGCCAGCGCCCGGAGCGAGGCACCATGCTCCACGTGCGCGATGTAGCGCGCCGCATCCGCGGGAACCCAGCCCGGAAGGTGCTCCGGACCCGCGAGATTTTCCCCTGAGATCATTCTTGTCCCCAATGTTTTCAACAGACTCATCCACAACCCCTTCGGTCAATCCGCCGGCTCGTCGTTATTATTTCCGGTCGGTTAACGACGGGATCATGATCGGCCATTTATTGCCAAAATCTAAACAGTCTGACCGGCGAATACGGGAGTTTCGTTTGCGCAACACACGCCTCGGGTGTGCCAGCATCGCCAAATCCGGTTAGGGAGCGACGGCGATGACGACAGATATCCACAACTTGTCCACAATGCGGCGGCCGCGCCTGCTGATCCGCACCGCGCGGCTGGCGGCGGACGAGTACCGGCGCGACGTGCACCTGCCCCGGCTGCTGGGCTTCGCCGCCCATGCGGGCGGCCGCGGGCCGCTCGCGCAGCTCCTCGCGGCCGAGGCGCCGCTTGACGCGGCGCGCCGATCTGGCGGCACGGCCTACTCGGTCACGCGGCACGTCGAGCTGCTGTCAGCCATCATCGCCGAGCAGCGGATCGCCCGCGAGCCGCCTGCGGTCATCGCCGCCGAGTGAGCCCGACGGCGCGACATTGCGCAGCGTGCCACGGCGGCGGCGCGCGCGTCGCGGGCGCCCCTTGCGCGGACGTGGGCTTGCGGCTACTGGCACCCCATGGACAGGACCGCCCACGACCGCCTTCTCATCGTCGATTTCGGCAGCCAGGTGACGCAGCTGATCGCGCGCCGCCTGCGCGAACTCAACGTCTACTGCGAGATTCACCCCTACCAGAACGTCACCGAGGACTTCCTGCGGGACTTTGCACCGAAGGCCGTGATCTTCTCGGGCGGACCGGACAGCGTCACCCGCGAAGGCAGCCCGCGACCACCCCGGGCGGTCTACGATCTGGGCGTGCCGATCCTCGGGATCTGCTACGGCCAGCAGGTGATGATGCAGGACCTGGGGGGCCGCGTCGAGGCGGGCGAAGGCACCGCCGAATTCGGCCGGGCCTATGTGACGCCCGGGGCCGACCGCATCGACCTGCTGAACGGCTGGTTCCTCGACGGCACGGGACGCGAGCAGGTCTGGATGAGCCACGGCGACCATGTGGCCGCGCTGGCGCCCGGTTTCGCGGTCTATGGCACCTCGCCCGGCGCGCCCTTCGCTGTGACCGCGGATCTCGCGCGGCGGTTCTACGCGGTGCAGTTCCATCCCGAGGTGCACCACACGCCCAACGGCCGCACGCTCTACGAGAACTTCGTGCGCGATGCGGGTTTCGCCGGCGACTGGACCATGAACGCCTACCGCGAGGAGGCGGTGCAGAAGATCCGCGACCAGGTGGGCGAGGCCAAGGTGATCTGCGCGCTCTCGGGCGGCGTCGACAGCTCGGTGGCCGCCGCGCTGATCCACGAGGCGGTGGGCGACCAGCTGACCTGCGTCTTCGTCGACCACGGGCTCCTGCGGCTCAACGAGGCCGAGGAAGTCGTGGGCATGTTCCGCGACCACATGAACCTCCAGGTCATCCACGCCGAGGAGCAGGAGCTGTTCCTGTCGCAGCTCGAGGGCGTCTCCGACCCCGAGACCAAGCGCAAGACGATCGGCCGGCTCTTCATCGACGTGTTCCAGAAATACGCCGACCAGATCGAGGGCGCGGCCTTCCTCGCGCAAGGCACGCTCTATCCCGACGTGATCGAGAGCGTCAGCTTCTCGGGCGGCCCGTCGGTCACGATCAAGTCGCACCACAACGTGGGCGGCCTGCCCGAGAAGATGGGCCTGAAGCTCGTCGAGCCGTTGCGCGAACTCTTCAAGGACGAGGTGCGCGCGCTCGGACGCGAGCTCGGCCTGCCCGACAGCTTCATCGGGCGCCACCCCTTCCCCGGCCCCGGCCTCGCGATCCGCTGCCCGGGCGAGATCACCCGCGAGAAGCTCGAGATCCTGCGCCGCGCCGACGCGGTCTTCATCGACCAGATCCGGCGGCACGGTCTCTATGACGAGATCTGGCAGGCCTTCGCGGCGATCCTCCCCGTGCGGACCGTGGGCGTCATGGGCGACGGGCGCACCTATGACTTTGCCTGCGCGCTGCGCGCCGTGACCAGCGTCGACGGCATGACCGCGGACTTCTACCCGTTCAGCCACGAATTCCTGGGCGAGACGGCGACGCGGATCATCAACGAGGTGCGCGGCATCAACCGCGTGACCTACGACGTGACCTCGAAGCCGCCGGGAACCATCGAATGGGAATGATCCGGATCGGTCGGGGCATCGTCCCGCATGTCCGGGGCCGTGCCGGCCGATGACCGCCGTCGCGCTCCTGCCCGCCTGCATCGCGGTGCAACTGGCCGTGGCGATCCTCGCCAGCGCGTTCGGGCCCCGCTGCACACGCCGTGACGACGACGCCTCCGCGCAGGCCGGAGGCGACGCGGTCGACTGTGCCGGCATCGCGCACCGCATCGCGGCGATCGCGGCCGAACTCGAGCACACGCGAGAGCGCATGGTCGCCGACCGTGCCCACGCGGTACGGCAGCGCCGGCGCCGCAACGCGGCCATCGCCCTGTCGCTCGCGGCGGCCATCGCGGCCTCGTCGTTCTGGGACGGACCCGGCGGCGCCGCGATCCTCGCCTGCGGCGTCCTCGCCGCGATCGCCGCCGGCCTCACGCACCGCGCGCTCCGCAGTGCCAAGGCGCGCGTCGCCGAGGCCCGCGCCCGCATCGCGCGGCTCGAGGCGCTCGACCAGAGCAACCGCGCGGATTTTGCGGCCCGCCGCAGCGTGCTCGCCCCGTTCCAGCCCGTCCCGCCGGCGCTGCCGGCCTGAGGCCCGCAGACTGACGTCGCGTCCGGCCGGCCCTTGCGGCGGCCCGCGCGGACGGGCAGAACCTGCCTCATGAGTTCCGCACCCACCCTGACCGCCCCCGCCGCGGACACGCTTCGCGCCTGCCTCTGGATGATCGGCGCGATCGCGTCGTTCACCACCATGGCGGTGGCGGGACGCGCGGTCAGCCTCGAGCTCGACACCTTCGAGATCATGCTCTACCGCAGCGTGATCGGCGTCGGCATCGTGGCCGGCGCGGCGGCGCTCACCGGGACGCTCGGGCTCGTGACCATCCGCAGCATGCACCTGCACCTCGCGCGAAACGTCTTCCACTTCGCGGGGCAGAACCTGTGGTTCTACGCCATCGCGGTGCTGCCGCTCGCGCAGGTCTTCGCGCTCGAGTTCACCTCGCCGCTCTGGGTCATCGCCCTGTCGCCGCTGATCCTCGGGGAACGCATCACGCGCATGCGCGCGCTCGCCGCCGCGCTCGGCTTCGCGGGCATCCTGATCGTCGCGCGCCCGACGCCCGACAGCTTCGACCCGAACCTTCTCGCCGCGGCGGGCGCGGCGCTCGGCTTCGCCGGCTCGGCCGTGTTCACCCGGCGGCTGACGCGGACCGAAAGCATCGTCTGCATCCTCTTCTGGCTGACGGTCATGCAATCGGCGTTCGGCCTGATCTGCGCGGGCGCGGACGGCGACATCGCGTGGCCCTCGCTCGCCGCATGGCCGTGGATCGCGTTGATTTCGGTCTGCGGGCTCGTCGCGCATTTCTGCCTGACCACGGCG
This sequence comes from Roseivivax isoporae LMG 25204, assembly GCF_000521865.1. Taxonomy (GTDB): domain Bacteria; phylum Pseudomonadota; class Alphaproteobacteria; order Rhodobacterales; family Rhodobacteraceae; genus Roseivivax; species Roseivivax isoporae. The sequence continues at coordinate 6,749 of NZ_JAME01000020.1, forward strand.
CTGTCGCTCGCCCCGGCGACCATCGTCATGCCCATCGACTTCACGCGGCTGCCGATCATCGCCATCGTCGGCATGACGCTCTACGGCGAGCCGCTCGACCTGTTCGTGTTCCTCGGTGCCGCGGTCATCTTCGCCGCGAATTATGCGAATATACGCGCCGAGACGATCCATGTTACAAAATAGCGACGTGACGGCACGCAAGAGGTGCATGACGTATCGTCAAAATTGACCGTGTAACAATCCTCACGGTATTTCGATTCCGAGGAGACATCTTATTACCGGGATGAGGGACACACTCATGAAACACCTGTTCTGCACGGCTTCGGCTTTCGCGCTTTCGGCCACGGCCGCCCTCGCGGGTGGCGTCGACCGCTCCGGCCAGCCGATCGGCGTGCTGTTCGAGCAGGGCACCTACGCGGAACTGTCCTTCGGATCGCTCCGGCCCGACGTTTCGGGCAGCGAGGTGTTTCCGCTGCCCCTGCCCGGGGTCGGGGGGTTCGACGACTCGGGCGACATGGCGCCCGACTTCGTCACGTTCTCGGCCGCGTTCAAGCATGACGTGAACGACCGGCTGTCCTTCGCCCTGATCCTCGACAAGCCCTACGGCGCCGAGGTCGACTACGACGATGGCACGGGCTACTTCGCCGCGGATTCGACCGCGACGCTGCATTCCTTCGCGGCCACCGCGATCGGGCGCTACAAGTTCACCGAACGCATCAGCGTGCATGCCGGCCTGCGCTACCAGGAGCTGTCCGCAAAGGCCGTCGTGCCGTTCGTGAACGGCGTGGACCCGTCGACCGGCGGCGGCCTGCCGGGCGTGCCCTCCCCCGGCACTCCCTACGAGGCTTACGGCAAGCAGGACGGCGGCTGGGGCTACGTGCTGGGTGGCGCCTACGAGATCCCGGACATCGCGCTCCGCGTGGCGCTGACCTACAACTCGCGCATCGACCACGAGCTCGACACCACCGAGACATCGGCCCTCGGCCCGGATTTCGAGACAAAGACCGACATCACCACGCCGCAATCGGTCAACCTCGACTTCCAGACCGGCATCGCCCCGGACACGCTGCTCTTCGGCGGCGTCCGCTGGGTGGAATGGTCCGAGTTCGACATCACGCCGCAGGCCTACGAGACGCTGACCGGCGGCGCCTCGCTCGTGTCCTACGAGGACGACACCTACACCTACACGCTGGGTGTCGGCCGCCGCTTCACCGAACAGTGGGCGGGCCAGGTGTCTGTGGGCTACGAGAAGCAGAACGGCGGCTTCGCCTCGAACCTCGGGCCCACGGACGGCCAGTGGAGCCTCGGGCTCGGCGGCAGCTACACCATGGACAAGATCGAGATCTCGGCCGGCGTCCGCTACGTCTGGATCGGCGATGCCGAGACTCAGGCGGGCCCCGCCGCGCCGGTCGCCGAATTCGAGGACAACAGCGCCGTCGGCGTGGGCTTCAAGATCGGCTACACGTTCTGAGCCTCGCCGACCTCGGCGGCGTGACGATCGCGGGCGGGGTCATCCCCGCCCGTTTCGTCTTTGGTGATCCCGGCCTTGCGCAGGATCCGGGTCGCCTTCCGGAATGCGCCGGCGCAGGATCGCCGCCATGACGCCACAGACCTCCCTTTCCTCGCGCACCTGGATCGAGCTCGCCGCCCTGGCCTGCATCTGGGGCGCGTCCTTCCTGGCCATCCGCACCGCGCTCGACGAGATCGCGCCGCTTGCGGCTGTGGTCTGGCGCGTGGGGCCCGCGGCCTGCGTGCTCTGGCTCGTGGTGGCGCTGCGCCGATTGCCGGTTCCGCGCGCGCCGCGGGTCTGGGGCGCCTTCCTCGTCATGGGCCTGCTCAACAACGTCGTCCCCTTCGGGCTGATGGCGTGGGGGCAGCTCCATGTCTCGACCGGGCTCACCTCGATCCTGAACGCGGCGACGGCCATCTGGGGCGTGCTGGTCGCCTCGCTGGTCTTTGCCGACGAGAGGCTGACGCTGCACCGCGCCGCGGGCGTCTCCCTGGGATTTGCCGGCGTCGCCACGGCGATCGGCTGGGAGGCCATCGCCGATCTCGATCTCCAGAGCCTCGCACAGATCGCGATCCTCGGCGGGACGCTGTCCTACGCGCTGGCGGGCGCGTGGGGGCGGCAACACCTGCGCGGGCTCGCGCCCGAGGTCGCGGCCGCCGGCATGCTGACCTGCGCGACGCTCCTCGCGCTGCCGCTCACGCTCGCGCTCGAGGGACCGCCGCCCGTGGACCTTTCCCCGCGCACCTTCGCCGCGATCGGGTACTACGCCCTCGTCGCGACGGCGCTTGCCTACCTCCTCTACTACCGCGTTCTGGCCAAGGCCGGCAGCGGCAACCTCATGCTGGTCACGCTGATGATCCCGCCGGTCGCGATCACCCTCGGCGCGCTCTTCCGCGGCGAGACGCTGACCTCCGGCGCGATCGCGGGCTTCGCGTTGCTCGCGGGCGGCCTCGTGCTCCTCGACGGGCGCGTGCTGCGGCGCCGGACCCGCGTAAGCGTTTGACGGCGCGCGGTGCCGCCGCTACCCATCGCCGGACCAGCAAGGCGGACCGGGGCGCAGATGATCTACGAGACGGCACAGGACTGGCGCGCCGCGCCGCGCAAGCGGGTCCTGCTTTTCGCGATGTCGGGCCTTGGCAAGACCCATGTCTCGAACGTCTTGCGCGAGGCGGGCGACTGGTTCCACTACTCGATCGATTACCGCATCGGCACGCGCTACATGTCCGAATACATCTCGGACAACGCCAAGCGGAAGGCGATGGAGGTACCGTTCCTGCGCGACCTGCTGCTGTCCGACTCGATCTACATCGGCTCGAACATCACCTTCCGCAATCTCGGGGCGGTGTCCGCCTACCTGGGCAAACCCGGCGACCCCGCGCGCGGCGGTCTCGACATCGACACCTACCGGCGGCGGCAGGACCAGTTCGCCCGGGCCGAGCGCGAGGCACTGCTCGACACCGGCTATTTCATCGACCGCGCGGCGGATCTCTACGGCTATCCGCATTTCGTCTGCGACACCGGCGGATCGATCTGCGAATGGGTCGATCCCGAGGATCCCGCGGACCCGATCCTGACCGAGCTCTCGCGCCATTGCCTGATGGTCTGGATCGAGGGGTCCGAGGACCACACCGCCGAGCTTGTCCGCCGCTTCGACCGCGACCCCAAGCCCATGGCCTACCGGCCCGATTTCCTCGACCGGGTCTGGCGCGACTACCTCGTGCAGATGGACGTGGCGCCCGACAAGGTCGATCCCGACGCCTTCATCCGCTGGACCTACGCGCAGGCGCTCGCGCACCGTCAGCCGCTCTACCGCGCGATGGCGCGCAACTGGGGCGTGACCGTCGACGCGGGCGCGCTGGCGCAGGTACGCGACGCCGCCGATTTCGAGGAGGCCATCGCGAACGCCCTGCCCGGCTGAGGCCGCGCCGCGGTGAAACCCGGCATGCGCGCAGTGCGTGGCTGCCCCTGCGTGCGATGCCCGAGACCTTGAGGCCCGAGACCGCGACGTCTACATCCATCCACGCGCCAGAATAGGGTTCCCGATGCCGATCAAGCTGCCTGCCGACCTGCCCGCCTATGCCGTCCTCGACCGCGAGGGCGTCATGGTCATGGCCGAGGACGCGGCGGCGCGGCAGGACATCCGGCCCCTGCGCATCGGGCTCCTGAACCTGATGCCCAAGAAGATCGCGACCGAGAACCAGTTCGCGCGGCTCATCGGCGCGACGCCCCTGCAGATCGAGCTGTCGCTCATCCGCATGACCAGCCACGAGACCAAGAACACTGCCGCCGAACACATGGAAAGCTTCTACCGCCCCTTCGCCGAGGTCGAGGCGAGCGGCGAGAAGTTCGACGGGCTGATCATCACCGGCGCCCCCATCGAGCACCTGCCCTACGAGGAGGTGACCTACTGGGACGAACTCGAACGCGTGTTCGACTGGACGCAGACCCACGTGCATTCGACCATGGGCGTGTGCTGGGGCGGGATGGCCATGATCCACCATTTCCACCGCGTGCCGAAACACGACCTGCCGAGGAAGGCGTTCGGCTGCGTGCGCCACGTGAACCGCGCGCCGGCCTCGCCGTATCTGCGCGGCTTCTCCGACGACATGGTGATCCCTGTCTCGCGCTGGACCGAGCTCCGCCGGGAGGAGATCGAGGCCGCGGGCCTGCCCGTCCTCATCGACAGCGCCGAGACCGGCCCCTGCCTCGTGGAGGATGCGGGCCACCGTGCGCTCTACATCTTCAACCACCTCGAATACGATTCGGGCACGCTGAAGGAGGAGTACGACCGCGACGTGGCGGCCGGGAAACCCATCAACGTGCCGGCGAACTACTATCCCGCCGACGATCCGACGCAGGCGCCGCAGAACCGCTGGCGCAGCCATGCGCACCTGCTCTACGGCAACTGGATCTCCGAGATCTACCGCACGGTACCCTACGAGATCGACCGCATCGGCACCGGGCAGTCCGCGGAGCTGACCGCGTGACCGTCCGGGCGCTTCTCGGCGCGGCGCTCCTCGCGCTCGCGGGATGCGGGGCCGACGATCGCGGCACGACGCGCCGCGCCGCCGGCACGGATGCCGCCTACCCGCCCATCGGCCGGCTGGTCGACGTGGGGGACGGCCGGCAGGTCCATGCCTACGTGACCGGATCGGGACCCGACGTGGTGCTGATCCACGGCGCGAGCGGCAATGTCCGCGACTGGACCTTCCGCGTCGCCGACCGGCTGTCCGACCGCTACCGCGTGATCGCCCTCGACCGGCCCGGGCTCGGCTACACCGACCGCGCGGGGCCCTCCTACGAGGGCGCGTTCACCGCACGCGCGGAAAGCCCCGCGGTTCAGGCAGAGATGCTGTCGCAGGCGGCACGCGCGCTCGGTGCCGAGCGCCCGCTGGTGGTCGGCCACTCCTATGGCGGCGCGGTTGCCATGGCCTGGGGCCTCGACAGGCCCGCCGCGGGCCTCGTCGTGGTATCCGGTGCGACGATGCCCTGGCCCGGCGGTCTCGGACCGCAATACGCGGTGCTTGGTTCCTCAGTGGGGGGCGCGGTGCTCGCGCCGGCGATCTCCGCGGTGGCGGGCCGCGGCATCGTCGATCGCGCGGTCCAGGTGATCTTCGCGCCGCAGCCGGTGCCCGAGGGCTACGTGGACCATCTCGGCGTGGCGCTGACGCTGCGGCCGCCGACGCTGCGCGCCAATGCGCGCCAGATCAACACGCTGCGGCCGCACGTGGTCGAGATGTCGCGCCGCTACCCCACGCTCGACCTGCCGGTCGAGATCGTGCACGGCGACGCGGACGAGATCGTGCCGCCCGACATCCACGCCCGGCCCCTGGCAGAGGTCCTGCCCGACGCGCGGCTGACCATGCTGCCCGGCATCGGCCACATGCCGCACCAGGTCGCGCCCGACGCCGTCGTTGCAGCGATCGACCGTGCGGCGCGGCGCGCGGGCCTGCGTTAATCCCTTTCACATCCGCGCCACAGGGCCTACGTCTTGCCCGAGAGGCACGACAGACGGACGGGCGAGGCATGACCGACAGCGACCTTCCCCTCGACGGCGCGATCAGCGCCTTCCACGACCGCGAGGCACCGGCCGAGATCCGCGCGGCGCTCGCCGAGGCGGACAAGGACGACATCCTCGCCGAGAGCTATCCCTACGACACGCGCATGGACCGCAAGGCCTACGAGGACGCGCTCACCGCGCTGCAGGTCGAGCTCGTCAAGCTGCAGGCGACGGTCAAGGCCACGGGGGCCCGCATCGCGATCGTGTTCGAGGGGCGCGACGCCGCCGGCAAGGGCGGCACGATCAAGCGGTTCCGCGACTACCTCAACCCGCGCGGCGCCCGCGTGGTGGCGCTGCCGAAACCCTCGGACACCGAGGCGGGCCAGTGGTACTTCCAACGCTACGCCGAGCAACTGCCCGCCGCGGGCGAGATCGTGTTCTTCGACCGCTCCTGGTACAATCGCGGCGTCGTCGAACACGTCTTCGGCTTCTGTACCGAGGCGCAGCGCGAACATTTCTTCGCGCAGGTTCCGGATTTCGAGCGCATGCTCACGAGCGACGGCATCCACCTCTTCAAGTTCTGGCTGAACGTGGGCCGCGCCGAACAGCTGCGCCGCTTCCTCGCGCGCGAACGCGATCCGCTCAAGCAGTGGAAGCTGTCCTGGATCGACGCCGAAGGTCTGAAGCGCTGGGACGCCTACAGCGCGGCCATCGCCGAGACGCTGGCGCGCAGCCACACCGACCACGCGCCCTGGACGGTGATCCGTTCCGACGACAAGCGCCGCGCGCGGCTCGCCGCGATGCGGCAGGTGCTCTCGGCGCTCGACTACGACCGCAAGGACCACGCGGCGGTGGGCACGCCCGATCCCCGCGTCTCCGGCGGGCCCGGGATCTGGAATGCCTAAACGCGGCTATCATCACGGCAACCTGCGGCAGGCGCTGGTCGACGCCGCGCTCGAGCTGATCGAGGAGAAGGGGCCGACCGGCTTCACCCTGTCCGAGGCGGCCAAGCAGGCCGGCGTGACGCCGGCCGCGGTCTATCGCCATTTCGACGGGCGCGAGGCCCTGATCGCCGAGGCCGCGCGGCAGGGCTACGCCGTCTTCGCCGACCTCATGGAATACGCCTACGAGAGCGGCCAGCCGTCCGCGCTCGCGGCCTTCGAGGCGACGGGCCGCGCCTATCTCGCCTTCGCCAGGAAATATCCGGGACACTACATCGCGATGTTCGAGAGCGGCATCTCCGTCAACCGCTCCGCCGATCTCGCCGCCGTGGCGCACCGCGCCTGGGGCGTGCTCGAACGCGCCGCGGCGGACCTGTCACAGCACATCCCTGCCGACCGCAGGCCCCCGGCCTCGATGTTCTCGGCGCATATCTGGGCCATGAGCCACGGCGTGGTCGAGCTCTTCGCCCGCAACTCCCCCGGCAACACCTCGCCCTTCCCGCCCGAGGACCTGCTCGAGACCGGGATCGGCGTCTACCTGCGCGGGCTCGGCCTCATCCCTCCGGACAGCTGAGCCGCCTGCAGCGTCTCGGCGATCGTCTCCTCGAGCGTCTTCAGGAGCGCGTCGTTGTCGAAACGCTCCACCGCGACCTCGCGGGCACGCGCACCGAGCGCCTGACGCTCGGGCGATCCGAGCGCGAGAGCCCGCTGCAGGGCCTCGCGGTAGCCCTCGAAATCGTGCTCCTCCACGAGAAAGCCATTCGCGCCGTTTTCGATCGCCTCGGGGATGCCCGCATGGCGCGTCGACACCGTCACGCAGCCGCACGCCATGGCTTCCTGGATCGAGGTCGGCAGGCCCTCGGTGTTCCCGTTGCGGGCCGTGACCGAGTGCTGAAGATAATACTCCGAACGGGCGAGATGCGCGCGCACCTCCTCGTGCGGCAGAGCGCCCGGAAGACTGACGCGGTCGCCGATCCCGAGTTCGGCCACGAGCGCCCGTGCGGGTTCGAGAAGCTCGCCGTCGCCGATCATGGTCAGGTGCGCGCCGGGGCCTGCCGCCTCGGCGAACGTCCGGATCGTCAAGAGCGGAGATTTCTTCTCGACGAAGCGGCCGACCTGAAGGCAGGAACCCGGCACCTTTTCGCCCGGCTGGAACCGTCGCACGTCGACCCCCGACGGAATGGCGTGGGCGTTCGGATGCGTCGCCCCCACGCTCGCAAGGTTGTCGAGAAGGAAGCGCGAGACGGCGAAGACCCCCATGAGCCTCGGCATCATCGCCCTGTAGGCCCGTTGCACGTGGCTGTGACGGATGCGCGACGACGCGTCCGATCCACGGAAGTAGCAGAAGACGGGAATCCCGAGCGCATTGGCGATGGGCGCGATCGACACGCCCTGCGGTCCGAACTCGGCAAGGATAAAGTCCGGCTGCCGGGATCTCAGGTAGTGCTTGAGGCGGGACCGCGCGCTGCCCCACGGCATGCGGCTGGTGCCGTGCCGCGCGTGGTTCCACGCCCGCGCGAAGGGTCTGCGAAGCGCATCGACGGCCGGCCTGTCCCGCGGCTCCATCTCGAAGAAGCGCCCGTCCTGCGGCGCCTCACCGGTCAGGGTGTCCGCGACCACGCAATCCGCGCCACCAAAGAGGTGCTGGATGTGCCGGTTCACGAATGTCTGGCCGGGAGAGTAGTATTTCCCGACGACGATGCAGGCTTTCATCTGCGTCCCCTTCTGGCGGTATGGTCGTAGAGTTCCGTGACGAGCGCGTGCACCTGCCCGGCAACCGTTTCGGGCCCGAGCGCGATGTCCAGCGCGCGCATTCGCTCAAGTGCGAGGGACCATTCCGCGCCCCCGAACCCGGCCTCGGCGCGCTCGAAGACCGGGACCGGATCGTCGCCTTCATGAAAGTAAGGATAATCCGCGCCCAGCAGCCGCTCCGCATCTGGCGTGTCCCGCGCGGCGAGGATAGCCGCGCCGAGCGCCGCGGCGGTTGCACCCTTGACGAAAGGCTTCATGGCGCCGGCCTGGCCGGGCCGCCAGGCGCGCACGGCATAGTGCATCGCGTATCCGGACAGCTTCGGCAGGGCACGGTCGAGCTCGCCCGAAGTCCGCGCGTTCAGGACGTCGATCCTGCTCGCGATCGCAGGCGGAATGGAGGTGTTCTCGGGATCGCCCAGATAGACGCAGCCGAACTCGGACGCGCGCTGCCGTGGCAGGTCCCGAAGCCGCAGGTCGGCGGCGTGCAGCACGAGACGCGCCCGCGCGCCGACTGCCGGCAGCGCCGCGACCGCGTCGAATTGGGCATAGGAACAGCAGACGTGCCGGTCCGCGCCCTCGAGGCGCATGCTGTCCCGGGGCTCGTCCACATGGTCGTAGCAGAGGCCCCGCGTTCGCCAGCGCAGGATCGCCGCCGCGGTGGACCCGAGCGCGCGCACGGCCGTCTTTGACACGAGGTAGACCGCATTGCCCGGAACCGACAGAGCCCAGCGGATCTGGGCGCCGCGTCCGTGGGTCCGACGCTCTGGCAGTTCCAGCACGCGGACGTCGAGGCTTTCGGTCAGGTAGCGTGCGAGAAGGGCCTGCATCTGAAACACGCGCATCGCCGTAGAGCCGGTGTCGCGCTTCCGGGCGGTGTAGACCAAACAGAGGGTCGGGCGGTGTTTCACGGAACGCGAATCCGGTGTCGGAACGCAGTGCGCGCCGATCCGGGGATCGGCGCGCATGTCTGTCTTCGCGAAGAGCGCGGGATCAGCGCTTCGAGAACTGGAAGGAGCGGCGGGCCTTGCGGCGGCCGTACTTCTTGCGTTCCACGGTCCGGCTGTCGCGGGTCAGGAAGCCTGCCGCCTTCAGCGCCGGGCGCAGCGCGGGATCGTAGAGCTGCAGCGCCTGGCTGATGCCGTGCTTGACCGCGCCGGCCTGGCCCGAGAGCCCGCCGCCCTTCACGGTCGCCATGACGTCGAACTCGCCTTCGACGCCGGCCACGGTGAAGGCCTGGTTCAGGATCATCTGCAGCACCGGCCGCGCGAAGTATTCGTTCAGCGGCTTGCCGTTCACGGTGACCTTGCCGGAGCCCGGCTTGATCCACACGCGGGCGGTCGCGTCCTTGCGGCGGCCGGTCGCGTAGGCACGGCCGAGGGAATCGCGCTGCGGCTCGCGGGTCATCTGGACCTCGGGCTGTGCGCTCTCGAGGCCAGCGGCCTGGCCCAGGTCTTCGAGGGAGTTGATCTGATCAGCCATTTACTTCGCCACCCGGGTGTTCTTGGAGTTCATGCCCTTGACGTCCAGCACGGCGGGCGACTGCGCCTCGTGCGGATGCTCGGTCCCGGCATAGATGCGCAGGTTGGTCAGCTGCTTGCGGGACAGCTTGTTGCCCGGCAGCATGCGCTTCACCGCCTGGAACACCACGCGCTCGGGGTGCGCGCCCTCGAGGATCTGCTGCTTGGTGCGCGACTTGATGCCGCCCGGATGCCCGGTGTGCCAGAAGAAGTGCTCCTGGCGCTTCTTGCCGGTCAGCTGCACCTTGTCGGCGTTGATGACGATGACGTTGTCGCCCATGTCCATGTGCGGCGTGAAGCTCGGCTTGTGCTTGCCGCGCAGGCGCATCGCGACGATCGAGGCGAGGCGGCCGAGAACGACGCCTTCGGCGTCGATCACGATCCACTTCTTGTCGATGTCCGCGGGCGTCGCAGAGAAGGTTTTCATGACGGGGTATCCCCTGGTTTGTCTCGTGTCTGTCGCACGGGGTCGCGGCAGGGCCTGCCCCGTGAAATCCGATGGGCGGGTTATAAGCATCCGCAACGCACGGTCAAGCGCGCGTTCTTCCAATTTACCAATGAAAATCAGACACTTGAAATTTAGGTAACTGAATACCCCAAGTTTCTCGACCGCCTCAGACCGCGATGCGCTCGGGCGGCTCGTCGAGAAGCGCGCGCACCCGTTCCATCGCCGCGGCGAAGCTCGCCAGCGACACCTGCGCGTTCACGGCGATCCGCACGGCATGCGGTGCCGCGCCGTCGCGGAGGGCGAAATCGTCCGCGGTGCGCAGCTGGACGCCCTGCGCCTCGGCCGCCTGCACGAAGGCGGCGGCACGCCAGCCTGCCGGCAGGTTGAGCCACACGAACGGCACGTCGTCGCGCCAGGTCAGGTCGAAGGCGCCGAGCACGTTGACCGCGACGCGCACGTAGCGGCCGTATTCCGCACGGATCGCGGACATCACCGCGCGCGTCTCCGGACGGCCGAGGAGGTCCTCGACGAGATCCGCGAGCGGCCGCGAGAGCCCGAAGAAGCCGTGTTCGGCGGACCGCCGGAGCCCCGCCGCCTGGTCGCGCGGCGCGACCGCGAAGCCCACGCGCAGGGCGGGCGTCAGCCCCTTCGACAGCGAGGTGACGTACCAGCCTGTCCCGGGCAGAAGCGCGCGGTAGGCCGGTCCCGCCTGTGGCCCGAGGCGGTAGCAATCGTCCTCGAGCACGTGGAAGCCGCGGCGCCGCGCGACCTCGGCGATGGCTTCGCGCCGGTGGGTCGGCGTCATGAGGCCGGTCGGGTTGTGCACCTCGGGGCTCGTGCACAGAAGCTGTCCGCCCTGCGCCTGCGCGATCTCGTCGAGCGCCTCGGGGACGATCCCGTGCGCGTCCATCGGCACCGGCACGACCTCGGCCCGCAGGAGGTCCGCGGCGCGGCGGAAGCCCGGATAGGACAGCGCCTCGACCATCACCACCGGCCGCGGCCCGCGCAGCACGGTCTGCATGACCATGGACACGCCGGACTGGCCGCCATGGCAGAGAACAAGGTCCTCGTGGTCGAGCGGCCCGAGCGTCACGCCCTCGAGCCAGCGCACCACCGCCTGCCGCGCCGGCGCGTAGCGCGCTCGGGAAGGATAGTTCAGCAGGTCGTCCGCCGGCCGGGCCGCGAGCCGGGCGAAGGCGTTGTGGATCAGCGCCGCCTGCCCCATGTCCGGAACGCTCGGCCCGAAAAGCGCGATCCGGTCGGCATCCTCCGCCGGGTTCGCGCGCGGCACCCATTCGACGGCCGCGCCCGCATCGGGCGGGGCGCGCCGCGCCACGAAGGTCCCGCGCCCCACCTCGCCCTGCACCGTGCCGTCATCGGTCAGGAGCGTGTAGGCCCGCGCCACCGTGCCCGGGGTGATCCCGAGCCTCCAGGCGAGATCCCGGACGGGCGGCAGCCGGTCGCCCGGTGCCAGCGTCCCCGCCGTGATGGCGGTGCGGATCGCCGAGGCAACCGCGCGGTATTTCGGTCCCGCGCTGCAGTCGGTCTCATAAGCGGAGAGAATTGTATCCATCACAATGTTTCCATCGACCGGGGGACGCCGAGAATGTATCAATTTATTGTGGCGATGGCGCTACATTGTGTCAATACAATTCGGCCATGAAAGGATTACGCCGATGTCCCTCGCACCCCATCATGCACAGACGTCCTATCTGGGCCGGCAGAGCCGGCTCGCGCTCCCCGCGGCGATGGCGCTGTCGGTGGCGGTGACACTCGCGAAATGGTCCGAGCGCCGGCGCTCTCGACGGGCCCTCGCGATGCTCGACGACTACATGCTGAAGGACATCGGCCTCGATCGGTCGGCCGCCCGCAGGGAGGCCAGCCGTATGTTCTGGCAAGGCTGATCCCTGGCCTTCCGGAACCTCTTCCTCTGAGCCGCCTGCGGGCGGCTCTTTTTTTTCCGCGGCGCGGCCCGTCCAGCGCCCCGGGGCGGCGGCCCCTTCCCTGCGGCGGCCGAAACCAATAAGACGCCCCCGAGCGACACCAGGGAGCATGGGATGCAGGAGCCGGCCATCACGCCAGAACTCGTGGACGCCCACGGGATCAGACCCGAGGAATACCAGCGCATCCTCGAGATCATCGGCCGCGAGCCGACCTTCACCGAGCTCGGCATCTTTTCGGCCATGTGGAACGAGCACTGTTCCTACAAGTCGTCGAAGAAGTGGCTGCGCACGCTGCACACGACCGGCCCGCAGGTGATCTGCGGTCCGGGCGAGAACGCGGGCGTCGTGGACATCGGCGACGGCCAGGCGGTGGTCTTCAAGATGGAGAGCCACAACCACCCCTCCTACATCGAGCCCTACCAGGGCGCGGCGACCGGCGTGGGCGGCATCCTGCGGGACGTCTTCACCATGGGCGCGCGGCCCGTCGCCGCGATGAACGCGCTGAGCTTCGGCCGGCCCGACCATCCCCGCACCCGGCGCCTCGTGCACGGCGTGGTCGAGGGGATCGGCGGCTACGGCAACGCCTTCGGCGTTCCGACCGTGGGCGGCGAGGTGCGCTTCGACGCCGCCTATGACGGCAACTGCCTCGTGAACGCGTTCGCGGCGGGCCTCGCCGATGCGGATGCGATCTTCTACTCGGCGGCCTCGGGCGTCGGCCGCCCGGTGGTCTATCTCGGCGCGAAGACCGGGCGCGACGGCGTCGGCGGCGCAACCATGGCCTCTGCCGAGTTCGACGACACGATCGAGGAGAAGCGCCCGACCGTGCAGGTGGGCGATCCCTTCACCGAGAAGCGCCTGATGGAGGCCTGCCTCGAGCTCATGGCGACCGGCGCGGTCGTGTCGATCCAGGACATGGGCGCGGCCGGCCTCACCTGCTCGGCGGTCGAGATGGGCGACAAGGGCGGCCTCGGCATCCGGCTCGACCTCGACCGCGTTCCGGTGCGCGAGACGAACATGACCGCCTACGAGATGATGCTGTCCGAAAGCCAGGAGCGGATGCTCATGGTCCTCGACCCCGCCCGCGAGGCCGAGGCGCGCGCCGTCTTCGACAAGTGGGACCTCGACTTCGCCATCGTGGGCGAGACGATTCCCGAGGACCGGTTCGTCATCGTGCATGGCGGCGTGGAAAAGGCAAACCTGCCGCTGTCGGCGCTGTCGGGCACCGCCCCCGAATACGACCGCCCTTGGGAGCCGACGCCGCCGCGCGATGAACTCTGGGAGGTGCCGCAGATCGACCCGCTCGACGCGCTGCGCCACCTCCTGCAGAGCCCCAATTACTGCGGCCGCGCCTGGGTGTTCGAGCAATACGACAGCATGGTCATGGCCGACACGGTTCAGGGCCCCGGCTGGGGCGCGGGCGTGATCCGCGTGCACGGGACCGGCAAGAAGCTCGCCTTCACCTCGGACGTGACGCCGCGCTACGTGCGCGCGAACCCCGAACAGGGCGGCCGTCAGGCGGTGGCGGAAGCCTATCGCAACCTCTGCGCGGTGGGCGCGCGGCCGCTCGCCGCCACGGACAACCTGAATTTCGGCAACCCCGAGAAACCCGCGATCATGGGCCAGTTCGTCGGCGCGATCCGGGGCATCGGCGAGGCCTGCAAGGCGCTCGACATGCCGATCGTGTCGGGCAACGTGTCGCTCTACAACGAGACCGACGGCCGGGCGATCCTGCCGACGCCCACCATCGGCGCCGTGGGCCTCATCGCCGCGGACGAGGAGCCGATCCTCGGCCGCGCCCGCGAGGGCCACGTGGCGCTGCTCGTGGGCGAGACGCAGGGTCATCTCGGCTGCTCGGCGCTCCTTGCCGAGGTCTTCCTGCGCGACGAGGGCGACGCGCCGCCGGTCGACCTCGAGGCCGAGCGGCGCAATGGCGAGTTCGTGCGCGCCAACCGCGACCTCATCCGCAGCTGCACCGACCTCTCGGACGGCGGCCTCGCGCTCGCCGCCTTCGAGATGGCGGCGGCCTCGGGCGTGGGCGTGGTGCTCGACGAGGCCGACACCGCCAAGCTCTTCGGCGAGGACCAGGCGCGCTACCTGATCGCCTGCAACTTCGACTGCGCGGAAGAACTCATGACGCGCGCCGGCGCCGCGGGCGTCGTGCTGCGGACGGTCGGACGGTTCACCGGCGATACCGTGCGCATGGGCCGCACCGAGGCGCCGCTGTCGGAACTGACCGACCTGCACGCCGGGCGCTTCGCCGAGCTTTTCGGCTGAGACGGTCAGACATGCGCGCCCGTCAGGGCGCGCGCATCTCCTGCCGGCGCATCGGCATGGCGTCGATCGTGTCGAAGAGCGTCCGCAGGGCCAGCGGCTCCTCCGACCGCAGCTTCACCCCGCCATCCTTGCCGACCAGCACCGCGAGGAACCCCTCGGGCGCGAAGCGCGCCCGCAGTGTACCGTCGGCGTCGGGAGCGGTGTCGCTCAGCACGACGATGTCCCGCTCGGCGAGGCCCGCCCCACCAGAGCGCAGCGCCGCCATCTGCGCGCGGTAGGCCGGATCGTCGGGCGACGGCGCGAACAGCACCACCGGGCGGTGTTGCCAGCGATGGGCGTCGAGCCCGGCGAGGCCGGCCGGCAGGTCGCGGAACGTGTCGGCGGCAAGGGGGACGCCTGCAAGCGTCAGGGCGGTGACCAGCGTGGCGACGCGGCGCATGGGCCTATCCTCCTGCATGTGGTCCGGTTGTCCGGGCCATGGACGCGACCGCGCGCCCCGCGGAAGGTCGCGGGGCGCGCTTTGGTGCGTAAGGCTCCGGCGGGGATCACCGATCGGCCAGAAGCGGCGTGATCCGGCGCACCACCGCGCGGCGGTTCGCACGTTCCGACTCCTCGGTCTCGACCAGCAGGTCCTGCTCGCCGTAACCCTGCACCACCATGTTCTCTGGCGGGACGTCGAAATATTCCGTCAGCGCCAGCGCCACGGATTCCGCCCTGCGGTCCGACAGGGCGAGGTTCATGCTCGCCGCCCCGGTCGCATCGGTGTGACCCTCGATCAGGAACACCTCGTTCGGCTGCTCGTCGATGATGTCGCGCATCGCGTTGCCGAGCGCCGCCAGCGCCTCCGCCTCCTCGGCGCGGATCACCGCGGAGCCGGTCTCGAAGTTGATCGAGGCCACGTTGATCTCGGGCACGAGGTAGCGCACGCGCTCGATGTTGCGCACCTGGTTCAGCGAGAAGCTGCGCCCGATATCCGCGGCTTCGGTCCGCGCCAGCGCGGCACGCAGCTCGTCCTCCTGCGCGGTCGACAGGTCGATCTGCTGGCGCGCCTCGGTCCGGACCTGCGGCAGCGTGTTCACGTCCACCTGCGAGAAGCTGCGCGTGTCGTCGAACAGCACGACCGTCTCGCCCGAGGCGAGCGTCCGGGTCCGGCGCAGCACGCGGCCGTCCGCAGCGCGGATGGTCTCGACCTCGGTGCCATCCTCCCGCACCACGACGTTGCGGGTCGAGCCGTCGTCGTAGCGGTAGGTGGTCACGTCCGCGCCCGGCTGGCGCAGGAGCGCGTCGTCGTTGCGCAGGACGCGGTACTGCCCGTCGCGTTCGACCACGATGCGGTCGCCGGTATCCGAGACGACTTCCTCGTTCGGGCGCAGGATCTGCTG
The DNA here is from genome assembly GCF_000521865.1 of Roseivivax isoporae LMG 25204. GTDB lineage: Bacteria > Pseudomonadota > Alphaproteobacteria > Rhodobacterales > Rhodobacteraceae > Roseivivax > Roseivivax isoporae. The sequence continues at coordinate 22,516 of NZ_JAME01000020.1, forward strand.
CACCGCGACCGTGCCGAGCGCACCGAGCGCCGCACCGCCGAGGAGCGAACGCAGCCGCTCGGCATTCTCGCCGTCGTCGTCATCGTCGTCGTCGTCCTCAGCACGCGCCGCGGCGTCCTCGCCCTGGCTGACCGTGGTCTCGAACTCCTCGTCCGAGGACCGCGCGGTCTCGTCGGTCACCGTCTCCTCGAGCACTTCCGCGCCCTCGGTACCGCCGGCGGCGGCCGCGGCCGACTGCGCCGCCTCGTCTTCCTGGGCGACGTCCTCGGCGGCCTGCGTTTCGGTGTCGCCTGCCTCGGAATCGGTCCCGGCGGTCTCCGCATCCGCGTCCGCGCCGGTCTCGGCTTCGGCCTCCGCGTCGGCCTGGGCATCGGCTTCGGCCTCCGCATCGGCTGCGGTGTCCGCATCCTCACCCGCGTTGCCGTCCGCGGCATCGGCAGCCTCGCCTTCCTCCTGCTCGCGGAGCGCGTCCTCGAGCTCCTGCGCGTCGGTGCGCTCGTCCTCGGCGGCGTCGTCCGCGGTCGTCGCCGCGTCTTCCGATCCGGACGCCTCCGGGGCCGCGGGGTCGCGGTCGCCGACGAGGCTCGAACCGTCGTCCGGCGCGCTCTCCGTCTCGGCCTCCGTCTGGGCCCCGGTCTCCGCACTGTCGTCGGCGGCTGCCGCGTCCGGCGCGGCGGCCTCGGCCCCGCTGTCCGTGGTCTGGTCGGGCTCCTGCGCCTGCGCGTCAGCCTCGGCTTCGGCGCCGCTGCCCGCCTCTTCGTCCGTGCCGGGTTCGGCCAGAGGCGCGAGCGACGATCCGCCCTCTGCCTCGGTATCCGCCTGTGTCTGGGTCTCAGCCTCCACCTCGGCGCCAGTTCCGGCCTCGGCCTCCGCCTCGGCTTCGGCGTCGGCCTCGGCCGCCGGCGTCTCGGCAGGCGCCTCCTCCGTGGCGGGGGCCCCGTCCTCGGCGGCCTGCGGTGCGACCTCTCCGGTCGCGGTGGCTGCCGCCGCGCCCGCGCCCTCTTCGGTCGGAGGCGCGTCCGCGGCATCCCCGGTCGCCGTCTCGCTGGTCTCGGCCGGCGCCTCGCCCGCCTCGGGAGCCAGCGGCGTGTCGGGGGCGGCCTCCTGCGCCTCCTGCCCTGCCTCCTCCTGCTGGTCCTCGGCCTCTTCCTCGGCCTGCTCCTGCGCCTCCTGCCGCTGCAGCAGGAGCTCCTCCTCGGTCGGCGGCGTCGCCTGGTCCTGCGCGAGCAGCGGCGCGGGCGCCGCGAGGCTCAGGGCCAGGGCGATGGCGGTCGACGTCTTCAGGATGCCCTTGGTCATAGCGTCTCCTTTCGCTTGCTGCACGCTGCAGCATCGCCATGACAACGTTCCGGCAGGCGCGCCGGTTTCCGCGCCCGTGTCCGCCGTTCCGCAGGAAGTCGCCGAAAGTGTTACAGGTTGCGCAGCAGCCGCGCCTTCTCGCCCACGTCGTCGTCGCGCGAGATCGCCTCGGCCAGCTCCTCGAGCGAGCGGATCGAGTGGCCGGCGCGGAAGCTGTCCACGTGCGGCAGCATCGCCCGGATGCCCGTCGCCTTGGGCGCGAAGCCGTCCCAGCGCAGGAGCGGGTTCAGCCAGATCAGCCGGCGCGCGGAGAGGTGCAGCCGCTCCATCTCGTGCGCGAGCGCCCCCGCGTCGTCCCGGTCGAGCCCGTCGGTGATCAGGAGCACGACCGCGCCCTGCCCCATGACGCGGCGCGACCAGTCGCGGTTGAAGGCGTGCAGGCACGCGCCGATCCGCGTGCCGCCCTCCCAGTCCTGCGCCTCGGCGCCCGCCGCCTTGAGCGCCTGGTCGACGTCGCGCTTGGCGAGGTGGCGGGTGATGTTCGTGAGGCGCGTGCCGAAGGTGAAGGCGTACACCCTGGCCCAGCCCGCCCCCTTGTGGTTCGAGACCGCATGCAGGAAATGCAGCACCATGCGCGAATACTGCGACATCGACCCCGAGATGTCGCAGAGCACCACGAGGTTCGGCCAGCGCGGCCGGGGCGCGCGCCGCGCGAGCATGTGCACCTCGCCGCCCTGCCGCATGGCGGCGCGCATGGTGCGCCGCCAGTCCGGCCGTCGGCCGGTCCGCGACGGCATGGCGCGACGCGAGGCGATGGGTTTGACCGGCAGCGTCAGGCGCGCCAGCATGCGCTTGGCCTCGGCGATCTCGGCGGTCGACATCTGCTCGAAGTCGAGGCTGCGCAGCTTCTCCTCGCGCGACATGGTCTGGCTGGCGTCGATCTCGATCGGCAGTTCCTCGTCGTCCCCCGCGCCCTCGGGCGGCTCGGGCATGTCGGGCATGTGGCCGTCGAGGAGCGCCTCGGCCGCGCGCTTCTCGCCCGCGTCGGCGGCGCGGTCCTCCTGCACGCCGCGCACCGCGGGCAGCATCATCGCCATCATGTGCTCGAGATAGCGCGGATCGCGCCAGTAGAGGCGGAAGACCTGGTGGAACACCGCGCGGTGCTCGGGCCGCGAGACGAAGCAGGCGGAGAGCGTCCAGTAGAAGTCGGTGCGGCTGGTGAAGCCCGCCGCCTCGACCGCGCGGATCGCGTCGATCACGCGGCCCGTGCCGACCGGCAGCCCCGCCTTGCGCAGGGCGCGCGCGAAATGCGTGATGTTGTGCGCGAGCCGCGGCGTCTCGGGGAGCGTCAGGGGGGCGTATTCAGGCATGGCACCGTTCCGTGGGGGCGCTGCCCCCACACCCCCGGGATATTTCGGCCAAGAAGAAGACGGGGGACGGGGACAGGCGCCGCGCGGGGGTCATCAGGCGAGCTGCGCGCGCGCCTCGTCGAGGATGCGTCGCGCCTCCGAGCCGTGCAGTTTCTGGATGTCGTCCTGGTATTTCAGGATCGCGCCGAGGGTGTCCGAGATCACCTCGGGCGAGAGGTCGATGACGTCGAGGGCAAGCAGGCACTTGGCCCAGTCGATCGTCTCGGCGACGCCCGGCTTCTTGAAGATGTCCTCGGTCCGGAGCCGCTGCACGAAGGCCACGACCTCGCGCGAGAGCGTCTCGGAGGCCTCGGGCGCGCGGGCGGCCAGGATCTGCGTCTCGCGCTCGAAGGTCGGGTAGTCGACCCAGTGGTAGAGGCAGCGCCGCTTGAGCGCGTCGTGCACCTCGCGCGTGCGGTTCGAGGTCAGCACGACGATGGGCGGCTCGGGCGCGTGGATGGTGCCGAGCTCGGGGATCGTCACCTGGAAGTCCGAGAGCGCCTCGAGCAGGAAGGCCTCGAACGGCTCGTCGGTGCGGTCGATCTCGTCGATGAGGAGGACCGGCGCGCCGCCCGGCTGCGGGCGCATGGCCTCGAGGAGCGGGCGCTCGACCAGGAACTCCTCGGAGAAGAGCTCGGTCCGGAGCGCGGCGCGGTCGGCGCCGCCCGCGGCCTCGGCGGTGCGGATCGCCACCATCTGCGCCGGGAAGTTCCACTCGTAGACCGCCGAGGAGGCGTCGAGCCCCTCGTAGCATTGCAGGCGGATGAGCCGCCGGCCGAGCGCCTGCGCGAGCGCCTTGGCGATCTCGGTCTTGCCGGTGCCGGCCTCGCCCTCGAGGAAGAGCGGGCGGCCGAGCTTCAGCGCCAGGAAGACCACGGTGGCGAGCGCGCGGCCGCAGACATAGCCGGTGTCGCCGAGCAGCGTCTGCACGTGGTCGATGGAGGTGGCCTCGGTCATGGATCGCTCCCCTTGCAATCCCCCGTTGCTCGCCGCTTGGCCGCGCCGGGTCAATAGCCCGTTGGTCGCAAGCCGCCGCACGCGCGAATTGACTGGACGCGGGCCCGGTGCGATTGTCGCGCCGGTCCGGCCGGTGCCGGGCCGCCCGGCGGAGTCCGGGCCGAGTGCGGGAACGGTGGGCCGGAGCATGGCCCGGGGCAGGCGAAGGCAGCAGGATCATGGCCGGACGCCACATCGCGGAGCGGCGCCCATGCGCGTGACCGCCATCACCTGCGTGAAGAACGAGGGCCCCTTCCTGCTGGAATGGATCGCCTGGAACCGCCTGATCGGCGTGACGGACTTTCTGGTCTACTCGAACGACTGCACCGACGGCACCGACGCGCTGCTCGACGCGCTGGCGGCCGCGGGCATCGTCGCCCATCTGCCGAACCCCGCGCGCGGGCGCCGCTACCAGATGGAGGCGCTGAAGGCCGCGAAGACGCATCCCGCCGTCACCGGCGCCGACTGGGCGTGGATCGCCGACGTGGACGAGTTCCTGAACATCCGCGCGGGCGACGGCACCATCGCCGCGCTCGTCGCCGCCTGCGGCGACCCGCAGGCGATCTCGGTCAGCTTCCAGTTCTTCGCCAACGGCGGGGTCGAGACCTTCGAGGATCGCCCGGTGGTGGCGCAGTTCGACCGCAGCCACAATCCCGACATCTGGGGCACGGACACCGCGATCGAGGTCAAGACGCTGGTGCGCCGCGACTTCCCCCTCGGCTATTACGGCGCGCACCGGCCGTTCCACGACCCCGAGCTGCCGCCGGAGCGCCAGCCGGCCTGGACCGACGGGTCGGGCCGGCCCGTGCCGCGCGCCTTCCGGCTGCAGACCGCGCGCCGGCGGCTGCGTGCCTTCCCCGCCCGCGGCGCCCGCCTGCACGCGACGCTCAACCATTACGCGCTGCGCTCGCTCGAGAGCTACCTGGTCAAGACCGACCGCGGCGACGTGAACCGCGCGCACCGGGCCTTCGACGCGACCTACTGGCAGGCGCGCAACGATCCCGCCCACGAGGACCGGAGCATCCAGGACCGCCTGCCCGCGCTCGCGGCGGAGATCGCCGCGCTGAAGGCGCTGCCGGGCGTGGGTGCGCGGCACGCGGACGCGGTCGCCGCCCACCGGGCGCGGATCGCGGCGCTGATGGCCGATCCGGAGTACCGCGACCTCGCGCGGGCGCTGCGCGCGGCGCCGCGGATCTGCGCGCGGGAGGCGGAGCTCTGCGCGCGGCTCGGGGTGGCATGACGCGGGCCGTCGTCGTCAATCTCGGCCTGCCCAAGACCGGCACCACGACGCTCGCCCGGGCGCTGCGGCGCGCGGGCTACCGCACCGCCGACTGGAAGATAAGGCCGCGCCAGACCCCCCGGACCGAGCTGCACGACGCTTTCGTGGCGCGCATCCTCTACGAGGACTACTTCGCCTCGGGCGACCCGCTGGCGCGGCTCGGCGGGTTCTCGGCCATCACCGAGATGAGCGCGATGGTGCCGCCCGACCACGTGCTCTGGCCGCAGACCGACTGGGGGCTCATCGACGCGATCCGCCGCCATCACCCGCAGGCGCGGTTCCTGCTGTCGCACCGGGCGGCGGCGCTGACGGCGGACAGCATGGTGCGCTGGCGCAACCTCGGCTCGCAGCGGCTGCCGAAACATGGCGTGCCGGGCCTGCCGGCGGGGTTCGGGCATGCGCGCGGCGAGCTCGCGCGGTGGATCGACGCGCATGCGGCCTTCGTGCGGCGGGTGTTCGCGGGCGATCCGGCGCTGCTCGAGTTCGACGTGGGCGATCCGGGCGCGCCGGCGGCGATCGGCGCGCATCTGGGCTGCAGCCTGCCGTGGTGGGGCCATGCCAACCGCACCGCGCCGGGTGCAGGCGACGGAACGGGGGCCGGCGCGGCATGCACGTCCACCTGCTGATCGGGCCGTCCGAGCGGGCGGCGGCGCGGCTGCGCGCGGTGCTCTCGGACCAGGCGGGCGCGCTCGGGCGGGCGGGCATCGTCGCGCCCGACTGGAATCCGGTCCGGCTCTACCTCGCCTGTTCGGACCCGGACCGCGCCGGCGTCGTGCGGTTCGCGCGCGGCTACCGAACCCGCGGCGCGCAGGCGCGGCTTCTCGCGGAACTCGAGGCGCAGATCGACGCGCTCGGCGCCACGGGCGCAGGCACGCTCGTGATCGCGAGCGGCCATCTCGGGCGGCTGATGCCCGGGGCGGAGGAGCTTGCGCGGCTCCGCACCCTTCTCGGGCGGGTCGCCACGGGGTTCAGCGTCACGGCGCATGTGGAGGCGCAGGCGCGCCACCTCGCCCGCACCTATCCCGAACGCGTGGCCGAGGGGCGCATCGCGCCCCTGTCGCGGGAGATCGCGCTCGCGCGTTCGGGCGCGCCCTGGTGGCAGGCGGCGCTGGCGGCGGCGCCGCAGGGGCGACCCTATCTGGGCCTCTTCCCGACGCTCGAGGCGCCGCCGCACTGGCTCGACTACGCGGCGCTGCTCGCCGCCTGGGAAGGCACGTTCGGCGCGGGATCGGTGACGCTGCGGCCGCTCGAGCGCGACCGGCTGGCGGGCCCCGAGGCGGCACGCGTGCTGGCCGAGGCGCTGGGGCTCTCGGTGCGGCTCGGCGTCATGCCCGGGGCGCCGGTCCGCGCGGTGCCGAACGGGCCGACCACGGCGCGGCTGCGGGCGTTCAACGCGCTGCTCCTGAGATACGCGGCGCAGGCCGGGATCCACGTGCCGCGCGAGCTGCGCCGCCGGTTCGCGGGCGAGATGGCCACCGCGGGCGCGCCGCTCGACCCGGGCGCGCTGTCGGCGGTGTCGGAGCGGTTCCGCGACGACAATGCCCGCCTCGCCGCCCGTTTCCCGGGTCTCGGGCCCGCGCTCGAGCCGCCGCCGCCGGCGCCGGACTGGACCGAACCCGATCCGGCCTTCGGTTTTCGCGCGACACAATACCTCGCGGCCTTCCTGCCGGCCCTCGAGACGCACGGGGTCCCGGTCGCCCGGCTGAAGGAGACCGACCGCGCCGAGGATGCCGCCCTTGCCGCACTGGCCGCGCCCGGTGCGGACGCGCTCCTGTCGCCCGGAGCGCGCGCGATCCTGCCGCCGCTCGCACGGATGAACGTGGCGCGGCTGCAGCGCTCGGCCTACGCGCCGCACGACCGGCTGGGCACGGTGGACGAGACGGCGGCCGCCCCCGCCTACCCGGTTGCGCCGCCGCGCGTCCTGCCCGAGGGCAGCACCGGGCGGGTGATCGTCGCCTGCATGAAGAACGAGGCGCCCTACATCCTCGAATGGGTGGCCTATCACCGGGCGATCGGCGTCGACGGGTTCCTGATCTACACGAACGGCTGCGAGGACGGCACCGCCGAGATCCTCGACCGGCTCGACGCGATGGGGATCGTGCACCACCGCCCGAACGACGACTGGACAGGAAAGTCGCCGCAGCAGCACGCGCTGAACCGCGCCCCCAAGGAGGACGTGGTGCGGCGCGCCGACTGGCTCATCCACATCGACGTGGACGAGTTCATCAACGTGCGCTGCGGCGACGGCACCCTCGACGCGCTGCTCGACCGCGTGCCGGGCGCCACCAACATCGCGATGACCTGGCGGCTCTTCGGGCACAACGGGATCACGCGTCTCGACGACCGGTTCGTGATCGAGCAGTTCGACACCTGCGCGCCGAAATACTGCCCGAAGCCCCACACTGTCTGGGGCTACAAGACCATGTTCCGCAACATCGGCGCCTACGCGAAGCTGTCCTGCCACCGGCCGAACAAGCTGGCGCCGGGCGCCGAGGAGCGGGTGCGCTGGGTCAACGGGTCGGGCGCCGACATGACCGGCGAGGCGATCCGTCGCGGCTGGCGATCCTCGCGCGCGTCGATCGGCTACGACCTCGTGCAGCTCAACCACTACGCGCTGCGCTCGGCCGAGAGCTTTCTCGTCAAGCGGCAGCGCGGGCGCGCGCTGCACGTGGACCGCACGATCGGGCTGAACTACTGGATCCGCATGGACTGGTCGGACGTGCGCGACATCACCATCCAGCGCAACCTGCCGCGGCTGCGGGCCGAACACGACCGCCTGCTGGCGGACGACGCGCTGCGCCATCTGCACGATGCGGGGCTCGACTGGCACCGCGCCAAGGCGCGCACCCTGCAGGCCACGCCCGAATTCGCCGATCTCTACCGGCAGGCCGTCGAAATCCGGCTGACCGGGACCGAGCGCGTGGCCTACGCGCTCGCCCTCGACACGGAGAGCTGAGCCCATGACCGCCGATCCCTTCCTGCGCTCGCGCGGGCTGAAGATCCCCAAGGACGGCACCATCGTGCGCGGCCGCATCCGCGGCGCGCTGAAGTCCGGCGGCTACGAGGGCAAGGAGGCCGAAGCGGTCCTGAAGGTCGTGACCGGGGGCGACCGCGTGCTCGAGCTCGGCGCGGGCATCGGCTACATGTCGACGCTGATCGCCAGCAAGCGGCCGGTCGACCGGGTGGTGAGCTACGAGGCGAACCCCGCGCTCATCCCCTTCATCCACGCGATGCACGCGGCCAACGACGTCACCAACGTGACGGTGCACAACGCGCTCCTGTCGGACGGGCCGGGCGACCCGGTGCCCTTCTACGTGCGGCAGAGCTTCCTGTCCTCCTCGATGGACCGCGAGAGCGATCCCGACGGCATCGTGGCGACCGAGATGGTGGCGCGTCACGACATCCACGCGGTGCTGGCGGAGCTGCGCCCGCAGGTGCTCGTCTGCGACATCGAGGGGGCAGAGGCGCGGCTCCTGCCCGCGGCGGACCTGTCCTGCCTGCGCGCGGCGGTGATCGAGCTGCACCCGCAATGGATCGGTCAGGCCGGCGTGCAGGCGGTCTTCGACGCGTTCCACCGCGGCGGGCTCACCTATTTCCCGCGCTGGTCGGACGCCAAGGTCGTCTGCTTCCGCAAGGGCTGGTAGGCAGATGCGGATCCTCGCGATCCTCTGCGTGCGCAACGAGGGGGCATTCCTCCTCGACTGGCTCGCGCACCATCTCGCGGTCGGGGTGACGCATATCCTGGCCTATTCCAACGATTGCGAGGACGGCACCGACGCGATGCTCGACGCGCTCGCCCGGACGGGACCCCTCACGCATCACCGCAACGAGGGACCGCACGGGCCGAAGGGCATCCAGTTCACCGCGCTGAACCACGCGGCCTCAACGCCCGAGGCGGCAGCGGCGGACTGGATCCTGCCGCTCGACATCGACGAGTTCGTGAACGTGCATGTGGGCGCCCGCACCCTGCCCGACCTCATCGCCGCGGTGCCCGAGGCGACGGCGATCACGCTGACCTGGCGGCTCTTCGGCAGCGGCGGGCTGCGCCGGTTCGAGGACGTGCCGGTGCCCGAACGGTTCGTGCGGGCCGCGCCAGACGTCGTGTTCTGGCCCTGGCGCGCGGCGATGTTCAAGACGCTCTACCGCAACGACGGGACCTACGGACGGCCCGGCGTGCACCGCCCCCGCGCGCCCGACGCCGCCCGCATCGCCGGCGCGCGCTGGGTCGACGGCAACGGCCGCCCCCTGCCCCCGGGCTTTGCGACCGCGCGCATCTACTCGGATTTCGGCAAGCCGAATTTCGGGCTGGTCCAGCTCAACCACTACCCGCTCGGCTGCGCCGAGAGCTACGTGCTGAAGGCCGCGCGCGGCCGCGCGGTGCACGGCGCCGACCGGCTGGGGCTCGACTACTGGGCCGAGCGGAACTTCGACGCGGCCGAGGATCGCAGCATCCTCGGCGTGGCAGACCGCGTGCGGACGATCCGCGCGTCGCTCGCGGCCGATCCGGCCCTCGCGCGCCTGCACGAGGACGCCGTCGCCTGGCGGCGCGCGCGCTTCGACGCGCTGATGCTGGACGAGTCGTACCGTGCCCTCTACGGTCGGCTGCTGATGACGCCGCCTGCCCGGCCGCTCGGGGCCGCGGAGGCGCGCGAGCTGCTGGCCTGGGGACGTGCGGCGCGGGAGGCGGACGGGTAATTTCCACACCCGCGGCCCAATTCTGCCCGAAAGCGCGGACAGTTTCCTCGCCAAACGCGCCGACGGAGAACCAGGCGCCAGGAGGACGAGCGCGATGAGCGACGCACAGGACCAGGCCGGGGAAGACCTCCTCGAACTCGACTACCCCGCGTGGCGCGCGCGCATGGCGGCGATCGGCGCCGAACAGGGATTTCACGAGTCGCTGGGCGAGGCGCACCACGCCCATTTCGTCGAAACCGAGGGCGCGACGCTGCTGGTGAGCTTCGAGAGCTTTCCGGCCATCCGCGCGCTCAGCGACAGCGGCCTGCCGCTCGGGGCCGAGGTCGCCGAGGCTCAGGGCTGGTCGCACCTCGCCGTGGTCAGCGCGCGCGACACCTGGTTCCGGGCTCCCGAGATCTACGCCTTTTTCGACCAGCTGAACGACGACGCGTTCTTCGACGAGTTCGACACGATCCTGTTCTACGGCGCGGGCCCCTGCGGTTACGCGGCCTGCGCCTATTCGGTGGCGGCGCCCGGCGCGCGGGTGCTGGCGCTCCAGCCGCAGGCGACGCTCGACCCGCGGGCGACGGAATGGGACGACCGGTTCGTCGCCATGCGGCGGACGTCCTTCACCGACCGCTACGGCTACGCCCCCGACATGATCGACGCCGCGGATCGCGCCTACATCGCCTACGACCCGCGCGAGCCGCTCGACGCCATGCATGCGGCGCTCTTCGCGCGGCGCAACGTGCTGCGGCTGCGGATGCCGTCCATGGGGGCGGCGCTGCAGGCGGACGTGATCGGGCTCGACATCTTCCGTCCGCTCCTCGAGGCGGCCATGCACGGCACGCTCGACACCGCGGCGTTCGGCCGGCTCCTGCGCGGCCGGCGCGGTTACGGGCCGTACCTGCGGCGGCTTCTGGCGCGGCTCGACGCGGACGAGCGCCCCGACCTCGCGGTACTGCTCTGCCGGAACGTCACCAACCGCATGCGCGCGCCGCGCTTCCGCAAGCGGCTCCTCGCGCTCGAGGCGGCGGGCCACGGACGGCCCCGGGCCCGCGCGCCGGAACCGGCGGAGGACGACGCCGACGCGATGCCCGGCACGGCGGTCGCCGGCCGCTGAGGCAAGGCACTGGTGCGCGTCCCCGTGCTCTGCTAACCGCTCGGCCCATGACCGAGCGCCTGACCCTCCGCCGCCCCGACGACTGGCACCTGCACCTGCGCGACGGCGCGATGCTCGCGGCCGTCCTGCCCGAAAGCGCCCGCCATTTCGGCCGGGCCATCATCATGCCGAACCTCGTGCCGCCCGTCGTGACCGCCGCGGATGCGCGTGGCTACCGCGACCGGATCCGCGCGCACCTCCCCGAAGGGTCGGGCTTCACGCCGCTGATGACGCTCTACCTGACCGAGGACACTGACCCCGACGACGTGGCCGCGGCCGCTGCGGACGGGCTCGTCTCGGCGGTCAAGCTCTATCCCGCGGGCGCCACCACGAACTCGGCCTCGGGCGTGCGCGACTTCGACCGGGTGCGCCCGGTGCTCGAGCGGATGGCCGAGATCGGGCTGCCGCTCTGCGTGCACGGCGAGGTCACCGACCCGGCGGTCGACATCTTCGACCGCGAGGCTGTGTTCATCGACCGCGTGCTCGATCCCGTGCGCCGCGCGACCGCCGGCCTGCGCGTGGTCATGGAACACGTGACCACCGCCGACGGCGTGGCCTACGTCCGGGACGGCGGTGCCGACATCGGCGCGACGATCACCACCCATCACCTCGTCATCAACCGCAACCACCTGCTGGTGGGCGGCATCCGACCGCACTATTACTGCCTGCCCGTCGCCAAGCGCGAGAGCCACCGGCTCGCGCTGCTCGAGGCGGCGACGGCCGGCGCGGGGCGCTTCTTTCTCGGGACGGACAGCGCGCCCCATCCCGACACCGCGAAGGAAAGCGCCTGCGGCTGTGCCGGCTGCTTCACCGCGACGAACACGCTGTCGGTCCTCGCCGAGGTCTTCGAGCGCGCGGACGCGCTCGACCGGCTCGAGGCCTTCGCGTCGCTGAACGGGCCCGCGTTCTACGGCCTGCCGCCCAACGAGGACCGCATCACGCTCGAACGCGGCGCGCCGGTGGATTACCCGCGCAGCATCTCCGCCGGGGACGAGACGGTGACCGTGTTCGACCCGGGCTTTCCCCTTCACTGGCGCGTCGCCGCCTGACCCATCCGAGGGCCTGCCGATGATTCCCACGACCTTTCCGCATGCCGACGAGATCGCCCGCCTGACCGCGCGGGCCCTGCTCGAGGTCGGCGCCGTGCACTTCAACGCCGAGACGCCGTTCACGCTCGCCTCGGGCCTGCCCTCGCCCACCTACGTGGATTGCCGGCGGCTCATCTCCTTTCCGCGCATCCGCGCGACGCTCATGGACTTCCTGACCGTGACGGTGATGCGCGACGCGGGCTTCGAGGCGTTCGACAACGTCGCGGGCGGCGAGACCGCCGGCATCCCCTTCGCCGCGCTCGTGGCGGAACGGCTGGCGCTGCCCATGACCTATGTGCGCAAGAAGCCCAAGGGCTACGGCCGCAACGCCCGGATCGAGGGCGCCATGACCGAGGGCCAGCGGGTGTTGCTGGTCGAGGACCTGACCACCGATGGCGGGTCGAAGCTGTCCTTCGTCGACGCGATCCGCGAGACCGGCGCGACCTGCGCGCACACCGCGGTCATCTTCTATTACGGCATCTATCCCGAGACGGTCGACCGGCTGGGCGCGCACGGCGTGAGGCTGCACCATCTCTGCACCTGGTGGGATGTCCTGGCCGAGGCGCGGCGCGCCGAAAGCTTCGGCGCGGCGACGCTCGACGAGGTCGAGACCTTCCTGCGCGACCCGCGCACGTGGCAGGCGGCGCGCGCCCCCTCCTGACGGGGATAAGTACATCTCATGGGCGTATTGCCGCCACGTCACCTTCGTGTTAGCGTATACAAGATGAAGGAACGCCATACCGGGTGACCGCTAGATGGTGTAGCCATCTCGGTCACATTCCGCCGACGCGGAAATCCACAGAGATATACATTTTGCCGTTAACGATGTCTTTGCAATATGCCGTCCTTCCAACGGGCAGACGGAAGAATCGGGGGACGAGGTGAACCAGGTTTCGGTGTTCAATCCGACGGGCGCGGATGTGGCTGAGCCCGAGACGATGCCGCACTCGGTCGAGGCGGAACAGCAGCTGCTGGGCGCCATCCTGACCAACAACGACATCTACGACCGCATCGCCTCGATCATCACGTCCAAGCATTTCTACGATCCCGTGCATGCGCGCATCTACGAGGTCGCGGCGGCGCGCATCGCGCGCAACCAGCTGGCCTCGCCGGTCACGCTCAAGGCGTTCCTGCAGGACGACGAGGGCCTGAAGGAGCTCGGCGGCGCGGCCTACCTCGCCCGCCTCGCCGGCGCGGCGGTGTCGTCCTTCGCGGTGCGCGACTACGCGCAGATGATCTACGACCTCGCGGTGCGGCGGGAACTCATCTCGCTCGGGCGGGACATCTCGGCCAAGGCGGCCAAGATCGACGTGGCGCACGAGCCGCGGGAACAGATCGTCGAGGCCGAGCAGGCGCTCTACCGCATGGCCGAGCAGGGCCAGGGCGAACAGGGGTTCGTGTCGTTCCTGCGCGCGGTGACCGACGCGGTGAATGTCGCCAATGCCGCCTACCAGCGCGAGGGTCAGCTGTCGGGCATCTCGACGGGCCTCGTCGATCTCGACAAGAAGCTCGGCGGCCTGCACCCTTCGGACCTCCTCATCCTCGCGGGCCGGCCTTCCATGGGCAAGACGTCGCTCGCCACCAACATCGCCTTCAACGTCGCCAAGGCCTATCGCCGCGGCACCAAGCCCGACGGGACCGAGGGCGCGGTCGAAGGCGGCGTCGTGGGCTTCTACTCGCTCGAGATGAGCGCCGAGCAGCTGGCCGCGCGGATCCTGTCCGAGGCGGCCGAGGTGCCGTCCGAACAGATCCGCCGCGGCGACATGACCGAGGAGGAGTTCCGCCGCTTCGTCGAGGCCGCGAAGAGCCTCGAGGCCTGCCCGCTCTACATCGACGACACGCCGGCGCTGCCCATCGCGCAGCTTGCGGCGCGTGCGCGGCGGCTCAAGCGGACCCACGGGCTCGACGTGCTGATGGTCGACTACCTGCAGCTCGTGCGCGGCACCGGGCGCGGCGACAACCGGGTGAACGAGATCGCCGAGATCTCCATGGGCCTCAAGGCCATCGCGAAGGAACTCAACATTCCGGTGATCGCGCTGTCGCAGCTGTCGCGCCAGGTGGAAAGCCGCGACGACAAGCGGCCGCAGCTGTCGGACCTCCGGGAATCGGGCTCGATCGAGCAGGACGCCGACGTGGTGATGTTCGTGTTCCGCGAGGAATACTACAAGGAACGGGAAAAGCCCGGCGACCACGACCTCGAGAAGATGGCCCAGTGGCAGGAGGAGATGGAGCGCCTGCACGGCAAGGCCGAGGTCATCATCGGCAAGCAGCGCCACGGCCCCATCGGCACGGTGGAACTGTCGTTCGAGGGCCGCTTCACCCGCTTCGGCAACCTCGTGAAGCCCTGGCAGAACGGCGGCACGGACGCGTTCTGAGCCGGCCGGCCGCGGCGCCCGTCCGTGAGGCGGGATCCCCCGACTTATCCACAGGCTGCCGGGTTCCGCCAAGACCAGGCTTGAAATCCGCCAACACGTTGACCAAGTGCCCGATTCGCCGCGCCGACCGCCGGCCTTTCCCTGCCGTTGCGGCACCCGCGCCGGCCGGCATCCGCGGTTTCCTGCACAGGCGCGTTTTCGGCTTGACCCGGGCGGTGAAGATGCCACACCAGCGGCCATGGCAACCGCTCTGCTGACCGTCGATCTCGACGCCCTCGCGCTGAACTGGACCAACCTCGACCGCGCCGGAGGCGGGGCCGAGACCGGTGCCGTGGTCAAGGCCGACGCCTATGGCCTCGGTGTCGCGCAGGTGGCACCCGCGCTGGCGCGGGCCGGCGCGCGGCGCTTCTTCGTGGCGCTGGCCGAGGAGGGTATCGCGCTGCGCGACGCCCTCGGACAGGGCCCCGAGATTTTCGTCTTCAACGGGCACATGCCGGGCGACGCCGCGACGATCCGGGATGCCGGGCTCGTGCCGCTCGTCAACTCCATCGACCAGATGGTGATGCATGTGGAGGCGCTGCCCGGCCACCCCTTCGGCATCCAGCTCGATTCCGGCATGAACCGGCTCGGGATGGAGCCCGCGGAATGGGCGGCGCTCCGCGAGATCGCGCTGGCGCAGAACCCGCGGCTCGTGATGAGCCACCTCGCCTGCGCCGACGAGCCCGACCACCCGATGAACCGCGTGCAGCTCGACGCCTTCCGCGAGATGACGGACGGCATCGAGGCGCCGCGGTCGCTGTCGGCGACGGGCGGCATCCTCCTGGGCGCGGCCTACCATTTCGACGTGACGCGGCCGGGCGTGGGCCTTTACGGCGGGCTGCCCTTCGTCGACGCGCAGCCGGTGGCGCATGTGGACCTGCCGGTGATCCAGGTCCGCGACGTCGCGCCGGGCGAGACCGTGGGCTACGGCAACACGTGGACGGCCGGGCGGCCCACCCGCGTCGCCACCGTCGCCGGCGGCTACGCGGACGGCATCCACCGCATCATGGGACCGCACGCCTACCTCTATGCCGGCGAGACCCGCTGCCCGATCGTCGGGCGCATCTCGATGGACCTGATCGGCGTCGACGTGACCGACGCGCCCGAGGTGCCGGCGACGCTCGAGTTCCTCGGCCGGCACCAGTCGGTGGACACGGTCGCAGACGCCGCGGGCACCATCGGCTACGAGGTGCTGACCGCGCTCGGGCCCCGCTACGCGCGGCGCTATACCGGCGGATGACGGGCGCGCCCCAACCGGTGCGCGGGTGAGCTCGCTCCTCGATCCCGCGCCGGCCGTCCTGGCCTTTCTCTTCGTGAAGCGGTTCGTCTTCGTCGAGGCGGTGACGCTCGTCGCGCTCGCCCGCGTCCTGTTCGGGCGCGGACCGGCCCGGCTGGCGGCGGCGCTGTCGGTGCTCCTCGGCGGCGCGGCGACGCTCGCGGTCTTCGCCCCAGCGCTCGGCTTCGCCGGGGGCGCGTGGTTCGGACCGGTGGCGCGGGCATTGAACCTCTGGAACGGCATGGCGGTCCCGCTCGTCGTCTCTGCGCCGCTCGTCATCTCCGCGGTCCTGCCCGGCACGGAACGCAGCCGCGCCGTCGACGCGGCGCATTTCGTGCTGCTCGCGGGGCTCCTCGTGCTCTGGGCGGCGACGTGGGTCGCCTGACGGCGCGGCGGCTCCGGGTCACGCTCGCGCTCGTCCTCCTCGTGCTCTACCCGGTCGCCTGGATGGCGCCGCTCCTGCGCGCGGGATTGCTGCCGCTTTTCGGAATGTCGGAAATCAGCGTGCTGAGCGGCCTCGAGTCGCTCTGGGCAACCGATCCCTTTCTTGCGCTGATTGTCCTGATATTCGCAATTGTCGCTCCATACGTGAAACTCGCCCTGCTCCTCGCCGCGGAAGTGCGCAGGCAGGGTCCGTTTCTCGCGGCGGCAACCGTCTGGATCGGCCGCATCGCCATGGCCGACATCTTTCTCGTCGCACTCTATGTCGCCGTCGCCAAAGGCATCGGCGTGGGCCGGGTCGAGACCGGCTGGGGCCTTTATCTGTTCACGTTCTGCGTGCTGTCGGCGCTGGCGCTCGGCGTCGCCCACCCGACCCGGCGCCCCTGACCGGCCGTTTCCAGCGCGACAACAAAGACACGCGACTCGCGCGAATGTGGTTGCACCGGGAATTCAATGGCTTCTCGCAAGAAACTTATCGCGAATCCGCGCGTTCGGCATAAAATCGCCGCATAGGCTGCGCGACGGAAAGACGAGGGGCCGATTATGAACCAGACATTTCGATCCGGCTATTTGATTGTTCAATATCTCATGCAACGGCTGGCGGTCCTGCTCATCGGGGCGCTGGCGCTGGTCCTTCTGGCCTATACCGCCGCCTGCCTCGCCGGACGCGCGGACTGGCTGTCGATGCCGCTCAGCTTCGGCGACGCGGTGATCGAGGACGCGGGCCCGGCCATCCAGGCGATGATGACGGCGCTGGCCGTGGGCCTCTGCTTCTTCCTGCCCACCAATGCCCGCGTCATGGCGCTCGAGACCTCGCACCGGCGCTTCCACATCGGCATGCAGGACGTGGCGCATGCCTACCAGGTCGCCCACCGCGCCGACCGCGAGGGCGTGTTCCGGCTGCGCCACGAGTTCGATTCCATCCGCGAGCGCATGGTGTTCCTGCGCGAGCATCCCGACCTCTCCGATCTCGAGCCCTCGGTGCTCGAGGTGGCGGCACAGATGAGCCACCTGTCGCGCGAGCTGGCCGCGGTCTATTCGGACCGCAACGTGGCGCGTGCCCGCGACTTCCTCGTCCAGCGCCAGCAGGAGGTCGAGGACTTCAACCTCCGGCTCGACCACGCCAAGGCGGTGGCGACGGAGATGCGGCGCTGGCTGGACCGGGTCGAGATGGACGAGGCGGTGGCCGAGGCGCAGCTCGCCCGGCTGTGCGACGAGCTGACCGAGATCCTGCCCGAGCTGCACGACGACGCCGATCCGGGCGCCATCGTGGCCGACATGCCGGACGCCGCCGCGCCGGCGGCGCGGGCCGAGGACGACGGGGACGACTGGATCCCGCCCGCGGCCCACCGGATCGACCCGCACCAGGACGACCCGCGCATCGTGCGCCTCCTCAACCAGCGCGCCGCCGAGTAACGCGCCGCCGGGACGTGGCGTGCGCCCTTGCGGCGCCCCGTCCCGGCGGCCTACATGCCCGCCATGGCGCGCGTTCAATCCTCCTTCGTCTGCTCCTCCTGCGGCAACGTCACCTCGAAGTGGTCGGGCCGGTGCGAGGCCTGCGGCGCGTGGAACACCATCCACGAGGAGGCGCCGGCCACCTCGGGCCCACCGTCGAAATCGGTGACCCGCGCCAAGGGCCGCAACGTGCCGCTGACCGACCTCGCGGCCGCCGAGCCGCCCCCGCCCCGCACGGCGAGCGGCCTCGACGAACTCGACCGGGTGCTGGGCGGCGGGCTGGTCCCCGGCAGCGCGGTGCTGGTCGGCGGCGACCCGGGCATCGGCAAGTCCACGCTGCTCCTGCAGGGGGCCGCGGCGTTCGGTCTCGCGGGCCTCTCGGTCGTCTATGTCAGCGGCGAGGAGGCGTCGGCGCAGGTGCGGCTCCGGGCGGAACGGCTTGGGCTCGGGACGGCGCCCGTGCGGCTCGCCGCAGAGACGAACCTGCGCGACATCCTCACGACCCTCGACGGCGAACGGCCGGATCTCGTGGTGGTCGATTCGATCCAGACCATGTGGGCCGACAATGTCGAGAGCGCGCCGGGCAGCGTCGCGCAGGTGCGCGCGGCGGCGCACGAGCTCACGAGCTTCGCCAAGCGGCGCGGCGCCTCCGTCATCATGGTGGGCCACGTCACCAAGGACGGCCAGCTGGCCGGTCCCCGCGTGGTCGAGCACATGGTCGACACGGTGCTCTACTTCGAGGGCGAGCGCGGCCACCAGTTCCGCATCCTGCGCAGCGTCAAGAACCGCTTCGGTCCCGCCGACGAGATCGGGGTCTTCGAGATGACGGGCGGCGGGCTCGCCGAGGTGGCGAACCCCTCGGCGCTGTTCCTGTCCGAACGCGGCACGCCCGCGCCGGGCTCGGTGGTCTTTGCCGGGATCGAGGGCACGCGGCCGGTCCTCTGCGAGCTGCAGGCGCTGGTGGCG
The DNA here is from genome assembly GCF_000521865.1 of Roseivivax isoporae LMG 25204. GTDB lineage: Bacteria > Pseudomonadota > Alphaproteobacteria > Rhodobacterales > Rhodobacteraceae > Roseivivax > Roseivivax isoporae. The sequence continues at coordinate 40,975 of NZ_JAME01000020.1, forward strand.
CCGACGCCGCAGGCGCAACCCCGCCGATCGGTGGTCGGTTGGGACGGCGGGCGTCTCGCCATGATCCTCGCCGTGCTCGAGGCGCGCTGCGGCATCCCCTTTGCCGGGCTCGACGTCTACCTGAACGTGGCGGGCGGCATGAAGATATCGGAACCGGCGGCGGATCTGGCCGTCGCCGCGGCGCTCCTGTCCGCGCGCGAGGACGTGGCGCTGCCGCCCGAAACCGTGGTCTTCGGCGAAATCAGTCTCTCCGGCGCGCTGCGCCCGGTGACCCAGACCGAAAACAGGTTGAAAGAGGCGCGGAAACTTGGTTTCACCGCGGCGATCGCGCCCCGTGGCGGCAAGGCCGGGGACGCATCGGGGCTGTCCCTCACCCAGATGGGCGATCTGACGGCCTTCGTCGGTGATGTATTCGGCGCGGGCTGACGCGCATCGGGCAGGTCCCCCGCAAGACGCGCGGGACAGGACAAGGAAGAGGCAGGCCGATCATGGAAGGTTTCACCGTCATCGACGCCGTCGTGGGCGTCGTCATCGTTCTGTCGGCATTGCTGGCATATTCACGCGGACTGGTGCGCGAGGCGCTCGCCATCGCCGGCTGGGTCGCCGCGGCGATCCTCGCCTTCATGTTCGCGCCGCAGGTGCAGCCGCTCGTGCGCGAGGTGCCCGTGATCGGCGAGTTCCTGTCGGACAGCTGCGAGCTGTCGATCATCGCGGCCTTCGCGGCGGTCTTCGCGCTGGCGCTGATCGTGGTCTCGCTGTTCACCCCGGTCTTCGCGAGCGTGGTGCAGCGCTCGGCGCTCGGCGGGCTCGACCAGGGGCTCGGCTTCCTCTTCGGCGTGGCGCGCGGCATCCTGCTCGTGGCGATCGCGTTCTTCGTCTACGAGACGGTGATCACCGCGCAGGACATCCCGATGGTCAACGACAGCCGTTCGGCAGCGGTCTTCTCGCGCTTCACCGACCGGATCGAGGAACAGAACCCCGACGCGGCGCTCGGCTGGATCACGACGCAGTACGAGGAACTCGTGGGCGTCTGCGAGGCACCGGGCACGAACGACGCCTGATCCGCGCGACGCAGACGGAAAAAGGGCGGGCGCATCCCCATGCGCCCGCCCTTTTCATGTCAGAGGATCATCGCCCGGATGCCGTAGGCGACGATCCCGAGGGCACCCACCGAGAGCGCCCAGATCAGCACGAACCATCCGACGCGGCGCATCAGTGATAGCCCTCCCCGGGCTTCAGCTTGCCGCGGAACACCCAGTAGGCGTAGGCCGTGTAGGCGAGGATGATCGGCACCAGCACCGCCGCGCCGACGAACATGAAGAGCTGCGACTTGGCCGGGCTCGCCGCGTCGTAGATCGTGATCGCGGGCGGGATGATGTGCGGCCACATGGAGATGCCGAGCCCCACGAAGCAGAGCAGGAACAGCGCGAGCGTCAGCACGAAGGGCAGCCAGTCGCGTTCCTCGGCATCGATCGACTTCCAGAGCTGCCAGGCCAGCACCGCCACGAGGATCGGCACCGGCGCGACGACGAACGCGGCGGGGAACGAGAACCAGCGCGCGAAGTATTCCTGTTCGAGGAACGGCGTCGCGAGGCTCACCGCCACGATGCAGGCCACGGTGGCGATGCCGAAGGCCCGCGCCATCCGGCGCACGCGCACCTGGATCTCGCCGTCGAGCTTCATGTTGAGCCAGGTCGCCCCCATGAAGGCGTAGCCCACGACCACCGAGACCCCGCAGAGGATCGAGAACGGCGTGAGCCAGTCCCACCAGCCGCCGCCGTAGGAGCGGCCGTCCACCTCGATGCCCTGCAGCAGCGCGCCGAGCGTGATCCCCTGCGCGAGGGCCGCCACGGTCGAGCCGCCGATGAAGGCAGCGTCCCAGAACACCTCCTGGAAACGGCCGACCGCTTTCCAGCGGAACTCGAACGCGACGCCGCGGAAGATCAGCGCGAGAAGCATCGCGATGATCGGCGGGTAGAGCGCCGGCAGGATGATGGCGTAGGCCAGCGGGAAGGCCGCGAAGAGCCCCCCGCCCCCCAGCACCAGCCACGTCTCGTTGCCGTCCCAGACCGGAGCGACCGAGTTCATCATCAGGTCGCGGTCGTCCTTCTTGCGGAAGAACGGGTAGAGGATGCCGATGCCGAGGTCGAAGCCGTCGAGCACCACGTAGACGTAGACCGCGAAGGCCAGGAGCAGCGCCCACGCGATGGTCAGGTCGAGGGAGATCGAGATCGCGTCCATCATGCAGGCCTCCTCACTCTGCCGGTTGCGTGCTGCCGGAACCCGCCGGCCGCGGCCGCTGCTGGGTGCCCGGAACGATGCCCGAGGCGCGCAGGGGTCCGTTGTCGGGATCGTCGCGCCCGGTCGGCACCACCTCGGGCGTGCGGCTCATGAGCTTGAAGAGGTAGCCCACGCCCGCGCCGAACACCGCGAAATAGATGACGATGAAGGCGATGAGCGAGCCGCCCACGGCGCCCGCGTCGAGCGGCGACGCGGCCTCGGAGGTCAGCATCTCGCCGTAGACCACGTAGGGCTGGCGGCCCACCTCGGTGGTGATCCAGCCGGCGATCACCGCGACGAGGCCCGAGGGTCCCATCGCGAAGGCCGCGCGGTGCAGCCAACGGTCGTCGTAGAGCCGGCCCTTGTAGCGCGTCCAGAGCGACCAGAGCCCGAGCCCCGCCATCAGCATGCCGATCCCCACCATGATGCGGAACGACCAGAACACGATCGCCACCGGCGGCTCCTCGTCGTCGGGCACGGTGTCGAGCCCGGGCATCGAGGCGTTCCAGCCCTTGTTCAGGATCGGGCCCCCGATCTTGGGGATGGACAGCTCGTACCGCATCTCGCCGGCCTCCTGGTCTGGAATGCCGAACAGGATCAGCGGGACGCCGTTGTCGTAGCTCTCGAAATGCCCCTCCATCGCCAGCACCTTGGTCGGCTGGTACTCGTAGGTGTTGAGCCCGTGCTCATGGCCGATGACGATCTGCAGCGGCGCGACGATGGCGGCCATCCACATGGCCATCGAGAACATCTTGCGCACGCCGTGGTTCGCCCGCCGGCCGCGCAGCAGGTGCCACGCGCCGACGCCGCCCACGATGAACGCGGTCGTCAGGTAGGCCGCCGTCAGCGTGTGCACGAGGCGGTAGGGGAAGGACGGGTTCAGGATGATCGCCCACCAGTCCTCGGGCACGTACTGCCCGGCATCGTTGATGCCGTAGCCCGCGGGCGTGTGCATCCAAGAGTTCACCGACAGGATCCAGGTCGCCGAGATGGCGGTGCCGACCGCGACCATGAGCGTCGCCACCATGTGCAGGCCGTTGCCGACCTTGCCTCGGCCGAACAGCATGATCCCGAGGAAGCCCGCCTCGAGGAAGAAGGCGGTCAGCACCTCGTAGGCCATGAGCGGCCCCAGTACCGGGCCGGTCCGGTCCGAGAACACGGACCAGTTCGTGCCGAACTGGTAGGACATCACGATCCCCGACACGACGCCCATGGCGAAGGTGATCGCGAAGATCTTCACCCAGAAGTTGAAGAGGTGCAGGTACGCCTCGTTCTTCGTCCAGACGTACCAGCCGTTCAGCACCGCGAGGAAACTCGCGAGGCCGATGGTGAAAGCGGGAAAGATGAAATGGAACGCGACGGTGAACGCGAACTGGATCCGTGCCAGCGTCACCGCGTCGAATCCGAAGAAGAGGGAGTCCATGGTCCGGATGTCCTCGTGATCGTCTCAGTTGACGCACACTTAAGTCGCGTCTCGGGGATGTCCGCCGGGATGCGGCCACTGGACGCAGAAAAACGAAGCGGTTTCGCAACCATTCGTGACGCGGGCGTGACATGTCCGGCCGCGTCCCCTAAGTAGGCCACGAAAGCCAGCCGGATTCGGGATCCTCCTCCTTGTCCAAGCGCATGCCCCCTGCCCATCCGTTCGACTTCGCGGCCGCCGGTGACGGCGACGACGACCACCTGCACGAAGAGTGCGGCGTCTTCGGCGTGGTCGGTGTCACCGATGCCGCCAACTTCGTCGCGCTCGGGCTGCACGCCCTGCAGCACCGCGGCCAGGAGGCCGGCGGCATCGTCACCTACGACCCCGAACAGGGTTTCAACTCGGCCCGCCGCTTCGGCTACGTTCGGGACAATTTCACCAGCCCGTCGGTGATGGAGACCCTGCCGGGCTCGCTCGGCATCGGGCACGTGCGCTATTCGACCGCCGGCTCCAAGGGTCCGACGCAGATCCGCGACGTTCAGCCGTTCTTCGGCGAGTTCTCCATGGGCGGCGCGGCCATCGCGCACAACGGCAACATCACCAATGCCGAGGCGCTGCGCCGCGAGCTGATCGAGCGCGGCTCGATCTTCCAGTCCTCGTCGGACAGCGAGTGCATCATTCACCTGATGGCCCGGTCGCTCCAGCGCGACATCCCCGCCCGGATGGAGGATGCGCTGCGCCGGGTCGAGGGCGCGTTCTCGGTCGTGGCCATGACGCGGACGAAGCTCATCGGGGTACGCGATCCGCTGGGCGTGCGGCCGCTCGTCCTCGGACGGGTCGGCGAGGGATGGTGCATCGCGTCGGAAACCTGCGCGCTCGACATCATCGGCGCCGAGTTCGTCCGCGAGATCGAGCCGGGCGAGATGGTCGTGGTCACCCCCGAGCGCGGCGTCGAAAGCGTGCGGCCCTTCCGCCCGCAGCGCCCGCGCTTCTGCATCTTCGAGCACGTCTACTTCTCGCGCCCCGATTCGCTGATCGGCGGCCGGTCGGTCTACGAGACGCGCCGCCAGATCGGCGTCGAGCTTGCGCGCGAGGCGCCGGTCGATGCCGACCTCGTCTGCCCGGTGCCGGACAGCGGCACGCCCGCCGCCATCGGCTTCAGCCAGGAATCGGGCATCCCCTATGCCATGGGGATCGTGCGCAACCAGTACATGGGCCGCACCTTCATCGAGCCGACCGAGCAGATCCGGAACATGGGCGTCCGGCTCAAGCTCAACGTGAACCGCGCCCTGATCGCAGGCAAGCGGGTCATCCTCGTCGACGACTCGGTGGTGCGCGGCACCACCTCGCGCAAGATCAAGGAGATGATCCTCGACGCGGGCGCGGCAGAGGTGCATTTCCGCATCGCGTCGCCCCCGACCGCATGGCCGTGCTTCTACGGCGTCGACACGCCGCAGCGGGAAAAGCTGCTCGCCGCGACCATGTCCGAGGACGAGATGCGCGACCACCTCGAGGTCGACAGCCTCAAGTTCATCTCGCTCGACGGGCTCTACCGCGCGGTGGGCGAGGCCAAGGGCCGCGACCCGAACCAGCCGCAATATTGCGATGCCTGCTTCTCGGGCGAGTACCCGGTCGAGCCTTCGGACATGATCCGCAAGGGATTCCAGCTGAAGGCCGCGGAATAGGCACGTGCCGCTTCTCGACCTCGACGCGCGCTGGCGCCGCTTCAACGATCCCGACCGTGCCTGCCCGTGCTGCGGTCAGACGTTCGCGGGCATCTTCGATCTCGGCTTCGAACATCCCGAGGACTGGCCGCATCCGCCCGCCGAGGGGACCGAGGTCGCGGTCGGCGCGGACAGGCTCAACGCCGATCTCTGCCGGCTCGGCGAGCGGCGCTTCCTGCGCGGCGTCCTGATGCTGCCGGTCCGGGGCGCGGACGACGCGCTCGCCTACGGCCTCTGGGCCGAGGTCGCGCACGAGGATTTCTACCGCTATCTCGACGCGGCACTCGACGAGGGCCCGGCCTTTGCAGGCGCGCGCGGCCACCTCGCGAACCCGGTGCCGGGCCTCGAGACCGCGCCGGTCGCCTGCGACCTCGTCCCGGGCGATGCGGGCGAGCGGCCGCAGCTCGTGGCCTCCGAGGGAGCGCTCGTCGCGGCACAGACCGACGGCATCTCGTTCGACACGCTTCTCGACCTCTACGAGGCGGCCGGCCACGACCTGCGCCCGCACCTTGCCGCCGACTGAGGCGCGGTCCTCGGCGCCCTTCCGCCGGCCTGCCCATCCTCCCGCGCCTGTGATCGCGGTCGCCGTTTCACTCCGCCGCGGCGCGGCGTAACCCGGCGGCTCCGACACGACACGGAGGTGCCAGATGACACAGGAACAGACCCCCGCCAACGTCGCACGAGAGGCCACGGTCGGCGCGCGCGTGAACCTGCGCGAGACGGTGCTCCTCGGCGTGACAGGGACCGAGGCCGCGCCCTCGGCGCTGCTGCGGCTGCCCGGCGGCAAGGTCGCCAAGGTGGCGACCGGCACGCGCGTCGGCGACCGGATCGTGGTCGCCATCGACGCCACGCGCATCGCACTGGCCCGCGGCGGACGGGCCGAGTGGATCGAGATCCCCGGCAGTTGACAACGCCCCGGACGCGGGCCACTCACGGCGCCATGGAAAAACCCGTTGCCCTCGTCACCGGAGCCTCCCGCGGGTTCGGATTCGCCCTTGCCGAAGCGCTGGCCGCCACCCACCACGTGGTGGCCGTGGCGCGGACCGTGGGGGCGCTCGAGGAACTCGACGACCGCATCCAGGCGGCGGGGGGCGCCGCGACGCTCGCGCCCATGGACATCACCAAGCCCGACGCGATGGCGCAGCTCTGCCGGTCGGTGCACGACCGCTGGGGCGGTGCCGCGCTCTGGTGCCACACGGCGATCCATGCCGCACCCCTGTCGCCGGCCGATCACGTCGCGGCCAAGGACTGGGCCCGCTCGGTCGAGGTCAACGTCACCGCCATGGGTCATCTCGTGCCCTACATCTCGGCGCTGATCGGGCAGTCGGGGCGCGCGGTCTTCTTCGACGATCCCGACGTCGCGGGCGCCAAGTTCTTTGGCGCCTACGGCGCGACCAAGGCCGCGCAGATGGCCTTTGCCCGATCCTGGGCAGCCGAGACCGTGCGCATCGGGCCCAAGGTGCACATCGCGACGCCGCGGCCGATGGCGACCGCGACCCGCGCACGGTTCTTCCCGGGCGAGGATCGCGCCGCGCTGGCAGATCCCGCGACCGAGGCGCGCCGGCTTCTCGACGGGATCCTCGCGACGCCCGCCTGAGATCAGGCAGGCGCGCGCACGCACGCCCCGAAGCTTGCCCCCGCGCGCCACATTTCCTAGGAAGGCGCAGGCACAAGGGCAGGTCCACATGCGTATCCTCATCACCAACGACGACGGCATCAACGCGCGGGGTCTCGAGGTCCTGCACGGGATCGCGACGGAGCTCGCCGGCGCGGGCGGAGAGGTCTGGACCGTGGCGCCCGCCTTCGAGCAGTCGGGCGTCGCGCACTGCATCTCCTATTCCCGGCCGATGATGGTGAGCGAGCTCGCCCCGCGGCGCTTCGCCGCGGAAGGCAGCCCGGCCGATTGCGTGCTCGCCGGCGTGCACGACGTGCTGCGCGACGATCCCATCGACCTCGTCCTGTCGGGCGTGAACCGCGGCAACAACTCGGCCGAGAACGTGCTCTATTCCGGGACCATCGGCGGCGCGATGGAAGCCGCGCTGCAGGGCATCCCGGCGGTCGCGCTGTCGCAATATTACGGCCCCGCCAACGCCCATGCCGAGGATCCGTTCGAGGCCGCGCGCGTGCACGGTGCGGACACCGTGCGCCGGCTGCTGGCCTTCGGGGATGCCGGCGGCGCGGAATACGGGCTGTTCTACAACGTCAACTTTCCGCCGGTGCCCGCCGCCGAGGTCAAGGGCACGCGCATCGCGCGGCAGGGCCGCCGTGCCGGCACAGGTTTCGGCGTCGAGCCGCAGCTGTCCCCCGCAGGGCGCCGGTTCCTGTGGATCCGCGGCGGCGACCAGCAGCGCGCGACCGCGCCCGGCACCGATGCCGAGGCGAACCTGTCGGGCTACATCTCGGTCACGCCGATGCGTGCGGATCTGACGGCGCATGACGCTCTCGACCCGCTGTCCAGCGCCTTCGCGTGATGGAGGACGCCGAGCGCAAGATGCAGTTCCTCTACACGTTGCGCTCGCGCGGGGTGACCGACCGCGCGGTGCTGACGGCGATGGAAAAGATCGACCGGTCGCAGTTCATCCGCCACTACTTCACCGACCGCGCCTACGACGACATGCCGCTGCCCATCGCCTGCGGGCAGACGATCTCGCAGCCGTCGGTCGTGGGGCTGATGAGCCAGGCGCTGCAGGTCAGCCCGCGCGACAAGGTGCTCGAGGTCGGCACCGGGTCGGGCTACCAGGCCGCGATCCTGAGCCAGCTCGCGCGGCGCGTCTACACCGTCGACCGCCACAAGCGGCTGGTGACCGAGGCGCGCGAGGTCTTCGAGCGGCTCGGACTTGCCAACATCACCGCCTTTACCGCGGATGGCAGCCACGGACTGCCCGACCAGGCGCCGTTCGACCGCATCCTCGTGACCGCGGCGGCCGAGGATCCGCCCGGCCCGCTCTTGGCCCAGCTCAAGATCGGCGGTATCATGGTCCTGCCCGTGGGGCAGTCGGATACGGTCCAGAGCCTGATCCGGGTCACGCGGCGCGACGAGGGCTTCGACTACGACGAGCTGCGCCCGGTGCGGTTCGTGCCGCTGGTCGAAGGGCTCGGCAAGGATGGCTGAGCGGATGGCGCGGACAGCGACGACGGACCCGGCGGCTTCTGGCGGCCGCCCGCGCGCGGACCGGCCGAAGGAGCGACGGGCGGCACGGACAGGCAAGGCCGCATAACCCATGACGCCCCGGCCACAAGGGGCGCACCCGAGGATATCGAGATGAAGCAGTTTCCCATGACGTTCCGCAGTCCGTCCCCGCGCCGGATGGGCGCAGCCGGGATCGCGCTCGCCGCCCTGGCCGCCTGCCAGGGGCCGCTCGACCTCGACATGCGGGGGCGCATGGGCGGGCCGCTCGACACCTCGCAGGCGGCGATCGGCGCGACTGCGCCCCGCCCCGAGGCCGACGATCGCGGTGTCATCTCCTACCCCAATTACCAGGTCGCGGTCGCCCGGCGCGGCGACACTGTCGCGACGCTGTCGACGCGGGTCGGCCTGCCGGCGCAGGAGGTCGCGGCCTTCAACGGAATCCAGACCGGCGACACGCTGCGGCAGGGAGAGATCGTCGCCCTGCCCCGCCGCGTGGCCGAACCCTCGGCCGCGACCGGTGCGCCCGCGACCACCCCCGCGCCGCTGCCGGGCAGCAGCCAGATCGACGTGACGACGCTTGCCTCGAACGCGCTCGACCGTGCTCCGGCCGCATCGTCCGACACACCGCGGACGCCGGCGCCCGCGACGCAACCGGCGCCGGGCGGGGTCGAGCCGATCCGGCACCAGGTCAAGCGCGGCGAGACCGCCTTCACCATCGCGCGGCTCTACAACGTGACGCCGCGGGCGCTGGCCGACTGGAACGCGCTCGACGAGAACTTCACGCTGCGCGAGGGCCAGTACCTGCTGATCCCCGTGACGCCCGAGACCGGCGCGGCGCCGCAGGAGCGTGCCGACGCCGTGACGGCTCCCGGTTCGGGCTCGCCCACCCCCGAGCCGCCCTCGGCGTCGAAGCCGCTGCCGGCCGAGCAGCCGAAACCCCAGGCCGAGGCCGCCGCCGCGGCGGCCGCATCCGCCCCGAAGCCGGACGTGGGCCAGACGACCAGCGCCGCGACTTCGGACAGCGCCATGCTGATGCCCGTGTCGGGCAGCATCATCCGCGAATACGCCAAGGGCCGGAACGACGGCATCGACATTGCGGCGCCTGCAGGCACCGCCGTGAAATCGGCCGAGGCCGGCACGGTCGCGGCGATCACGCGCAACACCGACGGCATCCCGATCCTCGTCATCAAGCACGACGACGACCTGCTGACGGTCTACACCCACATCGACGGCATCCCCGTCAAGAAGGGCGACCGCGTGACCCGCGGCCAGACCATCGGCAAGGTACAGCCGGGCGACCCGCCCCGCATGCATTTCGAGGTCCGCGACGGCTTCGATTCCGTCGACCCCATGCTCTACCTGCGCTGAGCCTGACTGAGGCCGGGCCCGGCGCGTTCCGACGCGCCCGGGCCCTGTCAGATCGACACGCCGCGCCGCCCCGCGAGGTCGGTGAAATACTGCCACGCCACACGGCCTGACCGCCCGCCGCGGGTGGCCTGCCACTCGATGGCCTCGGCGCGGAGCGTGTCGTCGTCGATCCCGATCCCGTGCGCGTCGCAATAGCCGCGGATCATGGCGAGGAACTCGTCCTGGCTGCACGGGTGGAACCCGAGCCAGAGCCCGAAGCGGTCCGACAGCGACACCTTCTCCTCGGTGGCCTCGGAGGGCGAGATGGCGCTCGAGCGTTCGTTCTCGATCATGTCGCGCGGCATCAGGTGCCGGCGGTTCGAGGTCGCGTAGAACAGGACGTTGTCAGGCCGTCCCTCGATCCCGCCGTCGAGCACCGCCTTGAGGCTCTTGTAGTGGGCGTCGTCCTGGCTGAACGAGAGGTCGTCGCAGAACAGCAGGAACCGCCGGTCGGAGCGGCGCAGCACGTTCAGGAGCCGGCCGACCGAGGGCAGGTCCTCGCGCTGCAGCTCGACGATCTTTAGGTCGGGGCCCTCGGCCCGCACGGCCGCGTGCACGGCCTTGACCGCGCTCGACTTGCCCATGCCGCGCGCGCCCCAGAGGAGCGCGTTGTTGGCGGGCAGCCCGCGCGCGAAGCGGCGCGTGTTCTCGAGGAGAGTCGCCTTGGTGCGGTCGATGCCGAGCAGAAGGTCCAGCGACACGCGCGAGACCTGCGCCACCGGTTCCAGCCGGTCCGGCGCCACGTGCCAGACGAAGGCCTCCGCGCCGTCGAGGTCGGGTACCGGCGCAGGCGCCGGCGCCATCCGCTCGAGCGCACCGGCGATGCGCTCGAGCGTCTTCAGGGTCTGCTCTTCGGTCACGTCCTGCCGTCTTCTCCGCTGTCGTCGTCCTCGTCCTCGAACCAGACGCCCTGCGCCTTGAGTTCGGCGATGCGCTTGCGCTCGACCCGGCGCACGAGGAGGATCGACACCTCGTAGAGCCCGTAGACCACCACGAACAGGATCAGCTGCGTGATCACGTCGGGCGGCGTCACGAGGGCTGCCAGAACCAGGATGCCGACCACGGCGTACTTGCGCACGTCCGCGAGGCCCCGCGCCGAGACCAGCCCGGCCTTGCCCATGAGCGTCAGCAGCACGGGCAGCTGGAAGCACATCCCGAACGCCACGATGAACTTGATCGTGAGGTTGAGATATTCCTGCGCCGAGCCCTGGAAGACCACCGAGAGGCCCTGTCGCACGCCGTCGCCCACCACCGCGGCACCGTCGTTGCCGAACTGCTGGAAGCCGAGGAAGAAGTCGTAGGCGAGCGGCGTCACCACGTAGAAGGCGAACGCGGCACCCGCCACGAACATGAACGGCGACGCGATCAGGAAAGGCAGGAACGCGCCCTTTTCCGAACGGTAGAGCCCGGGCGCCACGAAGCGCCACATCTGGTTCGCGATGTAGGGAAAGGCCAGCATGAAGCCGCCCAGCAGCGACACCTTGACCGCGACGAAGAAGCCTTCCTGCGGGGAGATGAAGATCAGGTCGCAGTCCTGCCCGCGATCGGCCAGCACCTGGCAGAGCGGCGAGGTCAGGAAGTTGAAGATGGGCGTCGCCACGGTGAAGCAGATCACCATGCCGACGATGAAGGCCACGACCGAGTGGATGAGCCGCGTGCGCAGCTCGGCCAGGTGCTCGATCAGCGGGGCCGAGCTGTCGTCGATCTCGTCGCCGTCACGTGCGCTCATGCGTCATCCTTGCGCGCGGGCGCCTCGGGCGTGCGGATCGAGGCCTCGAGCTCGTCGGCCTTCCGCAACGCCTCGTCGGCCTCGCGCTTCTTGCGTTCGGCCGCGGCGCGGGCGCTCCCGGCCTCGATCTTGCGGCGCTTGGCCTCGGCCTCGGGATCGAGCGGCTTGGTAGACTTCGCGTTGGCCGACGTCCCCGGCTTGCGGTCGAGGCCGTTCATGCCGTCGCTCAGGCCGCGGGCGGCGTCCTTGACCCCGTCCATGGCCGACGACAGCGGGTTCGTCGCCGACTTGAAGCTCTTGGCGGCGTCGCGCATGCCGCTTTCGTCGGCCGCGTCGTTCATGGCGCGGCTGAACTCGCGTGCCATGCCGCGTGCCTTGCCGACGAAACGGCCGACATTGCGGAACAGCACCGGAAGATCCTTGGGACCGACGACGATCAGCGCGACGACGCCGATGACCAGCAGCTCGGTCCAGCCCAGGTCGAACATTTACGCCTTGTCTTTCTGATCCTCGGGGGTCACGTCGCGCGCGGCGTCGGCCTTCTCGTCGTCGTCCAGTTCCTTCTGGCCGTCCGACACGCCTTTCTTGAAGGCGGTGATGCCCTTGCCGACCTCGCCCATGAGGCCCGAGATCTTGCCGCGGCCGAACAGGACCAGCACGACGACCGCGATCAGCAGGAGGCCGGGAAGGCCGATGTTGTTGAGCATGGGTTCTCTCCTCAATGTCGCCCAGTCCCTCGGCAGAGGACGAGGCGGGAATGCGTCCCCGCTATCTAACGGTTCGCAGGCCGCGCGAAAAGCATCGCGACGGGGATTTGCCGCCCCGAAGGCCGATATTTTGCATGCGGACGGGGCGCCCGCGCGCGGGATTTGTCAGCAGCTTGTCAGGTGACAGGTTTATGTCAGGAGTGCAGGATCCGCACATGCTCTTCTGCCCCGAATCACCCGCATGAAACGCGCCGACCGGCTCTACGCGCTGATGACCCGTCTCAAGGACGGCGGCCTGCACCGGGCCGAGGACATGGCGCGCGATCTCGGCGTGTCGCTGCGCACGATCTACCGCGACATGGAGGTGCTGGCGGCCTCGGGCGTGCCGGTCGAGGGAGAGCGCGGCGCGGGCTACACCGCGCGCGCCTCGATCACCCTGCCGCCGCTGAACCTGACCGAACCCGAGCTCGAGGCGCTGCATCTCGGGCTCGCCGCCGTGGGGGCCTCGGGCATGCCCGAGCTTGCCGACCCCGCCCGGGCCCTGTCGCGCAAGATCGAGGCGGTGCTGCCCGAGGACACGGGCCAGGCCGCGCGGCGCTTCGGCTTTGCCACCTATCCCTTCGCCGAGGCGGCGCTGGGGTTCCGGCACATGCCGGCGTTCCGTGCGGCGATCCGCGCGCGCCAGAAGCTGCGGATCGTGCTTGCGGACGAGACGAAGCCGCATGTCGTGCGGCCCCTGCATCTCGACTACTGGGGGCGGATCTGGACCTGCATCGTCTGGGACGAGGAGGCGGGCGACTTCGCCACCTTCCGCATCGACCGGGTCGAGACGCTGACGCCCCTGCCCGGCCTCTTCGTCGACGAGCCCGGCAAGCGTCTGTCCGACTACCGCGGCAGTGCGGCGCGCTGAGGCACGGAGTCAGCCGGCGGGAAAGACGAAGCAGCGGTTGCGGCGGACGCTCAGCCACATGGGCGTGCCGACCCGCGGCAGGAACACGTTCGGCACCGTCGCCCGGAGCACCTGCGCATCGTGGTCCATGCGGAATTCCACGAGGCTTTCGGACCCCATGAAGCGCGCGCGCTCCACCACGCCGCGCGCGGGCGTGCCCTGCAGCGGCGTCGGCAGCGGCCCGCGGCCCGAGCGGTCGAAGTCGATCGACACGTGCTGCGGGCGGAACACGATCTCGACCCGCGCCCCGTCCGCGTGGCCGGGAGCAAGGAACTGCCCGAACGGCGTATCGACGAGCGCCCCCTGAACGACGCCCTCCAAGACGTTGATATCACTGAAGAAGGCAACCGCGGCCTTGTCAACCGGCGCGTTGTAGATGTTGTAGGGCGCCCCGCGCTGCACGATCCGGCCGTCGCGCATCAGCGCGATCTCGTCGGCCATGCGCATCGCCTCTTCGGGTTCGTGCGTGACAAGAAGGACGCTCGTGCCCTCCTCCTTCAGGAGCGCGAGCGTCTCGTCGCGGATGCCGTCCCGCAGCCGGTTGTCGAGGCCGGAGAACGGCTCGTCCATCAGCATCACGCGCGGGCGCGGGGCCAGCGCGCGGGCCAGCGCCACCCGCTGCTGCTCGCCCCCGGACAGCTCGTGCGGCCAGTTGTCGACATAGCCGCCGAGACCCACGCGCCCCAGGAGCTGCATCACCCGCTCGCGCTGCGCGGCCTTGGGCCCCTTCAGGCCGAAGGCCACGTTGTCGCCGACGCTCAGATGCGGAAAGAGCGCGAAGTCCTGGAACATCAGCCCGATCGAGCGCCGTTCGGGCGGCACGCGGGTGATCGTGTCGCAGATCAGCCGACCGTCTACGTGGATGGTGCCCGAATCCTGCATGTCGACGCCGGCGATCATCCGCAGCGTCGTGGATTTCCCGCATCCCGAGGGACCGAGGAGGCACGTGACGTTCCCCGGCAGGATCGACAGCGACACGTCGTTCACGACCGTCTTGCCCTCGAAGCGGCGGGTCAGGTTGCGGATTTCGAGCCGCGGGGTCTGGGCGGTCACGGCGCGCGCGCTCCGGGAGTGTTTCCGATCAAAACTCTAGGGAACGCCCGTAGCAGCGTCCCGCCGGGGCGGCAAGTCGTCAGGCCAGCGCCTTGGCGAGCCGCGGCAGCCGCGCCTTCTTGAGAAGCGGCCGCATCTCCCAGGTGCCGTCCGACAGTGCGCGCGCCTTTCCGAGCACGACCTCGCAGGCCGCGCGCACCGGGTCCGGATCGGCGTGGTAGAGACCGAGGAGGAAGGCATCGGGATCGGCCCGCGACAGACCCTCGTCGGCCAGCGTGCCGCGCGGGAAATCGCGCGCGTTCACCGTCAGCACGACATCGGCCGAACCGGCGATGGCGGCGGCCAGCACGTGCAGGTCGGAGGGATCGGGCAGCCAGAGCCGCGCCTCGAGCGACGGGGGCCAGGTGATCTCGGCCTCGGGCCACTCGACGCGCAGCGCCGCGATCTCGGCCCGCGCCTGCGTCTCGCCGGGCGCGCCCAGCGTGCGGCGGGCGGCGCGGGCCCATTCCTCGAGGATGCGCGCGGACCAGAGCGGGGTGAACGCGCCGGTCGCGGCGATGCCCAGCACCACCTCGCGCATCACGGTGGGATAGAGGACGTTGGTATCGACGAGAACCTTCACAGGCGGAAGAACAGCGCCTTGAGATATCCCGACTCCGCCAGTTGCGGCAGAAGCGGGTGGTCGGGCCCGGCCTGCCCGGTATGGATGAGCTGCGCCCGCCGGCCTGCCCGCCCGATTCCGCGCAGGCAGGCGCCCTGGAACGTGGCCAGATCGGCGGCATGGCTGCACGAGCACAGCACGAGGCACCCGCCCGGTGCGACGAGCGGCGCCGAAAGCCGCGCCACCCGTTCGTAGGCACGCAGGCCCGCCTCCAGCGCGGGCTTGGCCGGGGCGAATGCCGGCGGATCGCAGATCACGAGACCGAAGCGCGTGTCCTCGGCGCCGAGCGCCGTCAGCACGTCGAAGGCGTCGCCCTGCCGGGTCTCGAAGCGCTCGCCCGCGCCCGCCGCCTCGGCCCCCGCCCGCGCGAGGTCGAGCGCCGGCGCGCTCGCGTCGACCGCCAGCGCACGGGTCGCGCCCGCCGCGAGGGCCGCGAGGGCGAAGCCGCCCACGTGGCTGAAGACGTCGAGCACGTCCTGCCCGCGGGCGAGACGCGCCGCGAAGGCCTGGTTCTCGCGCTGGTCGTAGAAGAGACCGGTCTTCTGCCCCCCGGTCAGGTCCGCCATGTAGGTGGCGCCGTTCATGTCCACCGGCACCGGCGCCTCAGGCGCGGCCCCCGCGAGGACGATGTCGGTGTCATCGAGACCCTCGAGCGACCGACCGCGGCTGCCAGCGTTCTTCAGGATCGTGGTCACGCCCGTCACCTCGGCCAGCGCATGGGCCAGCGGGGCGATCAGGAGGTCGGACCAGGCGGCGTTCGGCTGGATCACCGCGGTATCGCCGAAACGGTCGATCACCACGCCGGGCAGGCCGTCGGCCTCGGCATGCACCAGGCGGTAGAACGGCGTGTCGTAGAGCCGTTCGCGCAGGGCCAGCGCGCGCTTGAGCCGCGCGACGAACCAGTCGTGGTCCGGAATGCCCCGTCCGTCGCGGTCGAGGACCCGCGCGATGATGCGCGAATTCGGGTTCAGCGCCACGCGGGCGAGCGGCTTGCGCTCGGCATCCTCGAGCCGCGCGATGGTGCCGGGCGCCAGCGCCTTGGTGCGCCGATCGGTCACCAGCTCGTCGGCATAGACCCAGGGAAAGCCGCGGCGGATCGCGCGGGCATTGGCCTTGGGCTTCAGCCGCACCACGGGCAGGTCGTCGGGCGCGGCGGTCTCGGGATCGGGGGTCGGTGTCATGGCGTTCTCATACGCGCGGCGCCGCGCCGAGGGAAGCGGTCCCGCGTGCCGGGACGCCTGTTTACTGTTAGCGCTAACTGCGCTACATGGAAATCGACGGAAGCCCGGGACACCCTTACCGACGAGGAGCGGGAGCCATGACACTCAACGCCACCATCCAGAAAGTCACCGAGCGGATCGAGGCCCGGTCCGAGAAGACGCGCGGCATCTACCTCGACCGGATGCGCCGCGCCGCCGACGAGGGCCCGAGGCGGGCGCATCTGAGCTGCGGCAACCAGGCCCATGCCTACGCGGCGATGGGCGCCGACAAGGACGCGCTCGCCGGCGCGCGGGCGCCCAATATCGGTATCGTCACCGCCTACAACGACATGCTGTCCGCGCACCAGCCCTTCGAGCGCTTCCCCGAGGTGATCCGCGCCGCGGCACGTGCCCAGGGCGGCACCGCGCAGGTCGCGGGCGGCGTCCCCGCCATGTGCGACGGCGTCACGCAGGGCCAGGTCGGGATGGAGCTGTCGCTGTTCTCGCGGGACGTGATCGCGCTCGCCGCAGGCGTGGCCCTGTCGCACAACACCTTCGATTCCGCGCTCTATCTCGGGGTCTGCGACAAGATCGTGCCAGGCCTCGTGATCGCCGCGGCCACCTTCGGCTACATTCCCGGCATCTTCCTGCCCGCGGGCCCGATGACGAGCGGCCTGCCCAACGACGAGAAGGCCAAGGTGCGCCAGCAATTCGCCGCGGGCGAGGTGGGCCGCGACGCGCTGATGAAGGCCGAGATGGAAAGCTACCACGGCCCGGGCACCTGCACCTTCTACGGCACCGCGAATTCGAACCAGATGCTGATGGAGTTCATGGGCCTGCACCTGCCGGGCGCGTCCTTCGTGAACCCGAACACCCCGCTGCGCGAGGCGCTGACCGTGGCCGGGACAGAGCGCGCGCTAGAGATCACCGCGCTTGGCAACGATTACCGGCCCGTCTGCGACATCCTCGACGCCAAGGCCTTCGTCAACGGGATGGTCGGGCTCATGGCGACCGGCGGGTCGACCAACCTCGTGCTGCACCTGCCCGCCATGGCACGCGCCGCGGGCATCGCGCTCGAACTCGAGGATTTCGACGAGATCTCGAACGCGACGCCGCTCATGGCCAAGGTCTATCCGAACGGGCTTGCCGACGTGAACCATTTCCACGCCGCGGGCGGTCTCGGCTACATGATCGGCGAGCTGCTCGATGCGGGACTCCTGCATCCCGACGTCAAGACCGTGGCGGGCGACGGGCTCGCGCGCTACCGCGAGGAGCCGAAGCTCGAGAACGGCCGCGTGGTCTACGGCCCCGGCGCAGGCGTCACGCAGAACGACCGCATCCTGCGCCCGGCCTCGGACCCGTTCCAAAAGACCGGCGGGCTCCAGCAGCTGCGCGGCAATCTCGGCCAGGGCATGATGAAGACCTCGGCCGTCGATCCGTCGCGCCACGTGATCGAGGCGAAGGTGCGCGTCTTCCAGGACCAGGAAGAGGTCAAGACCGCCTTCAAGGCCGGGGAGTTTACCGAAGACACCGTGGTCGTCGTCCGGTTCCAGGGCCCGTCCGCCAACGGGATGCCCGAGCTGCACTCGCTGACGCCGACGCTGGCGGTGCTGCAGGACCGCGGCCTCAAGGTCGCGCTCGTCACCGACGGGCGCATGTCGGGCGCGAGCGGCAAGGTCCCCTCGGCCATCCACGTCTCGCCCGAGGCGGCCAAGGGCGGCCCGCTCGCCAAGCTGCGCGACGGCGACCGCGTCCGCGTCGATGCCACGGCCGGGACGCTCGACTGCCTCGAGGAAGGGTTCGACGCGCGCGAACCGGTGACGGCCGACCTGACCGGCAACGGCCACGGCGTCGGGCGCGAGATCTTCGAGGTGTTTCGCCGCAATGTCGGTCTCGCCTCGAACGGCGCCGCGGTGGTGGTCTGAGCCGATGCACGCGCGGATCGGGCCCGCGCGCGAGAGACCGGCGCCAGGGCGCCGGTCCTGTGATCCCG
This sequence comes from Roseivivax isoporae LMG 25204, assembly GCF_000521865.1. Lineage (GTDB taxonomy): Bacteria > Pseudomonadota > Alphaproteobacteria > Rhodobacterales > Rhodobacteraceae > Roseivivax > Roseivivax isoporae. The sequence continues at coordinate 59,230 of NZ_JAME01000020.1, forward strand.
GGCTACTGCTTCTCGACCACGTAGGTGCCGCTGCCGCTCACATCGGTGATGCCCGGCAGTGCCGGATCGTCGATGTTCAGGGTGGCAGTGCCGACCGAAGCCGCGGCCTCGGGGCCCATCATCACGCCGCCGAGCGTCAGGAGCGCGGTCCCGCGCGCATCGAGACCGCCGGCATTGGCGTCGGTGATGGTCGCGCCCATCGGCACGGTCAGGGCGCCGGTGCGCGTCTCGACCGTCGGCACGCCGGCGATGCCCGTATCGACGACGCTCTCCTGCGTGGTGAGGATCCCGCCGCCGGCTGCCTGCGCCGCCGCGTGCGCGGTGCTGAACTCCACGTCCGAGGTGACCTCGGTGCCGTCGGAGAGCGTGCCGCGCACGTTGGTCACGGTGCCGGTGATCGGCGTCGTGCCGTTGCGTTCGGTCACCGAGCCGCCCGTGGGCATCGGCCGTGTCGTGGCCGGGCCGGAAGGCGCGCCGAACTGCACCTCGAGCGCGACGTCGCCGAGGAACGCGCCCGCATCGGCGCCGGCCGGATCGCGGACATCGACCTGAACGGTTCCCTCGTAGGTGCCGCTGCCGGTGACCGGCATGTCGGAGGTCGGTGCGTTGCCGAGGCTCGGGGTCTGGTAGCTGTCGAACAGCGCCTGGTATTCGGTTGCCGAAAGGCCCGTGGCACTGCTGCCACCTCCGCCGCCGCCTGCCCCCGCGCCGCCACCGCCGCCACCGCCGCCGCCAGAGGACGAGCAGGCCGCGACGCCGGCGAGGGCCGCGAGAATCACACCGCCGCGCATCACGTGCGCGGCCCGTTCAAAGGTCTTCATTTCCAGAATCTCCGACCGGAGCGGTTCCGTCGGCCATGCGGCGCGCCGGGTCAGGAGACCGTCCGACATACTTGTTCAAAAGAATCACTCGCAAAACGCCGCACGATACCCACAAGCCCGCCGGGTCGACCGACCGCGGCGAGTGCGAAAGAGTTATTCGATGCTGACGGAGCGTCAACACGTTTTCGTTAACGCCTCCGGACATTTGCTCCGGCAAGGCCGCACCAGACACATGCCCAAACACCTGCAAGGAGTTCCCCGATGACCCCAGAAGAGGCCAGCCGACTGAGCGAGGATCTGTGCCGCCGCGCGCCCGTGATCCCCGTGCTCGTGGTGGACGACGCCGCCCATGCCGCCGATCTCGCGCGCGCACTCGTGGCGGGCGGTCTGCCCGCACTCGAGGTGACGCTGCGCACGCCCGCGGCGCTCGACGTGGTCCGCGAGATGGCCGCGGTCGAGGGCGGAATCGTGGGCGCCGGCACGCTTCTGACCTCTGCCGATGTCGAAGCGGCGAAGAAGGCGGGCGCGCGATTCGGCGTGTCGCCCGGCGCCACCGACCGCCTGCTCGACGCCTGCGAGGCGAACGACCTGCCGCTTCTGCCCGGGGCCGCGACCTCGTCCGAGGTCATGCGGCTTCTCGAGCGCGGCTACACCGTTCAGAAGTTCTTCCCGGCCGAGGCGAATGGCGGGGCGCCCGCGCTCAAGGCGATCGGCGCGCCGCTGCCGCAGGTGCGGTTCTGCCCAACCGGCGGCGTGTCGCTGAAGAACGCGGGCGACTACCTCGCGCTCTCCAACACGCTCTGCGTCGGCGGATCGTGGGTCGCGCCCAAGGACAAGGTGACCGCCGGCGACTGGGCGGGCATCCAGGCGCTCGCACGCGAGGCGGCCGCCCTGCCGCGCGGCTGACGGATCGCGCCGTCAGCCCGCGGGCGCGTGGCGCGACAGCACGGCGTCGATGACCTCGGCCGCCGCCTCGGTCTCGGCGTCGATCGCGTCGCGCAGCGCGCCCACCCCGTCGGTGCCGGTCAGGCGCAGGATCAGCGCCTGCGCGCCGGCGCCGGACGTCTCGGGATCGAAGGCGCCGTCGGACACGAGCCGCGCGCCCGCCTGCAGCGCCCAGAGCCGCTCCTCGGCGGCGGCGAGCGCCTCGCGCTCCTCGTCTCCGAGCAGCGCCTGAGCGACGCCGGCCTCGAGGCCCGCGCGCCAGCTTTGCGGCCCGGCCCGGGACACCAGCGCGAAGGCCTGGGCGAGCAGCTCGATCTCCTGCATGCGGCCGCGGCCGACCTTGGGGTCCCACGGGCCCGCGCCGCCCTTCGCGCTGGCGATCCGCGCGCGCATGGTCGCGACCTCGGCCAGGACCGCGCCCGCCTCGCGCGACCGTCCCAGCGTCTCCGCGAGAACCGCGTCGACCGCCTCGGCCACGGCGGGTGCGCCGGCGATGCAGCGCGCCCGCGTCAGCGCGAGATGTTCCCACGTCCACGCCTCGCCCGCCTGGTAGTCGCGGAAGGCGGTGAGGCTCGTCGCGACCGGCCCCTGGTTGCCCGATGGGCGCAGGCGCAGGTCGATCTCGTAGAGCTTGCCCTCGGCGGTCTGCGCGGTCATCGCGGTCACCAGCGCCTGGGTGAGCCGCGCATAGTAGGTGCGCGCGGCGAGCGGCTTGCGGCCGTCGGACGCCTCCTCGCCCGCGGCGTCGTAGACCACGATCATGTCGAGGTCGGAACGCGCGTGCAGCCGCCCCTCGCCGAGCGAGCCCATCCCGAGGACGGCGGCGCCGCGGCCCGGCGGCGCACCGTGCTTGCGAGAGAATTCGTCGACCACGTGCGGCCAGAGCGCGCCGAGCGCGGCATGGGCGATGGCGGCGTAGTGCCCGCCCGCCTGTTCCGGCGTCGAGAGCCCGCGCAGGAGGTGCACGCCCGCGCGGAAATGCCATTCCTTGCCCCAGCGGCGCGCGGCATCGAGCCGCGCCTCGTAATCGTCCTCGCGCGCGAGCTTGCGCTCGAGATCCGCGCGAAGCCCCTCGGCATCGGGCCAGTCGGCGAAGAAGTCGCCCGCGATCACCGCGTCGAGCACGTGCGCGTTGCGCGAGAGGTACCGCGCGAGGTCGGGCGACACCGCGACGATGTCGACAAGCAGGTCGATGAGCTGGGTATTCGCCTCGAAGAGCGAGAAGACCTGCACCCCCGCGGGCAGCCCGGCGAGGAAGCCGTCGAACGCCGCGAGCGCCTCCTCGGGCTTGGCCGACCGGCGCAGGCGCGACAGGATCTCGGGACGCAGCCGGTCGAAGATCTGCACCGCGCGGCCCGAGCGCAGCGCGGGATAGGTGGGCCAGCGTCCGACGATGTCCTCGCCGAACGTGTCGCCGTCGTCGGCCGGCGCGCTGCAGGGATCGGGGGCGAAGAAGCCCTCGGTGAGCTCGTGCACCTCCTCGAGCCGCGCGCGCAGCTCCGTGCGCAGCTCGTCGGCATCGCGGTCCATCAGGCTCGCCAGACGGCCGAATTCGTCGGGCGCGGTCGGCAGGCAATGGGTCTGTGCGTCGCGGATCATCTGCACCCGGTGTTCCACCTCGCGGTGGGCGCGGTAGGAGTCCGCCAGCCGGTCCGCGGTCGCGACCGGCAGCCAGCCCTTGCGCGCCAGCACAGCGAGCCCCTCGACGGTGCCGCGCACGCGCAGGTCGGGGTCGCGGCCGCCGGCGATGATCTGGTGCGTCTGGGTCAGGAACTCGATCTCGCGGATGCCGCCGCGGCCGAGTTTCATGTCGTGCCCGTCGAGGGTTATCCGCCCGCGGTGGCCCTTGTGGTCGCGGATCCGCAGCCGCATGTCGTGGGCGTCGCGAATCGCGGCAAAATCGAGATGCCGCCGCCAGACGAAGGGCGTGAGGTCCGACAGGAAGCGCTCGCCCGCCGCGACGTCCCCGGCCGCCGAGCGCGCCTTGACGTAGGCCGCGCGTTCCCATGTCCGCCCGAGGCTCTCGTAGTATCGCGCCGCCGCCTCGATCGCCATGCAGACCGGGGTTACCGCCGGATCGGGGCGCAGCCGCAGGTCGGTGCGGAACACGTAGCCCTCGGCGGTCAGGTCGTTCAGCATCTGCGCCATGCGGCGCGTGGCACGCACGAAGGAGGCCCGCGCCTCGTGGAAATCGTCGGGGTCGAAGCGCGTCTCGTCGAAGAGGCAGACGAGGTCGATGTCGGAGGAATAGTTGAGTTCGCCCGCGCCCATCTTGCCCATGGCGACGGCGACCATGCCGCCCGCGTCCGCCAGTTCGTCGCCATGGGTGCCGGGCAGCTTGCCGCGCCGGATCTCGGCGCCGACCGACGCCTCCATGGCGAGCTGCACCGCCAGATCGGCGAAATCGGTGAGCGCCTGCGTCACCCGTTCGAGCGGCCAGGCGCCGCCGAGATCCGCGAGCGCGATCAGGAGCGCCACGCGGCGCTTGCCCTGCCGGAGCGCGTCGGCCCGTGCATCGGGCGCGCCTGCGCGAAGGTCGTCGAAAAGCGCGGGCAAGGCCCCGTCGGGGTCGTCCATGGCCCCCTCGAGCCAGTCCGCCTCGCGCTCCACCAGCCGGTGCAGGTGCGGGCTCGACCCCGCGGCGCCGGCGATCAGGTCGCGGGCAGGTCCCTGCGCCCATCCGACGCGCGCGAGCGCGTCCTCGGCGCTGTCGGGATCGAACGGACGGGGGCAGCGGGTCATCTGGTCGGCAAGGGTCATGTCCACAGATGGACACGTCGCGCGCGCCGCCGCAATGCCCGACCGCCCCTTGCGATGGCCGGCCGGCTGCGCTTCCCTGCGCGCCGACGCCCCGAGGGGCACCGGAACGGAGAGCCACAGCGATGAGCAAGAGCCTGGCCCGCGTGCGCGCGGCACTGTCCGCGGCGGGACTGGACGCGGAGATCCGCGAGGTCGGTCAGGCGCGCACCGCCGCGGAGGCCGCGGCCTCGGTCGGCTGCGGCGTCGACCAGATCGCGAAGTCCATCATCTTCCGCGCGGAGGACAGCGGACGTCCCGTGCTATTCCTCACGGCCGGGGGCAACCTCGTCGACGACGCGCGCGCATCGGAGTTGGCCGGCACGCGGCTCGGGCGCGCGGACGCGGCGCTGATCCGGGCCGAGACCGGGTTCGCCATCGGCGGCGTCGCGCCCGTCGGGCATCTGAAGCCGATCCGCGCATGGCTCGATCCGCGGCTCCTCGAATTCGCCCAGGTCTGGGCGGCGGCAGGCACGCCGCGGCACGTGGTCTGCCTGCCATCGGCGGGACTGGCAGAGCTGACCGGCGCGACGGTTGCGGACTTCGTGCAGGACTGAGCGGGCGGGCGGTCCGCAGGACCATCCCCGTTTCATGTGAATTTCTTTCACATCGCCTCTTGAAGGCAGGCCCGGGGATTCCGATCTTGGGGATGTGAAAGACATTCACATCGCAACGCCGACATCGGAGACCAACATGACAACCGCCAATCCCGCCACGCTTCCCGCCAACGCCGGTTGGTTCGCCCGTGCGGAAGCCTGGCTCGACGACAAGGGCCGCGGCGCCTGGATCGCCGCCATGGTGCTGGGCTTCATCCTCTTCTGGCCCGTGGGCCTCGCCCTTCTTGCCTACATGATCTGGAGCAAACGCATGTTCAGCTGCCGCAAGTCCACCGCCGCCCGGATGCCCGCAGGGTTCCGCACCATGAAATCCTCGGGCAACGCCGCCTTCGACGCCTACAAGGCCGAGACGCTCCGCCGGCTCGAGGAGGAGCAGGAGAACTTCGAATCGTTCCTTCGCCGCCTGCGCGAGGCGCGCGACAAGGCCGAGTTCGACCAGTTCATGGAAGACCGCAGCCGCGCCGGCCGGTCCGAGGACAGCTCCGCACGCACGGCGGACACCGGGAACGCCTGACGCGCACGCAAATATTCCGGGACCGGACCGCCGGTCCCGGCGCACTCCTCGAATTGATTTGACCCTTTTCCAGAGGCGCGAGACATGACGATGACCATGACAGCCGACCTTCACCTGCCCGATCCCGTGACGCAGCCGGAATTCTACGAGGGCGTGATCGCCAAGCGCGCGATCGCGTGGCTCATCGACGTGACCGTCGTGGCGATCCTCGTGGTGCCAGCGGTGGTCCTGACCGCCTTCGTCGGGCTCCTCTTCCTGCCGCTTCTCGCCTTGTGCGTGGGCTTCCTCTACCGCTGGATGACCATTGCCGGAGGCTCGGCCACCTGGGGTATGCGGCTCATGGCGATCGAGCTGCGCGACGCCTATGGCCGCAGGCTCGATTCCGGGTTGGCCTTCCTCCATACGGCCGGCTACGCGCTGTCGATCACGACCGCCATCGTGCAGGTCGCCTCGGTCGGACTGATGTGCGTGACCGATCGCCGCCAGGGGCTGAGCGATCTCGCCCTGGGCACGGTGATGATCAACCGCCGGGCCTGACGGCCACGCCCCCCGGACCCGCAGGATCACGTCGGCGCATCCCGCGAGGGATGCGTCGTTTGGCCTCCCCGCGCGGGCCCGCGCGGAGCCGCGCGATGCGGGCTTGGCGCGCCACGGTTTCGTTGTTACCGTTTCCGCAATTCCTATCGACAGGACCTGCATGCGACATTCGCTTCCCCTGGCGCCACAATTCTACGTGACGGCTCCGCAGCCGTGTCCGTACCTTCCCGGCCGGATGGAGCGGAAGCTGTTCACCGCCCTGCAGGGCGACCAGGCAGAGAAGCTGAACGATGCGCTGTCCAAGCAGGGCTTCCGCCGCTCGCAGAACGTGCTCTACCGGCCGTCCTGCTCCGATTGCGCGGCGTGCCTGTCGGCGCGCATCTCTGTGGCGGATTTCCAGCCGTCGAAGAGCCAGCGCCGCACGCTGCGCCGCAACGCGCATCTCGAGCGCCGCGCCACGAGCCCCTGGGCCACCGAGGAACAGTACGCGCTCTTCCGCCGCTACCTGGACCGCCGGCACGCTGACGGCGGCATGGCCGACATGGACGTCTTCGAGTTCGCCGCCATGATCGAGGAGACGCCGATCCGCAGCCGCGTGGTGGAATATCTCGACCAGGACAGCGGCGCGCTCGAGGCGGTCTGCCTGACCGACGTGCTCGATGACGGCCTCTCGATGGTCTACTCGTTCTACCGCCCCGACGTGCCGCAGCAATCGCTCGGCACCTGGATGATCCTCGACCATGTGGAGATCGCGCGCGAGGCGGGTCTCCCATACGTCTATCTGGGCTACTGGGTGCCGGGATCGCCCAAGATGGGCTACAAGGCGAACTTCTCGGGGCTGCAGCTCTTCCGGGGCGGACAGTGGTGCGCGAAGTCCGCACGCGACGACTTCTCGCCCGAACTGAACCCCTCTTCGACGGACCCCATCGCCGAGCAGGTCGCGAACATCTCGCTGCCCGACACGCGCGGCTGAGACGCGGTCAGGCCAGCGAGGTGACCCACAGGATCGTTGCGTCGTCGTCGCTGACCGACACCACGTTGTGGCCCATGGTCGCGTCGTAATAGGCGCTGTCGCCGCGGCGCATCTCGATCGGCTCGTAGAACTCGGTGTAGAGCCGCACGACCCCCGTCAGCACGTACAGGAATTCCTCGCCGTCGTGGCGCACCCAGCCGTCGAACTCCTCCATCCGGCGGGCGCGGACGCGGGCGCGGTAGGGCAGCATCCGCTTCTTCGACAGCGTCCCGCCCATCAGCGTGTGCTCGTAGGTGGCGGTCGCCTGCGGCACGCCCTCGCCGTCGCGGGTGACGGCAAGCCGGCCGTTCACCTGGTCGCGGCTCGGCGGCGTGAAGAGCTGCGGCACCGAGATCTGCAGCCCCGTCGCGAGCTTCTTCAGCGCGTCGTAGGTGGGCGACATCTGCCCGTTCTCGATCTTGGACAGCGTCGAGCGGGCAAGCCCCGCCTGGCGCGCCGCCTGTTCCAGCGTCCAGTCCCGCGCCTTGCGCAGCTCGCGCACGCGCTGCCCGAGGTCGAGCGGCTCGCCCTCCTCGGCGGCGCCGTCGCCGCGCGCGATGCGGATCAGGGACTTGGGATCGAGGCCGGACATGGACGCGGGTGATAGGGCCGCCCGCGCGGGCTTGCAAGATGCGCCGGGCGCGGCCTAATGCGCGCCATGCACGCGATCTTCGACGCCGGCGCGCCCGCGCCCTGCCCCGCCCCGTTCAACCTCGCTGCCCACGTGCTGGCGCAGGCCGATGCCCGGCCCGACCGCATCGCGCTGTCGATCCTGTCGCCGACCGGATCCGAGCGGTGGAGCTACGCGCGGCTCGTGGCCGCGGTGCGGGGGGTCGCGACGGGGCTCCTCGGCAGCGGGCTTCGGCCGGGCGACCGGGTGCTGCTGCGGCTCGGCAACGAGGTCGACTTTCCCCTCGCCTTCCTCGGCGCGGTGGCTGCCGGCATCGTTCCGGTCCCGACCTCGGCGCAGCTGACCGCCGGCGAGGTCGACAAGCTCGTGCGCATCGTGCGCCCCGCGGCGATCCTGCGCGGCCCGGGCGTCGCCTGCCCCGAGACCGACCTGCCCGTGCACGACGGCGCGACGCTCGCCGCCTGGCGCGGGAACCCGCCCGCCGCGTGGGACATGGGCGATCCCGACCGGCTGGCCTATATCGTCTTCACCTCGGGAACCTCCGGCGTGCCCCGGGCGGTCATGCATGCGCACCGCGCGATCTGGGCGCGGCGCATGATGATCGCGGACTGGTACGGGCTCGGCCCCGACGACCGGCTCGCCCATGCGGGGGCCTTCAACTGGACCTACACGCTCGGCACCGGGCTCCTCGATCCGTGGACCACGGGCGCGACCGCGCTCATTCCGGCGCAGGGCGTGACCCCGGCGCAGCTGCCGCTCCTCCTCAGGCGGCACGAGGCGACGATCCTCGCCGCCGCGCCCGGCGTCTTTCGCCAGATGCTGAAGGCCGGCACGCCCGACCTGCCGCGGCTCCGGCACGGCCTCTCGGCGGGCGAGAAGCTCGCCGATCCCCTGCGCGCGGCATGGCAGGAGGCAACCGGCACGGCCATCTACGAGGCCTTCGGCATGTCGGAATGTTCGACCTTCATCTCCGCCGCGCCGGGATCCCCGGCCGCGCCCGGAACGCTCGGGCGGCCGCAGCGCGGGCGGCGGGTGGCGATCCTCGGCGCGGACGGGACGCCCGTGGACTGGGACGAGGCCGGCGAGATCGCCGTCGACCGGCGCGACCCGGGGCTCATGCTCGGCTATTTCGACGCGCCGGACGCGACCGCGCGCCGGATGTCCGGCACCTGGTTCCTGACCGGCGACCGCGGCGCCATGGCCGCGGACGGCAGCGTGACCTATCTGGGCCGCGCGGACGACGTGATGACCGCAGGCGGCTTCCGCATCTCGCCGGTCGAGGTCGAGGCGGCACTGCTCGCCCATCCGGGCATCGACGAGGCCGGCGTGACCGAGGTCGAGGTACGCCCCGGCGTCCGGGTGATCGCGGCGTTCTGGACCGGGCCCGAGGCGATCGCCGACGACATTCTCGACGCCTTCGCGGCCGAACGGCTGGCGCGCTACAAGCAGCCGCGCCTCTGGCATCGCTGCGAGACCCTGCCCAAGTCGGCGAACGGCAAGCTCCTGCGCCGGGCGCTTGCGGACCTCCTGCCCGGCTGACGCCCCCCCCCCCGGGTGCAATCATCCGCACGCTCTGCTATCAGGGCGCGGACCGACGCGAAGGAACCGGCCCACGATGGTGAAACTCGACATCCTCTCCGATCCGATCTGCCCCTGGTGCTATATCGGCAAGGCGCAGCTCGACCGCGCGCTGGAGCAGGTCCCCGACCACCCGTTCGAGGTCGAGTGGCACCCGTTCCAGCTGAACCCCGACATGCCGCCCGAGGGCATGGACCGCCGCGCCTATCTCGAGGCCAAGTTCGGCGGCAAGGAGGGCGCGGTGAAGGCCTACGCCCCGCTCGTCGAGGCGGCCGAGGCTGCGGGCGTGGAGCTGAACCTCGAGGGGATCGCGCGCACGCCGTCGACGCTCGACGCGCACCGGCTGATCCACTGGGCGGGTATCGAGGGGCGGCAGACCGCCGCGGTCTCGTCACTCTTTCGTGCCTATTTCCGCGAAGGCCGCGACATCGGCGACCGCGAGGTGCTGGGGGACGTGGCCGACGGGATCGGCCTCGACGCGAGCATCATCCAGCGGCTTCTCGCCTCGGACGCGGACATCAAGGAGATCCGCGACCGCGACGCCGCCGCGCGCGAGATGGGGGTGACGGGCGTTCCGACCTTCATCGTCGCGGGACGGCACGCCGTGCCCGGCGCGCAGCCGCCCGACCTGTGGCGGCGGGTGATCGACGAGCTGAAGGCCGGCGCAGAGACCACCTGAGAGGGGTCCCGGCGCATGCAATGAGAGAGCTCCGCCGGCTGCGCGCCGGCGGGATCGCCATGCAATTTCCGCAACCGTTCGATGCACGGAGCGCAAGCCCACGCGCTGCGCTACGCAAAGGACGTGCGGCAACCTCCTGAAATCCCTGGAATCCGCAAAGGGCCAAGGAGCGGAGGCGATCCTCCGGCGGCTTGCGAACATTTGGATACCGGCTGGTTTCCTAAGTGCCGGAGTGCTACATGCCGCGGACAAGAACAAGGATTCCGTTCCCATGTCGTCGCTTCCGATCCGGAAAACCGAGCTGATCGCGCTCATCGCCATGATGTTCGCGACCATCGCGTTCTCCATCGATTCCATGCTGCCGGCCCTGCCGGAGATCGCGGGCGCGCTCAGCCCCGACAACGTGAACGCCGCGCAGCTCGTGCTGACGGTGTTCGTGCTCGGCATGGGGATCGGCACGTTCTTCACGGGGCCGCTGTCGGACACCTACGGGAGAAAGCCCGTGGTGATCGCGGGCGCTGTCATCTACTGCATCTCCGCGGTCGTCGCGGCGCGGGCGCAGACGCTCGAGGTGCTGCTGGCGGCACGGCTGGCACAGGGCCTCGGCGCCGCAGGTCCCCGCGTCGTGGCGCTCGCCATCATCCGCGACCTCGTCGCGGGCCGGGAGATGGCGCGCATCATGTCGTTCGTGATGATCGTCTTCACGCTGGTTCCGGCGCTGGCCCCCTCGCTCGGCGCGGTGATCATCGCCTTTGCAGGCTGGCGCGGCGTGTTCATGGCCTTCGTGCTCTTCTCGGTGATCTCGGTGGTCTGGCTCATGCTGCGCCTGCCCGAGACCCATCCGCCGGAAAAGCGCCGGCCGTTCAGTGTCCGAGCGCTCGGCTCGGCCGCCGGCGAGATGGTCGCGCACCCGGTCGTCCGGATCTCGATCCTGGTGCAGGCGCTGGCCTTCGGCATGATGTTCTCGATGCTGTCTTCGGTGCAGCCGGTCTACGACGTGACCTTCGGGCGCGGCGACCAGTTCCCGCTGTGGTTCGGCGGCGTGGCGCTGGCCGCAGGCGCGGCGAGCTTCATCAACGCCGCCCTCGTGGTGCGGCTCGGCATGCGGCGCATCGTGACGACGATCATCGCGGTGCAGATGGCGACCTCCGCGACCATGGTGCTGCTGAGCCTCGCCCCGGTGCCCGAACAGGTCTACTTCGCGGCCTTCGTGTTCTGGCAGGCGACCGTGTTCTTCATGGCGGGGCTCTCGATCGGCAACCTCAACGCCATCGCGATGGAACCGCTCGGTCACATCGCCGGCCTCGCGGCAAGCCTCATCGGCTCCATCGCCACGGTGTCGGCGGTGATCCTCGCGATCCCGGTGGGGCTCATGTTCGACGGCACGCCGCTGCCGCTCGCCGTCGCGATGGCAATCGAGGCGACGCTGGCGCTCGGGCTCATGCTGCACATGCGGCGGGTCGAAACGGCGCTTCCCGCCACCGCCTGACCCAACGGCAGGCGGGGATCGGCGAGATTCGGTATACCACCGCATACGCTGTTCCCATGCCCCGACTTTTGCGCTAGAGCGGGTCCAACCCGACTCAAGCCAAGAGGGACGAGCGCATGACGAAGATCAAGGTTGAGAACCCGATCGTCGAGATGGACGGCGACGAGATGACCCGGATCATCTGGGACTTCATCAAGAAGAAGCTGATCCTGCCCTATCTCGACGTCGACCTGCTCTACTACGACCTCGGGATCGAGAGCCGCGATGCCACCGACGACCAGATCACCGTCGATGCCGCGGAAAAGACCAAGGAAGTGGGCGTCGCGGTCAAGTGCGCGACCATCACGCCCGACGAGGGCCGGGTCGAGGAATTCGGGCTGAAGCGGATGTACCGCTCGCCGAACGGCACGATCCGCAACATTCTGGGCGGCGTCGTGTTCCGCGCTCCGATCATCTGCCGCAACGTGCCGCGCCTCGTTCCGGGCTGGACCCAGCCCATCGTCATCGGCCGCCACGCCTTCGGCGACCAGTACCGTGCCACCGACATCAAGTTCCCGGGCGCCGGGTCGCTGACGCTCAAGTGGACCGGCAATGACGGCCAGGAAATCGAGGAAAAGGTCTACGACGCGCCGTCCGCGGGCGTCTACATGGGCATGTACAACCTCGACCAGTCCATCGTCGACTTCGCGCGGGCCTCGTTCAACTACGGCCTCGCCCTCGGCTGGCCGGTCTACCTCTCGACCAAGAACACGATCCTCAAGGTCTATGACGGCCGGTTCAAGGACATCTTCCAGGAGGTGTTCGACGCCGAGTTCGCCGACCAGTTCAAGGCCAAGGGCATCACCTACGAGCACCGCCTGATCGACGACATGGTCGCCGCCGCGATGAAGTGGTCGGGCGGCTTCGTCTGGGCCTGCAAGAACTACGACGGCGACGTGCAGTCCGACACCGTCGCGCAGGGCTTCGGCTCGCTCGGCCTGATGACGTCGCAGCTGATGACGCCCGACGGCAAGATCGTCGAAGCCGAGGCGGCGCACGGCACCGTCACGCGCCACTTCCGCCAGCACCAGCGCGGCGAGGAGACGTCCACCAACTCCATCGCGTCGATCTACGCCTGGACCGGCGGTCTCAAGCACCGCGCGACGCTCGACGGCAACGACGAGCTCAAGACCTTTGCCGAGACGCTCGAGCGGGTGATCGTCGAGACGGTCGAGGCCGGCTTCATGACCAAGGACCTCGCCCTGCTCGTCGGGCCCGACCAGAAGTGGCTCACCACCATGGGCTTCCTCGAGAAGGTCGACGAGAACCTGAACAAGGCCTACCAGCGCTGAGCGCACGACAGGCTTCGCCGGCGCGGGTCCCCCCGCGCCGGCTTTCTTCCGCGCGCGCCGTGACGCGCGCCCTCCGAAAGATGTTTCCAGAACGGCTCATTTTGGCCTAGCGTCTGCGCAGCACCGCGAACTGCGCGAGGGGCCATGGGGCACGCGACCAACGTCTTCGAGACCGCGCCGATCCGACGGGATCGCGACGTCTTTCTCCGGGAACTGCTGCGGGAACTGGCCGCCCTCCTCGAGGACGGTGTCGGGCTCGACCAGACCGCGGGATACATCTCGCAGGTCGGCAACCGCATCGGGCTGCAGATGAATGCCGACTACACCCGGGCCGCGGGGGGCGGACGGCTCGACCGCGACCAGGTGGCCGCGGCGCTCGTCGACCTCAAGCGCAGGATCGAGGGCGGGTTCTCCGTCGAGAGCATCGACGACGAGAAGATCGTTCTGGTGAACACCGCCTGCCCGTTCGGCCGCTATGTCGAGGGCCGCAGGTCGCTCTGCATGATGACCTCGAGCGTGTTCGGCCGCGTCACCGCGGAGAACCTCGGTTATGCGCGCGTCTATCTCGACAAGACCATCGCCAAGGGCGCGCCGGGCTGCCGGGTCGAGGTCTGGCTGACCGAAGGCGACGACGGCATCGAGTACCAGGCCGGGGAGGCCGGCGCCGCCACCTGAGCCGCGCTGCCACCGAATCGGGCACGGACCACGTCACGGCGTGCCGCCGAGCTCCGGAGCGGTGGCGCGGGGCTTGAATTCCCGCCCCCGGCCGCCAGAACCACCTGCATGCTGCTGCTCGACACGCCCCCGCCCGACCGACACAGCCTCGCGGAGGACGTGCAGGGCATGCTCATCGGCAGCACGCTGGTGGCGCTCGGGCTCCAGTTCCTGCGCGCCTCGGAGCTCATCACCGGGCAGATCGCGGGCCTCGCGCTCATCGTGTCCTATCCCACCGGGATCAGCTTCGGGCTCGTGTTCTTCGCGTTGAACCTGCCGTTCTACGTGCTCGCGGTGCGGCAGCTGGGCTGGCGGTTCACCGTCAAGAACTTCGTTGCCGTGACCACGATGTCGGCGATGACCGACCTCATGCCGTTCGTGCTGACCATCGGCGACCTGCACCCGGCGGTCGGCGCGGCACTGTTCGGCGTGCTCGCGGGGATCGGCCTCCTGTCGCTCTTCCGGCACGGTGCCACGCTCGGCGGCGTGGGCATCGTCGCGCTCTGGCTCCAGGACACCCGCGGGATCAAGGCGGGCAACGTGCAGCTGGGCTTCGACCTCTGCGTCTTTGCGGTGGCGCTCCTGCTCTTCCCGCTCGACCGCGTGGGCTGGTCGCTGCTGGGCGCGGTGATCCTCAACGTCATCATCACCGTGAACCATCGCCGCGACCGCTACATCGCGCGGTCGTGAGGGCGGCGCCTCACCGGATGCGCAGCCCCGTCTCGCGATCGAAGAGATAAAGCCTGCGCGGCTCGAAGGTCACCGAGACGCGCTCGCCCTCCGCCGCGCGCCGGTCGCCCCGGTCCTCGACCACGAGGCGGGCGCCGTCCGGCCCGGCGAGATGCGCGTAGGACACGCCCCCGAGCGCCTCGGCCAGATCGACCTCCAGCGTTCCGCCCGGCTCGAGCACGAGGTGCTCGGGGCGCAGGCCCGCCACGATCGCGGTGCCCTCGGGCGGCAGCGACGCCGCTACCTCCACGCGCCGCTCCAGCGCCGGGATCTCCACCGCGCCGTCCGTCACCCGCGCGTCGAGGAAGTTCATCGACGGCGAGCCGATGAAGCCCGCGACGAACCGGTTGTCGGGATCGCGGTAGAGATCCATGGGCGCGCCCACCTGCTCCACCCGGCCCGCGCGCAGGACCACGATCCGGTCGGCGAGCGTCATCGCCTCGGTCTGGTCATGCGTGACGTAGATCATCGTCGCGCCTATCTCCTTGTGCAGGCGCGCGATCTCGACGCGCATGTCGACGCGCAGCTCGGCGTCGAGGTTCGACAGCGGCTCGTCGAACAGGAACACCGCGGGGCCGCGCACGATGGCGCGCCCGATCGCCACGCGCTGCCGCTGGCCGCCCGACAGAGCCTTGGGCTTGCGGTCGAGAAGCGCGTCGAGCTTCAGGATGCGGCTCGCCTCTCGCACCTTGGCGTCGATCTCGGCCTTCGGATGGCCGGTCATCTTGAGCCCGAAGCCCATGTTCTCGGCGACCGTCATGTGCGGGTAGAGCGCGTAGGTCTGGAACACCATGGCGACGCCGCGATCGGCCGGTTCCGCCCGCGTCACGTCGCGCGCGCCGATGCGGATCGTGCCGGCGGTCGTCGCCTCGAGCCCGGCGATCATCCGCAGGAGCGTGGACTTGCCGCAACCCGAGGGACCCACGAAGACACAGAACTCCCCGTCCTCGACCGTGAGGTCGACGTCGTGGATGACCCGGGTTTCGCCGTACTTCTTCACGGCCTTCTCGAGGGTGACGCCGGTCATGAAATCGCTCTCCTTGGTGTCAGTCGGGAAACTGCCAGGCCTCGGCGGCCGCGGCGATGTCCTGTGCGGCCGCCAGCAGCACGGGCCGCCACGCGTCGAGATCGGCAAGCGCGTGGCGCGCCGTGGTCGTGGTGATCGACAGCGCCCCGAGCATCCGCCCGCGCGCCGACAGGATCGGCGCCGCGATGCAGATGATGCCCGGCTCGTGCTCCTCGCGGTCGTAGGCGATGCCCTCCGCGCGGATCGTCGCAAGCTCGGCCTCGAGCGCCGCGGCCGAAGCGATGGTCGCAGGCGTGTGCGCGAAGAACGCCTGCCGGTTCACCGCGTCGCGCCGCGCAGCGTCGTCGAGGAAGGCCAGCATCGCCTTGCCGACGCCGGTGCAGTAGCCGGGCCCGACCTTGCCGGCCTGCGCGAACATCTGCACCGGTCGCTCGGCGTTGCGCTTGTCGACATAGAGGACCTGCCCGCGCTCGAGCTGCGCGAGGTGGACGGTCTCGCGCACCTCCGCCGCGAGCCGGTCGATCACCGGCCGGGCGAGCGGCGCGAGCGCGCTCTGCGCCCAGGCCGCGTGGGCGAGCCGCACGAGGCGCAGCCCCGGCCCGTAGGTGTGCCGCTCGTCGTCGTAGTGCAGCATGCCCTGGTTGGTCAGCGTCTGAAGCAGGCGATGGAGCGTGGCCTTCGGCAGCCCGGCCTCGCCCTGCAGTTCGGAGAACCGCACCGGCCGGCCGCGTTCGGCCACGCGGTCGAGAAGGTCGAGCGCCTTTCCCACCGTGCCGTCGCCGGCGCCCCCGTTGGGCGCAGGCCGCTCCGCGCCTCGCTGCATCCCAGGCCGTCCTCCCGTTCCTCCCGCTTCCGCCGGGTCAGACCCGGACGAAAGTGTTGACAGGCTACCCCACGCCCCGCATAGTTTCAATAGTTGAGATGATGTTCCAAATAGTGAAACTCATCGCGACACCCGGTCCGATTGGCGCTAGTCCCCGGGCCGCATCACAGGGAGGAATCGCATGAAGACCGCTTGGACCACCACGGCGGCGCTCGCGCTTCTGGCGGCGCTGCCCGCCACCGCGCAGGACGAGTCGCTGTCGGGCACGCTGACGATCTTTTCCGACATGTCGAACCCCGCGCCCCGCGCGGTGATGGAGGACATGGCGGCCCGCTTCGACGAGATGCACCCGGATCTCGAGGTGGAGCTGACGATCATCGAGCGCGAGGCCTACAAGACGCAGATCCGCAACTTCCTGACCGCGAACCCGCCCGACGTGGCGAACTGGTACGCGGCGAACCGCATGCGGCCCTATATCGAGGCCGGCCTCTTCGAGGACGTGAGCGACCTCTGGGCAGAGCCCGAGATCGCCGAGAACCTCGCCTCGACCAAGAGCGCGCTGACCGTCGACGACAAGCAGTGGGGCGTGCCCTACACCTATTACCAGTGGGGCGTCTTCTACCGGGCGGACATCTACGAGGAGCATGGCCTCGAGGAGCCCGCCGACTGGGAAGGGCTCAAGTCGAACTGCCAGACGCTGCTCGACGCAGGCACCAAGTGCTTTGCCATCGGCACCAAGTTCCTTTGGACCGCCGGCGGCTGGTTCGACTACATCAACATGCGCACGAACGGCTACGACTTCCACATGCAGCTCACCAATGGCCAGGTGCCGTGGACGGACGAGCGCGTGCGGACGACCTTCGCCAACTGGCGCGAGCTCATCGACATGGGCGCGTTCATCGACAACCACCAATCCTACAGCTGGCAGGAGGCGCTGCCCTTCATGGTGAACGGCGACGCCGCCGCCTACCTGATGGGCAACTTCGCGGTGGCGCCCATGCGCGAGGCGGGCCTCACCGACGATCAGCTCGGGTTCTACCAGTTCCCGCTGATCGATCCCGACCTGCCCATGGCCGAGGACGCGCCGACGGACACGTTCCACATCCCCTCGGGGGCCGAGAACAAGGAGGCCGCGCGCGCCTTCCTGCGCTTCGTCGTCTCGCCCGAGAACCAGACGCTGATCAACGGCGGCGACGCGCTCGGGCAGCTGCCGGTCAACGCGGCCTCCGAGGTCGACGAGGACAAGTTCCTCGAGGAAGGGTTCGAGATGCTCTCCGCGAACGCGCCGGGCGGGATCGCGCAGTTCTTCGACCGCGACGCTCCCGCCGAGATGGCGTCGGTCGCGATGGAGGGGTTCCAGGAGTTCATGGTGTTCCCGGACAACCTCGACGACATCCTCGGCCGCCTCGAACAGGCGCGGCAGCGGATCTACTGACGCGGGATCGGGGCGGCGGGACACCCCGCCGCCCTGCCCGGCCATGCGCGGCACGAGGGGGGCAGGCGACATGACGGCGACAGATCGGCAGGCGACCGGCGCGACATGGCTCAGGCGCAACCGTCAGGTGGTGGCGCCTGTCCTCTTCCTGCTGCCCGGGCTCCTCTTCTTCCTCGTCTACGTGCTGCTGCCGGTGGCGCAAAGCGTGCAGATCTCGTTCTTCCGCTGGGACGGCCTCGGCGAGCCGGACTATGTGGGGCTCGCGAACTACCGCGAGCTCGCCGGCGACCGCGCCTTCGAGGTGTCGGTGATCAACAACGTCAAGTGGCTCCTGCTCTACCTTCTGGCGATCCCGGGCGGTCTTTTCATCGCGCTGTTCCTGAACCAGACCGTGACCGGCATCCGGCTCTACAAGTCGCTGTTCTTCTTTCCCTTCGTCATCAGCCAGGTGGTGGTGGGCCTCGTCTTCACGTGGTTCTACGATCCGACCTTCGGGCTTCTGAACGCGATCCTCGGCGCGGTGGGACTGGGGCCGGTGAACGTGCTGGGCGATCCCGCGCTCGCGACCTACGGCATCATCGTGGCCGGGCTCTGGCCGCAGGTCGCCTATTGCATGATCCTCTACCTCACCGGGCTCAACGCCGTGGACCCCGAACAGGTGGAGGCCGCGCGTCTCGACGGCGCGAAGGGATGGCGGATGCTGTGGTACGTGATCCTGCCGCAATTGCGGCCCGCGACCTTCATCGCCTTCGTCGTCACGATCATCGGCGCGCTGCGCTCGTTCGACCTCATCTCGGTCATGACCAACGGGGGCCCGTTCGGATCGACCCGGGTTCTGTCCTTCTACATGTTCGAGAAGGCGCTCGGCGAATACGGCTTCCGCATGGGCTACGGCGCGGCGATCGCGGTGGTGCTCTTCCTCATCATGCTCGTCTTCATCGCCTACTTCCTGTGGTCGATGTGGCGCCAGGAACGGGGAGCGTGAGCATGCGGCACGTCCGGAATGCCTCCGGCGGGGATATTTCCGCCAAGAAGAAGCAGGGGACCGCGCGCCCGGGCGGTCCGGCCAGCGGCACGGAGGTCTGAGATGTTCCCGAGGCCCATCGAGACGCAGCCGCGCGCGGCGCAACTGACCTACCAGGCGATGATCCCGCTCGCGCTGGTGCTCTGGCTGCTGCCGCTCCTCGCGGTGGCGGTGTTCTCGGTCAAGCCCGACGCCGACTTCACCACCGGCAACTACTGGGCCTGGCCGTCGCGGTTCGCGGGGCTCGAGAATTACGGCAAGGTCTTCCTCGAGAGCGACATGCCGCGCTACCTGCTGAACTCGGTACTGATCACGGTGCCGACGGTGCTGGGGGCGGTGGCGCTCTCGTGCATGACGGGCTTCGCGCTCGGGGTCTACAAGTTCCGCGGCAACCTCCTGATCTTCTTCATGTTCGTGGCCGGGAACTTCGTGCCTTTCCAGATCCTCATGGTGCCGGTGCGCGACCTGACGCTGGAGCTCGGGCTCTACAACACCAAGGCGGGGCTCGTGCTCTTTCACGTGGCGTTCCAGACCGGGTTCTGCACGCTCTTCATGCGGAACTTCATCCGCGCGCTGCCGGTCGAGCTGATCGAGGCGGCGCGGGTCGAGGGCGTGGCCGAATGGCGGATCTTCTGGTTCGTGGTCCTGCCGCTGATGAAGCCCGCCATCGCCGCGCTGTCGGTGCTGATCTTCACCTTCGTCTGGAACGACTATTTCTGGGCGGTGGTGCTGACGCAGGGCGCCGAGAGCCAGCCCGTCACCGCGGGCATCACGAGCTTCAACGCGCAGTACCGTGCGGCCTACCACCTGATGAGCGCGGGCAGCATCGTCGCGGCCCTGCCGCCGGTGGCGATGTTCTTCCTGATGCAGCGGCACTTCATCGCGGGCCTGACGCTCGGGGCGGTGAAATGATCCGCAGCTGGCGGCTCGAGGACGCGGAGCGCAGCCTGGTCCTGGTCTCGGTCGACGGGCAGCTGCCGGAGATCGTGCACTGGGGCGCGCGGCTTCCCGATGCCGCCGAGGCGCTGTTCGCCGCGGGCACGCGCGACGTGACGGGCGGCATGCTCGACGCGCATCCCCCGCTCTCGATCTGTCCCGAGGCCGAGCGCAGCTTTCCCGGCCAGCCGGGGCTCGTCGTGGCCGACGCGGCGGGCGCGCCGCTCCTGCCCCGCTTCCGCCTCGAGCGCGAGGCGGCGCGGGCGGACGGCCTGACGCTCGGCTTCGCGGACGCGGCGCTCGGGCTCACCTACACCGCGACCTTCGACCTCGACCCCGGGACCGGCCTCCTGACGGCGCAGGCGGCGCTCGCGGCCGCGGCACCGGTGCGTGTCGGGTGGCTTGCCGCGCCGGTCTTTCCCGCGCCCGAGGACGGGTCCGAGATCTGGGACTATGCCGGCCGCTGGATCGGCGAGTTCCGCCGCGTGGTCACGCCCTGGGCGGCGGGCGCACGGCTGCGCGAGAACCGCACCGGGCGCACGGGGCACGAGCATTTCCCGGGCCTCGTCCTGCCGGGCGCCGGCGCCACCGCCGACGCGGGCCGCGCGCATGCCTTCCATTACGGCTGGTCGGGCGGCCACCGGATGCTGGCGGAGGAGCTGCCCGACGGGCGGCGGCAGGTGCAGTTCGGCCACGCCCCGGGCAGCGAGACCGCCGCGCTCACCCATGTCGAGACGGCGCCGCTCCATGCCGCGTTCTCGGTGCAGGGCACGAACGGCTGCGCGCGGATGTTCCAGCGTCACCTGCGCGCGCGCGTGTTGCGGATGCCCGCCCCCGAACGGCCCCGGCCCGTGCACTACAATTGCTGGGAGGCAGTCTATTTCGACCACCGCCTGCCCGAGCTCGCCGACATCGCGACGCGGGCCGCGGCGCTCGGGGCGGAACGCTTCGTGCTCGACGACGGCTGGTTCGGGCGGCGCGACGACGACCGGCGGAGCCTCGGCGACTGGCAGGTCGATGCGCGGAAATATCCCGACGGGCTCGGGCCGCTGATCGAGCACGTGCACGGCCTCGGGATGACCTTCGGCCTCTGGGTGGAGCCCGAGATGGTAAACGCCGACAGCGACCTTTGCCGGGCGCATCCCGACTGGGTGCTCGGCGCCGCCGACCAGGTGCCCGGACGGCAGCAGATGGTGCTCGACATGGGGCGGGCGGAGGTGCGCGACCACCTCTTCGAGGCGCTCGGCGCGCTCCTCGGCGCGCATGCCATCGACTACCTGAAATGGGACCACAACCGCGTCCTTCCGCAGCCCGACGCCGCCCAGACCCGCGGCACCTACGCGCTGCTCGACCGGCTGCGCGCGGCGTTCCCGGCGGTCGAGATCGAGAGCTGCGCGTCGGGCGGCGGGCGCATCGATTTCGGCATCCTCGCGCGGACGCACCGGGTCTGGCTGTCCGATTCGAACGATGCGCTCGAACGGCTGCGCATCCAGCACGCGGCGGCGATGTTCCTGCCCGCCTCGGTGACGGGGTCCCATGTCGGTCCGCGGCGCTGCCACACCTCGGGGCGCGTGATCGACATCCGCATGCGCGCCTGGGTGGCGTCCATGCGCCACATGGGGTTCGAGATGGACCCGCGCGAGCTGACCGGCGACGAGGCGGAGGTCCTGTCGCGCATCACGCGCTGGTGGAAGGACAACCGCGACTGGCGCATGACGGCGGACATCCTGCAGCTCGACAGCGCCGACCCGGCGGTGATCGCCGAGGCGCAGGTGGCCGAGGACGGGCAGCGCTTCGTGGTCTATGCCGGGCGCGCGGCGGCCTCGGACCAGATCGCGCCGCGGCCGCTCCGGCTCGCGGGGCTCGCGGCGGACGCGCGCTACCGCGTGGACCTCGTGAACCGCGAGGAGGTCCGCGAGGGCCTGTCGCGGGCGCCGATGGCGCTGAAGGACGGCCCGGTGGAGCTGAGCGGTGCGGCGCTGATGGCGCGCGGGCTGAGCCTGCCGTGGAGCTTTCCCGAGACCATGTGGGTTCTCGAGGGGACGCGCCTGTGAGCGCGCGCGAGGACGGCATGGCGGCCATGCGCGCCCCGCGGGGCGCGCGCATCGCAATGGCCGGCCCGATCGGCTAGGACGGCACGGATGACGGCGGCGGCGACGCCGCGGAACGACGCAATAGGAGGCGTGGCATGGACTGGGTTGCGGCCGACTGGGGAACCTCGAACCTGCGGCTCTGGCTGATGGACGACGCGGGGCGTCCGGAGCGGCGCATCGAGAGCGACCAGGGCATGGCGGCGATCGTGCGCGAGGATTACGAGCCGACGCTGCTCGGGCTCCTGCGCCGCGACCTGCCGGAGGACCGCACGGTCCCGGTGCTCGTCTGCGGCATGGCGGGCTCGCGGCAGGGATGGGTCGAGGCCCCCTATGCGCGCGTGCCCTGCGTGCCGCCCTCCGCAGATGCCGCCGTGCGCGTCGAGACCCGCAGCAGCCGGGTCGCGGTGCGCATCCTGCCGGGCATCAGCCAGGACGATCCCACCGATGTCATGCGCGGCGAGGAGACGCAGATCGCGGGCGTCCTGCAGGAACGGCCGGGCTTCGACGGGGTCATCTGCCTGCCCGGGACGCACACCAAGTGGGTGCACGTGAGCGCGGGCGAGATCGTGAGTTTCCGCACCTACATGACGGGCGAGCTCTTCGCGCTCCTGCGCGAGCGGTCGGTCCTGCGCCACAGCCTCGGTGGCGAGACCTGGGACCGCGAGGCCTTCCTTGTGGCGGTCGACCGCGCGCTGTCGCATCCGGCCACCGTCGCGGGCGACCTCTTCGCGCTGCGGGCCGAATCGCTGCTCCGCGGGCTCGGGCCCGAGACGGCGCAGTCGCGGCTCTCGGGCCTGCTCGTGGGCATCGAGCTCGCGGCGGCGCGGCCCTACTGGCTGGGCCAGCAGGTGGCCATCGTGGGCGAAACGGCGCTTGCCGACGCCTACCGCGCGGCGCTCGGGGCACAGGGGCTCGAGGCCTCGGTGCTCGGCGCCGAGGCAATGACGCTCGCGGGCCTGACCGCGGCGTGGCGGCACCTGAAGGAGACCGCGCAATGACGCCAGCAGGACCGCTTGCCGGCCGCCCGCTCATCGCGATCCTGCGCGGCATCACGCCCGCCGAGGCAGTCGCGGTGACCGAGGCGCTGATCGCCGAGGGCGTGACGCGGATCGAGGTGCCGCTCAACTCGCCCGATCCCTACGACAGCATCGCCGCCATGATCGCGGCCGCGGACGGGCGCGCCCTGATCGGCGCCGGCACCGTCCTCGACGTCGAGGCCGTCGCGCGGCTCGCGGCGCTCGGCGCGCGCATGGTGGTCTCGCCCGACTGCAACACCGAGGTCGTGCGCGCGACCAAGGCGGCGGGTCTCCTGTCCTACCCGGGCGTCTTTACCGCCACGGAATGTTTCGCGGCGCTGCGCGCCGGCGCCGACGGTCTCAAGCTCTTTCCGGCGTCGAAGATCGGGCCGGACGGGCTCAAGGCGCTTGCGGCCGTCCTGCCGCGGGGGACCGAGACCTATGCCGTGGGCG
The DNA here is from genome assembly GCF_000521865.1 of Roseivivax isoporae LMG 25204. GTDB lineage: Bacteria > Pseudomonadota > Alphaproteobacteria > Rhodobacterales > Rhodobacteraceae > Roseivivax > Roseivivax isoporae. The sequence goes on from NZ_JAME01000020.1 coordinate 82,430, forward strand.
GCGTCGGCGCGGACGACTTCGCCGATTGGGCGCGCGCGGGCGCGACGGGCTACGGCATCGGCAGCAGCCTCTATGCGCCCGGGACGGCGCCCGCCGCGGTGGGCGCCCGCGCGGCGGCACTGGTCGCGGCGTTCGACGCCGCGCATGGTGGGGGCGCATGAGCGGCGCGGGGACGGACGCCATGCAGCGCACCCTCGGCACCTGCTACTATCCCGAGCACTGGCCGGAGCGGCTCTGGGCCGAGGACGCGCGGCGCATGGCCGAGGCAGGCCTCACCTGGGTGCGGATCGGCGAGTTCGCGTGGTCCCGGCTCGAACCCGAACCCGGACGGCTGACCTTCGACTGGCTCGACCGCGCGATCGGCGTCCTTGCCGGGGCGGGACTGCGGGTCGTGCTGGGCACGCCCACCGCTACGCCGCCGCGCTGGATGCTGACGCGGCACCCGGACATGCTGGCAGTCGATGCGGAGGGGCGGCCGCGCCGCTTCGGCTCGCGCCGGCACTACTGCTTCAGCCATCGCGGCTACCTCGAGGAATGCCGGCGCATCGTCACGCTGCTGGCGGACCGTTACGGGCGCGATCCGCGCGTGGCGGCGTGGCAGACCGACAACGAATACGGCTGCCACGACACGACGCTGTCCTATTCCGACGCGGCGCGACACGCGTTCCGGCACTGGCTGCGCGCGGCCTTTCCCGCCTCCGACGGCAATGACGGCGATATCGCCGCGCTGAACCGGGCCTGGGGCAACGTGTTCTGGTCCATGGACTACGCGGATTTCGACGAGATCGACCTGCCGAACCTGACGGTGACCGAGCCGAACCCCGCCCACGCCATGGCCTTCCGGCGCTTTGCCTCGGACGCCGTGGTCGCGTTCAACCGGGCGCAGGTCGAGATCCTGCGCGCCCGAACCGACGCGCCGATCCTGCACAACTACATGGGTCGCGAGACCGGCTTCGACCATTTCGCGGTGGGCGCGGATCTCGACATCGCGACCTGGGACAGCTACCCGATCGGCTTCCTGCAGGACCGCGTCGGCGCGACCGACGATCAGAAGGCCGCCTATGCGCGGCAGGGCGACCCGGATTTCCAGGCCTTCCACCACGACCTCTACCGCGCGGTCGGGCGCGGGCGCTGGTGGGTCATGGAGCAGCAGCCCGGACCGGTGAACTGGGCGCCCTACAATCCCTCACCCCTGCCCGGCATGGTCCGGCTCTGGTCGTGGGAGGCCTTCGCCCACGGGGCCGAGGCGGTGTGCTACTTCCGCTGGCGGCAGGCGCCCTTCGCGCAGGAACAGTTGCACACGGGGCTCCTGCGCCCCGACAGCGTCGATGCGCCCGGCATGGCCGAGGTGCGGCAGGTCGCGCTCGAGATCGCGGGCGCGCCCGAGGTCGCCCCGGCACGGGCGCCTGTGGCGCTGGTCTTCGACTATGCCGCGGACTGGGGCTGGCAGGTGCAGCCACACGCCCACGACGCGAGCTATTTCCTGATCGTGCTCGACCATTACCGGGCGCTTCGGCGCGCGGGGCTGTCGGTGGACATCGTGCCGCCCGACGGCGATCTGTCGGGCTACGCGGCGGTGTTCGCGCCGGCGCTCGTCACCATGGACACGGGTCTCAAGCAGCGGCTCGCGGCCTGCGGCGCCGAGGTGCTGATCGGCCCGCGCGGCGGCGCGCGGGACGCGCACCTGCAGACCCCCGTGCCGCTGCCGCCGGCCTTTCCCGGCCTCGACCTGACCGTGGTCAGGGCCGAGAGCCTCGGGCCCGACATGGCGCTTGCGCTTGAGGGCGGGGGCGCCGTCGCGGGCTACCGCGAGGAGGTCGAGGGCAGTGCCGAGCCGGTCCTGGCGACGACCGACGGCGTGCCCGTCGCCCTGCGCGCGGGGCGCATCACCTACATGACCGGCACGGGCGACGCGCAGGCGCTCGACCGGCTGGTGGCCGATCTCTGCTCCCGCGCCGGCATCGCGACGCGCGCCCTGCCCGAAGGCGTCCGCGTGCGCGAGACGGCTGCGGAGCGGTTCTGGTTCAACCACGGCGCGGCCCCGGCGGAGACCGACATCGGTGTCCTGCCCGCCGCCGGCGTCTTCAGGGAGGTGCTTTCATGACCGTCGAGACACGGGGCGCGACGCCGGACGGCCGCGCGATCCATGGCGTCACGCTCGCCAACGGCACGCTGACCGCGGAAATCCTGACCTTCGGTGCGGCACTGCGCGATCTCAGGCTCGCCGGCGTGGCGCACCCGCTGGTGCTGGGCCTCGCCGACGCCTCGGATTATGCCGGCGACGGGGCGCCCTACATGGGCGTGATCGTCGGCCGCGTGGCGAACCGGATCGCCGAGGGCCGCGCCGAGATCGCCGGCCGGACATGCGACTTCGACCGCAACGAGGGCGGACGCACCACGCTGCATGGCGGGTCCGACGGCACCGGGCGCAGGCTCTGGCGGATCGTCGAACAGGGACCGGGACACGTGGTGCTGGCCGACACCCTGCCCGACGGGCACATGGGCTTTCCCGGCACGCTCGACGTGCAGGTGACCTACAGGCTGGACGGCGCGGCGCTCGAGATCGAGATCACGGCCGGGACCGATGCGCCGACGCTCTGCAACTTCGCCTCGCACGCCTACTGGAACCTCTCGGGCGCGACGGTGACCGACGACCACCGCCTGCGGATCGCGGCCGAGACGTACCAGCCGGTAGACGACCACAACATTCCCGACGGACCGCCCGCTTCCGTCGCCGGCACCCGGTTCGACCTGCGCCAGGCCGGCGCGCTGCCGTCTGACATCGACCACAGCTACTGCCTCGCGGCGGCGCGGCGGGCGGTGACCGACGTGCTGTGGATGCAGGCGGGCGGCGTCGCGATGACGCTCTCGACGACCGAGCCCGGCCTCCAGGTCTATGACGGCCGGGCGCTCGAGGTCGCCGAGGGCGCGGGCCTCGACGGGCGCGGCTACGGCGCGCGCTCGGGCATCGCGATCGAGCCGCAGGCCTGGGTCGACGCGGCGAACGGGCCGATGCGCGCGCAGGTCGACCTCGTTCCGGGCGACACCTACCGGCAGGTGACGCGCTTTGCCTTCGCGAGCGCGGACCGGGGGCCCGATCAGGCGTGACAGCGCGGCGGCGCTCTGGCATCACCGGAGCGCCCGCATTCCGGAAGACACCCGCGTGACCAACACCATCGCACTTGTCCTCGGCCTGATGATCGCCGGCGGCATCGCATATGACGCGGTGGCCTTCGACGGCGCGCATCTTCTGTTCCTCGCGCGCAAGGGCTATGTCCTGATCGACTGGGTCGCGTTCTGGCGGTGAGCCGCCGGCCGCGCCCGGGACTGCCCGCCGGGCACGCCATGGCTTGCCCAGCGGCACGCCTGCTGCTAGCGCGAGGGCAGCCGTGCGCCCTCGGGCCACGTCGCCTGCCGCCTGCCGGCGGACCGCAATCCGAACCGCCGGCGCGGTGTCCGAGAGGCCACACGCGCCGGAAGACCTGACCCGGAGGAAAGAACGTCATGACGACCAAGGTTGCCATCAACGGCTTCGGCCGCATCGGCCGCAACGTGCTGCGCAGCATCATCGAATCCGGCCGCACCGACATCGAGGTGGTCGCGCTGAACGACCTCGGCCCGGTGGAGACCAACGCGCATCTGCTGCGCTACGACAGCGTGCACGGCCGCTTTCCCGCCGAGGTCAAGACCACCGACGACTCGATCGACGTCGGCCGCGGCCCGATCCGCGTGACCGCGATCCGCGATCCGAAGGAGCTGCCCTGGTCCGACGTGGACATCGCGCTCGAGTGCACCGGCATCTTCACGAGCCAGGAGAAGGCCGCGTATCACCTCGAGAACGGCTCGAAGCGCGTGCTCGTCTCCGCGCCCTGCTCGGACGCGCACAAGACCATCGTCTACGGCGTGAACCACGAGAGCCTGACCGCCGAGGACAAGGTCGTGTCGAACGCCTCGTGCACCACGAACTGCCTCGCGCCGGTGGCCAAGGTCCTCGACGACGCGATCGGCATCAAGCGCGGCTTCATGACGACGATCCACTCCTATACCGGCGACCAGCCGACGCTCGACACGATGCACAAGGATCTCTACCGCGCGCGCGCCGCGGCGCTGTCGATGATCCCGACCTCGACCGGGGCCGCGAAGGCCGTGGGCCTCGTGCTGCCGGCGCTGAACGGCAAGCTCGACGGCGTGGCGATCCGGGTGCCCACGCCGAACGTCTCGGTCGTGGACTTCACCTTCGAGGCGTCGCGCGACACCACCGCCGAGGAGATCAACGAGGCGATCCGCGCCGCCGCGTCCGGCCCGCTCAAGGGCATCCTCGCGGTCACCGACGACAAGCTCGTGAGCCAGGACTTCAACCACGACGCCCATTCGTCGATCTTTGCCACCGACCAGACCAAGGTCATGGACGGCACCTTCGTCCGCGTGCTGTCGTGGTACGACAACGAGTGGGGCTTCTCCAACCGGATGTCCGACACCGCGGTCGCCATGGGCAAGCTCGGCTGAAAAAACGGGCGCCGCGCCTGTGGCGGGGCGCCCGGACGGCCCGGGAGCGGGGGAAAGCGCACGGTTTTCCCCTGCCCCGCGACGTGAGAACGTACGTTGACAAGTCCTTGATATTGACTCCGGAAAAGCCTCCGGCACATGCTTCACGAAACCGGGAGGGATGTGATGGGCGAAAAGACACTGACGCGCATGGACCTGAGCGAAGCGGTGTTCCGCGAGGTCGGCCTGTCGCGCAACGAGAGCGCGGAGCTGGTCGAGGCGGTGCTGGGGCACATGTCCGATGCGCTGGTCGCGGGACAGCAGGTCAAGATCTCGTCGTTCGGCACGTTCTCCGTGCGCGACAAGGCGGCCCGCGTCGGGCGCAACCCGAAGACCGGCGAGGAAGTGCCGATCCAGCCGCGCCGCGTGCTGACCTTTCGCCCCTCCCACCTGATGAAAGAGCGCGTCGCCGCCGGCAACAAGCCCTGAGGTCGGCCACATGACCAAATCCCCCGATGCCTTCCGGACCATCAGCGAGGTGGCGGAGTGGCTCGACACCCCCGCCCACGTGCTCCGGTTCTGGGAAAGCAAGTTCGCGCAGGTGAAGCCAGTCAAGCGCGCCGGGGGACGCCGCTATTACAGGCCCGCGGACATGGAGCTGCTGGGCGGCATCAAGAAGCTGCTGCACGACGACGGCATGACCATCAAGGGCGTGCAGAAGATCCTGTCGGAGCGCGGGATCAAGGCGGTCGCGGCCCTGTCGCAGCCGGTGGACCCGGGCGCAGTCGACACGACGTCCGAGGAGGCGCCGCTGCTCGAGGACGCGGAGCCCGAGGTGCCCGTCACCACGTCCGAGGACGACGTCGCGGACTTTGCCGCACCTCCCGAGGAGCCGGCCACCGACACGGTCGTGCCGTTCGTGCCGCCGCGCGCCGAGCCGCCGGCGCGCGAGGAGGACGATGTCCTGACCGAAGCGCCGGTGGCCGAGGACCCGGCCGAGTGGTCCGAGCCGCAGGCCCCCGCGGAACATCGTGCGGACGCGCCGCAGGGACCCGCGGACGTGGGCGGCGACGACGAGGCCGCGCCGCGGCCGGTGTCGATGCAGGGCGATCTCTTTGCCGCCGCACCGCAGGGCGGCGATCTGCCGTCCTTCCTCCAGACGCCGTTCTCGGTCCGGCTGTCGGACGACCGGGCCGCCGGAGAGGCTGAGGACGCGGCCGCGCCGGATGCCGCCGAGGCGGACATGCCGGAAACGGCCGACGCCGTCGCGGGCGACGTGGACCCGCCACCGGTGCCGGGCGTCCTGGCGCATCTCGCGCGGATCCGCCGGCTCGACACGCGGCAGGCCGAGGCCATCGCGCCGCTCGCCGCCCGGCTGCGCGCGCGCGTCGGCGCCTGAGCGCGGCGACGCGGCCGGGGCGATGAAAAATCGTGCCGCAAGGGGTTGCTCCCGCCCACAGAAGATGTATCACGCAGACCATCAAGTCGGGCTATGGCGCAGCCTGGTAGCGCGTCCGTCTGGGGGACGGAAGGTCGCAGGTTCAAGTCCTGCTAGCCCGACCAGATCACCTCCCCGCATCCGAAAGACCTGCGCGGGCCCCGATCTTCGGAGCCTGCGCCGCGACGTGCAGGAGAGAGGCCCGCGATGACCGGCGTCTATGCCAGCCAGCAGATCGAGGCGCTGTTCGAGCAAGGCGCCATCGCCGCAGACCGGCCGCCCGTGGACGGACAGATCCAGCCTGCAAGCCTCGACCTGCGGCTCGGCACCGTCGCGCACCGCGTGCGGGCGTCGTTCCTCGCAGGACAGGGCGTGCCGGTCGCGGACCGGCTCAAGGATTTCGAGATGCACCGGATCGCGCTCGGCCCGGAGGGGGCCGTGCTCGAGAAGGGGTGCGTCTACCTCGTGCCGCTGATGGAACGGCTGGCGCTGCCCGAGGGCGTGCAGGCCGTCGCCAATGCCAAGAGCTCGACCGGGCGGCTCGACCTGCTGACGCGCACGATCACCGATGGCGGAACCGAGTTCGACCGCGTGGCCGAGGGCTATGCCGGACCGCTCTACGCCGAGATCTGCCCGCGCTCGTTCTCGGTCCTGGTGCGGCCGGGCATGCGGCTGAACCAGATCCGGTTCCGCGCGGGTCGCTCGGTCCTCGACGACGGCGAACTGGCAGACCTGCACGCCGCCGAGACGCTGGTGACGGGCGGGCCCGCCACGATCCGCGACGGGCTCGGCTTTTCGGTCGACCTGTCGCCGGGGCCGGACGGTATCGTCGGCTACCGGGCAAAGCCGCACACGGGCGTCATCGACCTGGACCGGATCGGCCATTACGATCCCTCGGATTTCTGGGAGACGCTCCGCAGCCGCGACGGGCGCATCATCCTCGACCCCGATGCCTTCTACATCCTGGTCAGCCGCGAGGCGGTGCACATCCCGCCGCTCTACGCCGCCGAGATGGCGCCCTACCTCGCCATGGTGGGCGAGTTCCGGGTGCATTACGCGGGCTTCTTCGACCCGGGCTTCGGACATGCGGGCGCGGGCGGGCTCGGGTCGCGGGGGGTGCTCGAGGTGCGCTGCCACGAGGCGCCGTTTGTGCTGGAGCACGGGCAGATCGTCGGCCGGCTCGTCTACGAGCGCATGGCCGTGGTGCCCCGACAGGTCTACGGCGCGGGCATCGCATCCAACTACCAGGGCCAGGGATTGAAACTCTCGAAGCATTTTCGCGCCTGATTCCGGGACCTTGGCGGGAACCTACGGGCTTTCGCCGAGGGCCGGTCACGGGTCGGCGCCGGATCGCCGGTTCCCTGAAACACGGCGCCGGGGTGTCGGAACGGGAAAGTCCCGTCGCGGCTTCTTGGATCACGCGGGCGGCCATCGCCCGATCCAGAGACCAAGGAGCAAGACCCATGAACGTCAAGAAGATCGCCATCGCCTCCGCCCTTCTCGCCAGCGTCGCGGCCGCCCCGGCCATGGCCCAGATGACCGCGTCGGCCACGACCGACCTGAACTTCCGCGCGGGGCCCGGCGCGCAATACGCCGTCGAAGGCGTGATCCCCGCCGATGCGCAGGTGGACGTGGCAGGCTGCCTCGAGGGTGGCGAGTGGTGCGAGGTCACCCATGACGGTGTCACCGGCTGGGCGTACTCGGCCTACCTGACGACGCCGGTCGAGGACGAGCCGGTCGTGCTCTACCAGGCGCCGCAGACGCTCGAGATCGAGACGGTGACCTACGACGAGGGGAACAAGGCCGTGGGCGGCGCGGCGGGCGCCGGCTGGGGTGCCGCAGCCGGCGCGCTGCTGGTCGGCGGCCCCGCCGCGGTGGCCGCGGGCGCCATCCTCGGTGCCGCGACCGGCGCCGCGAACACGGTGGACGAGGAGACGGTGACCTACGTGCGCCAGAACCCGGTCGAGCCCGTCTATCTCGAGGGCGAGGTTGCGGCGGGTGCCGGCATCCCGCAGGACGTCGACGTCTACGAAATCCCGGACACGCAGTATTCCTACGTGAACGTGAACCAGCAGCCGGTGGTCATCGACAGCGAAACCCGGCGCATCGTGACCGTGGTGCGCTGAGCGGCACGGACCCCGACAGGAAAAGGACCCCGGCTTTGGCCGGGGTCCCGTCGTTTCAGGCGATGGCGCAACGCCGTCCATCCGATGCAGCCCGTGGCGACGCCCGGGCGGGGGACCGCCCGGTGAAGCCATCATGCGGCACGCGGGCATTTCGGGGGTTAACGCAGCGCGCGGTGGTCAGAGGCCCAGATGCGCCTTGACCGCGTCGAGGCCCGGCTCGCCACCCGCGGTGGTCACGCCGTCGAGCCAGGTATCGAGCACGCCCGGGTTCTCCTTGAGCCAGGCGAGCGTCGCCTCGCCCGGATCGGCGCCCTCGTCGAGGATCTCGCCCATGATACGGTTCTCCATGTCGAGCGAGAAATCCATCTGCGACAGGAGCTTGCCCACGTTCGGGCATTCCTCGGAATAGCCCTTGCGGGTGACGGTGTGCACCACGCCCTCGCCGCCGAAGAATTCCTCGCCGCCCGGCAGGTACTTCAGGTCGAAATTGGCGTTCATCGGGTGCGGCTCCCAGCCGAGGAAGACCACGTGCTCCTCGCTCTCGTAAGCGCGGCGCACCTGGCTCAGCATGCCCTGCTCGGAGCTTTCGACCACGTCGAATGCGCCGAGGCCGTGCGCGTCCTTCTCGGTCAGCGAGACGAGGTAGGCGTTGCCCTCGTTGCCGGGCTCGATGCCGTAGATCTTCTCGTCGAGCGCGTCGGCGAACTCGGCGATGTCGGCATAGCTCTGCAGGCCCGCGTCCCAGGTATAGGTGGGCACGGCGAGCGTGTACTTGGTGCCCTCGAGGTTCACGTTCACCTGCTCGATCTCGCCCGATTCGAGGTAGGGCGTGATGGCGCTGGTCTGCGCGGGCATCCAGTTGCCGAGGAACACGTCGACGTCGTCGTTCTCGAGCGAGGCGAAGGTCACGGGCACCGACAGCACCTTGACGTCGACCTCGTAGCCGAGCCCCTCGAGCACGTGCTGCGCGGTCGCGGTGGTGGTGGTGATGTCGGTCCAGCCCACGTCGGACATCGAGACGGTGTCGCAGGCGGCGTGCGCGACACCGGCCAGACCCGCAAGGGCGGTGGTGGTCGCGAGAACGGTACGGATCATGTCTTCCTCCTTGTTGGTTGATTGATTGAGCAATCAATGACACGAACCGACCCGCGATAAAAGCCCCCGCCTGCAGCGGGCCTGCCGGCATGCGTATTGCTTCGGCATGGCCCGGGCACCGGGCGGCGCGGGCGCCCCCGGACGCGAAAAGGCCGCGGCATCCGCCTGACGCATTCCGCGCCGTGGGACACAATCTGACCTGCTCCCTTTGGAGTC
>NZ_JAME01000021.1 GCF_000521865.1 Roseivivax isoporae LMG 25204
CTCGAAGATCATCGAGTAAGCCCGACAGGGCCCTCGTAAGGACCTGCAGCGGCGCGCCCTCGGGCGCGCCGTTTCTCGTTCGGGGTTGGGCCCCGGCGCGGAAAATCCGTTTCCCGTCAGGCACGAAGCCGTCCCGCGATCCGCCGCGTGCCGCGCCGGTATGCGGCGGTATTCCATTAACGCATTAAAAACATTTGATTTTCGCGTAGGCGCCTGCATCTTGCCGTGTCAGGATGGGACCGGTCCGCAAGCCGCGCCCGACCGGGGCCGGCGGATGAGGGAGGCGCGCGTGTCCGAACTGAAGGTGACCGACTGGATCGGGCGCGAGGAGACCGCGCAGGCGCGCGTGGCGCCCGTGCAGGCCGAGATGCTGGCCGCGACCCTGTCCGACGCGGGCGCCGAGGTGCCGGCCGACGGCGCGCTCCTGCCGCCTCTCTGGCACTGGATCGCCTTCCTGCCGACCGTGCCCATGGCCGACCTGAAGTCCGACGGGCATCCGCGGCTCGGGGGCTTCCTGCCGCCCGTGGACCTGCCGCGGCGCATGTGGGCCTCGGGCGCGCTGAGCTTTCACCGTCCGTTGCACGTGGGCGAGCGGCTGACGCGCCATTCGGTCATCCGCGACGTGGTGGAGAAGCACGGCTCGACCGGGGCGATGGTCTTCGTCACCGTGGCGCACGAGATCGCGGGCGAGGACGGGCTCGCCATCCGAGAGACGCAGGACATCGTCTACCTCGAGATGCCCGACCGCTTCCGCGCGCCGAAACCGGTGCCCGTGCCCGCGGCGCCGATCCTCGAGCGGCGGGTGCCTGTGTCCGAGGCGCTGCTCTTCCGCTTTTCCGCCTGCACCTTCAACGCGCACCGCATCCACATCGACCTGCCCTATGCGCGCGAGGTCGAGAAGTACCCGAACCTCGTGGTGCACGGGCCGCTGCAGGCGATGATGCTGGCCTTGCAGGCCACCGCCCATCGCGGCCGCGCGCCCGACCGGTTCCGGTTCCGCGGCGTGCACCCGATGTTCCACGACGCCGACCTCCGGCTCCTTGCCGAGGACGGGGAAGACGGCGCGCTCCGGCTCTGCACGGCGCGCGGGGAGGATCACCAGGGCCTGCAGGCCACCGCGGAATGGGAGGGCGGAACATGGGCGGCATCCTGAACGGCATGCGCGTGGTGGAGGGGTCGGCCTTCGTGGCGGTCCCGCTCGCAGGGCTGACGCTGGCGCAGATGGGCGCCGAGGTGATCCGCTTCGACCGGATCGAGGGCGGGCTCGACGCCGGGCGCTGGCCGCTCGCCCCGTCGGGCCAGAGCCTGTTCTGGGCGGGCCTCAACAAGGGCAAGAAATCCGTCGCGGTCGACATGCGGTCCGAGGAGGGGCGCGAGCTCATCACCCGCATCATCACCGGCGGCGGCGAGGATGCCGGCCTCTTCATCACCAACCTGCGCGTGCGCGGCTGGATGGACCATCCGACATTGTCCGAGCGTCGGTCGGACCTCGTGATGGTCACGCTGATGGGCGACCGGCACGGCCGCCCGCAGGTCGACTACACGGTGAACCCCGCGCTCGGCATCCCGGACATGACCGGCCCCGAGGGGCACGATGCGCCGGTGGCGCATGCCCTGCCGGCCTGGGACGTGGCGGCGGGCGGCATGGTTGTGAACGCGCTCCTCGCGGCGGAACGGCACCGGTTGCGCACGGGCGAGGGCCAGGACGTCGAGCTGTCGCTGAAGGACGTGGCGGCGGCGACGATCGGGCATCTCGGCCTCATCGGCGAGGCCGCGACCTCCGGCCGGGCTCGCCCCAAGTCGGGCAACGCGCTGTACGGCGCCTACGGTCAGGACTTCGTCTGTTCGGACGGGCGGCGGGTCATGGTGATCGGGCTCACGGACCGGCAGTGGCGCGGCCTCGTCAACGTCACGGGCACCGGCGAGGCCATGGCGGCGCTCGCCGCCGAGACGGGCACGGATCTTGGTGACGAGGGCAACCGCTACCGGCTGCGGCACCGGATCACCTCGGCCCTGGCGCCGTGGTTCGGGCAGCGCGACCTCGACGCGGTCGCCGCGGCGCTGGAGGATGCGGGGGTGACCTGGGCGCCCTTCCGCACGGTTCCGGAGGCGCTGGCGGAAGATCCCGACCTGTCCGAGGACAACCCGATGTTCAGGATGCTCGACCAGGCGGGGCTCGGGCGCTTCCCGGTGCCGGGCTCGCCCGTCACCTTCTCGGGCTTCGCGCGGCAGGATCCGGAGGGTGCGCCGCGCCTCGGCCAGCATACCGAGGAAATTCTGTCGGAGGTCGCGGGTCTCGACGATGCCGACATCGCCCGCCTCTACGACCGGGGTGTCGTGGCGGGCGGGGCGCGGAAATCGGCCCGCGACGCGGCCTGACGGCCGCGCTGCGTCACTGGTAGCGGCGCAGCAGAGCGTCGATCTTGCCGCTCTTCTCGACGGTGCTGTCCTGCATGTTCGCGATGTTCAGGAGCGTCAGGATCTGGATGTTGGTCAGGCGCGAGAAGTCGACCTCCTGCGTCGCCAGCCGTTCGATCTTGGCGCGGCTGACCGGACTTTCGGAGGCGGACTGCGCGGCGGCGCCCTGCGCCAGCATGGTCGCGGCGACGGCAAGGGCCGCGATGCGGGCCGGTCTCGATGCGTTCGTCATGTCGGCTCTCCTCGTTCGTCGCGTGTGACCCCCGAGATGGGGCAGACGCCGCCCGCTGCCAAGGGCAGGGGCGGCGTTCGTGATCGGTCGCGTCCCGTGACGCGGGGACGATCAGTTGTAGGCGCGCAGCAGCGACTCGATCTTGGACTCGGTCTCGCCGCGGCTGTCGCCGCCGTTCACGACGTTCAGAAGCGATGCGATCTGCGCGTCCGACAGGGCCGAGAGGTCGGCATCGGGGGCGTAGCGCTGGATCTTCACCTCGGCAGCGGAGGTCGAGGTCATCGCGGAGGCGCCGCCGGCGAGGGCTGCGGTGGCGACGAGGGCGGATGCGATAAGGGTTTTCATGTCTGTGGTCCTTTGTGTGCGATGTGATCTGGGAGGTCCGGAGGGACCGGCGCCGCCGCGTTGCGCGGCGGGCCGGTCACGCCGTCATCAGTTGTAGGCGCGCAGCAGCGACTCGATCTTGGACTCGGTCTCGCCGCGGCTGTCGCCGCCGTTCACGACGTTCAGCAGCGATGCGATCTGCGCGTCCGACAGGGCCGAAAGGTCGGCATCGGGGGCGTAGCGCTGGATCTTCACCTCGGCAGCGGAGGTCGAGGTCATCGCGGAGGCGCCGCCGGCGAGGGCTGCGGTGGCGACGAGGGCGGATGCGATAAGGGTTTTCATGTCTGTGGTCCTTTGTGTGCGATGTGATCTGGGAGGTCCGGAGGGACCGGCGCCGCCGCGTTGCGCGGCGGGCCGGTCACGCCGTCATCAGTTGTAGGCGCGCAGCAGCGACTCGATCTTGGACTCGGTCTCGCCGCGGCTGTCGCCGCCGTTCACGACGTTCAGCAGCGATGCGATCTGCGCGTCCGACAGGGCCGAGAGGTCGGCATCGGGGGCATAGCGCTGGATCTTCACCTCGGCAGCGGAGGTCGAGGTCATCGCGGAGGCGCCGCCGGCGAGGGCTGCGGTGGCGACGAGGGCGGATGCGATAAGGGTTTTCATGTCAGAATTCCTTTTCTCTTCGTGTGGGGCACCGCGAGGTGCGTTTGCGTCTCTCGGCGGTGCGTCCCGTCGATGGCGAAAAGATTGTTGTTCCCCAGCGACTTCGCAAATCACGGGACGGTTCACGGCCGGTCACGCAGATGTGGACTTGCACGTGATCGGCTCCGGAGAGCGCGTCGCGTCATTCGCCACAAGTGGCTGTCACGGAACGGAAAATCGTGTATCAACAAAGCACGAGATCGCGTGAGGGCCGTGATGAGAGGCCCGCCCCGGGGCCGCGCGACCATGCACCACATTTACTGTGCATTTTTGCAAATCGATATTTGAAACAGCGGATCACGGCGCGGTGACGCGCAGTGTTCGGCAGGTGATGAACCTTTGCCGTCGGAACGGGATCCGGGGGGGCACATCGCAGCGTCGGGACGCGCGGATTCGGGCCTTGAATTCGCCGCCGACGGGCGGTATCGACGGCCTCGGCCTTAGGGGTATAGCTCAGTTGGTAGAGCGACGGTCTCCAAAACCGTAGGTCGCGGGTTCGAGCCCTGCTGCCCCTGCCACTTTCCAGCGACATGTCGATCGAGGCGCGCCCGCATGCGGTGCATCCTCTCGATGGCCGCGCTCACGGGCGCGGGTCCCGTGCGCCCTGCGCGCACGAAAAAGGGGGCGCGCACTGCGCACCCCCTCTCATCTCGTGTCCTTGTGACGCGGACCGATCAGTTCGCCAGAAGCGTCTGGATGCGGCCCTCGGCATCGGCGCGGCTGTCGGTCGAATAGATGATCGCCAGCGCGCTCGTCACCTGCTCGTCGCTCAGGGTCGAGACATCGACGTCCGGCGCGTAGTCGTTGATGATCGCCACTTCGGCTGCGGTGGCCGAGTTCATCTCGGAAACCGCGGCGGTGTCGGTGGACAGCAGTTCCTGCACGCGGCCCTGACGGTCGCTTTCCGACATCTCGCTGTTCAGCGCCACCAGCGCCGCGTCGAGACGTGCCTGCGGGATCATGTCGAGGTTCGCCTCGGGAGCGGCTTCCATCAGCATGGTGCGCTCGGCCTCGGTCAGCTCGGGCATCGGGCGGGTGTAGGTCTCGCCGTCATAGAGCGCCTGAAGCTGGCCCATCTTGTCCGAACGCGACTCGTCGCTGTTGATGACGTTCATCGCGGTCGCGACCTGCTCATCCGTCCAGGTGGACACGTCGGCATTCGGCAGGTACGACTGGATCTCGACCATCTCCGCTTCGGTCGCGGCATACGCGGTGCCGGCGACGGAGAGGGCGAGGGCGGATGCAAGCATGATGCGCTTCATATCGTTACTCCTTGGTCTCGTATTCTGTGACCCTTCGGACCGGACGCGTCCTGCGACCGATCCCGGTTCTGGGCAATCAACACGGGCCCAACCGCATGCGTTCCCCGAAAAAACCGCGGTATCACAAAGAGATGAGGAGCGCTGGACGGCGGGCGCCGCCGCATTAACTGCCAGCGTTTTTTCTCTTGACGCCTCTCGCGGGAAGCGCGCACGGCCCGGCCCGGGATGCTACCGGTTAGCCGCGCGCCCGCGCGGGACGGCAGGTCGCGCTTGAACCCGGCGGCACATCCCCGTATCTGCCCGGTCAGAGGAACAAGGTGACACGCATGGCCCGGACCAATCCTATCCAGTTCGTCCAGCAGGTGCGCGCAGAGGTCGGCAAGGTCGTCTGGCCGACGCGGCGCGAGGTGCTGCTGACCACGGTGATGGTGTTCATCATGGCGACCCTGACCGCGATCTTCTTCGCGCTGGTCGATCTCGCCATCCGCAGCGGCCTGCAGGGCATCCTCGGCATCTTCGGCTGAGCGGCGCCCGGAGGGCGATCCGGGGCACCTGGAGGGCTTGAATTCCGCCGACACCGGCGGTAGGTGACGCGGCACTTCCACCGGCAGGCGTGCAATGAGTCGCGTTGCGCGCCGCTTTTCTTTGTCGGGAGACCTCCTTGACCAGGCGCGTGCGCCGGCGGCGGTCGCGGAGGGTTGGCCGCGCAGGCGCGGACACGTGAAACACGGATGCGGGGCGTGAAGCGTCGGGAACGCTGCGCAGGGAAACGAAAGGTCGGAGCCAGATGGCGAAGCGGTGGTATTCGGTGAGCGTGCTCTCGAACTTCGAGAAGAAGGTTGCCGAACAGATCCGGACGGCGGTGGCCGAGCAGGGTCTCGGCGACCAGATCGAGGAAATCCTCGTTCCGACCGAAGAGGTCATCGAGGTGCGGCGCGGCAAGAAGGTCACGACCGAGCGGCGCTTCATGCCGGGCTACGTGCTGGTCCGCATGGAGATGTCGGATGCCGGCTACCACCTCATCAACTCGATCAACCGCGTGACCGGCTTCCTCGGGCCTCAGGGGCGCCCGATGCCCATGCGCGATGCAGAGGTGCAGCAGATCCTCGGCCGCGTGCAGGAGGGCGAGGAGGCACCGCGCACGCTCATCCATTTCGAGGTGGGCGAGCGGGTCAAGGTCAACGACGGCCCGTTCGAGGACTTCGACGGCATGGTCGAGGGCGTCGACGAGGAGAACCAGCGCCTGCGGGTGTCGGTGTCGATCTTCGGCCGCGAGACGCCGGTCGAGCTCGAGTTCACGCAGGTGACGAAGCAGGGCTGAGCCCTGTCACGATCCGCGCGCCCGCACCGGGGGCGCGCGCTTGCGGGCCGTCCGATCGGGGGCGGCCCTTGTCGTTGCGGCGATGCGGGGCGTGACGGCCCGTCCGGAATCGTTTGCAATCCCCCAGGCGCGGGTGTATCCGCGCCGCCGACCGTCCGCCCTGCGCGGCGGTCGTCCCTACGTGGGAGGCGAGGGCGTCGCGACGTCCGGACCCCACCACGCCACATGAACCCCTCGCGGACGCGTCCGTCGGGGAGATGGAAAGGAGAAGCCAGATGGCGAAAAAGCTCGCTGGCAAGATGAAGCTGCAAATCAAGGCCGGGCAGGCCAACCCCTCCCCGCCGGTCGGTCCCGCGCTCGGTCAGCGCGGCATCAACATCATGGAGTTCTGCAAGGCGTTCAACGCCAAGACGCAGGACATGGAGCCCGGTGCGCCGTGCCCGACCGTGATCACCTACTACCAGGACAAGTCCTTCACGATGGACATCAAGACGCCGCCGGCGTCTTACTACCTGAAGAAGGCGGCGGGCCTGAAGCCCGTGGGCAAGCGCAACCGTCCCCGCGGCGCCGAGAAGCCGGGCCGCGAGACCGTCGCGACCGTGACCCGCAAGCAGGTGCGCGAAATCGCCGAGGCCAAGATGAAGGACCTGTCGGCGCACGACGTCGAGGATGCAATGAAGATCATCCTCGGTTCGGCGAAGTCCATGGGCATCGAGGTGAAGTGATGGGCAAGATCGGTAAACGCACCCGCACCCTGCGCGAGGCCTTCGAGGGCAAGGAAAACCTGTCCGTCGAGGAGGCCGTGGGCCTCATCAAGTCGACCGCCAGCGCCAAGTTCGACGAGACCGTCGAGATCGCCATGAACCTCGGGATCGACCCGCGCCACGCCGACCAGATGGTCCGCGGCGTCGTCGGCCTGCCCAACGGCACCGGCAAGACCGTGCGCGTGGCGGTCTTTGCCCGCGGCGCGAAGGCCGAGGAGGCCCAGGCGGCCGGCGCGGACATCGTCGGCGCCGAAGACCTGATGGAGACCATCCAGGGCGGCAAGATCGAGTTCGACCGCTGCATCGCGACCCCGGACATGATGCCGATCGTGGGCCGGCTGGGGAAAATCCTCGGCCCCCGCAACCTGATGCCGAACCCCAAGGTCGGCACGGTGACCATGGACGTGGGTCAGGCCGTCAAGGACGCGAAGGGCGGCCAGGTCCAGTTCAAGGCCGAGAAGGCGGGCGTCGTGCACGCCGGCGTCGGCAAGGTGTCGTTCGACGAGGCGAAGCTCGTCGAGAACGTGCGCGCCTTCGTCGAGGCCGTGTCGCGGGCGAAGCCCACGGGCGCCAAGGGCACCTACATGAAGAAGATCGCGCTGTCGTCCTCGATGGGCCCCGGCGTCACGATCGACGTGACCAGCGCGACGCAGGGCTGACGCCCCGCTTCGGCGACGGATCCACGACAGAGGGCCCGGGGGTGCGCTGCCACCCCCGGGCCCTTCGCATGTCCGCCCGCGCCGTGACGGTTCAGGCCGGCTGGCCGACCGACACGATCGGCTCGAACCCGCCCCACATCATGCGCTTTCCGTCGAAGGGCATTTTCTCGGGCATGTCCTTCATGCGCTCGTCCTCCATCATCTTCTGGAAGCCCGCATCGGCGGTCGCCTTGTCGGGCCAGACCATCCAGGAGAAGACGACGGTCTCGTCCTCCTCCTTCTTCACCGCCATGGGGAACGAGGTCACCTTGCCGTCCGGGACGTCGACGCCCCAGGTCTCGACCATGCCGAGGCAGCCGTGGTCCTTGAAGATCGGCCAGACCTTCTCGGCCATGTCCTTGTAGGCGGTCTTGTTCGCGGACGGCACGGCCAGAAGGAAGCCTGAGTAGTAGGGCATCTCGAATCTCCTCTGCGACAGGATGCCGCTTGAGGATCGCGCGTATTTGAGTTGATATCAACGTTCATGGACGAGCCGCGCAAGAACCCGCCGGGCATGGACCCCGACCTGCCACTGAGCGTGACGCACGAGGTGCGCGACCGCTGCCTGTGCCTGCACCTGCAGCGGGCGGCCCGCATCGTCGCGCGGCGTTTCGACGAGGCACTGGCGCCCTTCGCGCTGACGAACCGGCAATTCTCGGTCCTGATGGCGCTGAACCGGCCGGACGGGCCGCGGCTCGGCGCGCTGGTGCCGGTGCTCGGCATGGACCGCACGACGCTGACCGCCGCGCTGAAGCCGCTCGAGCGGCGCGGGCTCGTGCGGTCCGAGGCGGATGCGGGTGACGGCCGCGCGCGGCGGTTGCACCTGACCGGGGCGGGGCGCGCGGCGCTCAAGGCGGCGCTGCCGGCCTGGCGTGCGACGCATGATGCCCTCGACCGGGAACACGGGGCCGAGGCCCTCGGTGACCTGCGCGACGGATTGGCCGGACTCGCCTTTGGTCCGTGACCTGCGGGGCAGGGGCGTCACGGCCCATGCTTGGCGCGCGCCGGATTTCGTGATACCTTTCGGGGGTGCCGAAAAAGAGGGCGCGGAAAGATCCGCGGCGCTCTTGGCATTTCGTTCCAAAAGTTCTAATCGGCCGGTTACGGGATGGCGCACGCGATTCGCGCGCGTCCCCCGTTTCGTCCGAGACGGTGGGCTGGCTACGGAAACTTCCTGCGCCGCTAAGTCCTGCCTGAGACGGGAAGAGACATTCGGCCTGCCGGGCGCTTCCGCGCCCTTCGGGCATGCGATTGTGACGACCCGATCGGACCTTGGGGCCGGGCAGTTCTTGTCCGGCTTTCGCAGAGCCGGAGGGGTCGCCCCTCCAGAACTTGGAGTGAAACTGTGGATAGAGCCCAGAAAGAGAAAGTGGTCGAGGAACTCGGCCAGATCTTCGAAAGCTCTGGCGTCGTTGTGGTTGCACACTACACCGGCCTCACGGTTGCCGAGATGCAGGACCTCCGCGGTCGCGCCCGTGAGGGTGGCGCGGCGGTTCGCGTCGCCAAGAACAGGCTCGCCAAGATCGCCCTGGAGGGAAAGCCCTGCGCCAGCATGGCCAAGTACCTCGAGGGGATGACCGTCCTCACCTATTCCGAAGACCCCGTGGCCGCGGCCAAGGTGGTCGAGGACTTCGCCAAGGATAACAAGAAGTTCGAGATCCTTGGCGGGGCAATGGGTGGTGAGGTCCTGAACCGGGCCGGTGTTGAGGCCGTATCGAAACTGCCGTCGCGCGAGGAAATGCTCGCTCAGATCGCCGGCATGATCGGTGCACCCGCTTCCAACATCGCCGGTGCGATCGGCGCGCCTGCTTCGAACATCGCCTCCATCCTGTCGACCATCGAGGACAGGGCCGAGGCGGCCTAAGGCAATCCGTGAGACCGCGAAGGGTTGTATTCCCGACGTTGGATCACATCTAGATATGGAAAGAAGTCACAATGGCTGATCTTAAAGCACTTGCCGAGCAAATCGTGGGCCTCACGCTGCTCGAAGCGCAGGAACTGAAAACCATCCTCAAGGACGAGTACGGCATCGAGCCCGCCGCTGGCGGCGCGGTCATGATGGCCGGCCCCGCAGCAGGCGGCGACGCCGGTGCGGCCGAGGAAGAGCAGACCGAGTTCGACGTCATCCTGAAGTCGGCCGGCGCGTCCAAGATCAACGTGATCAAGGAAGTCCGTGCGATCACCGGCCTTGGCCTCAAGGAAGCCAAGGAACTGGTCGAAGCGGGTGGCAAGCCCGTCAAGGAGCAGGTCTCCAAGGACGAAGCGAACGACATCAAGAGCAAGCTCGAGGCCGCTGGCGCCGAGGTGGAGCTCAAGTGATCCGGCAGGGGCCGGGCGTGCGCGCCCGCGCCCCGCGGCACGAAGGACGGGCTGGATCCGGGAGTTCCCGGGTCCAGCCGAACCTGTCTCAGAGAGGGCCCGCGCCGGACGATCGTCGGGCGGACCCTTTCTCAGGCAAGGTTCTCACGATCGGGAGGCCACCCTTGGGACGGTGGTCAGGCATAGATCGGAACCTGCCCCTCGCGGATGGATGCGCGGCCGGAGCCCGACGGCGCGCGCTTCCAGGTGAGACCACTGAAAGGTGATGAGCCCATGGCGCAATCCTTCCTCGGCCAGAAACGTCTACGCAGGTACTACGGCAAGATCCGGGAAGTGCTGGAGATGCCGAACCTCATCGAGGTTCAGAAGTCGTCCTACGACCTGTTCCTGAAATCGGGCGACCAGCCCCAGCCGGCGGACGGCGAGGGCATCAAGGGCGTGTTCCAGTCGGTTTTCCCGATCAAGGACTTCAACGAGACCGCCGTGCTCGAGTTCGTGTCCTACGAGCTGGAAAAGCCCAAATACGACGTCGAGGAATGCCAGCAGCGCGACATGACCTACTCGGCGCCGCTGAAGGTCACCCTGCGCCTGATCGTCTTCGACGTGGACGAGGACACCGGCGCGAAGTCGGTGAAGGACATCAAGGAACAGGACGTGTTCATGGGCGACATGCCGCTCATGACGCAGAATGGCACGTTCATCGTGAACGGCACCGAGCGGGTCATCGTTTCCCAGATGCACCGCTCGCCGGGCGTGTTCTTCGACCACGACAAGGGCAAGACGCACTCCTCGGGCAAGCTGCTGTTCGCCTGCCGGATCATTCCCTACCGCGGCTCCTGGCTCGACTTCGAGTTCGACGCCAAGGACATCGTGTTCGCGCGCATCGACCGCCGCCGCAAACTGCCGGTCACGACGCTCCTCTACGCCCTGGGTCTCGACCAGGAAGCGATCATGGACGCGTATTACGACACGGTCGACTACACGCTGGAGAAGGGCCGTGGCTGGAAGACCAAGTTCTTCCCCGAGCGCGTCCGCGGCACCCGTCCGACCTATGACCTGGTCGACGCCGACACCGGCGAGGTGATCGCCGAGGCCGGCAAGAAGGTGACGCCGCGCGCGGTCAAGCAGCTGATCGACGAGGGCCGCGTCAAGAACCTGCTGGTGCCGTTCGACCACATCGTCGGCAAGTACGTCGCCCGCGACATCATCAACGAGGACACGGGCGCGATCTACGTCGAGGCCGGCGACGAGCTGACCTGGACCGTCGACAAGGACGGCGAGGTGACCGGCGGGTCGCTGAAGGAGCTGCTCGACGCGGGCATCACCGACATTCCGGTGCTCGACATCGACAACATCACCGTGGGTCCGTACATGCGGAACACCATGGCGCAGGACAAGAACATGAACCGCGAAAGCGCGCTCATGGACATCTACCGCGTCATGCGTCCGGGCGAGCCGCCCACGGTCGAGGCCGCGTCGGCGCTGTTCGACACGCTGTTCTTCGACGGCGAGCGGTACGACCTGTCGGCCGTCGGCCGCGTGAAGATGAACATGCGGCTCAACCTCGACAAGCCGGACACCACCCGCACCCTCGACCGCGAGGACATCGTGTCCTGCGTCAAGGCGCTGGTGGAGCTGCGCGACGGCAAGGGCGAGATCGACGACATCGACCACCTCGGCAACCGCCGGGTGCGCTCGGTCGGCGAACTCATGGAGAACCAGTACCGCGTCGGCCTCCTGCGGATGGAGCGCGCGATCAAAGAGCGCATGTCGTCGGTCGAGATCGACACCGTCATGCCGCAGGACCTGATCAACGCGAAGCCCGCCGCGGCCGCGGTGCGCGAGTTCTTCGGCTCCTCGCAGCTGTCGCAGTTCATGGACCAGACCAACCCGCTGTCCGAGGTGACGCACAAGCGGCGCCTCTCGGCGCTCGGGCCCGGCGGCCTGACGCGCGAGCGCGCGGGCTTCGAGGTGCGCGACGTGCACCCGACGCACTACGGCCGGATGTGCCCGATCGAGACGCCGGAAGGCCCGAACATCGGTCTCATCAACTCGCTGGCGACGTTCGCGCGGGTCAACAAGTACGGCTTCATCGAGACGCCCTACCGGGTGGTGAAGGACGGGCAGGTCACCGACGAGGTGCACTACATGTCCGCGACCGAGGAAATGCGCCACACCGTGGCGCAGGCGAACGCGCTGCTCGACGAGAACGGCAAGTTCGTCAACGACCTCGTGTCCACCCGTCAGGCGGGCGACTACACGCTGGCGCCGAACGAGACCGTCGACCTCATCGACGTGTCGCCGAAACAGCTGGTGTCCGTCGCGGCCTCGCTCATCCCGTTCCTCGAGAACGACGACGCGAACCGCGCGCTCATGGGCTCGAACATGCAGCGGCAGGCCGTGCCGACGCTGCGGTCCGAGGCCCCGCTGGTCGGCACCGGCATCGAGGAGATCGTCGCACGGGATTCCGGCGCGGCCATCACCGCGCGTCGCGGCGGCGTGATCGACCAGGTCGACGCGCAGCGGATCGTGATCCGGGTGACCGACAACCTCGACCCGGGCGACCCGGGCGTGGACATCTACCGCATGCGCAAGTTCCAGCGCTCGAACCAGAACACCTGCATCAACCAGCGTCCGCTGGTGAAGGTGGGTGACACGGTCACGCAGGGCGAGGTCATCGCGGACGGCCCGTCGACGGACATGGGGGAACTGGCGCTCGGCAAGAACGTCATCGTCGCCTTCATGCCGTGGAACGGCTACAACTACGAGGACTCGATCCTGATCTCCGAGCGCATCGCGCGCGACGACGTGTTCACCTCCGTCCACATCGAGGAATTCGAGGTGGCGGCGCGGGACACCAAGCTCGGGCCCGAGGAGATCACCCGCGACATCCCGAACGTCGGCGAGGAAGCGCTGCGCAACCTCGACGAGGCCGGCATCGTCTACATCGGTGCCGACGTCGAACCGGGCGACATCCTCGTGGGCAAGATCACGCCCAAGGGCGAAAGCCCGATGACGCCGGAGGAAAAGCTTCTCCGCGCCATCTTCGGCGAGAAGGCGTCGGACGTGCGCGACACGTCGCTGCGGGTGAAGCCGGGCGATTACGGCACCGTCGTCGAGGTCCGCGTGTTCAACCGGCACGGGGTCGAGAAGGACGAACGCGCCCTGCAGATCGAGCGGGAAGAGATCGAGCGCCTGGCCCGTGACCGGGACGACGAGCTCGTCATCCTCGACCGCAACATCTACGCGCGCCTCAAGACCATGATCCTCGGCAAGACCGCGGTGAAGGGTCCGCGCGGCGTCAAGCCCAACTCGGAGATCACCGAGGACCTGCTCGGCATGCTGACCCGCGGTCAGTGGTGGCAGCTCGCCCTCGCCGAGGAGGAGGACGCCAAGCACATGGAGGCCCTCAACGAGCAGTACGAGGTGCAGAAACGCGCGCTCGATGCCCGCTTCGAGGACAAGGTCGAGAAGGTGCGCCGCGGCGACGACCTGCCGCCGGGCGTCATGAAGATGGTCAAGGTCTTCGTGGCGGTGAAGCGCAAGCTTCAGCCGGGCGACAAGATGGCCGGCCGTCACGGCAACAAGGGCGTCATCTCCCGTGTGGTGCCGATCGAGGACATGCCGTTCCTCGGCGACGGCACGCCGGTCGACTTCTGCCTCAACCCGCTCGGCGTGCCGAGCCGGATGAACGTGGGCCAGATCCTCGAGACGCACATGGGCTGGGCTGCGCGCGGTCTGGGCATCCGGATCGACGAGGCGCTGCAGGACTACCGCCGGACCGGCGACCTCACCCCCGTGCGCGAGGCCATGCGCATCGCCTACGGTGACGAGGTCTACGAGGAAGGCCTGTCGGACATGGACGAGGACCGCCTGGTCGAGGCGGCCGCGAACGTGACCCGCGGCGTGCCGATCGCGACCCCGGTCTTCGACGGTGCAAAGGAGCCCGACGTGAACGACGCGCTGAAGCGCGCCGGCTTCAACGAGAGCGGCCAGTCGATCCTCTTCGACGGGCGCACGGGCGAGCAGTTCTCGCGGCCGGTGACGGTCGGGGTCAAGTACCTGCTCAAGCTGCACCACCTCGTGGACGACAAGATCCACGCGCGTTCGACCGGGCCCTACAGCCTCGTCACCCAGCAGCCGCTGGGCGGGAAGGCGCAGTTCGGCGGCCAGCGCTTCGGCGAGATGGAGGTCTGGGCGCTCGAGGCATACGGCGCCGCCTACACCCTGCAGGAGATGCTGACGGTGAAGTCGGACGATGTGGCGGGCCGTACCAAGGTCTACGAGTCGATCGTCAAGGGCGAGGACAACTTCGAGGCCGGCGTGCCGGAATCGTTCAACGTTCTGGTCAAGGAGGTCCGGGGTCTGGGCCTCAACATGGAACTCCTGGATGCGGAGGAAGACGCGGAGTGACGCGCCCCGCCGGTGAGACGCCCCGCCCGCTTTGGGTGGGGCTCGTCGCCGGTTCGCGCCCGCTCCGCTCCCCCGCACCCTCAAAAGATATGAGGAACGAATGAACCAGGAACTCACCAACAACCCGTTCAACCCCCTGACCCCGCCCAAGGTATTCGACGAGATCAAGGTCTCGCTCGCGTCCCCCGAGCGGATCCTCAGCTGGTCGTTCGGCGAGATCAAGAAGCCCGAGACCATCAACTACCGCACGTTCAAGCCCGAGCGTGACGGTCTGTTCTGCGCGCGCATCTTCGGTCCGATCAAGGACTACGAATGCCTGTGCGGCAAGTACAAGCGCATGAAGTATCGCGGCGTCGTCTGCGAGAAGTGCGGCGTCGAGGTGACGCTGCAGAAGGTCCGGCGCGAGCGCATGGGCCACATCGAGCTGGCCGCGCCCTGCGCGCACATCTGGTTCCTCAAGTCGCTGCCCTCGCGCATCGGCCTGATGCTGGACATGACGCTGCGCGACCTCGAGCGGGTTCTCTACTTCGAGAACTACGTGGTCATCGAGCCGGGCCTCACGGACCTTCAGTACGGTCAGATGCTGACCGAGGAAGAGTTCATGGACGCCCAGGACGCCTACGGCATGGACGCCTTCACGGCGAACATCGGCGCCGAGGCGATCCGCGAGATGCTGGCGCAGATCGACCTCGAAGCCGAGGCCGAGCGCCTGCGCGAGGAGCTCAAGGAAGCGACCGGCGAGCTGAAGCCCAAGAAGATCATCAAGCGGCTCAAGGTCGTGGAATCCTTCCTCGAGTCGGGCAACCGTCCCGAGTGGATGGTGCTGACCGTGATCCCGGTGATCCCGCCGGAACTGCGCCCGCTCGTTCCGCTGGATGGCGGCCGCTTCGCGACGTCGGACCTGAACGATCTCTACCGCCGGGTCATCAACCGGAACAACCGCCTCAAGCGGCTGATCGAGCTGCGCGCGCCGGACATCATCGTCCGGAACGAGAAGCGGATGCTGCAGGAATCCGTGGACGCGCTGTTCGACAACGGCCGCCGCGGGCGCGTCATCACCGGCGCCAACAAGCGTCCGCTGAAGTCGCTCGCCGACATGCTCAAGGGCAAGCAGGGCCGCTTCCGGCAGAACCTGCTCGGCAAGCGCGTCGACTTCTCGGGCCGTTCGGTGATCGTGACCGGTCCCGAACTCAAGCTGCACCAGTGCGGCCTGCCCAAGAAGATGGCGCTCGAGCTCTTCAAGCCGTTCATCTACTCGCGGCTCGAGGCCAAGGGCCTGAGCTCGACGGTGAAGCAGGCCAAGAAGCTCGTCGAGAAGGAGCGGCCGGAGGTCTGGGACATCCTCGACGAGGTGATCCGCGAGCACCCGGTGCTTCTGAACCGTGCGCCGACGCTGCACCGTCTGGGCATCCAGGCGTTCGAGCCCATCCTGATCGAGGGCAAGGCGATCCAGCTTCACCCGCTCGTCTGCTCGGCGTTCAACGCCGACTTCGACGGTGACCAGATGGCCGTGCACGTGCCGCTCTCGCTCGAGGCGCAGCTCGAGGCGCGCGTCCTGATGATGTCCACGAACAACGTGCTGTCGCCCGCGAACGGCGCACCGATCATCGTGCCGTCGCAGGACATGATCCTCGGCCTCTACTACGTGTCGCTGATGCGCGAGGGCATGAAGGGCGAAGGCATGAAGTTCGCCTCCATCGAGGAGGTGGAACACGCGCTGAACGCCGGCGAAGTGCACATGCACGCCAAGATCGAGTGCCGGGTCAAGCAGATCGACGAGGAAGGCAACGAGGTCTACAAGCGCTTCGAGACCACGCCCGGCCGCGTGCGGCTTGGCGCGCTGCTGCCGATGAACGCCAAGGCGCCCTTCGACCTGGTGAACGGCCTTCTCCGCAAGAAGGACGTGCAGCGCGTGATCGACACCGTCTACCGCTATTGCGGCCAGAAGGAATCGGTCATCTTCTGCGACCAGATCATGTCCATGGGCTTCAAGGAGGCGTTCCGCGCCGGCATCTCGTTCGGCAAGGACGACATGGTCATCCCCAAGGACAAGTGGACGATCGTCGAGGACACCCGCGCCCAGGTGAAGGACTTCGAACAGCAGTACATGGACGGCCTGATCACCCAGGGTGAGAAGTACAACAAGGTCGTCGATGCCTGGTCGAAGTGCAACGACAAGGTCACCGAGGCGATGATGTCGACCATCTCGGCGGCGCAGCGCGACGAGAACGGTGCCGAGGCGGAACCGAACTCGGTCTACATGATGGCCCACTCCGGTGCCCGGGGCTCGGTCACCCAGATGAAGCAGCTGGGCGGGATGCGCGGCCTGATGGCGAAGCCGAACGGCGACATCATCGAGACGCCGATCATCTCGAACTTCAAGGAAGGCCTGACGGTTCTCGAGTACTTCAACTCGACCCACGGCGCCCGGAAGGGCCTGTCGGACACCGCCCTCAAGACCGCGAACTCGGGCTACCTGACCCGTCGTCTCGTGGACGTGGCGCAGGACTGCATCATCCGCATGCACGATTGCGGCACCGACAAGTCGATCACCGCGGAAGCGGCGATCAACGACGGCGAGGTGGTGGCGTCCATCGGCGAGCGCATCCTGGGCCGCGTCGCGGCCGAGGACATCCTCAAGCCCGGCACCGACGAGGTGCTGGTGCGCGAGGGCCAGCTCATCGACGAGCGCATGTCCGACGCCATCGAGGAGGCGGCGGTGCAGACCGCGCGCATCCGCAGCCCGCTGACCTGCGAGGCCGACGAGGGGGTTTGCGCCCTCTGCTACGGCCGCGACCTGGCGCGCGGGACGATGGTGAACACCGGCGAGGCCGTGGGCATCATCGCGGCGCAGTCGATCGGCGAGCCCGGCACCCAGCTGACGATGCGGACCTTCCACATCGGCGGCGTGGCGCAGGGCGGCCAGCAGTCGTTCCTCGAGGCCAGCCAGTCCGGCGTGATCACGTTCGAGAACCCCAACACGCTGGTCAACGCCGCAGGCGAGACGCTGGTGATGGGCCGGAACATGAAGGTGATCATCGCGGGCGAGGACGGTTCCGAGCGCGCGAGCCACAAGGTCGGGTACGGCACGAAGCTCTTCGTCACCGAGGGGCAGGAGATCGCCCGGGGCGACAAGCTCTTCGAGTGGGACCCGTACACGCTGCCGATCATCGCCGAGAAGGACGGTGTGGCCCGTCACGTCGACCTCGTGAACGGCATCGCCGTGCGCGACGAGACCGACGATGCCACCGGCATGACGCAGAAGATCGTCATCGACTGGCGCGCGGCCCCCAAGGGCAACGAGCTCAAGCCCGAGATCATCCTGATGGACGAGAACGGCGAGCCCGTGCGCAACGACCAGGGCAACCCGGTCACCTACCCGATGTCGGTGGACGCGATCCTGTCCTGCGAGGACGGCCAGAACATCAAGGCCGGCGACGTCGTGGCGCGGATCCCGCGCGAGGGCGCCAAGACCAAGGACATCACCGGCGGTCTGCCGCGGGTGGCGGAACTGTTCGAGGCGCGCCGTCCGAAGGACCACGCGATCATCGCCGAGATCGACGGCTATGTCCGCTTCGGCAAGGACTACAAGAACAAGCGCCGGATCACGATCGAACCGGCGGACGACTCCCAGGAGCCGAAGGAGTACATGATCCCGAAGGGCAAGCACATTCCGGTTGCGGAAGGCGACTATGTCCAGAAGGGCGACTACATCATGGACGGCAACCCGGCGCCGCATGACATCCTGTCGATCATGGGTGTCGAGGCGCTGGCGAACTACATGATCAACGAGGTGCAGGACGTCTACCGGCTGCAGGGCGTGAAGATCAACGACAAGCATGTCGAGGTCATCGTGCGCCAGATGCTGCAGAAGTGGGAGATCCTCGACTCCGGCGACACGACGCTGCTCAAGGGCGAGCACGTGGACAAGGCCGAGCTCGAGGCGGCGAATGCCAAGGTCGAGAAGAAGGGCGGGCGTCCGGCATCGGGCGAACCGATCCTTCTCGGGATCACCAAGGCGTCGCTGCAGACGCGGTCCTTCATCTCGGCCGCCTCCTTCCAGGAGACCACCCGCGTGCTGACCGAGGCGTCGGTGCAGGGCAAGGTGGACCGGCTCGTCGGCCTGAAGGAGAACGTGATCGTGGGCCGTCTGATCCCGGCCGGCACCGGCGGGGCGACCCAGAAGGTGCGCCGCATCGCGGCCGACCGCGACAACGTGGTGATCGAGGCACGCCGCAACGAGGCCGAGCAGGCCGCGCGGCTTGCCGCCCCGGAGGCGACGGCGACCGACGACGTGATCGGCGGAGACGAATTCGACACGCTGATCGTGGACACGCCCGAAAGCCGCGAGTGATCGCGGCCTGATCCCGGCCTCGGGCCGGGACGGCGAAAGACCGGACCTGCCGCGCAGCCCGCGGCAGGTCCTTTTCGTTTCCGGAGGGCGCCGCCGCAGCCGGCAGGAGGGCGTTAACGTTAATCCCGTCTTTACCGCATCGCGCCCATAACCGGGGCCGGCGCCCCGGCGGGATCGGGGGCGCGGCCGGGATACGGGGGAAGGCACGCGGTGAAGGATCTCGATCACGGGCCCGAGGTCGTGGCACTCTACCGGCACATCGCCGCGGCGATCTGGCAGAAGGGCGATTTCAGCCGTCCGGTCGACACGCATCTCGACCGCGACGTGACGCTCGCAGCGCCCGAGGGCACGAGCATCGGCCGCGTGGCGGTGGCGACCGACGCGCTCGGGCCCCTCGCGGCCTTTCCCGACCAGCGCTGGTTCGTCGAGGACAGCTTTGCCGCGCCCGGCCGCGGTGCAGAGAGCGTGCTGTCGGACCGCCGCGCCATCGACACCGTGCATGCGGGCGAGGGGGTCTACGGCCCGCCGACCGGTCGGCGGTTGCGGTTTCGCGTGCTGACCGAGGCGCGGATGCAGGCCGGCCGGATCACCGCGCTTTGGCGCGTCACCGACCGCGCGGCCATCCTTGCCGCCCTCGGACGCGATCCCGTCCGCTGGGCCGAGGACATGCTGCGCCGCGATCCCGAGGTGCGCGCCCGCATCGCTGCGCCGCCCGCGGCGGACGATGCCCCTGGCGCGCGCGGGGACGGCTGGGGAACGGCCTGGGCCGACATGATCGAGCGCGCGATGGAAGGCGCGTTCGGCGTGTTCGAGGACCAGTACGACGCCGCGGCGGATCTCGTTCTGCCGGGGGGCGTGCAGGTGCAGGGCCCTGACGCCGCGCGCGGCTTCTGGCTGGGCCTGCGCTCGGCCTTTCCTTCCGCCCGGTTCGAGGTCGTGCACGCCATGGCGCTCGAGGCGCCGCTCATGCCGCCGCGCGCCGCGCTGCGCTGGACGCTCGAGGGCCGGCACGACGGCTGGGGGCCCTTCGGCGCGCCGACCGGCGCGGAGGTGCGCATCCTGGGGTTGAGCCAGGCGGAATTCGGCCCGGACGGCCTGCGCCGCGAATGGACGCTGCACGACCCGGCCGCGACCTGGCTGCAGATACTGGCGGGCCGCTGAACCATCGCGCCGCGCCATCGGATTATGGTAGCGGCTCGCCCGCGCATGCGGTAGACTCGGCGTCAGACCCGGAAAAACGGGCGACACGACAGGCAGTTCAGGCACAGGCATAACGGGCGGTTTCCGATGACGGAGATGGTGTACGGTGCGGCACCGGTGCGCGATGGCGAACCGGTCCTTCCGAAATGGTGGCGCACGGTCGACAAGTGGTCGCTGAGCTGCATCCTGATCCTCTTCGGGGTCGGGCTGCTCCTCGGGCTCGCGGCGTCGCCGCCGCTGGCCGAGCGCAACGGCCTGCATCCCTTCCACTACGTGCAGCGGCAGGCCTTCTTCGGCGGCCTCGCGCTCGTGACCATGTTCGCGGTGTCGCTGATGGCGCCGATCATGGTGCGGCGTCTCGCGGTGCTGGGATTCCTCGCGGCCTTCGTGGCGCTGGCGTTCCTGCCCGTCTTCGGCACCGATTTCGGCAAGGGCGCGGTGCGCTGGTACAGCCTCGGCTTCGCGAGCGTGCAGCCCTCGGAGTTTCTCAAGCCGCTCTTCGTGATCGTGACCGCGTGGCTCATGGCGGCAAGCCAGGAGATCGGCGGCCCGCCGGGGCGTCTGTGGTCCTTCTTCCTCGCCGTGGCGATCGTGGCCATGCTGGCCCTGCAGCCCGATTTCGGACAGGCCTGCCTCGTGCTCTTCGGCTGGGGCGTCATGTACTTCGTCGCCGGCGCGCCGATGATGCTGCTGATCGGGATGGCCGGGGCGGTCGTCTTCGTCGGCACCGTCGCCTACGAGAATTCCGAACACTTCGCCCGCCGCATCGACGGCTTCCTGTCGCCCGAGGTCGATCCGACGACACAGCTCGGCTACGCCACGAACGCGATCCAGGAGGGCGGGTTCTTCGGTGTCGGCGTCGGCGAGGGCCAGGTGAAATGGTCGCTGCCCGACGCGCACACCGACTTCATCATCGCCGTTGCCGCCGAGGAATACGGCCTCGTGCTTGTACTCGTCATCATCGCGATCTATGCGGCCATCGTCCTGCGGTCGCTCATCCGGCTGATGCGCGAGCGCGACCCGTTCATCCGGCTCGCCGGTACGGGGCTGGCCTGCATCTTCGGGGTCCAGGCCATGATCAACATGGGCGTGGCGGTCCGGCTCCTGCCGGCCAAGGGCATGACGCTGCCCTTCGTGAGCTACGGCGGGTCCTCGCTCATCGCGGGCGGGATCGCCGTGGGGATGCTGCTGGCCTTTACACGTACGCGCCCGCAGGGCGAGATTGGCGACATCCTGCGCGGCAGGATCCGCTGAGGACCTGGTGAGGACAAGGAGAGGCGGGATGCGCCCGTCCGGGAAAACGTCATGTCGGAAAGACTGCGCCCGCCGCTTCTGGTGATGGCCGCCGGGGGCACCGGCGGTCACATGTTTCCTGCCCAGGCGCTGGCCGAGGTCCTTCTCCGGCGCGGCTGGCGGGTCAAGCTGTCGACCGATGCGCGCGGCGCGCGCTACACCGGCGGCTTCCCCCACAGCGTCGAGATCGAGGAGGTCTCGTCGGCGACCTTCGCGCGCGGGGGGCTCGTCGCGCGCGCGGGCGTGCCGTTCCGCATCGGCGCGGGCGTGCTGTCCATGGCGGCGCGGCTCCGGCGCGACCCGCCCGACGTCGTGGTGGGCTTCGGCGGCTATCCCTCGATCCCGGCGCTCGGCGCCGCGTGGCTCCTGCGGCTGCCGCGGATGATCCACGAACAGAATGGCGTGCTCGGTCGCGTGAACCAGCTCTTCGCGACGCGGGTCGACGCAGTCGCCTGCGGGACCTGGCCGACCGAGTTGCCCGAGGGGGTGGAAGGCATCCACGTCGGCAACCCGG
This sequence comes from Roseivivax isoporae LMG 25204, assembly GCF_000521865.1. GTDB lineage: Bacteria > Pseudomonadota > Alphaproteobacteria > Rhodobacterales > Rhodobacteraceae > Roseivivax > Roseivivax isoporae. The sequence goes on from NZ_JAME01000021.1 coordinate 21,815, forward strand.
TGCGCGCGGCGGTGCGCGAACGGGCGGCCGCTCCGTACATCGTGCCCGGCGACTACCCCATGTCGATCCTCGTGATCGGCGGCAGCCAGGGCGCGCGCATCCTGTCGGACGTGGTGCCGCCCGCGCTCGCGGCGCTGCCCATGGAACTTCTGCGCCACCTCCGGGTGAGCCACCAGGCGCGCGACGAGGACGGCGAGCGGGTGGCGGCCTTCTACGCCGAGAACGGCGTCGATGCCGAGGTGCAGCCCTTCTTCCACGACATCCCCGCGCGGATGAGCGAGGCGCAGCTCATCATCTCGCGCTCGGGCGCCTCGTCGGTCGCCGACATCAGCGTGATCGGGCGGCCGTCGATCCTGGTGCCGCTCGGGTCGGCGCTGCGCGACGAGCAGACCGCGAACGCGCGCGCCCTGACCGAGGCCGGCGCGGCGATCCGGATGCCCGAATCCAAGTTGACCGTCGAGGCGATGACGGATGCCGTCCGCGCGGTCCTCGAACATCCCGAAGGCGCGCAGCAGATGGCCCGCGCCGCCCTGTCGGTGGGCCGTCCCGACGCGGCGCGGGAGCTTGCGGCCCTGGTCGTCGAGCTGGCGGAACACAACAAGGACAAGAGCAGATGAACGCAGCAACGAAGCTGCCCACGGATGTGGGCCCCATCCACTTCGTCGGTATCGGCGGGATCGGGATGTCGGGGATCGCCGAGGTCCTGCTGAACCTCGGCTACACGGTGCAGGGGTCGGACCTGAAATCGTCGAAGATCACCGAGCGGCTCGAGGGCCTCGGCGCGCAGATCTTCATCGGGCAGTCGGCCGAGAACCTCGAACATGCCGAGGTGGTGGTGATCTCGTCGGCGATCAAGCCGGGCAACGCCGAGCTCGACGCGGCGCGCGCCAAAGGCCTGCCGGTGGTGCGCCGGGCGGAGATGCTGGCCGAGCTCATGCGGCTCAAGTCGAACGTCGCGATCGCGGGCACCCACGGCAAGACCACGACCACGACCATGGTGGCGACGCTGCTCGTCGCGGGCGAGTACGACCCGACCGTGGTCAACGGCGGGATCATCCACGCCTACGGCTCGAACGCCCGGATGGGGCAGGGCGAATGGATGGTGGTCGAGGCGGACGAGAGCGACGGCACCTTCAACCGCCTGCCCGCGACCATCGCCATCGTGACCAACATCGACCCCGAGCACCTGGACCACTGGGGCGATTTCGAGCGGCTGAAGCAGGGCTTCTTCGACTTCGTGTCGAACATCCCGTTCTACGGGCTCGCGGTCTGCTGCACCGATCACGAGGAGGTGCAGCGGCTCGTCGGGCGGATCACCGACCGGCGCGTGACCACCTACGGCTTCAACGCGCAGGCTGACGTGCGCGCGGTGAACTTGCGCTACGAGAAGGGCATCGCGCATTTCGACGTGGCGCTGCAGGCCGAGGGCGCGATGATCGAGGGCTGCACCCTGCCCATGCCGGGCGACCACAACGTGTCGAACGCCCTGTCGGCGGTGGCGGTGGCGCGGCATCTCGGCATGAAGCGCGAGGAGATCCGCGAGGCGCTGGCGAAGTTCGGCGGGGTTAACCGCCGGTTCACCCGCGTCGGCGAAATTGACGGCGTGACCATCATCGACGATTACGGCCACCATCCGGTGGAGATCGCCGCGGTGCTGAAGGCGGCGCGCCAGGCCTGCGAGGGCCGGGTGATCGCCGTGCACCAGCCCCACCGCTACACCCGCCTTGCCTCGCTCTTCGACGATTTCTGCGGCTGCTTCAACGAGGCCGACGTGGTCGCCATCGCCGACGTCTACGCCGCCGGAGAGGACCCGATCCCCGGTGCCACGCGGGATGACCTGGTTCAGGGCCTCGTGCGCCACGGCCACCGCCATGCCCGCGGCATCCGCGACGAGGACGATCTCGAACGCCTCGTGCGCGAGCAGGCCCAGCCGGGCGACATGGTGGTCTGCCTCGGCGCGGGCACGATCAGCGCCTGGGCCTACGGCCTGACCCGCCGGCTGGAGAAGGCGGCGTGACCGGCGCCGCGCTTGCCGCCTGCTTCTGGGGGCTCGCCGCGACCGTGACCGCCTGCATGCCGCTCCGCCGGCAGCCCGTGCCGGGGATCATGCTCCTGCTGGTCGCGCCCCTGGTGATCGTGTCGCTGGGGATCGCGCATGGCTGGCTCGTGGCGCTCGCCGCGTGCGGCGCGGTGCTGTCGATGTTCTGGAACCCGCTGCGCCAGCTCTTGGCGCGCCCGGCTGGCCGCCGACTGGAGGTGCCGAAATGACGCTCTCGCTGGTGCTCGCCCTTGTCTGGATGCTGTCCGCGAACCTGATGGCCATGCTGCCCTCGCGCGACAACCACTGGATGCGCGCCTACGTCCTGATCGCGCTCGGGATCCCGCTTCTCGGGTTCGTGACCTACCAGAACGGGCCATGGGTCGGGCTGCTCCTGCTCGCCGCCGGCATGAGCGTCCTGCGCTGGCCGGTACGCCACCTCGTGCGCTGGGCGCGCGGGCGGTCGGGGTCCGGGTCGGGCGCCTGACGCCGCGGCGAGGGGGCTTTACGCCCGATGCGAGGACGGGCAGGAAGCGCGCATGACAGAGATCCCGATGCCCGAGGTGCGCGGCCGACTGACCGCGGACCGGCCGCTCTCCGACCTTACCTGGCTGCGCGTGGGCGGACCGGCCGACTGGCTGTTCCAGCCTGCCGACCTCGACGACCTGCGGGACTTCCTGCGTGCGCTGCCTGCGGAGGTCGAGGTGTTCCCCATGGGCGTCGGGTCGAACCTGATCGTGCGCGACGGCGGCCTGCGCGCGGTGGTGATCCGGCTTGGCCGCGGGTTCAACGGCATCGCGGTCGACGGCACGCGGGTCACCGCGGGTGCCGCCGCGCTCGATGCGCACGTGGCGCGCCGCGCGGCCGAGGCAGGCGTCGACCTGACCTTCCTGCGCACGATTCCGGGCGCGGTCGGGGGCGCCATCCGCATGAATGCGGGCTGCTACGGCTCCTATGTCGCCGATGTCTTCGTGTCGGCCCGCGCGGTCACGCGCGGCGGGGACCTCGTGACGCTCGGGCCGGACGACCTGCGCTTCCGCTACCGCGAGACCGACCTCGCGCCGGGCACCGTGATCGTCGAGGCGACCTTCGAGGGCGCGCCGGGCGATCCCGCCGAGCTTGCCGCGCGGATGGAGGAGCAGCTCGCCCGCCGAGATGCCAGCCAGCCCACGAAGGAGCGCAGCGCCGGGTCGACCTTCCGCAATCCTGCGGGGTTCTCGTCCACGGGACGCGCCGACGATACGCACGAGCTGAAGGCGTGGAAGGTCATCGACGATGCCGGCATGCGCGGTGCCCGCAGGGGCGGGGCGCAAATGTCCGAGAAGCACTCGAACTTCCTGCTGAACACCGGCGGCGCGACGGCGGCCGATCTCGAGGGACTGGGCGAGGACGTGCGAAAAAAGGTTTTCCAAACCAGTGGAATAACGCTAGACTGGGAGATAATGCGGGTCGGCGAGCCGGGCCGCGACTGAGGGCGGATGGCGCATCGTGCGCCGCAACCGACCCCGGGCAGACCGTCGGCGTATCCGGCGGACAAGAGAGCGACCACAGGCAGGTTGCAGAAACAAGCGAGCCGGAATCCGACCGCGTCAATCGCGGCGGACAACCGGCATGACAGGCGGTTTGGGGATGTCGAGCAGGACAGACCCGAAAGTGGCAGTGCTGATGGGCGGCATGTCTTCCGAACGGGAGGTGTCGCTGGCGTCAGGGCGCGGATGCGCCGCCGCTTTGCGGGAAGAGGGATTCGAGGTGGTCGAGGTCGATTGCGGCCGCGATCTTCCCGTGCGCCTGGACGAGCTCCGCCCGGACGTCGCCTTCAACGCGCTGCATGGCCCCTTCGGCGAGGACGGCACCGTGCAGGGCATCCTCGAATGGATGGCCATTCCCTACACCCATTCCGGCGTGCTCGCCTCGGCGCTGGCGCTCGACAAGGAGCGCACCAAGGCGATCTACCGCAATGTCGGGTTGCCCGTGGTCGAGAGCGTGCTGGCGCCGCGCGACGAGGTGCGGACGCGCCACGTCCTGCCGCCGCCCTACGTGGTCAAGCCCTACAACGAGGGATCGTCGGTCGGCGTCTACATCGTGCACGAGGGGTCGAACGGACCGCCGGCGCTGCCCGACACCATGCCCGAGGTGGTGATGGTCGAGGCCTTCGCGGCCGGGCGCGAGCTGACCACCACCGTGCTGGGCGACCGTGCCCTGACCGTGACCGACATCCTGACCGACACCTGGTACGATTATGACGCCAAGTACCGCCCTGGCGGGTCGCGTCATGTCGTGCCCGCCGACATTCCCGCCGACATCTTCGACGCCTGCCTGTCGCACGCGCTGACCGCGCATCGGGCGCTCGGCTGCCGCAGCCTCAGCCGCACGGATTTCCGCTGGGATCCGGCGCGCGGCGCGGACGGGCTGATCCTGCTCGAGACCAACACGCAGCCGGGCATGACACCGACCTCGCTCACGCCCGAGCAGGCGCAGAGCGTCGGCATTTCCTTCGGCGCGCTCTGCCGCCGTCTGGTGGAGGAGGCGTCATGCAACCGGTAAGGACCGATCCCGCGCCCTCGCGGCTCAAGTACCGCATGCAGCGCATGATGCTGACGCCGCTCTACCGGCTCCTGCTGCGCATCGGTCTGCCCTTCGCGCTGACCTTCGGGGCGGCGACGCTCTGGGCGTCCTACGAGGAGAACCGCGCCTGGGTGGCGCAGACCTACGCCGACCTCGAGGCCATGGTGCACGAGCGGCCCGAGTTCATGGTCAAACTCATGGCGATCGACGGGGCCTCGGACGGCGTCGCCGAGGACATCCGCGAGGTCCTTCCCGTCGATTTCCCGATCTCGTCCTTCGACCTCGACCTCGACCTGATGCGCGAGACGGTCGCGGGGCTCGATGCCGTCAAGTCGGCGCGCCTGCGGGTGCGGCAGGGCGGCGTGCTGCAGGTCGACGTGGTCGAGCGCGTGCCGGCGGTGCTGTGGCGCCGGCCCGGGACGCTCGACATCCTCGACGACGAGGGCGTCGTGGTGGGGCCGGCACCGGACCGCGCGGCGTGGCCCGACCTGCCGGTCGTGGCGGGCGAGGGCGCAGACCGCGCCGTGGGCGAGGCGCTGGCGCTTCTTGCCGCGGCCGAGCCGCTGGCGGCGCGCCTGCGCGGTCTCGTGCGCATGGGCGAGCGGCGCTGGGACGTCGTGCTGGACCGCGGGCAGCGCATCATGCTGCCCGAGACGGGCGCCGTCCAGGCGCTGGAACGTGCCATCGCCATGGACGACGCGGTGGACATGCTGGGCCGCGACCTTGTCGCGGTGGACCTGAGACTGCCGGAACGGCCGACGCTCAGGATGACGGATTACGCGCTGGAAGAACTCTGGCGCATCAAGGCGATCACCTCGGGGGACCAATAAGACTATGATCGAGCTCTACGAATCCCAGCGGGCGATGCGCAACATGCGCAAGGCGGCGATGCAGCGCGGCGTCGTGGCGATCCTCGACGTCGGGAGCTCCAAGATCGCCTGCCTCGTGCTGCGCTTCGACGGAAACGACCGCCCGGGGGATTTCGACGGTGTCGGCTCGCTGGCCGGGCAGTCGGGCTTTCGCGTGATCGGCGCGGCGACGACGCGGTCGCGGGGCGTCCGCTTCGGCGAGATAAGCGCGATGCAGGAGACCGAGCGCGCGATCCGCACCGCCGTGCAGGCGGCGCAGAAGATGGCGCAGATCCGCGTCGACCATGTGATCGCGTGCTTCTCGGGCGCCGAACCGCGCAGCTACGGGCTGACCGGCAAGGTCGAGCTCATGGGCACCACCGTCAGCGAGCAGGACATCGCGCGGGTGCTGTCGGCCTGCGACGTGCCCGATTTCGGCCATGACCGCGAGGTGCTGCACGCCCAGCCGGTGAACTTCGCGCTCGACCACCGCTCCGGGCTGATCGACCCGCGCGGGCAGGTGGGGCAGGAGCTCGCCACCGACATGCACATGCTGACGGTCGACGCCATGGCGATCCAGAACCTCGCGCAATGCGTGAAGCGCTGCGACATGGAGCTCGCGGGGATCGCCTCGTCCTCCTACGTCTCGGGCATCTCGGCGCTGGTCGAGGACGAGCAGGAACTGGGCGCGGCCTGCATCGACATGGGGGGCGGCACCACCGGCGTGTCGATCTTCATGAAGAAGCACATGATCTACGCCGACGCGGTCAAGATGGGCGGCGACCATGTCACCGGCGACATCTCGATGGGGCTGCAGGTGCCCATGGCGACGGCCGAGCGCATCAAGACGTTCTATGGCGGCGTCGTGGCGACAGGCATGGACGACCGCGAGATGATCGAGATCGGCGGCGACACCGGCGACTGGCACCACGACCGCCGCACGGTCAGCCGGGCCGAATTGATCGGGATCATGCGACCGCGGGTCGAGGAAGTGCTCGAGGAGGTGCGCGCGCGGCTCGACGCGGCAGGCTTCGAGCACCTGCCGTCGCAGCAGATCGTGCTGACCGGCGGCGGCAGCCAGATCCCCGGTCTCGACGGGCTCGCGTCCAAGATCCTTGGCCAGCAGGTGCGGCTGGGGCGGCCCCTGCGCGTGCACGGCCTGCCGCAGGCGGCAACCGGCCCGGGCTTCGCCAGCGCGGTCGGCCTCTGCCTCTTCGCGGCCCATCCGCAGGACGAATGGTGGGATTTCGAGATTCCGGTGGAGCGCCTGGCGGGGCGCACGATCACCCGCGCGGTCAAATGGTTCAAGGACAACTGGTAACCACCACATGTGCGGAAGTCCGCGAAATCCCGCTGCCGAGGCCCATTTTCCAGCCATATTTGGTAGGTTTTTTGCGTTTTTTGCGTGACGCGCGGGCCACATGTCGATAAAATCCGTCCAAACGGGCGCGAAAACGGTCCGGGCGGCCCCAAAACCAAGCAGGCGGAAACAGCGATGACATTGAACCTTACGGTGCCAGGCCACGACGAACTCAAGCCGCGGATCACGGTCTTCGGCGTCGGCGGTGCGGGCGGCAACGCCGTCAACAACATGATCCAGAAAGCGCTGGACGGCTGCGATTTCGTGGTCGCCAACACCGACGCGCAGGCGCTGCAGCAGTCCATGGCGGACAACCGCGTACAGCTCGGCGTGAAGGTGACCGAGGGCCTCGGCGCAGGCGCGCGGGCCTCGGTCGGCGCTGCGGCCGCCGAGGAGTCGATCGAACAGATCGTCGATCACCTCGCGGGCGCGCACATGTGCTTCATCACCGCGGGCATGGGCGGCGGCACCGGCACCGGCGCGGCGCCGATCATCGCGCAGGCCGCGCGCGAACTGGGCGTGCTGACGGTGGGCGTCGTCACGAAGCCGTTCCAGTTCGAGGGTGCCAAGCGGATGCGGCAGGCCGAGGAGGGCGTCGAGGCGCTCCAGAAGGTCGTCGACACGCTCATCATCATCCCGAACCAGAACCTGTTCCGGCTCGCCAACGAGAAGACGACCTTCACCGAGGCGTTCTCGATGGCGGACGACGTGCTCTACCAGGGCGTCAAGGGCGTCACCGACCTGATGGTCCGTCCGGGCCTCATCAACCTCGACTTCGCCGACGTGCGCGCGGTGATGGACGAGATGGGCAAGGCGATGATGGGCACCGGCGAGGCCGAGGGCGAGGATCGCGCGATCCAGGCAGCCGAGAAGGCCATCGCGAACCCGCTGCTCGACGAGATCTCGCTGCGCGGCGCCAAGGGCGTGCTCATCAACATCACCGGCGGCCACGATTTGACCCTGTTCGAGCTCGACGAGGCCGCGAACCGCATCCGCGAGGAAGTGGACGCGGATGCGAACATCATCGTCGGCTCGACGCTTGACGACACGATGGAAGGCAAGATGCGCGTCTCGGTCGTCGCGACCGGGATCGACGCTTCGGACGTCGACACCGAGGTTCCGGTCCCGCGCCGCAGTCTGCGCGCGCCGCTGAAGCAGAACGTCGAGGTGGAAGAGGTCGCGCATGCCGCGCCGGCGCCGCGCCCGGCCGCCGAGCCGGTCCAGGCCGCCCGCCGCGTCGAGACCTACGAGGAGGACGAGCCGTCGCTGTTCGAGGGCATGGCGTCGCAGCGGACCGCGCCCGAGCCGCGTCACGACCTCGCCTACGACGCTCCGCAGGCGCACCAGCAGGATGACGGCCTGCCTCCGCCGGCCTACCGCCCGCAAGCGGACGCGCAGCCGCGCGCCCAGTCCATCGAGGCCGAGGAAGGCCCCGAGAGCTTTGTCGCACCGCGCCCCGCGGCCCCCGGCACGCCGTCGCCCGAGACGCTCGCGCGTTTGCAGGCGGCCGCCGCAAAGACCCGCGGCGAACCCGCCCGCCCGCAGCAGGCGCAGCAGCCGACGACCCAGCAGCGCGTGGCCGCCCAGCGTGCCGCCGCCTCTGGCGATGTCGAGAAGTCGCGTTTCGGGATCAACTCGCTCATCAACCGGATGACCGGCCACGCCCACGAGGGCCCGGCCCAGGCCGCCCGCCGGCAGCCCCCGGTGCAGTCCGCGCGCCCCGAGCCGGTGCGTGACGAGGCGCCCGATCCGGACCAGGAGCGCATCGAGATCCCGGCCTTCCTGCGCCGCCAGGCGAACTGAGGCCCACGCACTCGGTCACATCTCGTGACTGGCATGAGATTGGAGCCCCCTCGAAAGAGGGGGCTTTTTCTATTCGGAACAATATCTTGCACGCGCCATTTAACGAGGTGGCGGGCCGCCGCCCGAAGCGGCGACTTCTGTTTCAGACAGTTGCAATCTTTGATTTGAGCGAAAATGCGCCCGTCTCTATCTCGGTACCAAGTCGAGGAACGGCCCCCGTCCGTCTCCTCGCCGACTGGAGAGACGACCGTGCAAACCACACTTCGCGCCCCGATCACGTTCGACGGACATGGCCTGCATTCCGGTCAGCCGGCGCGCCTGACCATCCGGCCGGCGGTGGCCGAGCACGGCATCTGGTTCAAGCGCACCGACATCCTGCTGGGTGACACGATAGTCCCGGCCATCTGGGACGCGGTGCAGCGCTCGCCGCTCTGCACCCGGATCGTGAACGCCGCCGGTGTCGAGGTGCAGACGATCGAGCACGTGATGGCGGCCCTTGCCGGATGCGGCGTGCACAATGCGCTGATCGAGATCGATGGCCCCGAGGTTCCGATCCTCGACGGGTCGGCCGCGCCGTTCGTGCGGGGCATCCTGTCGCGCGGCGTGCGGTTCCTCACGGCGCCCGTGCGCGCCATCGAGGTGCTGCGCCCGGTGGCGGTCGAGACCGCGAACGGCTGGGCGCGCCTGTCGCCGGCCGAGGGCCTCATCATGGATTTCCATATCGATTTCGCCGACGCGGCCATCGGCACGCAGGAAAAGCGCCTGAACCTGCGCAACGGCACCTTCGTGCGCGAACTGTCGGACAGCCGGACCTTCTGCCGTCGCTCGGACGTCGAGGCGATGCGCGCCCAGGGGCTCGCGCTCGGCGGCACGTTCGAGAACGCGGTCGTGGTCGACGGTCCCGAGGTCCTGTCGCCGGGCGGCCTGCGCCACGCGGACGAGGCGGTGCGCCACAAGATGCTCGACGCGCTCGGAGACCTCGCGCTGGCCGGCGCGCCGATCCTCGGCCATTACGAGGGCTTCCGCGCGGGCCACGCGATGACGAACCTCCTGCTGCACGAGCTCTTCCAGACGCCGGACGCGTTCCGCATGGTGATGTGCGACACGGTAACGCGCGCGCGCCTTCCGGGCGTGGGCATCCAGCCGGAGGAAATCCCGGCGGTCGCGTGACGCGAAGGCCGGGCGTCCCGGCCGCACCCTGCAACGATGTGATCCAAAGGCGTTTTGCCCCGGATTTTTCTGTGCTAGGAGCGACGGGCAAGGGGGGTGAAGACCTCCGGGACGGATCGAGGGTGAACCGGGCATGGCAGGCGGTAGGGCGCGCATTTCGCTGATCGGTGCTGGCGTGCTGGCGGTTTTCGTTGCCGGATGCGGCGGATCTCCGGGGCGTCAGGGCGGTGTGCCGCTCGAGAACTACACCGCCGAGCAGATCTTCGAGCGCGGCGAGTTCGAGCTCGACCGCGACTCGCCCGACGACGCGGCCTTCTACTTCTCCGAGATCGAGCGGCTCTATCCGTATTCGGACTGGGCCAAGCGCGCGCTGATCATGCAGGCCTTCGCCTATCACCGCGACCGCGACTACGAGAACAGCCGCGGCGCCGCGCAGCGGTTCATCGACTTCTACCCGCTCGACGACGACGCGGCCTACGCGCAGTACCTGCTCGCGCTCAGCTACTACGACCAGATCGAGGAGGTCGGCCGCGACCAGGGCCTGACCTTCCAGGCGCTGCAGGCGCTGCGCGCGGTGATCGAGCAATATCCCGACAGCGAATACGCGCGCTCGGCGATGCTGAAATTCGACCTCGCCTTCGACCATCTCGCGGCGAAGGAGATGGAGATCGGTCGCTACTACCTCAAGCGCCAGCATTACGGCGCGGCCATCAACCGCTTCCGCGTGGTGGTGGAGGATTTCCAGACCACGACACACACGCCCGAGGCGCTGCACCGCCTGGTCGAGGGCTACCTCTCGCTCGGCCTCACGGACGAGGCGCAGACGGCAGGCGCGATCCTCGGCTACAACTACCGTGGCACCGAGTGGTACGAGGACAGCTACGCGCTGCTGACGGGGCAGGGGCTGCAGATGCGGGCGCGGGGCGACAACTGGCTCGCGGCGATCTATCGCCAGATGGTGCGGGGCGAATGGCTCTGACCCGCCCCGCGCGGACGCCACGTTGCAAGCCGGGGCGGTTTCGCCCTACACCCTGACACATGCTGCGCGCGCTCGAAATCCGCGACATCCTGATCATCGACCGGCTGGACCTCGCGTTCCAGCCGGGTCTGAACGTGCTGACCGGCGAGACCGGCGCGGGCAAGTCCATCCTCCTGGACGCGCTGGGATTCGTGCTGGGCTGGCGCGGCCGCGCGGAACTGGTGCGCGCGGGCGCGGCGCAGGGCGAGGTCATCGCGGAGTTCCAGCTGACGCCCGACCATCCCGCCCGCGCAGTGCTTGAGGATGCGGGCCTCGACGCGGGCGCCGAGCTGATCCTGCGCCGCGTCAACGGGACCGACGGGCGCAAGACGGCGTGGGTCAACGACCGGCGCTGCTCGGGCGAGGTGCTGCGCCGGCTGTCGGACACGCTGGTGGAACTGCACGGGCAGCACGACGACCGCGGCCTCCTGAACCCGCGCGGGCACCGCGCGCTTCTCGACGACTATGCGGGCGCTGTCGAGGAGCGGCGCGCGGTGCGCGACGCCTGGGCCGCGCGGACCGAGTCGCGCGCCCGTCTCGAGGCGGCCGAGGCCGCGCTCGAGGAGGTGCGCGCCGAGGAGGATTTCCTGCGCTTCGCGGTCAAGGAGCTCGACGATCTCGCCCCCGGCGCCGAGGAGGAGGCCGCGCTCGACGCGCAGCGCCGCCGCATGCAGGGCGCCGAGCGCATCCGCGCCGACATCGCGCGCGCGCATGCGGCGCTGACCGACGGTGCCGAGGCCGCCATGGGCGATGCAGGCCGCTGGCTCGACGGGGTGGCGCAGCAGGGGGAGGGCGCGCTCGACGGCGCGATCGCGGCGCTCGACCGGGCCATGGTCGAACTGGGCGAGGCCGTGGGCGGGGTCGAGAGCTGCCTCGACGGTCTGACCTTCGACCAGCACGCCCTCGAGGAGACCGAGGAGCGGCTCTTCGCGATCCGTGCCCTCGCGCGCAAGCACAACGTGGCGGCGGACGCGCTGCCGGCCCTGCGCGACACGCTGTCGGGAAAGCTCGACGCGCTGGACCGCGGGGCGGACGATCTCGACAACCTGCGTCAGGCGGTCGCCGCGGCCGACATCGCCTATGACGGCGCGGCCGAGGCGCTGAGCGCCGTGCGCCGCGCGGCGGCCGAACGGCTCGACGCGGCGGTCAGCGCGGAGCTCGCGCCGCTCAAGATGGAGCGCGCGGTGTTCCGCACCGAGATCGCGACCGCGCCCGACGGGCCGGAGGGGCGCGATGCGGTGACCTTCACCGTCGCCACGAACCCGGGCGCGCCGTCCGGGCCGCTCAACCGCATCGCCTCGGGCGGCGAGCTCTCGCGCTTCCTGCTGGCGCTCAAGGTCTGCCTGACCGAGCGTGACAGCGGCGTCACCATGATCTTCGACGAGATCGACCGCGGCGTGGGCGGCGCGACCGCCGACGCGGTCGGCCGGCGGCTTGCGCAGCTCGCCGCCGGCGGGCAGGTGCTGGTCGTCACCCATTCGCCGCAGGTCGCGGCCCTCGGCGCGCATCACTGGCGCGTGGAGAAGAGCGTCGCGGACGAGGTCACCACCTCGACCGTGGTGGCGCTCGACCCGGCCGCGCGCGAGGCCGAGATCGCCCGCATGCTCGCGGGCGACACCGTGACCGACGAGGCACGCGCCGCGGCGCGGGCGCTCCTCGCGGGCTGATCCGTACCCGCATTCCCGGCCGCACCCTTGGACCGCGGCCGCGATTGTCCTATGCGGGGACGGGCAATGCACGGCGGCACGGTACAGGATGTCGGATTCCGCGGGATTAAATGGTCACGTCACCTCCGCGCTGGACCGCTGCCGGCGCGGCTGGGACCTGCTGCGGCATCGCGGCCCCGGTCAGATCCAGTTCTGGTTCATCGCGCTCATGATCGGGATCGCGGCGGGCTTCGCCGCGCTTGTCTTCCGGCTGGCCATCGAATGGCTGCAGACGGCGCTCTACGGCACCGAGGACGTGAACCTGCTGGCGAGCTTCGCCGCGGAGCTGCCATGGTACTGGGTCATCGCCATCCCCACGCTGGGCGGTGTCGTCGTGGGCGGGATCGTGCATGTCTTCACCCCGGACGGCCGCATCCGGTCGGTCTCGGACGTGATCGAGGGCGCGGCGCTGAACGACGGCCGCGTCGAGAAGAAGGCCGGCATCGCCTCGGCGCTCTGCGCGTGGATCACGCTTTCGACGGGCGGCTCCACCGGGCGGGAGGGCCCGGTCGTGCACATGGCCGCGATGATCTCGTCCTGGGTGGCGAACCTGATCCGGGCGGACGGCATCACCGGCCGCGACCTCCTGGGCTGTGCCGTGGCCGCGGCGGTCTCTGCGAGCTTCAACGCGCCCATCGCCGGCGCGCTCTTCGCGCTCGAGGTGATCCTGCGGCACTTCGCCTGGCACGCCTTCGCCCCCATCGTGATCGCGTCTGCGGCCGGGACGGTGATCAATCGGCTGGCCTTCGGCGATGTCACCGAATTCCGCCTGCCCGGCACCACGGTGGTGGAGTTCTACCTCGAACTGCCGGCCTTCCTGATCCTCGGGCTGGTCTGCGGGCTCGTGGCGGTGGTGACCATGCGCGCGATTTTCTGGTCTGACGACGTGGCGAGCAGTCTGCAGGCCCGGCTCGGCCTGCCGAACTTCCTGCGTCCGGCGGTGGCGGGCGTCCTCCTGGGCGCGATGGCGATCTGGTTTCCGCACATCATCGGCGTGGGCTACGAGACCACGTCGCGCGCGCTGACCGGCGCGCTGGCGCTGCACGAGGCAATCGTGTTCACCGTTCTCAAGGTGGCCGCCCTCGCGGTCACGCTCGCCGGGCGCATGGGCGGCGGCGTGTTCTCGCCCTCGCTCATGGTGGGCGCGCTGACCGGGCTGGCCTTCGGCGGCATCGCGACGGGGCTCTTCCCGGACCAGTCGGGCGCCGACACGCTCTACGCGCTGGCCGGCATGGGCGCGGTCGCGGCGGCGGTCCTGGGCGCGCCCATCTCCACCACGCTCATCGTGTTCGAGCTGACCGGCGACTGGCAGACCGGGCTCGCGGTGATGGTGTCGGTGTCCATGTCGACCGCGGTCGCCTCCCGGCTCGTGCACCGGTCGTTCTTCCTGAGCCAGATCGAGCGGCGCAACGTCCACCTCGCGGCCGGGCCGCAGGCCTATCTCCTCGGCATGTTCCGCGTGGTGGGGCTGATGCGCAGGCCCACGGATCTCGGCGCGGCCGACACCGAAACCTGCCTCGACATGATCGAGAAGGGACTGTCCGTGAACGTCACCGCGACCCTCGAAACCGCGCTGCCGCGGTTCGAGGAGAGCGGCGTCGCGTTCCTCCCGGTGGTCCGCCGCGGGCCCGAGACCAACACGCTCGAATTGCAGGGCGCGCTCTTCCACGTGGACGCGCTCAAGGCCTACAACCGCGCGCTCGCCGCAACCGCCGAGGAAGAGCACAGCTAGAGCGGCCGGGCGCGTTCTCTGCCGTTGGCGCCGGCAGGAACGGCTCACTGCGCGACGAGCAGGGCCGAGCCGCCGAGGATGCCGAGGACGCGGCCGATGTCGGCGAGGCTGGTGATGCTGCTGTCGTAGCAGGCGATCGCGTCGCCGGGCAGGAGGTAGGGGTCGTAGTCGTCGCGGTCCGGTCGCCGCAGCATGTCCTCGACCCGCCGCTGCACGACGATGGACACGTCGGTGACCGGATTGCGCGACAGGAGCGCCGCCGCCCGGTCCGCGCTGGTGCCGCGGATGCCGCCGACGCAGTTCGTGTCGATGACCGCCTGCAGGAACCGCGTGCCGTAGGGCACTTCGCGCACCTCGCGGCCGACCGCGGACGGCGCGTTGCCGGTCGCGGGCACCGTGAGGTTCGACAGGAAGAGCGTGATACCGGGCGGCGAGATCGGGCCGACCACCATGAGGTCCTCGTCGAAGCAGCCGCGCGAGGGCACGCGGATCTCGTCGCCCGCGATGAGCATGACGTCCGGCCCGCGCTGACCGTCGAGGATCGGCCTCAGGTCGAGGGTGTAGAGCCGGCCGGCGCGGCGCAGTTCGACCGCCGAGAGGTCGGCGTCGGGCCGCACGCCGCCGGCCGCGCGCAGCGCCACCGAGAGGTTCCGAGCCTCGGTCGCCGATCCGATCGCCATCTGGCGGAGCGCGTCGACCTGGTCGCCCGGCACGCTGCCGACGGTCACCGGCTGCGGCTCGAACACCGCGCCGCTGACGCCCACCCGGACGGCGGCCAGGTCCTGCAGCCGCACCGACACGCGGGGGGCGGTGGTGTAGAGTTCCTCGTCGAGCAGCGCCTGGATCACGGAGGCCTCGACATCGGCCTCGCTCCGCCCTGCGGCCTGAACCGGCGGCAGGAAGGGCAGGGTGACCGCGCCGTCGCCGCGCACCTCGACGGCGCCGGTCAGGGTCTCGTCCTCGCCCACGCGGACGTCGAGAAGGTCGCCGGGCGACAGCTTCAGCCCGCGGAGCGCGACCGCGGGCAGGCTGCCCTTGCCGCCGCTGCCGGGCGCGCCGCCGGCGGGCGGACGACAGGTCCGGGCGTTCATCTCCGGCGCGCGGAGGAACCCGCCGGCGGCCCGCGTCGCGGGCGGGTCGCGGTATTGCGCCTGGTAGGCGCTGCCGCCGGGACCGGCCAGTTCGAGGTTTTCCGGCGCACGCTGGGGCCCGCACGCGGCCAGTGCGGCCACGAGCGCGAGGGCGCGCGGTGCGGACGGGCGTCTGCTCAAGGTCTGCCTCACCACTTGGCCTTCGGCCATTGCCCCGCAGGCTACGGGAGCGCGCGCGGCCGGTCTATGCCTTAGGATATGGGCCTGTTCGGAATGGCGCCGCGACTGTGCTCTCGGTGCCGCGCGGACCGGGCGCGCGCGGTGTATTCCGGGGGCTGCAGGCCCCTGGCGGGCCCGCCACGACATCGGGTCCCCCATGAGCCACGCGCCCTTCCTTTCGTCGCCCTTCCTGCGTCACCTCGCGGCCTACGGCGCGTCCGAGATTGCGGCCAAGGCCTCGCGTCTCCTCGTGGTGGTCGCGGTGTCGCGCGCGCTCGACCCGGCGGCGATCGGCGTCGCCGCGGCGGCGCTCGCCGTCTCCGACATCCTGAAGGCGCTGACCGAGAACGGGATCGTGCAGAAGGTCATCGCCGCGGATCCCGACGCGCTGGAGGCGACCTGCGCCACGGCGCACCGTCTGGGCTGGGCCTGGTGCCTCGGGCTCTGCCTCGTCCAGCTTACGGTCGCGGCACTCCTCTGGGCCACGGGGGGCAGCCTGTCCCTCGCCGGGCTCGTGGCGATCCTCGCGCTCGAATACCTCTTCATGCCCGGCGGCCTCGTCTCCTGCGGGCTGGCCATGCGGGCGGGCCTCATGCGGCAGACGGCCGTGATCTGCGGCGCGCAGGTGGTCGGGGCCAACCTGATCTCGGTGGCGCTGGTCCTGGCTTGGCCGAGCCCCGCGGCGCTGGTCCTGCCGAAGGTCCTGACCGCGCCGATCTGGCTCGCGGCGATGCGCCGCCTGCGGCCGTGGCGGCGCGACCGGACCCAGCCCCGCGCGCCGGTCGGGCCGTTCCTGACATTCGGCGCCGCCATCCTCGGGGTCGAGGTGCTGCGGGCCCTCAGGATGCAGGCCGACAAGCTGGTCGTGGGCGCCATGCTGGGGGCCGAGGCGCTCGGGCTCTGGTTCCTCGCCTTCAACGCGGGCCTGAGCCTCGCGACCTCGTTCTCGGTGGCCTTCGCGACCGTGCTCTTCCCGCATCTCTGCCGCGCCGAGGACCGGCGGGTCGCGCTGCGGCAGGCGGCCCTCGTCGGGCTTGTCCTGGTCACGCCGGTGGTCGCGCTGCAGGCGCTGCTGAGCCCGGTCTACGTGCCGCTTCTCTACGGCGGGGCGTGGGAGGGCATCGCCGGTCTCGTGGCGCTCCTCTGCCTTGCCGCGATCCCCGCGACCCTCTGGAGCGCCGCCGCCCAGTGGCTGCGTGCCGAGGGCCGCGCGGGCACGGAACTGGCCCTGACCGCTGCCTTCACGCTGGCGCTGGTGCTCAACACGGTCCTTCTCGCGCCCCGCGGGCTGGTCGCAATCGCCATCGGTTACCTGATCGCGGCGGTCGCGCTGCAGGGGGGCGCGGCGCTGCTTGCACTGGCCGGCGGACGCCGGCCGATGAGCCCCCTTCGGATCCGGAGTGCCTGACATGCCCCGTTTCTCCGTCGTTGTGCCCTGCCACAACGCATCGCGCACCCTGCCCGAGACGCTCGCGAGCCTCGCAGCCCAGACGTTCCCGGACTGGGAAGCGCTTTGCGTCGATGACGGATCGACCGACGCGACGCGCGCCATCCTCGAGGCGGAAGCGCGGCGCGATCCGCGCGTCCGCCCCCTGCGCAACCCAGGGAAAGGTCCGAGCGCCGCACGCAATTTCGGCGCGCGCCTGGCGCAGGGGCAGGTCCTCGCGTTCTGCGACGCGGACGACCTCTGGACGCCCGACAAGCTTGCCGCGCTCGACGCGGCCTTCGCCGATCGCGCGCTCGACGGGGCCTATGCCCGCATCGGGTTCTTCGACGGCGCGCCGGACCACGTCTCGACGGTTTCGACCCCGCCCGAAGGCCGCCTCGCCCTGGCGCACCTGATGGGCGAGAACCCGGTCTGCACGATGTCGAACATCGCGGTGCGGCGGTGCGCCTTCGACGCGGCGGGCCCGTTCCGCGAGGACATGGTCCACAACGAGGATCTCGAATGGCTGATCCGGCTCGTGGGCACGGGGCACCGCGTGGAAGCCCTGGACGCGGTCCATGTCCTTTACCGCAAGAGCCCGGGCGGGCTGTCCGCGGACCTGACCGCGATGGCGCGCGGACGTGCCCTGGCGATGGCGTCTGCCGCGCGCTTCGGCGCGCGGCCCGGCCGGCGGGCAGAGGCCGTCCACCTGCGCTACCTCGCGCGCCGCGCGCTCCGGCTCGAGGATGGCGGCCTGACGGCATTGCGGCTGTCGCTCCGGGGACTCGCCCAGAGCCCCCGCGGCTTCCTGAGCCCGCTGCGCCGGGGGGGGCCCACGCTCCTTGCCAGTCTCGCCGCGCCCGTCATGCCGCGCGCCCTGCGCCGCGCGCTCTTTGCCCGATGACCTGCCGCCACACGGAGTGCCCGATGCCCGAGACATGCCCGACAGCCACGATCGTCGTTCCCGCCTACAACGCGACGGCGACGCTGCCCGCGACGATGGCGTCTCTTCTTGCCCAGACCTTCGGCGATTTCGAGATCGTGCTCGTCGAGGACGGCGCGACCGACGCGACGCCGGCGATGTGCGCGGACTACGCGGCCGCCGATCGGCGCGTGCGGGTGGTGCGGCAGGCCAATCGCGGCCTCGCGGGCGCACGCAACACCGGCATCGCCGCCGCCCGCGGGCGCTACGTCGGTTTCTGCGACGCGGACGACCTCTGGCTGCCCGGGAAGCTCGCCGCGCATGTGGCGCATCTCGACGCGATCCCGGATCTGGGCATCAGCTACAGCGGCAGCGCGATGATCGACGCCGCAGGCCGCAGGACCGGTCACCGGATGACGCCGAAGCTGACCGGGGTCACCGCGTCGGACGTGTTCCGCCGCAACCCGATCGGCAACGGCTCGGCGGCGGTGGTGCGCGCCGGGGCGCTGCGCGCCCTGGCCTTCATGCCGACGGGCGAGACCGTGCGGCCCTGGGTCTTCGACGAGACGTTCCGGCAGTCCGAGGACATCGAGTGCTGGCTGCGGCTCGTGCTGACGACCGCCTGGCGGATCGAGGGGATCCCGGGGCACCTCACGCTCTACCGCGTGCATGGCGCCGGGCTCTCGGCCGATACCGGCGCGCAATATGCGAGCTGGGAGCGCATGGTCGACAAGCTTGGCCCCTGCGCGCCCGCGTTCTTTGCGGCGGAGGCTCCGGTCGCGCGGGCCTTCCAGTGCCGCTACCTTGCCCGGCGCGCCGTCAGCGCGGGCGACGGGACGGCGGCCCTCGGCTGGCTGCGCCGTGCCTTCGCCGCCTCGTCGGTGCCGCTCTGGCGCGACCCCGGGCGGACGCTCGTGACGCTCGGCGCCACCGCTTGCCTGCTTGCCTTCGGCCCGGCCGCCCTCCGCCGGGCCGAGGCGGCTCTTCTGTCGGCGCGGACCTGACGTCTGCCTGCTTCGAAAGGATGTCGCACATGATCCAGATCCTTCACCTGCTCGACGACGGCGGCCCGGGCGGCGTCACCCGGTTCCTCGCCCGGCTCAAAGGGACGGCGCATCTCGCGGGCGGGGTGCGCCACGCGGTGGTGATCGTCCCGCGGGGGCGGCTGCCGAAACGGTTCGATGCCGACCTCGTCGTCTCGCACCTGTCCGTCAGCTGGCGGACGCTGCCGGCGCTGTCGGCGCTCAGGGCGCGGGCGGCGCACCTGCCGCTCGTCCACGTGGAACACAGCTACAGCGGCGCCTTCGCCGAGGAATGCGTCCGTGCGCCCGCGCGCTTCCAGGCGCTGCTCGGCGGAGCCTACGCCCTGTTCGACCGGGTGGTCGCGGTGAGCGGGGCGCAGGCGGAGTGGCTCGCCGGGACGGGGCTCGTCGGGACGGGCGCGCTGCGGGTGATCCCGCCGGTGACCGATCTCGGCCCGTTCCTCGCGCTTGGTGCGCCGCATCGCCCGGCGCGCCGGTTCGGCGCGATCGGGCGGTTCGACCGGCAGAAGGGACTCGACATCCTGATCGATGCCTTCCGCGCGACGACCGACCCGGCGCTCACGCTCGGCCTCACCGGCGACGGACCCGAGCGGGCGGACCTCGTGCGCCGGGCCGCGGGCGATCCGCGCATCACCTTCGCGCCCTTCACCTCCACGCCAGAGCGCACGCTCGCCGCCCTTGACGCGGTGGCCATGCCGTCGCGCTGGGAACCTTACGGCCTCGCGGCGCTCGAGGCGCGGGCCGCGTCGCGGCCGCTTCTCGTGTCTGCCGGTGTCGACGGGCTCGAGGAACACGCCCGCGCGGGTGCCATCCGCGTCGGGCGCGCGGCTGCCGCGTGGACCGCCGCGATCGAGGACCTCGCCCGCGCCGTGCCGCGGGACCGGATCGCCGCCGCGCGCGCAGACGCCGCGGGCGCCATGGCCCGGTCCGAGGAGGGCTGGGACCGGCTGATCGGCGAGCTGTGCGGGTCCCGCGCCCGCGCCGCCTGAGCCGGTCGCCCGTCAGGCAGGCAGACGCCCGGCCGGCCGCCGGGGCGCGTTGCCGCGCGCGACGCCGGCACGGGATCAGCCGCGCCGGGGTCGCGCGTCGGCCATCTCGCGGGCGTGGATGCCGAGCACGACCAGGGCGGGCCAGAGCATGTAGGCCTCGATCTCGATGTTCTCGCCGAAGGACAGGAGCCAGAGCGTCATCAGGAGCCCGAGCGGCAGCGCCCCGCGCGGGGTGCGGGCCGCGTCCCGGAGCGCAAGCGCCGTGTGCCACGCCAGCGGGACGAGCAGCGCGAGGAAACCCGCGAGCCCCTTCACGAACAGAAGGCCCCACCAGGTGTGGTGACTGCCGATGGGCATGAACTCGACAAGGTGCGGGCCGGGCTCGACCGTGCCGTGGCCGAACCACACGGCCTCGTCCCGCCAGCGCTGGCGCGCGATGCTCTGCAGCGTCTCGCGCACGCGGGTGCTGTCCGCGCGCGCGGAGCGGAAGGCTGTGACGCCGGTCCTGCCGGCCTGCAGGAGGCCGGGGCCCAGGACGGCGAGCGATGCGGTGAGCGCGGCGCCGACCTGCCACGCCCAACCGCGCAGGAGCAGCGGCAGCAGCCGGGGCCCCAGCGTGCAGGCCACGAGCCCCACGAGACCCATGCGCGACTTCGACGCGAGGATCATCAGGAGCCCCGCGGCGATGCCCGCGGCCTTCCAGCCCGGGGCGCGGTCCTCGAGCGCGAAAAGGACCATGATCACGCCGAGGAGGGCCGCGAATGGCGACCAGGGCGCGTAGAACTGCCAGCGCGGGGTCCACGAGGCGGGATCGAGGGTGAAGAGGTAGACCGAGAAATATTCCGGCCCCGGTCCGCCCACCGCCTGCAGGGGCGAGGTGAAGAGGCGCTCGGGCAGGCCAAGATACGGCGCTGCCAGCAGGACGGGCGCGATCAGCAGCGTCTGCAGGCCGAGGACGCATTGCGCGCGGACGAGCACCTCGCGCCGGATCGGCAGGATCGCGCCCGCGAGCGGAAAGAGCGCGAGCAGCGCCCAGCCCTTGGCCCAACCGACGGAGGACTTGATCGTCTTCTTCATGCCGAGCCCCCAGTCGAGGTGGCCGGCCCAGAGCGCCACGAGCATCACCGCCATGCCGAGGATCCAGGCCCAGATGACCGGCGGCACCGGTCCCGTGGCGCGCAGGTCGGGCCGGATCGCCGGCCCGAGATAGAGCGACAGCGCCGCGAGCCCGCCCACGAGCCAGGCGAGCACGGGCCCCGCGACGTAGAGCGCCCCGATCGCGTAGAGGCCCCAGGTCCAGAGGATGGCGCGGCAGAGCAGGCGCTCCGCGGGAGTGCGCGGGCTCATGTCGCGCCTGCAGGTGTCGCGCTCGCGCCCCGGTCCGCCCCGGTCAGCGCCGCGACCACGGAGCTGCGGATCCAGGCGAGCCCCAAGCCCGTGAGCAGCATCAGGGTTGCCACGCCGCCCGCAGCGAGGGCGAGCGTCCTGCGCGGCGAGCTCGGCCGGGTCGGGAGCGAGGGATCCTCGAGCACCTGGACCATCGGGTAGGAGGCATAGAGCTCGGAGCGCGACGATTTCGTCCGTGCCATCGCGGTGGCGAAGATCGCCTCGGCCACCTGGAAATCGCGGCTGAGGTCCTCGAGACGGGCGGCCGGCGCGCGCAGGGCCGCGACCCGGGCGAGGTCGGCCTCGTGGCGGGCCCGGGCGGCGGCAAGTTCCGCGGCCTTGCCCGCCCGTGCCGCGTCGCGCTGCACGAGATCCGCCAGGAGCGCCCCGCGCTCGCCCACGGGCGAGAGGTCGAGGTCCGCGAAGGCCTCCGCGGGCAGGCCGGTGATCTGCCGCGCCCGGATCTCGACGGCGCGGCGGGCCGCGAGGACATTGTCCGCGAGCGCCACGACCCTCGGATGGCGCGGTCCGTACTGGCCCCGGGCGCCCGCGAGGATGCTTGCCTGCGCGGACATGTCCTCGGCCAGCGCGGCGAACTCGGTGTCGGCGTGCAGGCGCAGCGTCAGCGCGGCGCGCTCCGCGTCGACGCCGAGGGTCGCGCGCAGCTGCGCCACCGCCTCCTCCTCGTCGTCGAGCGCCGCCGCCAGCTCGGACACCCTGAGCGCGAGCCTGTCCGTCTCGGCGACGAGGGTGCGGTACTGCTCGCCCGAGTCGAGGCCGGTCTCGTCCTGCAGCGCGGCGATCCCGGCCCGCGTCTCGGCGATCGAGGTGCGGTACTCGGCGATCGCGTCGGCGCCCGAACTCTCGCGCACATCGCGTTCGTCCGCCCGCAGCGCGTCAAGCTCGGCGAAGAAGGCGTCGATGAGCGCCGCGCCCTTTGCGCGGGCGGCTTCGGGCGTGCCGTCCCGAACCGCGACGCGGATGAGGCCCGTCTGGTCGACGAGCTCGATCCGCGGCGCGCCGAACTGCGCGCGTGTCTGACCGATGCGCGCGGCCGCGGCGACGAGGATCCGGTCCGCCGACAGCAGGAGCTTGTAGGTCACGGTCGGGCTGACCGCGTTGCTGGCAAAGGCGCTGTCGGCAAAGGTCGATGCCTGGCCGATATCGCTGAGGGTGACCGACGCGCCGGCGCCCGAGCCGGGCAGGATCAGCGACATCTCCGAGGTATAGCTCGGCGCGGCCGTCCCGAGGTAGCCCGTGATGGGCGCCCAGATCGCCGCCGCGCCGAGCGCGAAGGCGGCGGCGTAGCGCGGAAGCCGCCCCGTATCGGCGAGCGCGCCGCCCGTGAGGAGGCGGCCAAGGCCGATCTCGCCCGGCGCACGGCGGAGGATAGGGCGCAGCGACAGGGGCCCGCGCTCCCGTCCCGTATCGGTCGTGGGCATGTGGATCATGACGGGCCTCCGTGCTTGTGGCCCCGCTCATATGCCAGCGCGCCACGCGCCGCGCGGGTGCGGCGGGACAGCGCCCGGTCGCAGAGGAGAGCGCGCCCTATCCGGAGAGGTAGCAACGCCCGCGCCCCGCATAGGGCGCGCGGCGCGCCCTATGCTTCGGAAGACGGGCCGACTATGCGCGCGGCGGTGCCCATGGCCGTTCGATGCGCGTCCTTATCCCTCTGTTATTTTGCGATTTTTCAAGTGCCGGGCGAGATCTCGAGCATCCATCAACGGGTGGCCGGGGCCATGAAACACGCAGACTTCTCCACGCTCGACACACATCACGTCTTGCCCGCGGGCACGCGGCGGACGCTGACCACGACACCTCTCTTCGGTCTCGACCTCGTCGATGCCACGGCGGAGGTCACGATCCGCGCGCTCCTGTCGCCGGGGCGGCGGCGGGTGCACTTCGTGAATGCGCATTGCATCAACGTGGCGGCGCGGGACGCGGCCTATGCCCGGGCGCTGCGCACGGGCGACGTGCTCCTGCCCGACGGGATCGGGATCGAGCTGGCTGCCAGGATGGCCGGCCGGTCCCTGACGGAGAACCTCAACGGCACCGACCTGACCCCGCGCCTGCTGGCGGCGGCGGCACGGGCCGGCCTGTCGGTCTTCCTGTTCGGAGGGCGCCCGGGGACAGCGGAGGCCGCGGCCGACCGGCTCTGCCGGGATATCCCGGGCCTCGTGGTGGCCGGCTGCCGCGACGGGTATGCCGGCGCCGCCGATCCGCGCGCCGCGATCGCCGAGATCAACGCCTCGGGCGCCGACATCCTGATCGTCGCCATGGGCGTCCCGCGCCAGGACACCTGGCTCGCCGACCATGCGGACTTGTTGAAGCCCCGCCTGACGCTTGGCGTCGGCGCGCTGCTCGACTTCCTCGCGGGCAACGTCGCGCGCGCGCCGCGGCCGCTGCGCCGGGCGCGGCTCGAATGGGCCTGGCGTCTGGCGATGGAGCCGCGCCGCATGGCGCGGCGCTACGTCGCGGGCAACGCGGTCTTCCTGCTGCGGGCGGCGCGGCATGCCACGATGCAGCCGCAGGCCCAGGCGCTGGCGAAGCGGGCGCTCGACCTCGGGCTCGCGGCGCTGGCGCTGGTACCGCTGGCGCCCGTGTTCCTGCTGACCGCGCTCGCCGTGACGCTGGACAGCCGCGGCCCGGTCCTGTTCCGGCAGATACGTGTGGGCCGGGACGGGCAGACCTTCGAGATGCTGAAGTTCCGCTCGATGCATGTCGATGCCGAGGCGCGGCGCGGGGCGCTCGAGGCGCAGTCGGACCGGAGTGGCCTCTGCTTCAAGTCCCGCTCGGATCCGCGGGTCACGCGGGTCGGACGCATCCTGCGCCGGTACTCGCTCGACGAATTGCCGCAGATCCTGAACGTGCTGCGGGGGGACATGGCGATCGTCGGACCGCGTCCGGCCCTGCCTGCGGAGGTCTCGGCCTATCCCGACCGTGCCCGCGCGCGGCTGCGGGTGCGGCCGGGCATCACCGGCCTCTGGCAGGTGTCGGGACGCGCCGATATCGGGTTCGACAAGATGATCGACATGGACCTGTCCTATGCCGCGCGCCCGAGCGTGCTCATGGACCTCGTGCTGATCGGCCTGACGGTCCGGGCCGTTCTCGGAGGGCGGGGCGCCTACTGACGCCCTGCCGGTGCCGAAGGCTATCCCGATGGGTAGGCGCCATAAGCATCTGCGCCGTCGCTGCGGCGGGGGGCGCATGGCATCGTTCGCGTCGTTCACCGGCACCACGGAATCGCGATGCGCCTCGTTCACCCTCATCCGTCTTCGGCCGCATCGGCAGCGACACGTCCGTCGGGCGGGCAGGGCGCCAGGCTGTCGCCCGGTGCGTGGGTCCGGGCGGCCGTGGCAGTGGCCGCCATCGCCGCGCTCGCGGTCACGGCGTGGATGCTGGTGCGCGAGGCGAGCGGCCGGTTCGACGCGCTCGCCGAGGCGCAATCGGACAATGTCCAGTGGGTGCTCGCGCAGGTCGAGGTGGAATACCTCGCTCTCGACGCGCAGCTCCTCAGGGCGGAAACCGAGGGCCGGGCAAGCCTTCCCGACCTGCGGCTGCGGTTCGACATCTTCTACAGCCGGATCGACATGCTGCGCAAAAGCCGGGTCTACGCCGCGCTCCGCGCCCATGCGGATTACGAGGCGGCGCTCGACACCGTCTGGTCGGCGGTCGCGGCGAGCGTGCCGCAGATCGATGCTGGCGACGCCGCCCTGGTCGCCGCGCTGCCGGACCTCGGCCGGCGCATGCAGGCGATCCGCGGCGACGTCCGTGCGATCGGGCTGACCGGGATCGCCCATTTCGCCGAAGCCTCCGACCTGCGGCGCACCGGGTTCCTCGACACGCTGCGGGACCTCGCGTCGCTCACGCTGGCGCTGCTTGCGGGGCTCATGCTGCTCGTCGCGGTGCTCTGGCGCGCCCTGCGCGTGCTCGATGGCCACGCCCGCGATGCGCGCCTGTCGGCCTCGCGCCGGGCCGCCGTCGTGTCGTCCTCGCTCGACGCGGTGATCGTCGCGGACGGCACCGGGCGCATCATCGAGGCGAACGCGGCGGTCGAGGCCGTCTTCGGCTACGCGCCGGGCGACCTCGTGGGCCGGCAGATGGAGGAGACGATCGTTCCCCCCCACCTGCGCGACCGTCACCGCAGTGGGATGGCGCGCTATGCCGCGACCCGCGCCCCGCGCGTGGTTGGCGCGGGCCGCGTCCAGCTCGAGGCGCTGCACCGGGACGGGCACACCTTCCCGATCGAGCTGTCGATCGCCGCCGCGCAGAGCGTCGACGGCGAGATCTTCGTGTCCTTCCTGCGCGACATCACCGAGCGCGTCGCGGCCGAGCGGGAGCTGCGCGAGGCGCGCGACCGGGCGGAGGCGGGCGAGCGGTCGAAGTCCCGGATGCTCGCGACCATGAGCCACGAGATGCGCACGCCGCTGAACGGCCTGCTCGGCACGCTCGAACTGCTCGAGGACACGCCCCTCGACCCGACACAGGCGCGCTATCTCGGGGTCATGCGCAGCTCGGGCGACGTGCTCCTGCACCACATCAACGACGTGCTGGACATCGCGCGTCTCGACGCCGGCCGGATGCGCCTCGAGGAGCAGTGCTTCGCGCTGAACCCGTTCCTCGAGGCCATCGCCGCGGCGCAGGAGCCGCTCGCGGAACAGGCGGGCAACACCCTGACGGCGAGCGGGCTCGACGGAAACGACCACGTGCACGGCGACCCGGTGCGGTTGCGGCAGATCCTGCTGAACCTTCTCGGCAACGCGATCAAGTTCACCGAGGGCGGCACCGTCGCGCTCGAGGCCGAGCGGCTGCCGGACGGCGACCTCGTGGAGCTCCGCATCCTCGACACCGGCCTCGGCATCCCCGAGGACCAGCAGGAGCGCATCTTCGAGGATTTCGTGACGCTCGACGCCTCTTACGGGCGGGTGCACGGCGGCACGGGCCTCGGCCTCGGCATCGTGCGGCGCACTGTGGCGGCGCTCGGCGGGACCTTGGGCGTCGAGAGCGAGCCGGGCGAGGGTAGCCTGTTCTGGGTCCGCCTGCCGCTGCCTGCCGCCGCGCCGGGCACCGCGGCCCCGTCGCGCGCCCTGCCGGCCGGGTCTCCGCCGCGCAGCCCCCGCCGCGACGTCCTGATCGTCGAGGACAACGCGGTCAACCGCATGATTCTGCGCGAGATGCTGGAAGGGCTCGGCCATTGCGTGACCGAGGCACATGACGGGCAGGCCGGGATCGAGGCGGCAGCGGAACGCCCCTTCGACCTGATCCTCATGGACATCAGCATGCCGCGGATCGACGGCGTCACCGCCGCGCGGAGGATCCGTGGCGGGCAGGGCGCCTGCCGCGACACCCCGATCGTGGCGCTGACCGCCCATGCCATGCCCGAGGAACTCGCCCGCTTCGCCGCGGCCGGCATGGCCCGCACGATCGTGAAGCCCGCGACGCGCGCCGCGCTGGCGAGCGTTCTCGCCGACCCCTCTGCGCCTGTCCCGTCGGAGGACGCCCCGCGCGGCGGCGCCGCCGCGGCGCCCGCACCCGCGGCGGACCCGATCGACGCGGCCGTCATGGCCGAGTTGCGCGAGATGCTGGCGCCCGCGGCCTTCCGGGCGCTCTGCGCCGATTTCGTGACCGAGGCCGATGCGGCGATCGCGTGGCTGACGGGGCCCGGCGCCGCGGCGGCACCGCGGGCGGACCTCGCCGCGCGCGTGCACACGCTCGCGGGGGGATGCGGCATGGTCGGCGCCGCCGCCTTGCGCTGCGCGCTGTCCGATCTCGAGACCCGGCTGAAGACGGCACCCGGACCCGTCCCGGCCTCTGCGCTGTCCGGTCTCGCGCCCCTCTGGGCCGGAACACGTCCCGTCCTTGCCGCGTCGGCCCGCGGGCTTCCCGAGCCGCCCCCACGCGATCAGACCTCCCGCGCCGATGACCTGGCGCATTGCTGACCGGAGACCGACAGAATGCGGATCCTCATCGCCGACGACCACAACCTCGTGCGCGACACGATCGCGGCCTTCCTCTCCTCGGAAGGCGGCGCCGTGACCGACACGGCCTCCGACCTGCAGGGCGCGCTCGACAAGGCGGTCGGCGCGGAACCCTGGGACCTCGTGCTTCTCGACTACGCGATGCCCGGAATGGACGGGCTGAAGGGCCTCGACCGGATGCGCGCGGCGGTGGGCGAGGTTCCGGTCGCCATCATGTCCGGCACCGCGTCGCGGCAGGTCGCCGGAGAGGCGCTGGCGCAGGGCGCGATCGGCTTCGTGCCGAAGACGCTCGGCGCGAGATCCCTGATGAACGCCATCCGCTTCATGGCGGCGGGAGAGAGCTACGTCCCGGTCAGCCTGCTGCACTCCGCCGCCGAGGCGCCCGCTTGCGGCATCGCGGCGCAGCTCAGCAACCGCGAGCGGCAGGTGCTCGACGGGCTCTCGCGCGGCGCCTCGAACAAGGAGATCGCGCGCGAACTCGACCTCCAGGAGGTGACGATCAAGCTCCATGTGAAGACCCTGTGCCGCAAGCTCGGCGCCAGGAACCGCACGCACGCCGTCATGATCGCGCGGGACGCGGGCATCGGCTGACGCTCGTCACACATGCCGACGGCGCGCCGCACACATGCCGACGGCGCGCCGCGGGGTCGCAACCGAACGGCCGTTCCCGTCGGTTCGCACGAATCACGCGCCGGCGCCGGCGGCGCCTTTTGCCGCGGGGCGTCCACGCGACCCGCGGCCCACACTGGTCGCCGACCACGCATGCCACCGCGCCGGGCGCGGAAAACCGCAGGGTGCGGCGGCCGCTGAGACCGGCGGTCGCCCGGGGACCCGGTAGGTCAGAGCTGCTCGACCATCACCTCGTCCTGCTCGTAGAAGGCGATGTAGCCCGCGATCCTCTCGGCGCCGGCCTTCGGGTCCTCGTAGGTCCAGGCGGCGTTCTCGTAGGTCTTGCTCTTCGACATGATCGAGAAGTAGTTCGCCGTCCCCTTGCGCGGACAGGTGGTGGTGTGGTCGGTCCGGTCGAGAAGCGCCATCGCGATGTCGGCGCGGGGGAAGTAGATCACTTCCGCATGGCCCTTCTCGCTCAGTTCCAGCGCGTTCGCGGATTCGCCCAGCACCGCGCCGCCGGCGCGCACCACCCAGGTCCCTTCGGCAGGACGGATCCTGATGTCGTCGCTCATCTGTGTCTCCCTGTCTTGTCCGGTTCCATTGACCCCTCGAAGGTCACGGGAACATGTCAGATCGGTGCCGTCGCCCGGTCGAGCCAGTCCGCCACGTCGCCCTCGACGAGCGGCGCCAGCCGCGCGCGGCAGGTGGCGTGGTAGGCGTCGAGCCAGTCGCGCTCGGCCTGTCCCAGCATCTCGGCCACGATCAGGCGGCGGTCGATGGGGACATATGTCAGCGTCTCGAACGTCAGCATGTCGGGAACGGTTCCACCGGGCAGGTCCGGGGCCTCGCGCACCACGACCAGGTTCTCGATCCGGATCCCGTAGGCCCCCTCGCGGTAGAAGCCGGGCTCGTTCGACAGGATCATCCCGGGCTCGAAGGGCACGGTGCCGGTGCGCGCCAGGCGCTGCGGTCCCTCGTGCACGCAGAGGAAGCTGCCGACGCCGTGGCCGGTGCCGTGGGCATAGTCCTGCCCGGCCTCCCAGAGCGCCACGCGCGCTACGGCGTCGAGGTCGCGCCCGGCCAGGCCCCGCGGCCAGCGCAGGCGCGAGATCCCGATCATGCCGCGCAGGACGCGGGTGAAGGCCGCGCGCTCCTCCGCTCCCACCGCCCCGACCGGGACGGTCCGGGTGATGTCGGTGGTGCCGTCCACGTATTGCCCGCCCGAGTCGACGAGGAGGAGGTGTCCCTCCTCGATCCGCGCGTTCGTCTCGCGCGTCACGCGGTAATGCACGACGGCGCCGTGGGGCCCGGTGCCCGCGATCGTGTCGAAGCTGATGTCGCGCAGGGCGTTGGTCCGGCGGCGTTCTGCCTCGAGCCGCGTGACGACGTCGATCTCGGTCAGGCTGCCCGGGGGCTGCGCGTCGAGCCAGGCGAGGAAACGGACCATCGCGGCGCCGTCGCGCAGGTGCGCGTCCCGCGCGCCCGCGATCTCGGCCTCGGTCTTGCGCGCCTTGGGCAGGAGGCAGGGATCGGGCGCCTCGCGCAGGTCCGCTCCGGCGCCGGCGAGGATGTCCGCCACCGCGACGGGGCAGGTCGCGGGATCGATGCGCACCGGGCCCGCGAGCGCCGCGAGCGCGGGGGCGAAGTCCTCGGGCGCGGCCACCGCGATCCCCGGTCCCAGGTGCTCGCCGAGACCTGCGAGCTTGCCGGGCGCCACGAACAGCGTCACCCGTGCGTCCGCGTGCAGGACGGCGAGCGCGTGCGGCACCGGGTTTCGCGGAATGTCCGAGCCGCGCACGTTGAGGAGCCACGCGATCGAATCGGGCTGCGTCAGAACGCAGGCCGCGGCATCTCCGAGCGCGTCGGCCATCTCCGCGATCTTCTGGCCGTGGTCGCGGCCCGCCAGGTCCGCGGGCTGCGCCGAGAGGGCGCCCATGGGCGGGGCCGGCTGGTCCTCCCAGATCCGGTCGACGAGGTTGTCGGTGCGCGCGAAGCGCACCGGCGCCGCGCTTTCCTCGAGCCGCCGCAGGCCCTCGACCGTCACGAGCCAGGGATCGAAGCCCACCTGGCCGCCCTCGGGCAGCGCCGCGGCGATCCACGATCCGAGCGAGGTCTCGGGCCAGTCCACGGGCGTGAAGTCCGACGCCACCTGCGCGCGCACCTGGACCCGGTAGCGCCCGTCGACGAAGACCCCTGCGCGGTCCGCCAGGGCCACGCAATGGCCGGCCGAGCCGGTGAAGCCCGTGAGCCAGGCCAGCCGGTCGTCCCGCGGCGCCACGTACTCGCCCTGGTACATGTCGGCGCGCGGCACGAGGAAGCCGTCGAGGCCTGCGCGCGCCATCTCCGCGCGCAGGCGCGCGAGGCGCGGCGGCCCCTGTTCGGGGCGCGCGGTGATCTCGAAGGTCTGGAACTGCGTCTCCCTGTCGTCTCTCACCGCACGTCCCCGCTTCTTCTTGGCAAAAATATCCAAGCCCGCCCGGCCCGCCCGCGCGACGCAGAACGGGGCGCGGGCGCTCCACGCCGCGCGGGGGGCCGGGGGCGCAGCCCCCGGCGCGTCGGCTCAGCCGGAGGCCGAGACGAAACTCCGCTCACGAGGCGCGCCGCATGCCCATGACGCGCGCCCGCGACCGCGGGTCGCTGTCGAAGAGCGAGGCGAGCTGCTCGGTCATGGCGCCGGCCAGCTGTTCCACGTCGGTGATGGTCACCGCGCGGTCGTAGTAGCGCGTCACGTCGTGGCCGATGCCGATGGCAAGGAGTTCCACCTGCCGCTTGCGCTCGACCATGGCGATCACGTCGCGCAGGTGTTTCTCGAGAAAGTTGGCCGGGTTCACCGACAGGGTCGAATCGTCCACCGGCGCGCCGTCAGAGATCACCATCAGGATCTTGCGCGCCTCGGCGCGGTTCACCAGGCGGCGGTGCGCCCATTCCAGCGCCTCGCCGTCGATGTTCTCCTTCAGCAGGCCTTCCTTCATCATCAGCCCGAGATTGGCGCGGGCGCGCCGCCACGGCGCGTCGGCCCCCTTGTAGATGATGTGGCGCAGGTCGTTCAGGCGGCCCGGCTGCTGTTCCCGGCCGGCGTTCAGCCACTTCTCGCGGGCCATGCCGCCCTTCCAGGCGCGCGTGGTGAAGCCCAGGATCTCGACCTTGACCGAGCAGCGCTCGAGCGTGCGGGCGAGCACGTCGGCGCAGATCGCCGCGATCGAGATCGGGCGGCCGCGCATGGAGCCGGAATTGTCGAGGAGCAGCGTCACGACGGTGTCGCGGAACTCCATGTCCTTCTCGACCTTGAAGCTGAGCGGCGTCGTCGGGTTCGCCACGACACGCGCGAGGCGGCCGGCATCGAGGATGCCTTCCTCGCGGTCGAATTCCCACGAGCGGTTCTGCTGCGCCTGCAGGCGCCGCTGCAGCTTGTTGGCGAGGCGCGAGACCGCGCCCTTGAGCGGTTCGAGCTGCTGGTCGAGATAGGCGCGCAGGCGTTCGAGTTCGGCCGGGTCGGCGAGCTCCTCGGCGCGGATCTCCTCGTCGTGGGCGGAATCGTAGATCGTGTAGTTCGGATCGGCATCCGAGACCGGCGCGGGCGGGGGCGGCTCGAGCGGCGCCTCGCCGTCGGGCATCTCGGTCTCCTCGCCGAGTTCCTGGTCTGCCATGTCGTCCATGGACACCTGCGCCTGGCTCGCGTCCTGGGTGTCCTCCTGGCTCTGCTCGGGGCTCGCCTCGGGATCCTGTTCGCCCTCGTCGTCCTGGCCGGTCGAATCGGGGTCCTGTTCCTCCTCGGCGCCGTCCTCGGCCTGGTCGTCGGCCTGGTCGTCGATCTCGTCGGGATCGTCCCCAAGCTGGTCGCCGTAGCCGAGGTCGGTGATGACGCGGCGCACGAGCTTGGCGAACGCGGTCTGGTCGGTGATCGAGCCCGAGATCGTGTCGAGTGCGCCGCCCGCCTCGCGTTCGAGGTGCCCGCGCCAGAGCTCCATCACGTTGCGCGCGCCCTCGGGCAGGTCGCGGCCGGTGGCGAGGTGGCGCACGAGGTAGCCCGCGGCGGT
Organism: Roseivivax isoporae LMG 25204; assembly: GCF_000521865.1. Lineage (GTDB taxonomy): Bacteria > Pseudomonadota > Alphaproteobacteria > Rhodobacterales > Rhodobacteraceae > Roseivivax > Roseivivax isoporae. The sequence continues at coordinate 53,758 of NZ_JAME01000021.1, forward strand.
GGCGAGCGGCACGTCGGCGGCGTCGCGCACCTCGGCATAGCCCTTGCGCGCCGCCTCGTGGCTGATCTTGGCGTCGATGTTGCCCGCGGTGCCGGGCATGTCGCGTGCGCCCATGGCCTCGCAGCGCGCGGTCTCCATCGATTCGAAGATCTCGCGCGCCATGTCGCCCTGCGGAGCGTAACGCGCGTGGGTACTCGCGTCGTGATAGCGGCGGTGCAGCGCCAGCGCGTCGGCGGTCCCGCGTGCGAGCAGCACCTCGTCCGGGGTCAGGCGGCGCGACACCTGCGGCAGGCGCATCGCGTCCCCGGACACGCCCGACGGATCGACCGAGTAGCTGACCGTCAGGTCGGGGTCATGCGCCATGACCTTGGTCGCTTCGGCGAGCGCCTTCTTGAACGGATCTGCCGGGTTGTCGGAGCTTTTGACCATGGATTCCTTGTCCAACGTCGCCGCGCGAAGTGCAAGGGGGCGCGGGTTCGGGGCCCGTGCCGCCGCGGACGCGGTTCCTCGGGCAGTTATCATTACATGTCAGTGCCTTGGCTGCGATTTCGCGCTCAGCCTGCGCCGAGGAGGAGCGACAGGCAGCGGGCGCGGTGGTCGCGTGCCGCCGCGGCGGCGAGCCGCGCGCGCCGGTGGTCGGCATGGAAAGCCGCCATCCGCAGCAGGAACGCCTGGTGCGCCTTGGCCTCGATCCGCGCGGCGCGGGTCGCGGGCGGCAGGACGCCGGACCCGGGCAGCGCGGCGTCGGTCAGGACGTCGAAATCGCGCTTGAGCCGGGCGAGGCGGGTGTCGTGTCGCCCGGTCAGCCAACCCTGTTCGATCGTCGCGGCGAGCCGACCCGCGCATTGCGCGAAGAGCGTCGAGGGATCCTGCGGTGCCGCCCCGAGCGGAGCGGCAAGCAGGCAGGTTGCAGCAAGGAGGCGAAGGGCGTTCTGCATGGCGGGACAGGGTGCGGCGAACCTCGTGAAGGTCCCGTTGACGCCGCGCCCGGCTCGGGCCGCGGAGGGGCGGATGCGCGTTTTCGGGCTTTGCTTTTGGAACGGTGGCCTCTACGCCTCGGTTCCATGAAGATCCTCTTTCTCGGAGACGTGATGGGCCGGGCCGGACGCGAGGCGATCGCCGCCACGCTGCCCGGGCTCAAGCGCGACTGGTCGGTCGATTTCGTCGTGGTGAACGGCGAGAACGCGTCGAACGGCGCGGGCCTGACCGCGGACCACGCCAAGGTGCTGTTCGAGGCCGGGGCCGATTGCGTGACGCTCGGCGATCATGCCTTCGACCAGAAGGACATGCTGCAGGCGATCGAGGCAGACAGCCGGATCCTGCGACCGCTGAACTACGCCAAGAGCGCGCCTGGCAGGGGGCACCGGCTGTTCAGCGACGCGCGGGGGCGCAAGATCCTCGTCCTGCAGGCGCTGGGGCAGGTGTTCATGAAACGCCCCTTCGACGATCCGTTCTCGGCCGTGGACGCCGTGCTGAAGGCGCACCCGCTGGGCGGGCAGGCGCAGGCGGTGCTCGTGGACATGCATTGCGAGGCGACGTCCGAGAAGATGGCGATGGGGCATTTCTGCGATGGCCACGCCAGCCTCGTCGTCGGCACGCACACGCACATCCCGACCGGCGACGCGCAGATCCTGCCGGGCGGTACCGCCTACCTGACCGATGCGGGCATGTGCGGCGACTACGATTCGGTGATCGGCATGGAGAAGTCCGAGCCCCTGCGCCGCTTCATCACCGGCATGCCGAAGGCGCGGTTCCAGCCGGCCCTGGGCGAGGCGACGCTGGCCGGCGTGCTGGTCGAGACCGACGATCGCAGCGGCAAGGCCACGTCGATCCGGATGATCCGGACCGGCGGGCGGCTGCAGGCGGCGCTGCCGTGATGCGGGAGCCCGTGCGACCCTTGTGCAGGGCGTGCCGACCCGACATGATGCCGCGGATGCGCAGGCGACAGGCTGACGGACGGCGATGGACTTTCTGAGTTTCGGCCAGGAGACGCAGGCCTACATCACCCTCGGCGTCATCCTCGTCATGTTCGCGCTGTTCGTGAGCGAGTTCTACCCGACCGAGGTGGTGGCCGTGGGCGGGGTGGGCGTGCTGCTGGCGCTGGGCGTGCTGCCCTACGACGCCGCGCTCGATGTGCTGGCGAATCCCGCGCCCTGGACCATCGCGACGATGTTCCTCGTGATGGGGGCGCTCGTGCGGACGGGGGCGCTCGACTACTTCACGACCTATGCGCAGGCGGGGGCCGAGAAGCGGCCCAGGATGGCGCTCGCGGGCATCATGGCGCTGGTGGTGGTCGCCTCGGCCTTCATGAACAACACGCCCGTCGTCGTGGTGATGCTGCCGATCTTCGTGCAACTCGCAAACGTGATGGGGCTGTCGCCATCGAAGCTCCTGATGCCGCTCAGCTACGGCGCGATCCTCGGGGGCACGACGACGCTGATCGGGACGTCGACGAACCTGCTGGTCGACGGGGTGGCGCGCAGCCGCGGGCTCGAACCCTTCTCCATCTTCGAGGTCACGCCGCTCGGCATCGTGCTCGTGGCGTGGGGGATGCTCTACCTGCGGTTCGTGGGGCCGTGGCTCCTTCCCGACCGGGCAAGCATGGCGGGCATGCTTTCGGACCGCAGCCGCATGAAGTTCTTCACCGAGGCGGTGATTCCGCCGGATTCCAACCTGATCGGCCGCGAGGTGTTGGGCGTGCAGCTGTTCAAGCGCGACGGCGTGCGGCTGATCGACGTGATCCGCGGCGACACCTCGCTGCGCCGCAACCTGCAGGGCGTGACGCTGCAGGTGGGCGACCGCGTGGTGCTGCGCACGCAGATGACCGAGCTTCTGAGCCTGCAGCGCAACAAGTCGCTGAAACGCGTCGACCAGGTGTCGTCGGTCGAGACGAGTACCGTCGAGGTCCTGATCACGCCGGGATGCAAGATGGTGGGCCGGAGCCTCGGGGCGCTGCGGCTCAGGCGGCGCTACGGCGTCTACACGATCGCCGCACACCGCAGGAACCAGAACATCGGCCGGCAGCTCGACGAGCTGGTGGTGCGGGTGGGCGACACGCTGCTGCTCGAGGGGGCGCCGGGCGACATCAAGCGGCTGTCCGAGGAAATGGCGCTCGTGGACGTGAGCCAGCCGTCGGCGCGTGCCTATCGCCGCGGACATGCGCCGATCGCGCTGGGCGCGCTCGCGGGCATCGTGGTGCTGGCCGCGCTCGGGGTGGCGCCGATCCTCGCGCTGACGGTGATCGCGGTGGCCGTGGTCCTGCTGACGCGGTGCATCGATTCCGACGAGGCGTTCTCGTTCGTCGAGGGTCAGCTCCTGGCGCTGATCTTTGCCATGCTGGCGATCGGTGCCGCGCTGGAGAGTTCGGGAGCGGTCGAGCTGATCGTGAACGCCGTCGCGCCGCTCATCGGCGAGCTGCGGGGGGTCTTCATCATCTGGGCGGTGTTCCTGCTGACCTCGGTGCTGACCGAGATGGTCAGCAACAACGCTGTGGCAGTCGTGATCACGCCGATCGCGATCTCGCTCGCCGACGCGCTGGGGATCGATGCGCGGCCGCTGGTGGTCGCGGTCATGGTGGCGGCCTCGTGCAGCTTCGCCACGCCGATCGGCTACCAGACCAACACGCTGGTCTACGGGCCGGGGGGCTATTCCTTCAGCGACTTCCTCAAGTTCGGCGTGCCCTTAAACCTGTCGATCGGGGTCCTGTCGGCGCTCATCATCCCGTTGATCTGGCCGCTCAATCCGTAAGGCGCCGGGCGCGCGCTGTCACCGCGCGTTGACATCGAGGGGCCGTCGCGCCGGGCGCGGTGCGGCCCTCAACATGTTGATGAAAAACGTCTCTCGCACGCCTGCCTGCGGCTCACGGGCGGGTGTTCCGGCACCGGGCAGCGTACGCTTCCCCTGCACTTGATTTAAGGTCTGTCCGTCAAGGTTGACGACGTGTCGAAGGTCGGCACCCCCCGGATGTCCGGCATGCGCGTCATGGCGGCGGCGGGGTGCAATCCAAGCTGGAGACAACGATGAGCCTCATCACGCCGCAAGACCGCATGGCCGAGCTCGAGGCAGACCGGAATGCCATCGCCGAGATCGTGCGCACGATCCGCATCGAACTGACGCAACTGCGCGCGCGCGCCGTCAACGGCGAACTCGGCAACCCGACGGAGGCCGTGAAGGTGCTGGCCGACGTCAAGTTCTGGCTGCGCGCGGCGCGCGAGACCGAGCTCGAACTGCAGAAGATGAACAAGGAACGCGCGGGTATCGCCCATGACTATGCCATCGATCTCGACCGCGCCCGCGCGGATCTGCGTTGCCGACTTGATCGGCTCCGATCCTGCTGCAAGCAGTGACGCGTTTCTCGACGGTCTCGACGAGGGGGCGCTGCTGGCGCTGCCCTACCTGTTCGAGTTCTGGGCCCACGACCACCAGCTGCCCCCGCCGGGCGAGTGGCGGTCATGGGTGATCCTGGGCGGCCGCGGCGCGGGCAAGACGCGCGCCGGGGCCGAATGGGTGCGCAGCATGGTCGAGGGCTCACGCCCCCTCAGCGCGGGGCGGTGCCGCCGCCTGGCGCTGGTGGGCGAGACGCAGGACCAGGTGCGCGAGGTGATGATCCATGGCGACAGCGGGATCCTGGCCTGTTCGCCGCCCGACCGAAGGCCGCTCTGGCATGCCGGGCGGCGTTGCCTGATCTGGCCGAACGGCGCCGAGGCGATGGCCTTTTCCGCCCACGATCCTGAGGGATTGCGCGGGCCGCAATTCGACGCCGCCTGGGCCGACGAACTGGCAAAGTGGCGGCGGGCGCAGGGCACCTGGGACATGCTGCAGTTCGCCCTGCGCCTTGGCACCGCGCCGCGGGTCTGCGTGACCACGACGCCGCGCAACACCGGCGCCCTCAAGCGGCTCCTGGCGGCGCCGTCCACCGTGGTCACCCATGCACGGACCGAAGCCAACCGTGCGCACCTGGCGGCGTCGTTCCTCGAGGAGGTCCGCGCACGCTATGCCGGCACACGGCTCGCGCGGCAGGAGCTTGACGGCGTGCTGGTCGAGGATGCCGAGGGTGCGCTCTGGACGCGGGCGATGCTCGAGCGGGCGGCGGTCGCCACGGCGCCGGTCTGCACGCGGGTTGTGGTGGCGGTCGATCCGCCGGCCACGAGCGGGGCGGGGGCCGATACCTGCGGGATCATTGTCGCGGGGATCCATCCGGGCGGGCAGGGGCCGCGGGACCTGCGGGCCGTGGTGCTGGAGGACGCAAGCGTGCAGGGAGCCTCACCGACCGGCTGGGCGCGGGCCGCGCTCGACGCCATGGCGCGCTGGCAGGCCGAGCGCCTGGTGGCCGAGGTCAACATGGGCGGCGACATGGTGGAGGCGGTGATCCGGCAGGTCGATCCGCTGGTGCCGGTGCGGCCGGTGCATGCGACGCGCGGCAAGGTCGCGCGGGCTGAACCGGTGGCCGCGCTCTACGAGCAGGGGCGGGTGACGCACCTGCCGGGGCTCGAGGCGCTCGAGGACCAGATGTGCCAGATGACGACCGGCGGGTTCGAGGGAACGGGCAGCCCCGACCGCGTTGACGCGCTGGTCTGGGCGCTGAGCGACCTGGTGTTGCGCGGGGCGGGAGCCGAGCCGCAACTGCGCACGCTCTGAGGAGGCCGGCTTAACGCCTCTTTCATAGGGTCCTTCGTGTCGGGGCCGAAAGGACCCGATCGCGGGGCAGCCGGCCGACATGCCGGCGGGCGGCAGTGACGAAGCGAGGAGCTCTCGATGGTTCTAGACCTATTCCGGCAGCGGCAGGATGCAGGGCCGGGCGACCGAAAGGCGAGCGCCACGGGACCGGTCGTGGCCCATGCGAGCCTCGGCCGCGTCGCCTGGAGTGCCCGCGACACGGTCTCGCTGACACGGACCGGATTTGCCGGGAACCCGGTCGGCTTCCGGGCGGTCAGGCTGATCGCCGAGGCGGCCGCGGCGCTGCCGCTCGTGCTGCAGGATGCGGCGCATCGCTACGACGTACATCCGCTCCTGTCGCTGATGTCGCGTCCGAACCCGGCGCAGGGGCGGGCCGAACTGCTCGAGGCGCTCTATGGCCAGCTCCTGCTGTCGGGAGACGGCTATGTCGAGGCGGTGACGGACGCGGCCGGTGTCCCGTTCGAGCTGCACGTGCTGCGGTCGGACCGGATGCGGCTGGTGCCGGGGCCCGACGGCTGGCCGGTGGCCTACGAGTACCGGGTGGGCGCGCGCGTGCACCGCTTCGACGTGACGGGACCGGTGGCGTCGATCTGCCACGTGAAGAGCTTCCATCCCCAGGACGACCATTACGGCCTGTCGCCGCTGCAGCCGGCCGCGGCGGCGATCGACGTGCACAACGCGGCCTCGCACTGGTCGAAGGGGCTGCTCGACAACGCCGCCCGGCCCTCGGGCGCCATCGTCTACAAGGGCGCGGACGGGCAGGGCGGGCTGTCGCCCGAGCAGTACCGGCGGCTGGTCTCGGAGATGGAGAGCTACCACCAGGGGGCGCGGAACGCCGGGCGGCCGATGCTGCTCGAGGGCGGGCTCGACTGGAAGCAGATGGGTTTCTCGCCGTCGGACATGGAATTCCAGAAGACCAAGGAGGCGGCGGCGCGCGAGATCGCGGTGGCGTTCGGGGTGCCGCCCATGCTGCTCGGCATTCCGGGCGAGGCGACCTACGCGAACTACCAGGAGGCGCACCGGGCATTCTATCGCCTGACGGTGCTGCCGCTTGCCACCCGGGTGGCGGCGGCGCTCGGGCACTGGCTGTCGGCGCATGCGGGCGAGGCCCTCGACCTCAAGCCCGATCTCGACCAGGTGCCGGCGCTGGCGGTGGAGCGCGACGCGCAATGGCGCCGCGTGTCCGAGGCCGATTTCCTCACCGTTTCCGAGAAGCGGGCGCTGCTGGGCCTGCCGCCGCTTGCCGATGCGGATGCCGCGGAGGTGCACGATGCCTGAGCCGCGCGCCGCCTACGACGCGTTCGACTGCGCGCCGGGCCTCAGGCTCGAGGCACACGAACGGCTGTCGAAGCTGCATTTCGAGACGCTTTCCGCCCGGCTCGACCGGATCGAAGCGGTGATGGAGCGGCTGGAGCGCAGGCTCTGGCTCACGGTCTACGGCGTGGTCGGGGTCATCCTCGCCCAGGCGTTCCAGAGCGTGCTGACGGTCAGCCCGTGAGCCCGCGCCAGAAAGGACGGATGATGGAACTGGAGCACAAGTTCTGCCGCTTGTCGCGGGAGGCGACGCTGGCCGAGGGCACGCGCATCGCCGGCTATGCCTCGCTGTTCGGGGCATGCGACCAGGGCGGCGACGTGGTGGCGACGGGCGCCTACGCGGCCTCGCTGAAGCGGCTCGCCGCGGAGGGGAGCGCGGTCAAGATGCTGTGGCAGCACGATCCCGCGCAGCCCATCGGCGTATGGGACGAGGTGCGCGAGGACGGCAGGGGCCTGTTCGTCGCGGGACGCATCCTCGACACGGTCGAGAAGGGCCGCGAGGCGGCGGCGCTGGTGGCGGCGGGGGCGATCGACGGGTTGTCGATCGGGTATCGCACGATCCGCGCCACGAAGAACGACAAGGGCCAGAGGCTCTTGACGGAACTGGACCTCTGGGAGGTGTCGCTGGTCACCTTCCCGATGCTCTCCAGTGCGCGGGTGGCGGCCAAGGGCGACAGCCCCGATGACGGCGCGCTGCTGCAGATGGCGCAGCGCATCGAAGCGGCGCGCCGGGACCTGGCCGGCCTCTGACGCCGTCGGCCAAACGTGGGAACACCGACATGAGCACAGCCGAGACCCGTTCTCGGACCGGAGAAGACGTGTCTCCGGCCACCCGACTGGGCGCCGCGATCGCGGGCCTCGTCGAGGACGTGAAGGCCCTTCGGGGCGATCTCTACGCAAAACTCAAGGATCAGGAAGAGCGAGTGACAATGCTGGATCGAAAGACCGTGGCGGCGCAGCGCCGGCCCGCCCTGGCCGCGATGGCCGATGTCGAGGCGCCGCACCGCAAGGCGTTCGACGCCTACCTGCGCACCGGCGACGACGACGGGCTGCGCGGCATCGTGATCGAGGGCAAGGCGCTCTCCGCGGCGATCAACTCCGATGGCGGATACCTCGTCGATCCGGTGACGTCCGAAACCATCCGGTCGGTCCTGTCGGCGACGGCGTCGATCCGGGCCGTGGCGAACGTGGTGAACGTCGAGGCGACGTCGTTCGACGTGCTGGTCGACCGCAACGACACGGGCGCGGGATGGGCCACCGAGGTCGCACCGACGACCGAGACCACGACGCCTACCATCGACCGCATCTCGATCCCGCTCTTCGAGCTGAACGCGATGCCCAAGGCGTCGCAGCGGCTGCTCGACGACAGCGCCTTCGACATCGAGGGGTGGCTTGCCGGGCGCATCGCCGACAAGTTCGCGCGCGCCGAGGCGGCGGCCTTCATCTCGGGCGACGGCGTGGACAAGCCGAGGGGCTTCCTGAACCACACCAAGGTCGCGAACGGCGCCTGGGCGTGGGACCGGCTTGGTTTCATCGCAACCGGGGTGGCGGACAACCTCGGATCGGGCGACGCGATCATCGATCTCGTCTACGCGCTGGGCGCGCCCTATCGCGCCAACGCGACCTTCGTGATGAACTCGAAGACCGCCGGCGCGGTGCGCAAGCTCAAGGACGCGGACGGCCGGCACCTGTGGTCGGACGGGTTCGCGGCGGCGGAGCCCGCCCGGCTGCTGGGCTACCCGGTGCTGATCGCGGAGGACATGCCGGATCTCGGGGCGAACGCCTTTCCGATCGCGTTCGGCGATTTCGCGCAGGGCTACACCATCGCCGAGCGTCCCGACCTGCGGGTGCTGCGCGACCCGTTCAGCGCCAAGCCGCACGTCCTGTTCTACGCGACGAAGCGCGTGGGCGGCGACGTGTCGGATTTCGCGGCGATCAAGCTGCTGCGCTGCGCGGTGTCCTGACCGGGCAAGACGCATGCGGCCGGCCCGATCGCGGCCGGCCGCCGACGGGCCCTGCCGATGCAGGACGCGGGCCCCGCGGGGCGCGGCGGCGCACAGGAGTGACGAGACGATGATGCTGATCGAAGAGACCGCGATTGCCGAGGACAGCCTGCCTCTCGAGGCGCTGAAGCGGCACCTGCGCCTGGGCACGGGGTTCGCCGTGGACGGGATCGAGGACCCGGTCCTCGCGTCCTTCCTGCGCGCCGCCCTCGCCGCCGCCGAGGCGCGCACGGGCAAGACGATCCTGTCGCGGGGCTTCGTGCTCACGCTCGGGGACTGGACCGATCCGGAGGGGCAGCCGCTTGGCACCGCGCCGGTGCGGGCGATCACGCAGGTGACGCTGATCGACCGGTTCGGGACGGCAGACTTGGTGGCGGCGGAACGCTACCGGCTGGAACGTGACAGCCAGCTGCCACGGCTGCGGCCGACGGCGTCGCTGCTGCCGTCGGTGCCGACCGGCGGCGCCGTCGAGATCCGCTTCGTCGCGGGTTACGCCGACCATTTCGAGGACGTGCCGGCCGATCTCGCGCAGGCGGTCCTGCTGCTGGCCGCGCACTACTACGAATACCGCGACGAGACCGCGCTCGGGCAGGGCTGCATGCCGTTCGGCGTGACGAGCCTCCTGGCGCGCTACCGGGTCGCCCGCATCGGGTTCGCGTCATGATCGCGCCGCGTCTGTCGCATGCGCTCGTCCTGCAGGACCCGCGGCAGGTGCAGGACGGGGCGGGTGGGTTCGTCCAGACCTGGGTGCCGCTCGGCACGCTCTGGGCCGAGGTCGAGGCGCGGTCGGGGCGCGAGTCCGAAGGGGCCGCAGGGCCGGTGTCCGTCGGCGCCTTCCGCATCACCGTGCGCGCGGCGCCCGAGGGCAGCGACGCCCGGCCGCGTGCCGGCCAGCGGTTCGCGCTGGGCGCTCGCCGGTTCCGGATCACCGCGGTCACGACCCGCGACCGCGCCGGGCACTTCCTCCTGTGCCACGCGGAAGAGGAGCGCGCGTCATGAGCTACGGCGTCTCCGGCGCGCTGCAGGCGGCGATCTACCGGCGCCTGAACGAGGACGGGACGGTCGCGGCAACCGTGGGCGCCCATGTCTACGACGCGGTGCCGGCCGGTCCTCTGCCGGGCCTCTTCATCGCCCTCGGTGCGGAGCGGGTGCGCGATGCCTCGGACCAGAGCGGGGCCGGGGCGTGGCACGATTTCGAAGTGAGCATCGTGACCGACGGCGCGGGGTTCCAGGCGGCCAAGCGCGCGGCCGCGGCCGCAAGCGACGCGCTGTGCGCCGCGGATCTCGCGCTGACACGCGGGCGCCTCGTCAGCCTCCGGTTCCTGCGGGCGAAGGCGGCGCGCGACCGCGACGGGCGGCGGCGCATCGACATGACCTTCCGGGCGCGGGTCGAGGACGACCCGTACGCCGGCTCACCTCAGACCACGGAGTGACGACGATGGGTGCGCAGAACGGCAAGGACCTTCTGATCAAGGTCGACCTGACCGGAGACGGCCAGTTCCAGACGATGGCGGGGCTGCGCGCGACGCGCATCAGCTTCAACGCCGAGACGGTGGACGTGACCACGCTCGAAAGCGCGGGCGGATGGCGCGAGCTTCTGGGCGGGGCCGGCGTGCGCTCCGCGGCGATCTCGGGGACGGGCGTGTTCAAGGACGACGCCACCGACGAGCGTGCGCGGCAGATTTTCTTCGATGGCGAGACCCCGGCTTTCCAGGTGGTGATCCCGGGATTTGGAACGGTCCAGGGACCGTTCCAGGTCACCGGGATCGAATATGCGGGCAGCCATGACGGCGAGGCAACCTACGAGCTGTCGCTGGCCTCGGCGGGTGCGCTCGGTTTCGTGGCGATGGTGGCGTGAGCCATGGGAAATCCGTGGCGGGGAGAGGTGTCGCTGGTGGTCGATGGCGAGCGGCGCACCATGCGCCTGACGCTCGGCGCGCTGGCCGAACTTGAGGACACGCTGGGTTCCGACAGCCTCGTGGCGATGGCGGAACGGTTCGAAAGCGGGCGCTTCGGCACGCGCGACGTGCTGGCAGTGATCGTCGCGGGGCTGCGCGGCGGGGGCTGGGACTGCACTGCGCCCGACCTGATCGCGGCCGAGATCGAGGGCGGGCCGGTTGCGGCGGCACGTGCGGCGGCCGCGGTGCTGGCGCGAGCCTTCATCCCGCCGGGCGCGGAGGGCTGAGGCGATGACCTTCGACTGGCCGACCCTGATGCGGGCGGGAATGCGCGGCCTCGGCCTGCCGCCGGCGGTGTTCTGGGACCTGACGCCGACGGAACTGGCGGTGCTGCTGGGCGCATGCGGCGCCGGCCAGCCCATGGGACGGGCGCGGCTTGCCGAACTGATGTCGGCGTTCCCGGACGCGGCGGTGCCTTCCGCTCCCGGGGACCTGGGCGAGGATGAGACGAGGAGCGGAAGATGACGGATCTCGAGACGCTGTCCGAGGAGATCGACGCGCTGGAGACGACCTTTGCCGGTGCGGCCGGCATGGCGCAGGGCTTCAACGTCGAGATGCAGCGCATCCGCGACGGGTTCGAGACCTCAAGCGCCGGGGCGCGGCGCTTCGAGGTGTCGCTGAGCCGGGGACTGGCCCGCGCCATCGACGACGTGGTGCTCGACGGCAAGACGCTGTCGGACGCGCTCCACACCGTCGCGCAGTCCATGATCGATGCGACCTGGCGCGCGGCGGTGCGCCCCGTGGCGGGGCATTTCGGCGGCATGCTGACGCAGGGCATCCAGTCCCTGTTCGGCCAATTCGCGCCATTCGCAAACGGCGGCACCTTCGTGCAGGGACGGGTGATGCCGTTTGCGAGCGGCGGCATCGTCTCGCGGCCCACGACCTTTCCAATGCGGGGCGGGACCGGCCTGATGGGCGAGGCCGGACCGGAGGCGATCATGCCGCTGGCGCGCGGGGCCGACGGGCGGCTCGGGGTCCGGGCACAGGGTGGCGGCACGCCGGTACAGGTGACGATGAACGTGTCCACGCCCGACCTTGGATCGTTCCAGCGCAGCCAGAGCCAGATCGCCGCGCAGATGGGCCGGGCGCTGGCCCGAGGCCAGCGCAACCGCTGAGGGATCATCATGGCGTTTCACGAAGTGAGGTTTCCCGCCCGGCTGAGTTTCGGCTCGGTCGGCGGTCCCGAGCGGCGGACCGACGTGGTCGCGCTGGCGAGCGGGCACGAGGAGCGCAACGCGCTCTGGGCCCATTCGCGGCGGCGGTTCGACGCGGGCGTGGGGCTGCGGTCGCTCGACGACATGGAGGCGCTCGTCGCCTTCTTCGAGGCGCGGCGGGGGCAGTTGCACGGGTTCCGGTGGAAGGACTGGTCGGACTACAAGTCGTGCCTGCCCTCGCGCGACCCGGATTTCCGCGACCAGCTGCTGGCCTACGGCGACGGGGCGACCGGAACGTTCCAGCTGTGCAAGTGGTACCGATCGGGTGAGTACGCCTATTCCCGTCCGATCGCGAAACCCGTGGCCGGGACGGTCCGGGCGGGCGTGGGCGACACCGAGCAGCGCGAGGGCGTCGATTACGAGGTCGACACCACCTGCGGGCGGATCAGCTTCGTCGTTGCGCCGCCGACCGGCGTCGACGTGCGGGCGGGGTTCGAGTTCGACGTGCCGGTGCGGTTCGACACCGACCGGATCCACACCAGCGTCGCGAGCTTTCGCGCCGGCGAGGCGCCGTCGGTTCCGGTGGTGGAGCTCCGGGTCTGATGGCGCGGCGCGAGGAGGAGACCGCGCTCGACACGCACCTGGCGACCGGGCACACCACGGTCGCGCGCGCCTGGGCGGTGGAGCGGCAGGACGGCGTGCGGCTCGGGTTCACGGACCACGATCGCGATTTTGCCTTCGAGGGCGTGACGTTCCGAGCGGGCACCGGCCTGTCGGCACGGGCGCTACAGCAGGGCACCGGGCTGTCGGTCGACAATTCCGAGGCGATGGGCGCGCTGAGCGATCCGGGCGTCACCGAGAGCGACATCGCGGCGGGGCGCTACGACGACGCGCGGGTGACGGTCTGGCTGGTCAACTGGGCGAACGTTGCGGCACGGCGCGTGCTGTTCCGCGGGCATATCGGCGAGATCCGCCGCGCGGAAGGGGCGTTCCATGCGGAATTGCGGGGCCTTTCCGAGCGGCTGAACCGGCCGCTAGGACGTGTCTACCAGAAATCCTGCACCGCGGTTCTGGGCGACGCGTCCTGCCGCGCCGATCTCGGCGTGCCCGGATATGCCTGGGAGGGCCCGGTCACGGAGGTGGCGTCCGGCCGGCGCTTCGTCCTCGGGCCCATGGGCGGTTTCGATCCCGACTGGTTCGCGCGGGGGGCGCTGAAGATGCTCGGCGGTCCGGCGGAGGGCCTCGGCGGCGCGATCAAGCGCGACCGGATGGCGGGCGATCTGCGCGTGGTGGAGCTCTGGGAGCCCGTGCGCGCCGATATCGTGGCGGGCGATCCGGTCCGGATCGTCGCGGGCTGCGACAAGCGGCTCGAGACCTGCCGGCTCAAGTTTGACAACATCCTGAACTTCCAGGGCTTTCCGGACATCCCCGGAGAGGACTGGCTGATGGTCCATCCGACCGGCGCGAAGGCGCTGGGCGGCGGGAGCCGGCGATGAACCCCGCATCCGGGCGCCCGGACATCGTCGCCGCCGCGCGCGGCTGGATCGGGACGCCCTACCTGCACCAGGGCTCGCTCCGGGGCACGGGCTGCGACTGCCTCGGCCTCGTGCGCGGGGTTTGGCGCGAGATCGTGGGCCCGGAGCCGGAGCGTCCGCCAGCCTACAGCCGCGACTGGTCCGAGCCGCAAGGCGAGGAACGGCTCTGGGCCGCCGCGGTGCGGCACCTCGTGCCGCGTACCGGCGCGAACCTCTGCCCGGGCGACGTTCTGCTCTTCCGCATGCGCGAGGGCGGCGTTGCAAAGCACCTGGGCATCGCCGGCGCGACCGACCGCGGGCCGTCCTTTATCCACGCCTATTCCGGGCACGGCGTGACCGAGAGCGCGCTCACGCGGCCCTGGCGCCGGCGCGTGGTGGCGCGTTTCGCATTTCCGGATCGGAGGGACTGAATGGCGACGCTTCTTCTGGCGACTGCGGGTGCCGCGCTCGGCGCGTCCACCTCGGCGACCGTGGCGGGGCTGTCCATGGCCGTCGTCGGACGCTTTGCCGGCGCGGCCATCGGGCGGGTCATCGACCAGCAGCTCCTCGGCCGCGGTTCCGAGACGGTCGAGACGGGACGGGTCGAAAGGTTCCGCCTGACGGGGGCGAGCGAGGGCGCCCCGGTGGCGCAGGTCTGGGGCCGGGTCCGGCTGGGCGGACAGGTGATCTGGGCAACGGAGTTCCGCGAACATGCGCGCACATCGGGCGGCGGAGGCAAGGGAAGTGCGCCGAGCCAGCCCAAGGTCAGGACCTACAGCTACTCGGTCAGCCTGGCCGTCGCACTCTGCGAGGGCGAGATCACCGGCGTGAACCGCGTCTGGGCCGACGGCGCCGAGATCCCGCTCAAGGACCTCGCGCTGCGTGTCTACGCGGGGCGTGCCGACCAGCTGCCCGACCCGCTGATGGAAGCCGTCGAGGGAGCCGGGCACGTGCCGGCCTATCGTGGCACCGCCTACGTGGTGATCGAGGATCTCGATCTCGGGCGCTTCGGCAACCGGGTGCCGCAGTTCAGCTTCGAGGTCACGCGGCCCGACCTTGCTGCGGACGACGTGCCCGCGCTCCTCCGCGGCGTGGCGCTGCTGCCCGGCACGGGGGAATACGCGCTCGCGAGCACGGCGCAGCACCTCGACCACGGCTTCGGCTCGAGCAAGGTCGTCAACGTCAGCACGCCGGCGGAGGAGCCCGACCTCAACGTGGCGCTGCGCCAGCTCACCGACGAGCTGCCATCCTGCAAGGCGGTGTCCCTCGTGGTCAGCTGGTTCGGCGACGACCTGCGCTGCGGCGACTGCACCATCCGCCCGCGGGTCGAACAGGCAGAGTTCGACGCGGGGCGGATGCCCTGGCGGGTCGCGGGCCTCGACCGGGCGGGGGCGGGCCTCGTGCCGCGGCAGGACGGCGGGGTGGTCTACGGCGGCACGCCCGCGGACGCCTCGGTGCTGCAGGCCATCGCACGCCTGCGGGCCGACGGGTTCCAGGTGATGTACTACCCGTTCATCCTGATGGAGCAGCTGCCCGGCAACGGACGTCCCGATCCGTGGACGGGGGCGGAGGACCAGCCGGCCCTGCCGTGGCGCGGCCGGATCACGGTGTCGACGGCCGCGGGCCGCGACGGCAGTCCGGACCGCACCGCCGCCGCAGCGGCCGAGGTCGCGGCGTTCTTCGGCACCGCGCGCGCCGCCGATTTCACCGTGACAGACGGGTCGGTCAGCTACGGCGGTCCCGACGAGTGGCGGTTCCGGCGCTTCATCCTGCACCAGGCGGCGCTGTGCGCCGCGGCGGGAGGTGTCGACGCCTTCTGCATCGGGTCGGAGCTGCGCGGGCTCACGCAGATCCGCGACGCCGTGGGCTACCCGGCGGTCGCGGCGCTGCGCGATCTGGCCGCTGAGGTGCGCGCGCTCCTCGGCCCCGGCACGCGCATCGGTTATGCTGCGGACTGGTCGGAATATTTCGGCCATCATCCGCAGGACGGCTCGGGCGACGTGATGTTCCATCTCGACCCGCTCTGGGCCGATCCGCAGATCGATTTCGTCGGCATCGACAACTACATGCCGCTGTCGGACTGGCGGGATGGCGACGGCCACGAAGATGCCGCATGGGGATCGGTCCACGACCTCGACTACCTGCGCGCAAATGTGGCGGGCGGCGAGGGCTACGACTGGTACTATGACGGGCCCGAGGCCCGCGCGGCGCAGCGGCGGACCCCCATCGTCGACACCGCCCACGGCGAGCACTGGGTGTACCGCTACAAGGACGTGCTCAACTGGTGGCGCACGCCGCACCATGACCGCCCGGGCGGCGTGCGCTCCGCCACGCCCACCGCGTGGGTGCCGCAGTCGAAACCGATCTGGTTCACGGAGATCGGCTGCCCTGCCGTCGACCGCGGCACGAACCAGCCCAACGTCTTCCTCGACCCGAAGTCGTCGGAAAGTTTCCTGCCCCACTTCTCGGACGGGCGCCGCGACGAGCTGATCCAGCGGCAATACCTGCGGGCCCTGCACCTCCATTGGCAGGACCCCGTCAACAATCCCGTGTCCGAGGTCTACGGCCTGCCGATGGTCGATCTCGCGCGGACCTTCGTCTGGGCCTGGGACGCCCGTCCGTACCCGTGGTTCCCGGCAAGGGCCGAGCTCTGGACCGATGGCGACAACTGGCGGCGCGGGCACTGGATCACCGGGCGCGCCTCGGCGCGGAGCCTCGCGTCGGTCGTCACCGAGATCTGCGCTCGCTCGGGCCTCGCCGAGATCGACACGCGCCGTTTGCACGGTGTGGTGCGTGGTTACGCGGTGCTCGAGGTGGGCGATGCCCGCCGCGCCCTGCAGCCGCTCATGCTGGCCTACGGCTTCGACGCGATCGAGCGCGGCGGCACGCTGGTGTTCCGCATGCGGGACGGGACGGGGGCGGTCGACCTCGATGCCGACGCGCTGGCCGAGGGAGACGACGGCGAGCCTCGTCTCGTCGAGACCCGCAGTGCCGGGGCAGAGACCGCCGGGCGCGTGCGCCTTCGTTTCGTCGAGGCCGACGGTGACCACGACACCGCCGCCGAAGAGACCGTGCTGCCCGAGGACGCGACGCACGCGGTGGCCGACAGCGAGGTCCCGCTCGCGCTCACCCGGGCCGAGGCGCGCCAGATCGTCGAGCGCTGGCTCTCCGAGGCGCGGCTGGCGCGGGACGGGATGCGCTTTGCCCTGCCGCCGTCGCGGCTGGCGCTCGGTGCGGGCGACATCGTGCGGCTTCCGGGGCTTGGCGGCGGCACGCTCGCCCGCATCGACCGGGTCGAACTGACGGACCGCCAGATCGTCGACGCCGTCCGCATCGATCCCGACATCTACCTGCCCGCGCGCTTCGACGAGGCGCCGGCGCGGCTCCGGCCCTTCGTGCCCGCGGTGCCGGTGCTGCCGCTCTTCCTCGACCTGCCGCTCATGCGCGGCGACGAGGTGGAGCACGCACCGCACGTCGCGCTCACCACCGAGCCGTGGCCGGGCAGCGTCGCGATCCACGATTCCGACCGGGACGCGGACTACCAGCTGAACGGCCTGCACGGCGCGCGCGCCATCGTCGGCATCACCGAGACCGATCTGTCCCGCGCGGCCCCGGGGCGGATCGACCGCGGCCCCGCCCTGCAGCTGCGTCTCGTCTCGGGCGCCCTGCAGGCGATCGAGGACGCGGCGTTCCTGTCCGGCGGCAACCTCTTCGCCATCGGTGACGGCACGCCCGGCGGCTGGGAGATCGCGCAGTTTCGCGACGCCGAACCGCTCGGCCCGCTGCGCTGGGCAGTGGCGCACCGCCTGCGCGGGCTCTTCGGCACCGACGCCGTCATGCCGGCCACCTGGCCCGCGGGATCGCTCGTGGTGCGACTCGACGGCACGCCCGAGCAGATCGCGCTGGCCGCCGCGGCGCGCCGGCAGGCGCGGCACTATCGCATCGGACCCGCACGCCGCGACGTGGGGGACCCGGTCTACGTGCATCAGGTCCACGCCTTCGACGGCAACGGCCTGCGCCCCTACCGCCCCGTGCATCTGCGGGCCGACGCCGCGGACGGAGGCCTTGCGGTGCACTGGATCCGGCGCACCCGCATCGACGGCGATGACTGGGACGTGCCCGAGGTCCCCCTCGGCGAGGAGACGGAACGCTACGTGCTGCGCGTGACGCGTGACGCCGAGGTGCTGCGCGAGATGACCCTCGCGGCGCCGCACTGGAGCTACGGTGCCGCCGCGCTCGCCGCGGATCTCGCGGGCGGGCCGGTCACCATCGCGGTCGCGCAGGTCTCGGCGCGCTACGGCCCCGGACCCTTCGCCACGCTCGGGATCGGCGTCCCGGGCTGATCCCGATCCGTGATCGGTCGCGTCACGTCTTTGCGTTTTTGCGTCGCTCTCCTATCTGCTACCTTGCCGCCGTCAAAGGAGAGACGTCATGGCCGAAACACGTGCGAAAGTCGCCGAGCTCGATCCGGTCTGGGGCCGCATCATGCGCGAGGGCGAGGAAGCCGTCGCCGAAGAGCCGCTCCTCGGCGGACTGATCCACCAGTCGGTGCTGCACCATCCGACGATCGAGCGGGCGCTGGCCTATCGCATCTCGCTCAAGCTCGCCTCGGGCGAGATGTCCGAGCAGATCCTGCGCGAGATCTGCGACGAGGCCTACGGTGCAGACCGCGACCTCTCGCTGGCCGCGCGTGCCGACATCGTCGCGATCTACGAACGCGATCCCGCCTGCCATCGATTCCTGCAGCCGCTCCTGTTCTTCAAGGGCTTCCAGGCGGTGCAGTCCTACCGCGTGGCGAACTGGCTCTGGCGCGAGGGGCGTCTCGACATGGCGTATTTCCTGCAGATGCGCTGCTCCGAGGTCTTCGGGGTCGACATCCACCCGGCCGCACGGCTCGGCCGCGGCATCATGATCGACCATGCCCATTCCATAGTGATCGGCGAGACGGCGGTGGTTGGCGACAACGTCTCCATGCTCCACTCGGTGACCCTCGGCGGCACCGGCAAGGAGGAGGAGGACCGCCACCCCAAGATCGGCGACGGCGTGCTGATCGGGGCCGGCGCCAAGGTTCTCGGCAACATCCGCATCGGCAACTGCTCGCGGATCGCCGCGGGCTCCGTCGTGCTGGAGGAGGTGCCGCCCTGCAAGACGGTCGCCGGCGTACCCGCGCGCATCGTGGGCGAGGCGGGCTGCGACCAGCCCTCGGTCAGCATGAACCACCTGCTGCGCGGCGGCACCTGACCGCTCAGCGCGAAAAGAGCGGCGCGGGATGCTCGATCAGGTCCGCGAGGGCCGCGATCAGCGCCGCGCCGTCCGTCGGGGGCAGGGCGGCCGCATCCGCCACCAAAGCGATCCGGAACACGCCCGCCTCGGGCCGCGACACTCCCAAGACGGCCGAGAGCGCACCGGCGGGTGCCGGGTCGAACGCCACGTGGCCCGCAGCAGTCATGTCGCAGAGGCCCAGCGCGCCCCGAGCCCCGGCATCGGGCGCACGGCCCGGATCGACGGTCACCGCCGCTCCGTCCGGCGAGACGCGCCGCGCGGCCTCGGCCAGGATGTCGGTGATCCGGACCTCCCTCACGCGGCCGAACTCCGCCACGAACAGGTCCAGCGTGGCGCTCGCCACCATCCGCGACAGCCGGTAGGACGCGGGCGCCGCCCGCGGCGCGGGCGTGGGCTCGGGCGGGGCTTCCGGAACGGTCGGCGCGGCCGGTGCCGACGCCGCGCGGGGCGCGCCGCCCGGCACGTCATCGGCCAGGATGCGCCCGCCGGGACCGCTGCCGCGCAGGGCCGACAGCTCGACGCCCCGCTCGGCCGCGAGCCGCCGCGCGAGCGGCGAGGCCGCGATCCGCGGCGCTGTCACGGGGACGCCGCTCACCGGTTGCAGACCCGGCGCGCCGCCGCGACCACGTCCCCGGAAGTGACCAGCGCCGCTTGCTCCAGCGTCTCGGCATAGGGCATCGGCAGGTCGCGCCCGGTGACCGACAGGACCGGCGCGTCGAGCCAGTCGAAGGCCCCGCGCATCACCTCCGCCGCGATGTGGTCGCCGACCGCGCCCACCGGCCAGCCGTCCTCGACCGTCACGCAGCGGCTCGTGCGCTTCACGCTTTCGATCACCGTGCCGGTGTCAAGAGGTCGCAGGCTCCGCAGGTCGATCACCTCGGCCGACAGGCCCTCCTCGGCGAGCGTGTCTGCGGCGGCGAGCGCGTGCGCCATGCCCGCTCCGAAGCTCACGATCGTCACGTCCGTGCCCTCGCGCCAGACCCGCGCCCGGCCGAGCGGCACCACGTGGTCCTCGCCCAGGTCCGGCACCTCGAAGGCGCGACCGTAGAGCGCCTCGCTCTCGAGGAAAACGACCGGGTTCGGATCGCGGATCGCCGCCTTGAGCAGTCCCTTGGCGTCGGATGCGGCGAAGGGGGCCACGACCTTGAGCCCCGGCACCTGCGCGAACCACGACGCGAAACACTGTGCGTGCTGCGCCCCGACCCGGCCGCCCATGCCCTGCGGTCCGCGCAGGACCAGCGGGCAGGTGACGGCACCGCCCGACATGTAATGCGTCTTGGCGGCGGAATTCACGATCTGGTCCATCGCCTGCATGGCAAAGGCGAAGGACATGTATTCCACCACCGGCCGCAGCCCGGCAAAGGCGGCGCCGACCGCGATCCCGGTAAAGGCGTGCTCGGTGATGGGCGCGTCCATCACGCGGCGCGCGCCGAACTCGTCGAAAAGACCCTGGGTGATCTTGTAGGCGCCCTGGTATTCCGCGACCTCCTCGCCGATCAGGACCACGTCGTCGTCGCGGCGCATCTCCTCCGCTAGGGCGTCGCGCAGAGCCTCGCGCACCGTCAGCGTGCCCCGCGGCAGATCCGCGTCCCAGCCCGGCTCGCGCAGCGTCCCCGAGCGCGCGCCGCGTGCCGCCGGGCGCGGCGCGGGCGGGGGCGCGGCGGGCGGCGTCTCCGGCAGCGCGATCTCCGTGCCGTCCTCCGCCGCGCTCAGGAGCACCGCGATGGGCGTGTTGACCTTCACCGCCTCCGCCCCCTCGGGCACGAGGATCGGCCCGAGCCGCCCCGGCGCCACCGCCTCGAACTCGAGCGTCGCCTTGTCGGTCTCGATCTCGGCGATGACGTCGCCCGCGTCGACCCGGTCGCCCTCCTTGACGTACCAGCGCGCAAGCCGCCCTTCCTCCATCGTGGGGGACAGGGCCGGCATCAGGATCTCGGTCGGCATCGGGGCTCAGGCCTCCGCGTAGACGTGCTGCGACAGCGTCGCGGGATCGGGTTCGGCCGCGGCGCGGGCGGTCTCGGCGGCGGCGCTCACGATCTCCTTGATCTCGCGGTCGACCGCCTTGAGGTCGTCCTCGGATGCCAGGTCCTCGGCCAGGATCTGGCGCCTGAGCGACGTGATCGGATCGCGGTCCTCGCGCTGGCGCGGCGTCTCGGCGGCGCGGCGGTACTTGGCCGGGTCCGCCATGGAATGGCCGCGATAGCGGTGCGTCTTGACCTCGAGCAGGTAGGGGCCCTTGCCCGCGCGCACGTGCAGGACCGCGTCCTCGCCGGCCGCCCGCACCGCGCGCACGTCCATGCCGTCGACCGCCTGCACCGGGATCCCGTGCGCCCGCGCGCGCTCCAGCAGCGCCGGGGCCCGACCGCGCACCGGCGCGCCGGCGAACTGGGCATTGTTCTCGATCACGAAGAGCACCGGCAATTGCCAGTTCCGCGCCATGGCGTACGTTTCGGCCACCTGGCCCTGGTCGGCCGCGCCATCGCCGAAATAGCAGAACGCGATGTTGTTGGTGCCGCGATGCTTCTCGGCCAGCGCGAGGCCGGCACCGATCGGCACCTGCGCGCCGACGATGCCGTGCCCGCCCCAGAACCGGTGCGCGGGGCTGAACATGTGCATGGACCCGCCGCGTCCGCGGTTGACCCCGCTCTCGCGCCCGAGCAGCTCGGACATCACCGCCTCGGGCGACACGCCCGCGGCCAGCGCGTGGCCGTGGCAGCGGTACGACGTCACGCGGTGGTCGCCCGGATGCGCGCAGGCCTCGAGGCCGGTCACCACCGCCTCCTGCCCGATGTAGAGGTGGCAGAACCCGCCGATCAGGCCCATGCCGTATAGCTGTCCGGTCTTCTCCTCGAAGCGCCGGATGAGCAGCATCGCGCGGTAGAGCGCCAGCGTCTCCTCGACCGGATCGCCCATCGCGCCCGCGCCCTCTGCCGCCATCGCCGCGCCCTCCCATCGACCGATTGCCGTGCCGTGATCGTTGCCGCCAACCTAGGCGTCACGCAATATTCTTTCAAGCGGGATACGTGGTCGCGGGGCGGTCCCGAAGGTATCGCGGCGCCCCGCTGGATCGGGACGGCGCGGGCCTGTAAGGCTGCGGCGCGCAGGGCAGGGACGGGAGACCGGGATGATCCGCGGATACGCACTCGAGAACGGCGCGCTGGTCGCGTTGCCGCGCGCCGGGGCCGGCGCCGTCTGGCTCGACCTCGCGCAGCCGGGCGAGGACGAGCGCGCGCTGGCCGAAGACCTCGCCGGCCTGCCCCTGCCGCGTGCCGAGGAGATGGAGGAGATCGAGATCTCCTCGCGCCTCTATGCCCGGGGCGAGACCGCGGTGATGACCGCGATCCTGCCCGCCCGGACCGAGGACGCGCAGCCGGTGATGGCGCCCGTGAGCTTCGTGCTCACGCCGGACCGGCTGGTCACGGTGCGCCACCACGCGCCCCGCGCCTTCGAGACCTTTCCCGACCGCGCGACGCGCGGCGACATGGCCTTCGACGGGGCGGGCGATGTCACAGTGTCGCTGCTCGAGGCGGTGGTCGACCGGCTGGCCGACATCCTCGAACGCCTCGGCGGCGAGATCGACACGATCTCGCGCGGCGTCTTCAGCTCCGAGGCGACCGTCAGCCGCGATTTCCAGGACGTGCTCGAACGCATCGGCCGCAAGGGCGAGCTCGCCTCGAACATCCGCGACAGCCTCGTGACACTCGACCGCCTCGCCCGCTTCCTCGGTCAGGTGCTGGCGCGCCGCTCCGCGGGCAAGGACCTGCGCGAGCGGACCAAGACGCTGTCCCGAGACATCCGCTCGCTCCTCGACCACGCGGGCTTCCTGTCGCAGAAGATCACGTTCCTGCTCGACGCGACGCTCGGCATGATCTCGATCGAGCAGAACGCGATCATCAAGATCTTCTCGGTCGCCGCCGTCATGTTCCTGCCGCCGACGCTCATCGCCTCGATCTACGGCATGAACTTCCAACACATGCCGGAGCTCGGACTGCCGTTCGGATACCCGATGGCGCTGGGCGCGATGGTGGTCTCGGCGATCCTGCCCTACCTCTATTTCCGCCGGCGCGGCTGGCTCTGACGGGCGCGGGGCCATACCGCGGCCATACCGGACCCATACGCCTGCCGACGGTCTGCCTCAGCAGTTCGGGACGTTGACCGCGAGCCCGCCGAGCGAGGTCTCCTTGTACTTCTCCGCCATGTCCGCCCCAACCTGGCGCATGGTCTCGATGCAGGCGTCGAGCGGCACGAGGTGCACGCCGTCGCCCCTCAGCGCGAGCGACGCGGCCGACACCGCCTTGACCGCACCGAGCCCGTTGCGCTCGATGCAGGGCACCTGCACGAGCCCCTTCACCGGGTCGCAGGTCATGCCAAGGTGATGTTCCAGCGCGATTTCCGCCGCGTTCTCGATCTGCGCGGGCGTGCCGCCCAGGACCGCGCAGAGCCCTGCCGCGGCCATCGCCGCCGCCGATCCGACCTCGGCCTGGCATCCGGCCTCGGCGCCCGAGATCGACGCGTTGTATTTCACGAGCCCGCCGATCGCCGCGGCCGTCAGCAGGAAATCCGGCACCTTCGAGCGGCTCGCCCCCGGCACGTGGTCGAGCCAGTAGCGGATGGTCGCCGGCACCACGCCCGCGGCCCCGTTCGTCGGCGCCGTCACCACCTGTCCGCCCGCCGCGTTCTCCTCGTTCACCGCCATGGCATAGAGGCTCATCCAGTCGTTGATCGTGTGCGGCGCGGCAAGGTTCGTGCCCCGCTCGGCCACCAGCGCGTCGCGGATCGTCTTGGCGCGCCGGCGCACCTTGAGCCCCCCCGGCAGGATGCCGTCCGCATGCATGCCCCGCTCGATGCAGGCATCCATGACCTCCCAGATGCGCGCCACCCCGCGGTCGAGCGCGTCGCCCGATCCGCGCGACACCTCGTTCGCGCGCTTCATCTGCGCGATCGACAGCCCTGACGCCTCGGCCATGGCCAGCATCTCGGTCGCGCTGCGGAACGGGTAGGGCACGGGCGGGCCGTCGTCGGTGTCCTTGCCGCGGGCAAGCTCTTCTTCCGTCAGGACGAATCCGCCACCGACGGAATAGTAGGTCTCCTGCAGGATGACATCGCCCTGCGCGTCGGTGCCCATCAGGATCATTCCGTTCGCATGCCCGGGCAGCGCCCGGTCGTAGTCGAAGCGCAGGTCGCGCGCGGGATCGAAGGCCAGCTCCGTCAGCCCCTCGGGCGTCACCGTCTTCGTCTCGCGGATCGCGGCCAGCGCCGCCTCCGCCGCCTCGGCGTCGTAACTCTCGGGCCGGAACCCGGCGAGGCCCAGGATGACCGCGCGGTCCGTCGCGTGCCCGACGCCGGTGAAGGCGAGCGAGCCGTGCAGCGATCCCTTCACGCCCGCGCAGGCGAAGTCCGCCGCGCGCATCCGGTCGAGGAAGCGCGCCGCCGCGACCATCGGCCCCATCGTGTGCGACGAGGACGGGCCGATGCCCACCTTGAACATGTCGAAGACCGAGAGAAACATCGCGGACCGTATCCTTCCTGGCTGGCGTGCCCCCAAGCCTCACGCGTCCGGGCGCAGGGTGCAAGGGCGGGCGCGGATGCACCTGTTCAGCGATCTAGCCCGGGCCGGACAGGGGGCATGATCCGTTCGCGACCGGGCAGCGCACGTTTCTGACCTCGCTGCCTTAATATTTCCTTCAGGAACCCCGAGCATGTTGTCCGAGGGCTGGAATGGAGGATCCGATGCGACTCGTTCTCGACCGCGCGGCGCTCGTCGGCGCCATGATCGTGATCGGTTTCTGGGCGACCCTGGCGCGGGGCGAGGTGCCGCTGCCGCTCGTGTCCGTGGCGGACCGGACCGCGGCCGTCGCGGACTGACGGCGCGGGACGCGACCGCGCAGGACTTCGGGCGCGCGACCGGCGGCATGGGGTCGCGGCGCCGCGCGCTTGCTCCCGTGCGCCGGCGCCTATAAGCCTGCCGGCAAGGGGGCGCACGGCGTCCCGCCGATGCGCTGCCCGAAGGATTCCACGCCATGCCCGCAGAACTCTCGCCGATCGACAAGGCCAAGTTCGTCGCCGCGCGCCGCGCGGCCGACTATGTCGAGGACGGGATGCGGGTGGGGCTCGGAACCGGCTCGACCGCCGCCTGGCTCGTCCGCTGCCTCGGCGAGATGGTGCGCGAGGACGGCCTGCGCTTCCGCGGCGTGCCGACCTCGACCCGCACCGCCGAGCTTGCCCGCGAGGTCGGGATCGAGGTGATCGGCCTCGACGAGGCGAAGTGGCTCGACGTCACCATCGACGGCGCCGACGAATTCGACCCCGAGCTGAACCTGATCAAGGGCGGCGGCGGCGCGCTGCTGCAGGAAAAGATCGTCGCCACCGCGTCCGACCAGATGATCGTGATCGCGGATGCCGCCAAGGAGGTCAGCAATCTCGGGCACTTCCCGCTTCCGGTCGAGGTGGTGCCGTTCGGCTGGCGCACGACGCAGGCGCTGATCGAGGAATCGCTCGTGGCGATGGACGTGCTCGGGCGCGACATGACCCTGCGCATGGCGGGCGACCGGCCCTTCGTCACCGACGAGGGCAACCACATCCTCGACCTGCACCTCGGCCGCATCGGCAACCCGCGCCAGATGGCGATGGTCCTCAACCAGATCCCCGGCGTGGTCGAGAGCGGGCTTTTCATCGACATCTGCGACATGGTGATCGTGGGCCACGGCGACGGCCGGGTCGAGGTGCGCGACATCAACGCGGGCACCGTGACCGAGGACCGGCTCGACTTCGTCGAGAGCGAGAACCTCTTCAGCGACCTGGGGGACTGAGCGCATGGCCGACTTCGACTACGACCTGTTCGTGATCGGCGGGGGCTCGGGCGGCACCCGTGCCGCGCGCGTCGCCGCCGGCGAGACCGGGGCCCGCGTCGGCCTCGCGGAGGAAAGCCGCTACGGCGGCACCTGCGTGATCCGCGGCTGCGTCCCGAAGAAACTCATGGTCTTCGCATCGGAATATGGCGGCATCGCCAGCGACGCGCAGGGCTACGGCTGGTCGATGGAGCGCGGCAGCTTCGACTGGCAGGCCTTCTCTGGACACCTGCAGAAGGAACTCGACCGCCTCGAGAGCATCTACCGCGACACGCTCCTCAAGGGGTCGGGCGTCACCACCTATGATGCGCGCGCGCGTCTGCGCGATCCGCACACGGTCGAGCTGTCCACCGGCGAGGTGCTGAGCGCCAAGCACATCCTTGTCGCCACCGGCGGCCGGCCGGTGCGGCCCGACATCCCGAACGCCGATCTGGGCCTCGTCTCGGACGACATCTTCGGCCTGCCGGAGCTGCCGAAATCCATCCTGATCGTCGGCGGCGGTTACATCGCCTGCGAGTTCGCCTGCATCCTCAACGGTCTGGGCGTCGACGTAACGCAGTATTACCGCGGGGCGCAGATCCTGCGCGGCTTCGACGAGGAGGCGCGCGGGCTCATCGCCGACGCGATGTCCGCCCGCGGCATCGACCTGCACACCGGCACCGACGTGATCGAGATCGGCCATCCCGACGACCGGCCGAGCGGGGCGGGCACCAACATGTACGCCGCCCCCGCCTCGGAACGGCAATCCGGCGCGGAGCAGGGCGGCCAGGCGCGGCCCGACCGCGGCGGCCCGGTGCGGGTCAAGACCTCGACCGGGCGCGAGGCGGTGTTCGACGCCGTCTTCTTCGCCACCGGCCGCGCGCCCAACACCGCCGACATGGGCCTCGAGGAGGCGGGCGTGAAGCTCGGCCGCGGCGGCGCCGTGGCGGTCGACAAGTACAGCCAGACCTCGGTGCCCTCGATCTACGCCATCGGCGACGTGACGAACCGGGTGAACCTGACCCCGGTCGCGATCCGCGAGGGCATGGCCTTCGTCGAGACCGTGTTCCGCGGCAACCCGACGCCGGCCGACCACGAGATGATCCCGTCCGCGGTCTTCACCCAGCCGGAATTCGGCACCGTGGGGCTGACCGAGGAGCAGGCGATGGAGCAGGAGGAGATCGAGGTCTACTGCACCTCCTTCCGCCCGATGCAGACCGCCTTCATCGGCCGGCCCGATCGCGTCCTGATGAAGCTCGTCGTGTCGAAGGAGACGCGGCGCGTGCTCGGCTGTCATATCGTCGCACCCGGCGCAGGCGAGATGATCCAGCTCGCGGGGATCGCGGTAAAAATGGGTGCGACCAAGGAGGATTTCGACCGGACGGTCGCCGTTCACCCCACCATGGCCGAAGAGATCGTGACCATGCGGAAACCTGTGCGCAGCGGTTGAATTCGAAGGGCACGTGCCCAGCTTACGAGCAACAAGAAACGGATATCCATCAAGGGAGCCACGATTAATGGCAGGAAACAGCGGCGGCCCCTGGGGCGGCGGCGGCGGCGGCCAGGGCGGCGGCGGTCCCCAGCGCCCGCAGGGCGGCGGTGGCGGCGGACGCAGACCCGGCGACAACAACCAGATCCCCGAGATCGACGATCTGGTCCGCAAGGGCCAGGAACGGCTGCGCGTGCTCATGGGTGGTCGCGGCAACAACACCGGCGGCGGTTCGGGCGGCGGCGGCCAGATGCCCTCGCGCGGCGTGTTCATCATCGGCGCGCTCGTTCTTTTCGCCGTCTGGGCGTGGTCGAGCTTCTACACCGTGCGACCCGAGGAACAGTCGGTGGAGCTCTTCCTCGGCGAATATTCCTCGACCGGCCAGCCGGGCCTCAACTTCGCGCCGTGGCCGTTCGTGACCTACGAGGTCGTGAACGTCACCTCCGAGCGCACCGAGAACATCGGGCTCGGACGCGGGGCCGACGATGACGGCCTGATGCTGACGACCGACGCCAACATCGTCGACATCGAGTTCCAGGTGGTCTGGAACATTGCCGACCCGGCACGGCTCCTGTTCAACATCCGCGACCCGCAGCTGACCGTCCAGGCGGTGTCCGAATCGGTCATGCGCGAGATCATCGCGGCCTCGAACCTCGCGCCGATCCTCAACCGCGACCGGGGCCTCATCGCCGACACCGCGCTGCAGAACATCCAGGGCACGCTCGACGAATACGATTCGGGCATCAGCGTGGTCCGGGTGAACCTCGACGCGGCCGACCCGCCGGCCGAGGTGATCGACGCCTTCCGCGAGGTGCAGGCGGCCGAACAGGAACGCGACCGGCTGCAGCGCCAGGCCGACGCCTACGCCAACCGCGTGCTGGCAGAGGCCCGCGGCGAGGCGGCGCAGACGCTCGAACAGGCCGAGGCGTACCGCGCCCGCGTGGTCAACGAAGCCATCGGTGAGGCGTCGCGCTTCATCTCCGTCGCGCAGGAATTCAACCAGGCGCCCGAGGTCACGCAGCGCCGCCTCTACCTCGAGACGATAGAGCGCACGCTCGGCCAGATCGACAAGATCGTGCTCGACGAGGCGGGTGCCGGCAGCGGCAGCGGCGTGCTGCCCTTCCTGCCGCTCAACGAACTGAACCGCCGCAGCGCGCCCCAGGGCGGCGCCGCCAGCACCGGAGGGTCGAACTGATGCGTTTCCAGACCGTCATCCTGCCCGTCCTCGTGATCCTGGTGGTCGGCATCTGGTCGTCGCTGTTCATCGTCGACGAACGCGAAAAGGCGCTGGTCCTGCAGTTCGGCCAGATCAAGCAGGTCCGCGAGGAGCCGGGGCTCGGCTTCAAGCTGCCGATCATCCAGGAAGTGGTGAAGTACGACGACCGCATCCTGTCGCTCGACACCGAGACGATCGAGGTCACCCCGGCGGACGATCGCCGGCTCGTGGTCGACGCCTTCGCCCGCTACCGCATCGCCGACGTGGTGCAGTTCCGTCAGGCGGTCGGCGTCGGCGGCATCCGCACCGCCGAGGACCGGCTGAGCTCGATCCTCAACGCGCAGATCCGCGAGGTGCTCGGTGCCGACCAGGTGACGTCCGACCGGATCCTCTCGCAGGACCGCCGCGACCTCGCCATCCGCATCCGCGAGCAGGCGCGCCAGTCGGCCGAGAGCCTTGGCCTCCAGATCGTCGATGTCCGGCTGAAGCAGACCAACCTGCCGCAGCAGAACCTCGACGCCACCTTCGCCCGGATGCGGGCGGAACGCGAACGCGAGGCCGCCGACGAGATCGCGCGCGGCAACGAGGCTGCGCAGCGCGTGCGCGCGGCCGCGGACCGCACCGTGGTCGAGACCACGTCGAACGCCAACCGCGAGGCGGACATCATCCGAGGCGAGGCCGACGCGGAACGCAACCGCGTCTACGCCGAGGCCTTCGGCGACAACCCGGAGTTCTTCTCGTTCTACCGGTCGCTCACGGCGCTTGAACGCTCGCTCCAGCGGGACAATTCGACGCTGGTGATCTCGCCCGACAGCGAGTTCGTGGGGCCGCTCTTCGAGGCGATCCGGGCAGAGGGCCTCTCGGCTGTCAGCATCTCGGACACGGATGTCGAACGCCTGCGCCAGCTCGCGCCGCAGAGCGAGATCTCGCCCGACCTGCCCGACAGCGCGCGCCAGGAGATCGAGCGCAGCGCCGAGGAGGCCGAGCGCCAGATCGAGGAACGGTCGAGCCAGGACCGTCCGCAGGGCCCCGACGACGCCGAGGGCGAGACCGCGCCCGAGGACGACACCGCGCCCGAGGACGAGGACGCGCCGGTCGCGAACTGACCATGGAGGCGAACACGCTTCTCGTGCTGTTCGCGGGCGCACTGATCGTGGAGGGGCTGGCCTGGGCGCTGGCCCCTTCGCTTTTGGAACGCCTGCTCGAGGCGCTCGCGGGCCTGCCGCTCGAGGCGCGGCGCATGCTGGGCCTCCTGACCGCGCTCACGGGCATCGCGATCCTCTGGGTGGCGCTCTGACCGCACCCCCCGCGAGGGTCACAAGCGGTTGAGAGCACGAAAGCGGCTTTGAGTGTTGCCGCAAAACCCCTATTCTCCCGCATGAGACCGAGCAGGAGGCGCGGCCCGCATCGCGACGGCGCCGCCCGGCAATCCAGAGGAGTGACCATTGAAAGCCCAAGTCAAAGCCCGGACGTCCGATCCGCTGCGTGCGCTGCGCCTGTTCTGGATCGCGACCTTCACGGCCGTCCTGATCCTCGCGCAGACGCTCCTCGCCGCCGCGCAGGGCGCCCCCGAAAGCTTCGCGCCCCTGGCCGAGCGGATCAGCCCGTCGGTGGTGAACATCACCACCTCGACCACCGTCGCCGGGCAGACCGGCCCGCAGGGGCTCGTGCCCGAGGGCTCCCCCTTCGAGGAGTTCTTCCGCGAGTTCCGCGACCGCAACGGGCAGGGCGGTGACGACCCGATGCGCCGCTCCTCGGCGCTGGGATCGGGCTTCGTCATCTCCGAGGACGGCTACGTGGTCACCAACAACCACGTGATCGAGGGCGCGGACGAGATCAGCGTCGAGTTCTTCACCGGCGGCGAACTGGCCGCCGAGGTGGTCGGCACCGACCCCAACACCGACATCGCCCTTCTCAAGGTCGAGGCCGACGGTCCCTTGCCCTTCGTCAGCTTCGGCGACAGCGACGCCATGCGCGTGGGCGACTGGGTGATGGCCATGGGCAACCCGCTGGGGCAGGGCTTCTCGGTGTCGGCGGGCATCGTGTCGGCGCGCGGCCGCGCGCTTTCGGGCAGCTACGACGATTATATCCAGACCGACGCGGCCATCAATCGCGGCAATTCGGGCGGCCCGCTGTTCAACATGGAGGGCGAGGTGATCGGCGTGAACACCGCGATCCTGTCGCCCACCGGCGGGTCGATCGGCATCGGCTTCGCCATGTCCTCGAACGTGGTGACCAGCGTCATCGACCAGCTGCGCGAGTTCGGCGAAACCCGCCGCGGCTGGCTCGGCGTGTCGATCCAGGACGTGACCGACGACGTGGCCGAGGCCATGGGGCTCGCCTCTACCGACGGTGCGCTGGTGACCGACGTGCCCGAGGGCCCGGCCTCCGAGGCCGGCATCCAGGCGGGCGACGTCATCGTGACCTTCGACGGCACCCAGGTGACCGACACCCGGTCGCTGGTCCGCCAGGTCGGCAACACGGCGGTGGGCAAGACCGTGCGCGTGGTGGTCAACCGCGAGGGCGAGACCCAGACCTTCCGCGTGACGCTCGGCCGGCGCGAGGATGCGCAGATGGCCGCGGTCGGTCCGGACGGCACGCCCACTCCCGAGGAGCCGTCGGAATCCGAGGTTCTCGGCATGACGCTCAGCCCGATCACGTCCGAGCTGCGCGAGCAGCTGTCGCTCGGCGAGGGTGTGACCGGCCTCGTGGTGACCGGCATCGATCAGGAGGCCGAGGCCTGGGAGAAGGGCCTGCGCGAGGGGGACGTGATCGCCGAGGCCGGGCAGGCCGAGGTGCAGTCGATCTCCGACCTCGAGGGCCGCATCACCGAGGCCCGGGATGCCGGACGGCGGTCGCTGCTGCTGCTCGTGCGCCGTGACGGCAACCCGCGTTTCGTCGCGCTGTCGCTCGAGGCCGCATCCGAGGAATGATCGAGGATGCCCCCGGCCGGTCCGCGGCCGGGGGCGCGCTCACTCCGTCCCGGGCAGCGCCACCGGGGCCAGGCCCAGCGAGCGGGCCGTCTCCAGCGACAGCGTCCCGCTCTCGAGCCCGCGCTCGGACTGGTAGCGGCGGATCGCCGCCGTGGTCGCCGCGTCGAAGCGTCCCGTGACGGGCCCGCCATACTTTCCCCGCACCTTCAGCGCCCGCTGCACCGAGGCGGCGAAATCCGGCGCCATGTCGGCCCGACAGGGCACCTCGAACCGCATCTCGCCGCGCGGGCGGACGATCTTCGGTACGCTGGTGTTGCGGTAGATGGGCGGACGCAGGACCGTGCCGTCCTCCGCGATCTCGGCCTGCACCACCTGGACCTGTCCCGGCACCTGTTCGTAGATCGCGGGGACCGGCTCGGTCGCCCAGCAGCGGCCCTCGGCGTCGGCGGCGCCCGCTGCCGCGTCCGGGCCGTTCGGCTGCGCGGCGTCCTCGGCCGCGCAGGCGGCGGTCAGGGCGAGGGCCGCGGCGATCGCGGCGGTCCGGGTCGGTGTCATCTTCTGTTCGGGCGCCTGCTCGTGTCGCGCATGCCCGGGGGGACACGCGGCTTTTGCGCCATCCTAGCCGCTCGGCGGCGGGGGTGAAAGCGCCTCGGGCGCGGCCAGGAGCCGGTCGAGCAGGTAGGACACGTCCTCCACCTCCTCGGCGATCACGTGCGTCACGCCGGTCTCGCGCTGCAGCGACCCGGTGACGCGCAGCATCCGCCCCGCGATCACCGCCCGGCGAAAGCGTTCGTAGATCTTGCGCCAGACGATCACGTTCACGATCCCGGTCTCGTCCTCGAGCGTGAGGAAGATCACACCCTTGGCGGTGCCCGGCCGCTGCCGCAGGATCACGAGCCCCGCCACCGCGACCCGCGCCCCCTGCGGCGGCTCGCCCAGCCGCGCGGCGGTCAGGCAGGCGGGCGGGCGCGGCCAGTCCGCGCGAACGGCGGCCCGGCGCGGCGCAGGCTCGGGGTGGGGGCGGAACACGGGCATCGTCACGCGAACGAAGATAGAACATCCGCGCCCGGCGGACAAGTCGCACCGAAAGCGCTGGAAGCCGGGCGGGCGCTTCTCTACGTAGAGGCCGGACCGAAAGGATGGAGAGACCGCCGATGGCGAAGATCACCTATATCGAGCACAACGGGACCGAGCACGTGGTCGAGGTGGCCAACGGGCTGACCGTGATGGAAGGCGCCCGCGACAACGGCATCCCGGGGATCGAGGCCGATTGCGGCGGTGCCTGCGCCTGCTCCACCTGCCATGTCTACGTGCATCCCGACTGGGTGGCGAAGCTGCCGCCCAAGGAGGACATGGAAGAGGACATGCTCGACTTCGCCTTCGAGCCCGATCCGTCCCGTTCGCGCCTGACCTGCCAGCTCAAGGTGAGCGACGCGCTCGACGGGCTCGTGGTGCAGATGCCGGAAAAGCAGATCTGAGACGCGCCTAGCGCACCGGGTCGAGCAGCGCGTCGCGCGCGCTGCAATCCCGGATCACGTCGTCGCCGCAACGTCTGGGGGCGAGGTCCCTGGTCAGGCAGAGCCGCGCCTCCTGGATGCGGCCCGCGCGGCAGGTGATCGTCAGCATGTCCGCCGTCCAGCCGGGATTCGCCTCGAGGAACGCCTCCTCGACGACCCCGGCGGGCAGCGTCACCGGCCGCTCCAGCCGGTCGAGCGCTGGGGGTTTCGCCACCGCGTCGAAGGCCCGCCGCGCGGCCGCGAAATAGCTGCCCGCGTCGAGCCCCGAACAGGTCCCGTGCTTGCGCCACTGGTGCCAGGCTAGTCCCGGGGATCCCATGACGTCGGTCATCGCCGCCGTCATCGCCCGCGACGGCGGCGCGTGCGGTGTCACGCAATCGGACGGCCAGCCGCGCCGGTATTGCGGCCAGAGCCCGTGCAGCACCCAGCCGAGGCGCCGGTCGCATTGCGCGGCGTCCCGCGCGCGGCCCTCGAGCGCGCACCAGGTGGGCGACCAGCTCATCGCCAGCACGTAATAGTCGAACGCCCCGGCGCGGTCCCCTTCGGCCCGCAGGGGCGGGGCCAGGAGCAAAGCCGCGACCAGCAGCGCCACAGACGCCCGCATTTCCTCTTTCCTCCGCACGCCGCGATCACTATATACCCGCCGAGTTCCCCGACAACGGAAACCGTCCCGGCCCGGCCGGGACCTCCTGGGCCAGACGCCCGGGAGAGGGCGAAGACGTATTCAAGGAGAAGACATCATGGCCAAGCTCTTGCATCCCAAGGCCACCGCCGTCTGGCTCGTGGACAACACCACGCTGACCTTCAAGCAGATCGCGGATTTCACCGGCATGCACGAGCTCGAGGTCCAGGGCATCGCCGACGGTGACGTGGCCGGCGGCGTGAAGGGATTCGATCCGGTCGCGAACAACCAGCTCGATCAGTCCGAGATCGAGCAGGCCGAGAAGAGCCCGGCCTACCGGATGAAGATGAAGTTCAACCCCGCCGCGCGCGACGAGGAAAAGCGCCGTGGCCCACGCTACACCCCGCTTTCGAAGCGGCAGGACCGCCCGGCGGCCATCCTGTGGCTGGTCAAGTTCCACCCCGAGCTGTCGGACGGCCAGATCGGCAAGCTGGTCGGCACCACCAAGCCGACGATCCAGTCGATCCGCGAGCGCACGCACTGGAACATCGCCAACATCCAGCCGATCGACCCGGTGGCGCTGGGGCTCTGCCGCCAGTCCGAACTCGATGCCGCCATCCAGAAGGCGTCGAAGTCGACGGGCGAGGTGATGGACGACGACGCGCGCCGCAAGCTCGTCTCGACCGAGCAGTCGCTCGGCATGGACCCCGAGCCGCGCCTGCCGTCCGCCATCGAGGGGCTCGAGAGCTTCAGCCTCAGCGATCCGCGCGACCAGGACGACGAGGACGAGGACACGCACCGCAAGCGCGGCAAGCAGGACTACGCGGACGCGGACAGCTTCTTCAACCTGCCCGACGCGGATGACGACGACGAGGACGACGACAGCGACGACCCGCGCGGCTGACCGCCCGCCTCGGCGCCGGGCGGTGCGGGCCTCAGGCCAGCGCCGCCAGCGCCACCCAGCCGGCCGTCTCGGCCGTGACCTGCACCGCGCCCAGCACGTCCCCCGTCTGCCCGCCGATCCTGCGCCGCGCCAGCAGTGCCACGGGCACCGCCGCGGCAGCCATCACGGCCAGCGCGACCGTCGCGGCAGCCCCGCTGGCGGCCCAGAGGATCGCCACCGTCACGGCCCCGGGGATCCAGGCGCGCCCCGGGCCCCGCGCGGAGGCCGACCGGCCGAGCCCGTCGTCCCGCGCCGGCGGCAGGAGGTCCAGCACCGCCAGCATGGCGAGCCGGCTCGCGACCGCCGCGCAGAGGATCGCGGCCAGCGGCGGCGACGTCCCGGCCAGCGCGGCCGCACCGAGCCCCAGCGCAAGAACCAGCGCCAGCACGCCGTAGCTGCCGATCCGGCTGTCGCGCATGATCTCGAGGCAATGCGCGGCATCGCGTCCGCCGCCGATCCCGTCCGCGAAATCCGCGAGCCCGTCATGGTGCAGCCCGCCCGTGGCCAGCACCCCTGCGGCGATGGCCGCGAAGGCCGCGGCCAGCGGCGGCACGTCCGCCTGCAGCGCGCCCGCCAGCACGGCCCAGACGATCAGCCCCACGGGCAGGCCCGCCAGCGGATAGGCCCAGCGGGCGGCGGCGAGGTGGGGCACGGCGCCGCGGATGCGCCCCGCGGGCAGGCGCGTCATCAGCATCAGTGCGACCTGGGCCTCGGACAGGCGGCGCGCGGGCGTCCTCATGCGCCGCTGATCCCCGCCTCGTCGAACGTCGCCATGCCGGCATGGCAGGCCAGCGCTCCGCGGAGGATCAGCAGCGCCAGTGCCGCGCCCGTGCCCTCGCCGAGCGCCATCCCGAGGTCCAGCACCGGCCTGCGGTCGAGCGCGGCGACGAGCCATGCGTGCCCGGGCTCGGCGCTCGCATGGCCGATCATGCAATGATCGAGGAAGGCGGGCCCGGCCGCGAACAGCGGCGCGACCGACGCGGTGCAGATGAACCCGTCGAGAAGGACGGGGATGCGCTGCATCCGCGCCGCGATCACCGCGCCGCAGATCGCCGCCTGTTCCCGTCCGCCAAGCGCCGCGAGGATCCGCGGCGCCGACAGATCCGCGTGACGCGCCAGCGCGCGGCCCACCACATCCGCCTTGTGCGCGATGGCGGCCGCGTCCGCGCCGGTGCCACGGCCGACCCAGTCCGCCGGCGCGCCGCCGAAGACCGCGCAGGACAGCGCCGCCGCGATGGTCGAGTTGCCGATGCCCATCTCGCCCAGGATCAGGACGTCCGCGCCGGGATCGACCGCCCCGGCGCCCGTGCGCAGCGCCGCCAGCGTCTCGCCCTCGTCCATGGCGGGCGCCTCGGTGATGTCCGCGGTGGGCGTGTCGAGCGCCAGCGGCACCACCGACAGATCCGCGCCCGCGAGCGTGCAGAGCTGGTTGATCGCGGCGCCGCCCGCCTCGAAATTCGCCACCATCTGCGCCGTCACCGCCTGCGGGAAGGGGTTCACCCGCTGCGCGCAGACGCCGTGATTGCCGGCGAAGACCAGCGCCTGCGCGCGGTCGAGCCGGGGCATGGCGCGGCCCTGCCAGCCCGCGAGGAAGCCCGCGAAGGTCTCGAGCCGCCCGAGCGACCCGGGCGGCTTCGTCAGCGTCGCCTGGCGCGCGCGCACCGCTGCCGCCGCGTCCTCGTCGAAGGCGGGCAGGCGGGGCGCGAGTTCCGGCAGGGCGTCGAGGGACGTGAGCGCGTCGAGGATCATCTGGGTTTCACCTTCACCGGGCAGCCGGCGACCGAGAGCCACACTTCGTCGCAGACCCGGGCGATCCGCTGGTTCACGAGCCCGGCCGCGTCGCGGAAGGCGCGCGCCAGCGCGTTCTCGGGCACGATGCCCGCGCCGACCTCGTTCGTCACCAGCAGGACCGGCGCGCGCTGGCGTGCGAGGCAGGCGGCGAGGCCCTCGGTCGCCGCCTCCCAGTCCCGTCCGTCGAGCATCAGGTTCGTCAGCCACAGCGTAAGGCAGTCGACGAGCCGCGGGGCCTCGCCATCGCTGTCGTCGAGTGCCTGCGCCAGCGCGATGGGTGCCGCGACGGTGCGCCAGTCGGGCCCCCGGCGGTCCCGGTGGCGCGCGATGCGCGCGCGCATCTCGTCGTCCCGCGCCTCGGCCGTGGCGATGTAGACCGCCGGCCGCCCGAGCCCGAGGGTCAGTTCCTCGGCGAGGGCGCTCTTGCCTGAGCGCGCGCCGCCCGTGATCAGAATCGACTTTTGCATTGCGCCGTGAGAGAGCAAAAACCGCTTCGCTTGGAAAGGCCCGAATGACCCGCCCCGCGCCGATGGAACTGATCCTCGTCCGCCATGCGCCGGCCGCGCATGGGGGACGGCTCTGCGGGCGCACCGACGTGCCGGCGGAGCGTCCCGGCGAAGCCGTGCTCGCGCCGCTGCGGGCGCTCCTTTCCGACGCGCGGACGGTGGTGTCGAGCCCGGCCCTGCGCTGCACCGCAACCGCGGGCTGGCTCTTCCCGGACCGTGCGGTGCCTGTCGATGCCCGGCTCTGGGAACAGGATTTCGGCACCATGGACGGGGCGCCCTTCGCGGCGCTGCCCGATCTCGGGCCGCTCGACCGTCAATCCTTGACCGCTCATGCATACCCGGGCGGTGAAGACTTTACAGCCATGGCGGCGCGCGCCGGCGCCGCGCTCGGGACGCTTGCGGACAGCGTGCGCGCGGGCGGCGGGCCGGCGGTCGTGGTGGCGCATGCAGGCACCGTGCGCGCGGGGCTCGCGCTGGCACTCGGGGACGCGGCGGCCGCGCTCGCCTTCGAGGTGGCACCGCTCTCGGCCACGCGTCTGCGCGTCCTCGACGCGGGCTACTCGGTCGTCGCGGTGAACTGGAGCGGGGCCGCGGCGTGAGCGTGCGCGTGGCGGGGCATTTCGGCGAGTGGCTGCAGGGCCGGCTCGGCCCCGCCGGCCCGCTTGCCCTCGTGACGCTCGCCTGTCCCGCGCTCGCGGTCCGCGCCACGTGGTCCGAGCGGGCAGGGCCCTTCGCCATCGATCAGGACCCGTGCGTGATCGACGCGGGCCGGGCGCGCGCATTCCTCGCGGCGCTGGGTCTGCCCGCCGCGGGCCGTGTCACGCTGCGCGCCGCGATGCCGCCCGGGGGCGGCGCCGGCGCGTCGACCGCGACGCTCGTGGCCCTGGCGCGCGCCGCCGGGTTCGACGGGCCCACGGCCGCGCTCGCCGCGGCCTGTCTCGCGGCCGAAGGCGCGACCGACCCCCTGATGCAGCCGCAACCCGACGCGCATCTCTGGGCCCCGCGTGCGGCGCGTTGCCTGGGCGCGCTGCCGCCGCCGCCCGCGGCCGACATCGTCGGCGGCTT
>NZ_JAME01000022.1 GCF_000521865.1 Roseivivax isoporae LMG 25204
CAGGCCCCGTTACGGCATCTCATTCTCTCGTCATAGCCAGAACATGACGGTTGCGGCGAGGGCGACGGCGGAGAGGAAGACCTTCGGGCACCTGTCGTAGCGCGTGGCAACCCTGCGCCAGTCCTTCAGGCGGCCGAACATGATCTCGATCCTGTTGCGGCGTTTGTAGCGGCGCTTATCGTATTTGACAGGCTTGCCGCGCGACTTCCTGCCCGGGATGCAGGGCTTTATCCCCTTGTCTTTCAACGCATCTCTGAACCAGTCGGCATCATAGCCGCGGTCGGCGAGCAGCCATTCTGCAGATGGCAAGCTATCCAGCAGGGCCGCAGCACCCGTGTAGTCGCTGACCTGGCCTGCGGTCATGAAGAAGCGGATCGGACGTCCATCGGCATCGGTAACGGCGTGCAGTTTGGTGTTCATGCCGCCCTTGGTCCGGCCGATCAAACGACCCCTCTGATCGCTTGGCCCCCCTTTTTCGACCGCAGGCTGGTCGCCGTGCGGTGCGCCTTCAGATAGGTCGCGTCGATCATCACCGTCCTCGGAACGGCCGCCTCGGAGGCCAGCCCCTCCATCATCCGGGCAAAGACACCCTTGTCGCCCCATCGCTTCCAACGGTTGTAGAGGGTCTTGGGTGGACCATACTCCTTCGGTGCATCACACCACCGCAAGCCATTGCGATTGATGAAGATAATGCCGCTCAGCACTCGCCGGTCATCGACACGCGGCTTGCCATGGCTCTTGGGAAAGAATGGTTCCAGACGGGCCATCTGCGCATCCGTCAGCCAGAAAAGGTTGCTCATTGATCGGTCTCCTTGCGGAGGCTGAATCATGCCGAAAAAGGAAGATCAATGGGTCCTGACCCTAGTGATCTGAAAAAGCATGCGGTCTGAATGGTGCCAAGTGTGGCCTGAGTCATCATGCGGCGGGGCCGGCATTCTTCCTGTGTCAAGACGACGACGCCAATCGGGCTGACCCTCGAGGCTGGCACCATGGCAACTGGCGCAGTTGTCCGCATAAAGCTGTTGCCCTGCCATGACCTGGGATGCAAGCACGGGCTCTCCCAAAAACGTCAGTCCCTCGACACGCGGGTCAACCGGTTCCGATTGGGCCAGCACCACAACGCCGGTGGTCGCGAGCGCGGACACTAGGGCAGCGAGGTGCACTGACCGCCTGACCGTACACTTCGCCGATCGATCTTTCGGCCCCTTATTCATCGGCATAGATTGAGATTCCTTCCGGGCCAAAGGCGTAGGTCCTGAGCGTGCCTGACTTGACCGCAGCCATGCCCGGTGCGTTCGCGGGCATTCCCGGCAAGGTGATACCCGTTATCGCCGGACGGGTTTCCAGCAGCCGCTCGATGATGTCGACGGGGACGAGACCGCTGACATAGTAGCCGTCGATCTCGGCCAAGTGGCAGCCGATGCCCTGGGCGGGCACACCGACTTCGACCGAGCGTTTGTCGAAGTCGCGGTCATCCACACGCGTTACGGTAAAGCCGTGTTCTTCGAGATAATCCCCATAGGCATCACAGCAGCCGCAGCCCGGATCGCGCCAGATGGTGATCTGCCTTTCGCTGCCCGCCAGACCGGGCGCCACATCGCCTGTCGCTTGCGCCCAGGCCGATGTGGTCAGGCCCACCATTCCGACAATGCCGCTGCCAATCAGACCAAGCGCGTTTCTTCTCTGCATCATTTTCTCCATCATCGTTCTCCTGTTTCGATCCAGGTTGCGCCGCCGTCACGGCTGATTTTCAAGATGCCGCCCAACAGGGCAGCGATGTAGGTCTCGTCTCTTGGATGAACCGCAACAGCGGTCGCAGCTTTGCTCGCCCGCTTTTGCCAGATGACTCCGCCGTCCTGCGATGCCCAGAGGCCCGAACGCAGCGCGGCATACATCACTTCCGGCGCCGAGGGGGCACTGGCCAGCGACAGGATCGGTTCACCTCCTGGCAATGGCGCTTCGGACGGTGGGGCTTCACCCGCAACCAATGCGTCCATCGCATTGCCTGGCTGCACGTCCTGCCAGCGACAAAAGCAATCGGGCACCCGCGTTAGGCCAACCTCGGTGCCCGCATAGATCCAGATCCCGCCCATGCCGGTCTCAAGCTCGACCGAAGCCAGAGAAAGAAGTTCCCGCTCTGCGTCGTCGAGCCAGGGGCGGTCCATGGCGAGCGACCAGGTTGCACCGGCGTCTTCGCTCTTCCACAACCCGTCGCCGCGAAGCGAGGCATAGATCATGTCCGGGTTCCGCGAGGCGATAGCAACGGCAGTGATTTCTCCGTCAGGCAGCCTAGCTTCAAAGATACGCCACGAAGCGCCCCCGTCTTCGGAAATGCTGACACCGCCCTCGGCCAACCCCGCAACCACACGGCCGGGCCGGTCGCGATGGGTCGCCAGCGACAGCACGTTCCCCAGTGTCTCTGCCGCGGTCCAAGTCTGGCCGGCATCGTCACTGACGAACAACCCTCGATCTGCCAGCAGGATGGTATCACCATCAAAGGCCAGAGCCGCTGGATCACCATCGACTGCAGCCTGCACAAGCCTTGGCAACACCGTGGCTAAGCCGCTACCGAGGACGGCAGCAAGAACCTTGCGCCGGTTTGGCCGACATCCAATCTCAATCGATTTCAATCTGCTTGCTCCTCTGCTCATGCGACGCGGATCACGCCCATCATCCC
Organism: Roseivivax isoporae LMG 25204; assembly: GCF_000521865.1. GTDB lineage: Bacteria > Pseudomonadota > Alphaproteobacteria > Rhodobacterales > Rhodobacteraceae > Roseivivax > Roseivivax isoporae. The sequence continues at coordinate 2,678 of NZ_JAME01000022.1, forward strand.
GGCCGCCTGGTGCTCGAGGATGTGGCAATGGAACATCCAGTCTCCGGGATTGTCGGCGACCAGGGCGATTTCCACTTGCTCGCGTGGCGCGATCAGCACGGTATCTTGCCATTCGCGGAAATCGGTCGGCACCCCATCGCGGCTGATGACGCGGAAGGAGTGGCCGTGCAGATGGATCGGATGGTCGAAGGCCGTGGCGTTCGTCATCTGGAGGACATGACTCGCGTCGCGCTCCAATGTCAGGAAAGGATCGAGCATGTGCCCTTCGGCCGCAACGCCATTGACGAACCACATGCCGCCGCCCACGACGCCACCCATCATTCCGCCCATCATACTGCCGGACTGGCTTAGGCCCATCTGGCGCTCGACCATTGCTCCCATCATACCCCCGGTGAACAAGATTTCGTGACGACGGGCCGCGTTCAGATCAGGTTCGGCAAGCGGATTGGCTGGAAGGGCAATTTCCCATTCCGGCGGCGCGGCACGCAAGGGCGTGTCGTCAAAGACGACATCCAGCAGGTTGAATTCATTATCGCGATAGGCGCGGTCGACGATTGGAAGCGTGGTTCCCGGGTCGGCAGGGCAATCGAGCATTATGTCGGCACGCATCGCCGGGCCCAGCTGTTTCGGCTTCATGGGGCGGTCGCCCAACTCTATAAACTGACCCCGTCTGTCCACGGGGTGTCACGTAGCCCTTAATTGAGCAATCATGTCAAGGAAGGATAGCCTTTCAGGTGGGTCTATTACACCAATGTCATAGCAAAAATCGACGCTGTTATTTCTCAACCGATCGATCGATGCCACCGGAAAACCCATTCGGGTAGCCGATCCCGTTCACGGTCCTCATGATTTTGACATGCGCACCGGTTATTCGTTGGAATACTGGCCCTTGTTGTATTGTGCGGTCAGATGACTGGCGAAGATCTTGTCAATATTCCTGCAGCTGGGGATCTAGTCCGTGATCAGCATCAGGCCCAGATCCATCGAGTTTTGCACAATAAGCTTAATTGTCACCCCTTCGCATCCGGTATCAGGACGCCCCTGACCTACCCCAAGCACCGCTTTTTAACTTTGCCGCAACCCGTGCAATAGTGCTCAGCGAACCTTTACTGCCATTTGTCTCTACTTGTGCAAAAACGCTCCTGGTGGTGCCCATTTGGTTGCTCACATGCGCCACAATCGATACCGCCCCTGCCCCGTCACCTCCCGGATCAGGCCTCGCGCTTGCGTCCAGGCGAGATTGCGTTGCACGGCGGCACGGCTAGCGTTGGTCAGGGCCTCGCCCATCGGGGCAGAGACAAGGGGCCATTCGGTAAGCACGGCGCGCAAGGCGCGCGTGGTCTTGCCCGAAAGTGGGGTCATTTCGCCTGCCTTGCTCGTCTTAGACACGCTTGAGGGTCCAAGCTGGATAAATCTGCTCGTTTCATCCAGCGCAGCACGACAGCTTCGCGACATCCTTGTCGAAAGTCTGCGCGGCGAGTTTCAGCCCCTCGACCGTTGTCAGATAGGGGAAGATCGTCTCGCCGAGTGCCTTCGTCGTCATACCGATCTTAAGCGCCATGACCAGCGTCTGCACGCTGTCTGCCCCCTCCGGCGCCATGATCACGCCGCCAAGCAGACGGTCTGTCGCCCGGTCCGCGACCAGCTTGATCAGCCCGCGCGTATCGCGCGCGGCAAGCGCGCGAGGCACGTTGTCGAGGGTCAGCACGCTGGTCTTGACGTCATGACCCGCCGCGCGCGCCTGCGCCTCAGTCAGCCCGACCCCGGCGACCTGCGGATCAGTGAACACCACCCAGGGCATCGCCGCATTGTCGTATTGTTCGGCCCCGCCCATGACGGCGTTGCGGGCGGCCAACTTGGCGCCATAGGCGGCCATATAAACGAATTGATCGCGGTCCGTGACGTCACCCGCGGCAAAGATCCCGGGCTTTGTGGTCTGCATGTCGTCGCCAACCCGGATCGCACCGCGTGCGTCGGTCTCGACGCCCATCTCCGCGAGGCCCAGCCCCTCGGTGTTGGCGGCGCGCCCCGTCGTCAGGACGAGGCGGTCGGCCGTCAGTTCGCGCTCCGCGCCATTCACCGTCACGGTCAGCACCGCACGGTCTCCGTCGCGCCGCGCGGCGTGATAGGTTGCGCCGTCAAGAACCGTGACACTCCCGGCGCGCAAGACCTCGGTGAGCGCTTGCGCCACCTCCGGCTCGGTGCGCGGCAACAGGCGCGAACGGCAGACGATGGTAACCCGCGTGCCCATCCGCGCCATCATCTGCGCCAGCTCCACGCCGATATAGCCGCCGCCGAGGAAGATCAGGCTTTCGGGCAACTGGTCCAGATCCAGCAGCGACGTGCTGTCGAGCGTTGGTACGTCCCGGACCCCAGGGATGTCGGGCCTGGCCGGTCGACCGCCGGTGGCGACGATCACCTTGGGAGCCGTGATCCTGCGCCCGCCGACCTCGACCCCGCCGGGGACGAGACGGCCTGGACCCTCGTCGAGATAGGTCACACCCTCGTAGCCCGGCAGCAGATCGGCGTACTTCTTCTGGCGCAGTGTAGCGACAAGATCGTCCTTGGCCGCAACCAGCGCCGACCAGTCGGCGACCTGCGCCTCTCCGCTGAGGCCCGGGAAACGATGCGCCGACTGCGCACTGTGCAGGGCTTCCGCAGCGCGGATCATCGTCTTGGAGGGCACGCAGCCCACGTTCACGCAGGTGCCGCCGATGGTCCCATGCCCGATCAGCGCGACGCGCTTGCCGCCCTCGGCGGCGGTGATCGCGGCGGAGAAGCCAGCCGATCCGGCGCCGATCACGGCGAGGTCGAAATCGCCCGTGGGCGCCTTGGTTTCGAATTTCATGAACTCATCCATTTTCTTGAGATGCCCTGCGCCGCTGCCGCCGCCAGACGGCATAGATGGTTAGGCCGATTAAAAACGCCAGCGCGGGCAGCAGCACATAGTCGAGCCAACCCAGCCAGGCCGACAGGCCCACGGCGCCGAGAAGAACGACCAGGATCGGCGTGAAGCAGCAGAGCGCTGCGATGACGGTGCCGACGACACCTGTTGCAATCAGCTTGCGGTCTGTCCGCTCGGTCATCCCGTCAACCCGAGACGCGCGCCGGGTAGCCTGCATTGGCCGACGCGGTGGCGATCGCCTCTGCGCTGGTCGCGGCGGTGTCGAAGACGACAGTAGCGGTGCGCGCCTCGAAGTCGATCTCGACCGCGTGCACGCCTTCGACGCCCTCCATCGCGCGCTTCACGGTGACCGGACACAGCGCACAGGTCATATTGTCCACCGCGAAGGTGAGGGTCTGCTCGGCGGCGACGGTTTGCGCGACGGCAGGGATGGCCGTGATGGGTGCTGTGGCGGTCAGGCCGAACAGAACAAGGGCAAGGATCGTCTTCATGAGGGTGTCCTTTCGAGATCAGTAGAGAAGCGGAGCCCACCAGTCGATGGTGAGTGCAGCGAGGACGAGGATCAGGGAGGTCCAGAGAGCGGACTTGGTGATGCGCGCCGAGGATGGGCGCGCGCAGTAGGAACCGGGCTCGCAGACGGTCGGTTTGCGGAAATAGACCTGCCGGAATCCCGCCCCGATGAAGCCGAGCGAAATCACGGCGAAGATCGGCTTGAAGGGCTCCAGCGCCGTCAGGTTGCTGATCCAGGCCCCCGAGATACCGAGGGTCAGCAGCACCAATGGTCCGACACAGCAGGCCGAGGCGAGAAAGGCGCCCATCACCCCGCCCGCCGCAAGCCAGCCCTTTCGGGCGGGGCGATCCGCTGCTGAGGTGTCAGTTCTGTCGTCTGTCAGCGCCATGTCGCGCACCTTTCGTCTGTGGTTGACGATGGGTGTAGGGTCTGTAGTAGCTACAGGCTCAAGAGGAAAACCCCCATGATCGATCACGAAAGCGAGAGCAGCTTAACACGCGGCGACCTGGCCCGGGCGACCGGATGCAACATCGAGACGATCCGCTATTACGAGAAAACCGGCCTGCTGCCCGACCCGCCGCGCAGCGCCGCAGGCTACCGGATATATTCCGCCGCACACGCCACGCGCCTTCGCTTCATCCTGCGCGCCCGCGAGCTCGGGTTCTCGATGGAGGACATTCGCGGGCTGATGGGGCTCGACGATGGTGCCGCGCCGACCTGCGCCGAGGTCAAGGAGCGGACAAAACGTCACCTTGCGGACGTGCGGGCGAAGATCGCGGATCTCCGGCGGATCGAATCCGTCCTCGCTGCAACGGCATCCAGGTGTTCTGGCGCCGAAGTCCCCAACTGTCCGGTGCTCGACGCGATTTCTGGAAACTGAAAACTATGACACGAACTTCCCGAACTCTTGAAGCTCCCATGCATCGAACTGGAAGATTCAAGATCGTGCCGCTACCCATATCTTGAATCGCCCCTGGCCGGTCACCTCGCGGATCAGGCCTCGCGCTTCCATCCAGGCAATATTGCGTTGAACGGCGGCACGGCTAGCGTTGGTCAGGACCTCGCCCATCGGGGTAGAGACAAGGGGCCATTCGGTAAGCACAGCGCGCAAGGCGCGCGGGGTCTTGCCCGAAAGCGGTGTCATTTCGGCTTCCGCCCGCGCTGACCATGCTTCGACATCGTCTAGGTGCCGCATTGCTGTCAGACATGCCGTCTCCATCCCCTCAAGCCAACGCGCCAAACGATCAGCGGGTGGGCCGCCAGCGCGCAGCCCCCCTGCCCCACCCATGGCCAGAGGTGCAAAGACTGCTCCCTTGCCCTCGCTGGCCGCGATCCGCGCGGCCGTGACTGCCGCTTCCATTCGATCGCCCTGCTGCCCAAGGCCCGCAAGGCTCCAGAGGTGATAACCCGCGCAGGCACGGGTTATCGGGTGCAGCTCGGCGGCTTGCGCCATCAGGTTCAGCCAACCGCCCGCGCGATCCGCGAAAGGCTCGGCGTCATCGACCATGTTCTCGGGATCGCGACGATCGAGGAAGGCAGAAAGGTCCACCTCTGGGCCTGGTCCCCCTGTCAGACGACGTACCGCCCAACCGACACGCGCCAGTGCTGCGGGGTCCTCTTGAACGCCTGACAGGCGCATGGATATCCAAATAGCAATGCGATCCGGGCCAATGCGGTCACCCGCGAACCAGCTGAGGTCGGCAGCCTCGATCAGGGCAAGCCTGTGCCGCCATCCTTCCGGGCTGCGCTTCAGGCGGTCGTCCAGCGCGCCGACGCGACCGGCCACACGGGCAAGACGCGCGGCATGACCTGCCTCTGCTTTCCGCCAATCGTCGAGGACCTCGCCTTCACGCAGTTCGGCCCGTGGTCCTGGTGGCAAGTAATCCGGCTCCTCTTCCATCGGACCGGGCAGGAACCAAAGATCGTCTTCGGACGACTGTTCCACCTCCTCAGCGTCGAGGAAGAGAGCGTCCGATTCATCATGAAAGGCAGGCACTTGAGGCTTCATATGTGCAAAATACTGGAATTTTGCTTTTTACCCAAGGGTTTTGTCGGAATGCGCCCGCGCTCCTTATATTGCATGCGCGCGGCACGGTCTGCCAGAACTCTCTGATCGCGCTCAGCCTATGCAAACTAAGGGATTTCTGATGAGCAGTGCCACAGAGCACGCTCTTGCATTCGTTTACAAACGGTCGTTTAGTAGCCATACCTTAAATTGCAAACGGCCCGATTTCATGCCCCTGATAGGCTATGCGCGCGTATCCACAGAGGATCAGACCCCCCTGCCCCAGTCCGAGGCGCTGCAATCGGCGGGCTGTGCCGAGATCTTTGAAGAGCACGCCTCAGGCAGCAATCGCGCGCGTCCTGTGCTTGCGCGCGTGCTCGAACGCGTCCAGAGCGGCGACACATTGGTTGTCGTGCGAATTGATCGGCTTGCGCGGTCTCTGTCGCACTTGCTGGAGGTGATCGAACGTCTGGAGGCCAAGGGAGCTTTCTTCCGCTCGCTGCAGGATCCAATCGACACCGCCTCCCCTCAAGGAAAATTCACATTGCAGGTTCTGGGCGCCGCGGCCGAGTTCGAGCGCGCGCTGATACGTGAGCGCACAAAGGCCGGGCTTGCCTCTGCGCGCGCCAAGGGTCGCGTTGGTGGCAATCCTGGGCTTCGCACCAAAGACCCCGCCGCGCTGCGCAAGGTGCGGCTGGCGCGACAGGACGGCTACATGGAGCGCCTGAACGAAACCGCGCAGGATTGGGTGCCCCACGTGCGACGCCTACGGCCGGATATGGCCTGGGAAGATGTCTTGCGAATCATTAATGGCCCCCTGCCCCACGACCGGCACTGGACCCAAAGCCGCCTACTCCGTGCTGTGAAAGCCTATGTCCGTGACGGGTTTCTGCTAGATGAAGTGCTTGGCCGCGCCGGACGCCGCGAAACCGATGACCGCCTGCCAGCTATCGTGGCTGCCATCAAAGGCTCGGACCCGGAAATCACACTGCAGGCGATCTGCGACCGGCTGGAATCGATGCGTGAGCGCACCCCTCGAGGCCGCACTAGCTGGCAGCCGTCTTCGGTCAAAATGCTGCTTGAGCGTGCGGAAAAGTTGGGGCTCCTCTGAACACGACACTTGTGTTGGCCTGACGGATTGCCACTAAATCTAGAAAGTGCTTGCACGAATCTGGGTGGTCGGGCAATAGTCTCGAAAAATAACGCGCGGTCACATAAAAAACGCGCCCACGGATCGGGGCAGACATGAGCGAAGCAGAACAGGATCTAGATATCGCCATCGGGCACTACGCGGAACTTCTCGCGTCGAACCTGCATGCTCAGCGCGCTGCACACTTCCCACCGGATGCAAAGAAGGTGATGCGCACTTTGACCAGCGGCGAAGCTGCTGAACTCCTTGGTGTCGACCATACCTATCTTCGGAAGCTTCATCGAGAAGGAAAGATCGTTGACGTCGAGACGACGGCTGGAAGTCATCGTCGCTATACGCTCGACGATATCTGGGAAATCCGTCAGACGCTTGAAGGAAATGCAAAGAAGTCTGGAACTTACGTGCCTGGACGTCGCGACGGTGACGAGCTTCAAGTCGTTTCAGTGGTGAACTTCAAGGGCGGATCGGGCAAAACGACGACGTCTGCTCACCTCGCTCAGCGCTTGGCGCTCAAGGGGTACAGGGTTCTTGCGATCGATCTCGACCCCCAAGCATCTCTTTCGGCTCTTCACGGAATCCAGCCAGAACTCGACCTCATGGAGGGCGGAACCCTCTACGATGCCGTTCGCTATGACGATCCGGTTCCGATCGCCGAAGTGATCCGCAAAACCTACATCCGCGGCCTTGATCTTATCCCGGGCAACCTTGAACTCATGGAGTTCGAGCACGAGACGCCTGCTGCGATCCAGCGAGGCGGAGCGAAGGCGTTCTTCGCGAGAGTTCATGACGCACTCGATAGTGTTGAAGCGAACTACGACGTTGTTGTGATCGACTGTCCGCCGCAACTTGGTTTCTTGACGATGTCAGCACTTTCCGCGTCCTCGGGTGTGCTCGTGACGGTTCACCCGCAGATGCTTGACCTTATGTCGATGTCCCAATTCCTGCGAATGACTGCGGATCTCCTTGGAGTAATCAGGGATGCAGGCGCCAATCTGCGCTTCGATTGGCTTCGCTTCTTGCCAACGCGATACAAAGTCGGCGACGCGCCACAGACCGAAGTCATCGCCTTCATTCGCGGGCTCTTTGGGAGGTCGGTCCTGACCAATCACATGGTTGAGTCGACCGCAATTTCTGATGCCGGCTTGACCAAGCAAACGCTCTACGAAGCTGACAAGAAGGACTTCACGCGTCAGACGTTTGATCGTGCGATCGAATCTATGAACGCAGTGAACGATGAGATCGCTGAAATCATCCAGAACACATGGGGGCGGAATGGCAAGAAAGCCTAAACTTGGCCTGCCGCTGCAGACCCTTCGCAACGCTCCTGACGCTCTTGAAGGGCGCCGACTGCGTGGCGGTGTTTTTGAGATCGATCCGGCGCAGATTGTTACCGAAGGACGGTTGGATGACAGGCTTCAGATTGACGTTGAGGGCCTGAAGAACTCTATTTCCAAGAACGGTCAGCGTGTGCCTGTCTTGGTCCGCCCACTGGAAGGCGATCGCTACAACCTGATCTATGGCCGCAGACGCTTGGAAGCATGTCGCGAACTCGGTATCAAAGTTCGAGCCATCGTCACAGAGGTTGAAGGTGATCAAGCGCTTCGAGATCAGCTTCTCGAGAACCAAGAGCGTCGTGATCTGAGCTTTATTGAGCGTGCGCTCGTTGCGACGGCACTTCTGGACGGTGATCATTTGGAAGGGGCTGAGCGCACCAATCGAGGTGTCGCCGAAGTCCTTAACCTCCACGAAGCTGGGGTTTCACAACTCTTGAGTGTCGTTCGGACGGTCGGCGAGGAACTCATCCAGGCAATTGGTGCGGCTCCCGGGATTGGTCGCCCGAGATGGGAAGAGCTCAAAAAGGCTTTGGGTGCCTACGACGGTGATCGAGACCAACTGCAAGCCGTAGCTCATGCAGCCAAGTCCGAAAGTTCCGGCTCGGTCGATGAGGTTTCTGAGCGTGCGTTTCTCGCAGTTCTGGCAGCTGCGAAGAGAGCAGAGAAGAAAGCAAGCCCGTCTAGAAAGGGTGTGCCTGCTTTGGCGATCCCCGGTGTTGGAGCTGCGACGGTCAAGACCGGCCGCCAAGGCAAGCAGCTCAAACTTGATCTAACTACGGATGAACCTGATTTTATCAGCTGGTTGGAGGGCAACGCCCCAAAGCTGATTACCGAGCTTCATGAGCGCTGGAAGCGTTCAGGAGACTGAGGAAGAGCAACCAACAAGAAGGAGGCACGATACAGGCAAAAAGAAAAAGGCCCCGAGAAGCTAGCTTCACGAGACCTTTGTAAGGTTTCGCACCGGGATCAGCCCGCTACAAAATCTCAGTTTTCGCACTTCTGAATGTAGCGTTCTGGCCCCTACCCCGCAAGCGCAAAGCGATTCGCGGGCCCTAGAATTTTTGTCTTCGTGGATATTTTCATGGAGTACACACCAATCTCGCCGTTTATGCGGCCGATTTCGCAGGCCCATTTGCGCGTCATTGAGCGACCCGAGGCATCTGTTCCAGCCAGACCCGTTAACAAGTGGGAACTCCTGCGCGAGCTCTCCAAGGCGCAAGCGGCCTTTGGGGTCTCGGAACGTGATCTGACGGTTTTGCAGGGGCTCCTCAGCTTCTTTCCGGACGATGCGCTTGGCGGGAACGCCGAGATGGTCGTCTTCCCCTCGAACAAGGCGATCTGTGAGCGCCTGAATGGTATGCCCTGCTCCACGATGCGTCGTCACCTCGCGCGTCTTGTCGAGGCTGGCTTGCTCCAGCGGCGCGATAGCCCCAATGGGAAGCGTTACGTCCGCAAGCACGGCGAAGATCGCGTTGCCTTTGGCTTCGATCTTTCCCCGCTCTACAGTCAGTCCGAGGAGATAGCACGGGCCGCAGAGGCCGTACGTGAGGCTGAGGAGCGCGTCAGGCGCCTGAGAGAGGTCGTAAGCCTCATGCGACGCGACCTCGCGGCCCTCGCCGAGTTCGGAGACGAGATACAGCCCGGCCTAGGCTTCTGGGATCAGCTTCGCGACAAGGCTGCACTCACAGCCCGCGCGCTTCGCCGCAAGCTTTCAATTGAGGACCTCGCGGCCTATCGAGCCGACCTTGAAGCTCTCCTTGACCAGGCACGCAACATCATTGATGGCCCTGAAACAGAAGAAATGAACACCAATGATGCCCATTCTGAGCGTCACCATCATAATTCAAATAAAGAATCTATAGATCTTGAACCTGCTTTAGAAAAAAGCGGGGCGGCGGCGGGTGTGCCAGATGTGGACACGGATGAGCCTGTGGCTGACGTCGATGAACAGGACACAAGACACCTGCCAAAGATCCCGCTGCACCTAGTGATCGCGGCATGTCCCTCGCTTAAGACCTTCTACCAAGGTGAGATCCGGCATTGGCATCAGCTCTTCGATGCGGCGTGCCATGTGCGGCCAGCCATGGGAATCAGTGCGTCTGCATGGGAAGAAGCACAGCGGTTCATGGGTCCGGAGCAAGCGTCGATCGTCGTTGCTGCCATGCTGGAACGCTTCGCCGACATAAGATCGCCTGGTGGATACTTGCGAGCTCTGACTGCCAAAGCTGCGGCAGGCGAGTTTTCCTGTGGCCCAATGGTCATGGCATTGATTGGCCGGCGGAACGCGGCTTAACAGCTGTTAAACTCCGATCTCGTGCGGCTGGCATGGCATAACTTAACAGCTGTTAAGTAGGCTCTCGGCACACAAACGGTGTTCGAGAGAGAAAAGTTAGGGGGTTGAGGTGTGGCGGTATTTGAGATCGTGAAAGTGGCTTTCGCCTTCGTCCCGGCGAAGCTCTGATGACGAGGGCATCCCGATCATCATGGTAAAACCTCAGCTGGTGACCATCGCTGCTAGTAGCGCAAAGGCGGCTAGCGAAGAACATACAGAGCGTTGCGCTGCAGCCAACCTAGCAGTTGCGCGCCTCCGCGGCCCCTGCCCTTTTCGATGCCTGAGATCTGATGATGAATACCCTCAACAATTGGCTCTACGCTATCCGGCGCCTGCTGACGGCGATTTGGGTCCTGGCCTCGGATATTCGCTTGGCCTTCATCGGTGCTAATGCCTGAGAGGTAGGTTGTGGATGTCTGTTGCATGATATCGTGGCTACGGGCCGTAGCGCACAAGGAGCAGACGATCGATGGTTGCCAAAACCGTTTGACCAAGGGCTCGATCCTCGAATTCCCGCGCGCGGGGAAGGGGGAGCCGGTAACTTCTCAGTCACTTCAATAATGGCGACATGGCCAACGACGCAATCGGTTCCTCAAGCGCAGCAGCTGGTTGCCAGCGGTCCGGCGTTCCGCTGATTTGGTCGTAGTGGACGACGAGGACATCGCAGAACAGCGGTTGCAACTCAAACTCTTGATTTCATGACACCCGAACTCTTCAAAAGAGTGCATTGATGTTGGCTGCGGAATGATCTGATCCGTCAGATGGAGGAAAATGATTTAATAACAATAGGTTATTGCGTTTTTTGGTATTCGCGATGAGAAATCATGCCCATAACAGCCTTCATCGACATGATTTCCCTTTCCAGGGTGCCGATCCGCTACATCGACGGGAAGCCAAAGCATCAGCACGCTTTACGAAGAAGTTGGCAGTTGCGGACCGATTGAGCGGTCTGGGCTATCTCGTGAAGAAGGAACCGCCACAGGTCTAGCCGATGGGCCCTGTGGAAGTTCTGATCCCGTCGTACCAGTACAGTTCGGTGGCGGTTGGGTGTTTCATGGGTTTGGTCCACGAAAAGTAAAAGTGTTCTTCGGGTTTTGTGACTGACGGATGAGGGCCTTTGGGGTCCCTCAGATGGGTCCGGGCCGGGTTCCGGTCTGCCGTTCCTGATGAAGGGCATTCCCATGCAAACAGGTGTCTTGCGCGTGCTGCGCGCAATCGCTGCCTCGTGGTGGCGACACAAGGAACTGCGCCGAACTGGCCAGCTAGAATTGGCACGGCGGCTCGAACGCGAGACTGTCCTGCGTGATCTCGTCCATCTCAGGCAGGCGGCGACATTGCCGAATGCGCATGTGATCTGCGGCGAGGGCGGGACATTCATCCATCTCGGTTGGACCACCGTGTCGACCCTCGCGCCGATCGAGCGCTTTCCCTTGGCCACTCTTGCGGTCGCACGAGGGACCCCGTTCATCGATATCCGACCCGTCACCGATGTCATCGCCTTCGCGAACTTGCCGCGGGTGACGCGGGACGGATCGGACGACTCTGAACCCTGGGGGCCCGGCAGGTCCGTGTCGCTGACCGACTACATCGATATGGTCGAAAAGCTCGGTGCCAGGATCATCAACGATCCGCGGCCCCGTCAGTCAATCTGATCACCATTCCCTCTCACCAACACACGAAAGGACGCCAGCCATGGCCCGATCCCGCACGCCCAAATTCGATGCCTCTGAGGCCATCACAAACGAAATCATCCGTATCATCGAGCGCGGCGTTCTGCCTTGGCGCAAGCCCTGGACGGCTGGCGGTAGCTCCAGACCCTTGCGCGTGGGCGGTGAACCCTACCAGGGAGTGAACAACTTCCTGCTGACCATGCGAACCGTGATGGCGGGCCACAGCTCGCCCTTCTGGATGACGCTGCCGCAGGCCAATGCGTTGGACGCAAAGGTGCGCAAGGGAGAGAAATCCTCCGTCGTGGTCTACTATGGTCAAAGCCGGAAAGACGCCGGCGATGAGGATCAGCACAGGGAGAACGATGATCGTTCCGAGGAGGCCCGGATCTTCCGCTTCCAGAAATCCTACCGCGTGTTCAATGCCTGCCAGATCGAGGGTCTGCCCGACAGTTTCTACCCCGACCCGGAGCCCGTGCCTGAACATCCACCCTTCGAGCCCATCCCGCATATGCAGGCGTTTTTCGATGCCATCGACATCACGACCGTCTTCACAGGAACGGAGGCGTACTATTTGCCCCCCGTGGATAAGGTCTACATGCCGTCGATCGCGCGTTTCGAGAACCCGCGGAATTTCTACGGGGTCTGGGCCCATGAGCTGGCCCATGCCACCAAGGCGCGCCATCGGCTGAACCGCGATTTCGGGTTCTCGAAGTTTGGCAACACGTCCTATGCGCGCGAGGAGATCGTCGCGGAATTGACCTCGGTGTTCCTGGGTCAGACGCTCGGCTTCACGGCGCATACGCTCGAGATGAATGCCGCCTACCTCCACAACTGGTTGCGCGTTCTTCGGTCGGACAAGGGAGCGATCTTCAAGCACGCCGCCGATGCGCAACGTGCCTGCGACTACCTGATCGCACGGTCGGAGGCGGGCAGGGCAGGGGGCCGCGCCGAGGCCGCCTGACCACAGCGAGAACGGAGACACCTATGCCACGCAAGGAACCCAAGACGCTGCGGGTGGCCTGCTTCGCTGACGGCCGCCGCAAGATCATCGCCTTCAAGCGCAGTGCCTATTGGTGGAGCGCGTCCGAGGGTGCCTATCCACTCTCGGCAGCGCTCGAGACCATCAAGGAACAGGGCGGCTGGATCGAAACCATCCCCAACCCGAATTACCGACCCAAAGGGCTGTTAGGGTAGGGCGCCTTCGGCCTCGATTCATCCGCCGTGCGGAAAAGTGGAAGCGGGCTTCGGGAAGGGTGTTTCAACTTCTCAAAGGAGATCCCATGTCCATGACCGTTCAATCCCAGCCAGACCGTCCGGATCCGACCGTGATCGCGGCGCAAAACGACGCGTTTCGCAAGCTCGCGTGCCTTGGAGTGCCGCCCGCGCAGCCCACCCAGGGCCGAATGCATGTCACCCGCTCGCTTATGGAGGCCGGTGACGGCTTCATGGCCGAGGCGGTGAAGGCCACCGGTGCGTTCGATAGATTCGAGCCTGAGAATGATCCCGAGGGATGGCACGATTTTGGCGCGGTCGAGATCCGGGGCGAGACCGTGTTCTGGAAGATCGATCTCTATGAGGCAGATTCGGATTTCCGCTACGGGGCTGAGACCCCGGACAACCCCGCCACCACCATGCGCGTGCTGACCATCATGATGGCGCGCGACTGGTAGGGTAGGGGACTCCTCCCACTGACACCCCAGACGTTGAAGGCCCGCTGCCCCCAAAAAGGCAAAGCGGGCCTTTTGTCGTGGTGATCCCTGAAGCCGGGGATTGGTTACGCGCGTGAAGGCGCGGGCCACACCTCACCCACCTGGAAGGATATCCCATGACCACAAGCTTTGCCCCTCTCATCGCCGCCATTGGCGATCTGGTCCCGCATCCCGCCAATGTGCGCAGCAACTCGCCGGAAACCTACGACACCGAGAACATCGCGCATCTGAAAGCCAGCATCGCCGTGCTGGGTCTCCTCCAGCCGCTCCTGGTTCAGAGGATCGACGGTAAATATGCCGTACTCGCAGGCGGTCGTCGCCATGCCGCCCTGAAGGAACTGGTCGCTGACAAGGCCGCCAAGGGGTTCACCGCGAAAACCAAGATCGACTGCCGCCTTGTGCCGGAGGATTGCGACGTGACCACAGCGCTGTCACTCGCTGAGAACATCACGCAAGCCCCGATGAATGCCATCGACGAGTTCGAGGCCTTCGCCCGGATGATGGAGGTCGACGGCCAGACGCCCGAGACGATCGCAAAGACCTTCGGCACCACGGTGGCGGCCGTGAAAGGCCGGTTGCGCTATGGCCTTATCCACCCCGACATCCGCGCCGCGGCCCGGGGCAAGGTGATCACGCTCGACACGATGAAAGCCTTCGCCGAGCACCCGAGCCAGGAGGCGCAGCGCGAGGTCTTCGAGGCGCTCACAAAAGACGGCGGCTATCTGCAGGCCTACACGGTCCGTCAGGCGCTCAAATCCCGCGGTGTGCAGGTCAGCGATGATATCGGGGCTTTCGTGCGCGCGGACTACGAGGCCCGCGGCGGCGCCGTCGCGGCTGACCTTCTGGAAGAGCATTCCGTGCTGGAGGATGCAGCGCTGGTCGAAACCATCCTGCTCGAGAAGCTCGGTGCCGCCGCCGAAGAGGCCCGCATAAAGCTGGGCTTTGCCTGGGCCGATGCGATGGTCCGCTATGATTACGCGACCATGGCCGACTACGGCCGCGTTTATCCCGGCCCGATCGAGCCTGATGAGGCTGCGCAAAAGCGCATCGATGAGATCACCGCCGAACTCGAGAAACTGCAACTCGAGATGGAGGATGAGGGGCTCGAGGACGGTGCCTACAACGCGCTTTACGAGCGCGTGGACGCCTTGGAAGAGGAAGCCCGCGACCTGCAGGAGGCCTACAGCGCCGAGGACCTAGCGCGGTCTGGGGTAATCGCGTCGTGGCAGGGTGGGCAGATCACGCTCCATGTTGGTCTCGTCCGCCCCGAGGACACCGTCAAAGAGGAGGGCGCGCGCGGCTCCTCGGCTAGCCCGACCGGGGAGGAGGCCCCGGACGCCGGCGAAATCACCTATCCAGCCTCACTGGCTGAGGACCTCAAGACCGAGCGAGCCATGGCGCTTGGGGCCGCGATGGCGTTGCATCCTGAGGCCACGCTCGATCTCACGCTCTTCAAGCTGGTCAGTGACGTTCTGGCCAGCGGCATCAGTGTCACGCAGGCGATCAAGATCGATGCCCGCAAGGAATACCGCAGCCATGCCAAGATGGACGAGATCGACGAGACCTCGCTCGAGCAGGTGGCGGCGGCGCATGATGCGCTTGATCTGTCCTGGCTCGATGAGGCCCGCGCGCCCGCCGATCAGTTTGCGGCGTTTCGCGCGCTGAAGGCCGGCGAGAAGGCCAAGCTCGTCGCCTATGCCACGGCCAGCACCACGCAGTCCTGCTTCGCGCGGGATCGATCGCGCGACAGCCTGATGCATGCGTTCGAGATCGAGATCATGCCCGATATCCGCGCCCACTGGACGCCGAACGCGGCGCTCTTCAACCGCTTCAAGAAGGCCTGGCTCCTGAAGATCCTCGGCGAAGATCTGGGTCTTGCCCAGGAGGCGGTGACGCTCGCCTCATCGAGCAAGAAGGAGATCGTCGCCTTCTGCGACAAGCTCTTCGCTGAACCCTTCGCCACACTGACGGACGCGCAGCGCGCTGCAGTAGCCGCCTGGTGCCCGCCGATGATGCAGACCGCCGGTATCGCCTTTGATGAGGCGGAGCCCGCTGCGGAAACCCCCGAGCCTGACAGCGAGGTCTCGCACGCGGCCTGAGTCCTCACGCGACCCGCGCGAGGCATTCCCTGCGCGGGTCGACCCTCCCACACCCAACGAAAAGACATCCCCATGGCTATTCTCAAGTTCTCTGCCTCCGCTGTCGCAGCGCAGATCGCCCACGCGCGTGCCTGCAAAACCTTCCTGCCCAACTGGAACGGGCCCGTTGACAGGCCCGCCCTGATCCTCATCGTCGGCAACGGCGTGCATCTGCGCTCGAACGGCATCGACGGCACAACCACCCGCATCGTCACCACCGAACAGGCCGATCCGTCCTTCGCCTTTGCCGACGGCATGAACCCGTTTCGCGACACCGATTGGATGGCGCAGCGCCGCATGGCGTTTCGCGATCTGACCGGCCAGTTCTACACCGACATCCTGGACGATGTGCAGGTGCTCATCGACCGAGGGCAGGGGGCGATCCGGCTCGCCACCGATGGCCACAGTATCCGCGTCTTCGTGCGCCGGGCCTCGGACTATCTCATCGGCGGGACCTACGAGGTGCCCTCGGGCCTCGGCGGCACCTTCCGGGTCATCCTCAAAGATGCCTGCGACACCTTCGCGATCGTGCAGAACTGCGGCAATTGCGAGGATTTCGACGCAATGCAGCCCTACCGCGTGCCGCTCGATGCGCTGATGGAAATCGATGACCGGAGGGCGGCGTAACGCGCCCTTTCTCAAAAAAGCATCGCCAATACCCTGCCGGGCCTGCGGCCCTCTCGGGACATTGGCGACAACAATTTTCCCAAACGAGAGAAAGGACTCTGAGATGGGATGGCTTTTCTACACCGACGGCCGCGTCCAGACCTACGCGGATGAGAAAGCGGAGATTGCTCGGCTGTGCACCTTCGAGGGCGAAAGGCGCAAGACGGAACTGGTCAAAGCCTGCAAGGTGGGTTCGACTTGGTACGCGGCGGCAAGGGTCACCAATCTCGACGGCACCGCTGTCGAAGACGCGACCTATGTCACCGATGCGGATGGCTCCATCACGTTCGGGGCTGTCTTCCTCACCCGATACGATGACGGCTGCTGGGGCTACAAGGACATGGAGGAAAGTGCTGGCCCGAACGAGTCTCGTGCTCCGCTTGGGCTGATCGAGCTCCTCTCCGACCTGAAAGACCCGGACAGCTACGCCCAGGACTGGCGACAGCGCTGCCGGGATTGGGCTGCGATCCCGGACTACGAGGAAGGCGACAAGATCAGGCTCGCCACGCCCGTGACGCTCACCGATGGCAGTACATGCCAGATCGTCACCGCGACGCACTACAAGCGGGGGCGGCAAAAACGCCGCTGCTACCGCATCGAGGAAACCGGTGGGCTCGTGCGCCTGTCGAAAGCGACGCTGGCGGGCTCGGAGCTACTCAGCTCCGCGAAAGGTGCTGCCAGCCCGGTGCTGGCGGAGTTCCTGGCGAGGCAGGGTGGTTGAGTTTCTCGCTGAGACAACACCACGGAACCACGCGCGCACATAATGCCGACTTGAAATCGTATCTCAAATGAGATACATCACTCCCATCAACTGGAGGACCATCCATGCCTGCCCAAACATCCATGCTTCATGTTCGTGTTGACGATCAGCTGAAAGCACAGGCTTCGGACGCACTTGCGGGCGTCGGTCTGACGCTCTCCGATGCGGTGCGTATTCTTCTGACCCGCGTGGCCGCAGAAGGCGGATTGCCTGCCGGATTGACCGCTGATCCGGATGCCTATGACGCCTGGTTCAGGGCGAAGGTACAGGAAGCGCTGGACGATCCAAGGCCCACAACGCCCCATGCCAAGGCGATGCAAGACGCCCAGGCATTGATTGACGGGAAGCGCCTTGCCAAATCTTGAATGGAAAGCCACGGCCATAGCCGACTTGCTGGCAATCATTGACTACATCTCTGACGACAACCCGGATGCCGCCCAAGTTCTCAAAGACGAGATTGAACACAAAACGTCCCTCCTTCCAGAACGCCCTCAGATGTACCGCGCGGGCCGTGTGGACGGGACTAGGGAGATGGTTGTTCGGCCGAACTACATCGTGGTTTATGCTGAAAGCCCTGAGATGGTGACCATTTTGCGCGTTCTTCATGCTGCGCAGCAGTGGCCATGATCGGGGTGCCGGCCCCCCGCTAAGAAATTGCCCGCTCTACGCCTTCAAAGTGTAGAGCGGGCTTTTTGTCCTTTGGAACTCAGACCCTGATCCAAAGGAAACCCCCATGTCCAAGCCCAAACCGGCAAATCCGGCTCTCTCAATCTCCGACACTGACCTCGCCTCTGCCCTCGTGCAGATCGGTGCGGAGGTCGACCACCAACCCCTGCGCAGTTCAGCGCTGGCGCGCATCATGCGCGAGACGTTTCTTGGCAGCGATGCCGGCGGTGCCTGGGACTGGCGCATGGCATATGACCTGATGCAGGCCGCGGCTGTCCAGGTGCTGCTGCGTGGGAACGGCGTGGCAGGTGACATCGCCGCTGCAAAGCTGCTTGCCTCGCGGCTGCTGACGGAAACCCGCCGGTCAGAGCAGCAGATCCGGCTGCAGCAGTTTTCCACGCCGTTGCCTTTCGCGACCATGGCGGTGCGGGCGGCAGCCGTTCGCAAGGGCGAGACCGTGCTGGAGCCCTCGGCTGGCACCGGTGCCCTGGCTGCTTTCGCCGCCCGGGCCGGTGCCACGCTTCTGCTCAACGAGATCGACCCCTTTCGCCAGCGCCTCCTACGGGCCCTCTTCGGCGGCGAGGTGACGGGCCATGACGGCGAGCATATCGATGATCTGCTGCAGACGCCGGTTCTACCCGACGTCGTGGTGATGAATCCGCCCTTCGCCTCCTCGGTCGATCGGTCGCGGGACAAGCACATCGCCGCCAAACATCTCATCGCGGCTGCAAAGCGTCTCGCGCCCGGTGGGCGGCTGGTGGCGATCATGCCGCCGGGGTTCACGCCCGAACGCGATGCCGCGCATTGGTCACGCGCCTGCGGTCTCCTGACGCTGCGCTTGGCGTTGACGATGCCGGGGCAGGTCTACCGCAAGCTTGGCACCTCTGTCGAAACCCAACTCATGGTCTTCGACAAGGTGCAGGAGGACGGCGAGATGATCCGCGCCAGTGTGCGGGATCTGGATGAAGCCCTTCCTTTTGTCGACGCCGTGGCCGCGACCCGGCCCGAGATGCGCCCCGTACAACAGGCAGCGGCGATCCCTCATGCTCAGCCGACCGTTCCATCATCTACTCCGCGCAAGGCCGCCGCTGCGCCTGTCGCCGCCTCCAAACCCCTGGCCAATGCCGTCTGTCCGCTCAGCTTCACAAGCTTTGAGACCCCTCGCGACAACACGCCCATCTCGGACATCTATGCGCGCTACCGTCCTCAGCGGATCGAGATTGCGGGTGCGCAGGAACATCCCACGCCGCTCGTTGAAAGCATCGCCATGGCCTCTGTGGCCCCGCCCATGCCCTCAAACACGGGCAGTGATGACTTGCGGCTGCCCGCACGGTTGATCGGGGAGGGACATCTCTCCGAGGCGCAGCTGGAAACCATCATCATGGCGCATGATGCCCATGGGCGCGATCTGCCCGGTCGGTTTACCATCGATGACGACCAGACCAAGCTGACGCGCGCCGATGATGACCCTAATGCACGGGCCTATCGCCTCGGCTATTTCCTTGGCGACGGCACCGGTTGCGGCAAGGGGCGCGAATGCGCAGGGCTCATTCTCGTGAACTGGCTGGCCGGACGCAGAAAGGCGATCTGGGTCTCCAAATCCGCCACGCTCATCGAGGACGCCATCCGCGACTGGACCGATCTCGGCGGCTCGCCCGCCGACATCCAGCCGCTCTCCAAATGGAAACCGGACCAGCCGATCCCGATGGGCGACGGGATCCTTTTTGTCACCTACGCCACGCTGCGGTCCGCGGGCAAATGCGGCACCACGCGACTGAGCCAGATCCTCGCTTGGATGGGTGAAGACTTTGACGGCGTTCTTGCCTTCGATGAGGCCCATGCCATGCAGAACGCGGCCGGGTCCGAGCAGGGCAGGGGGGTCAAACCTTCCCAGCAGGGCCTTGCTGGCCTGCGGCTGCAACTGGCAGCACCCCGCGCCCGCGTCTTCTACATCTCGGCCACGGGGGCCACGAGCGTGCACAACCTGGCCTATGCCGCGCGGCTGGGGCTCTGGGGGCAGGGGCCGGAATACCCCTTCCCGAGCCGCGAGAGTTTCGTCTCGGCGATGGAAGCCGGCGGTGTCGCCGCCATGGAGGTGGTGGCGCGCGATCTCAAGACGCTCGGGCTCTACACGGCGCGTGCCCTCAGCTTTGATGGGGTGGAATATGACGTGCTCGAACACGCGCTCACCCCGGCCCAGATCGAGATCTACGACGCCTATGCGGGCGCGTTTCGGACGATCCACCACAATCTCGAGGCGGCGTTGACTGCGACCGGCGTCAACGACGCCTCGGGGGAAACTAATGCGTCGGCCGCACGCGCCTCGGCCAAGTCCCGCTTCGAGAGCACGAAGCAGCGCTTCTTCAACCATCTCCTAATGGGCATGAAGGCTCCAAGCATCATCCACGCCATCAAGGACGATCTGGCGGCGGGCAAGGCTTGCGTCATCCAGGTAGTCTCGACGGGTGAGAGCCTGCTGAAACGCCGACTTGAGACAATGGACCCGGAGGATGAACTCGTCGAGGGTGCCTTGACGCCGCGCGATTATGTTCTGGGATACCTCGAACAGGCCTTCCCGATTCATGCGCAAAAGCTGGTCGAGATCGACGGCAACATGGTGGCGGAACCTTTGCGGGATGAGACCGGCGCGCTCGTTGTTTCGCGCGAGGCGCTCGCCCTGCGCGATGCGGCCATGATGGAGTTGATGACGCTTGCCCCGATCCCCTCGGCGCTGGATCAGATCCTCTGGGCCTTTGGCGATGAGGCCGTGGCAGAAGTCACGGGGCGGTCGATCCGGCCCCTCAAGGCCGAGGATGGTCATCTCTTCATCGAGAAGCGCGCCGCCAGCAGCAATTCATCCGAAACCCAAGCCTTCATGGACGGCGAAAAGGATATCCTGATCTTCTCCGATGCGGGCGGTACGGGCCGGTCCTACCATGCGGCGCAAACGGCGAAGAACCAGAAACGGCGGCGGCACTATCTACTGGAGCCCGGCTGGCGCGCCGATGCGGCCATCCAGGGGCTCGGCCGC
This sequence comes from Roseivivax isoporae LMG 25204, assembly GCF_000521865.1. Lineage (GTDB taxonomy): Bacteria > Pseudomonadota > Alphaproteobacteria > Rhodobacterales > Rhodobacteraceae > Roseivivax > Roseivivax isoporae. Next base: position 23,555 of record NZ_JAME01000022.1, read on the forward strand.
ACGCATCGCTCTGCCCAGGTCAGCGCGCCTTTCTTCCGGGTCTGCACCTCGGATGTGCATGGCGAAAAGCGTTTCACCTCGACTATAGCCAAGCGCCTCGACCAGCTGGGGGCCTTGACCAAGGGCCAGCGCGAGACCGGCTCGCAAGGCATGTTCCGCGAGGAGGATAATCTCGAAAGCCCGATCGCGCGGGCGGCGCTGCGTGGGTATTTCGCCGATCTTGCCGCCGGGCGCGCTGAGGCGATGAGCTACGAGAACTTCACGGACTGGACAGCCCTGCGGCTGATCGACAAGGACGGGGTGCTCCTTGAGGAGCTTCCCCCGATCCAGCGCTTTCTCAACCGGGTTCTGGCCCTGCCGATCCACATGCAGAACGCGCTCTTTGCGGAATTCATGAGGCGGATTGCCGATCAGTCTGAGCGGGCGCGCGCGGCGGGCATGCTCGATCTCGGCGTCGAAACCCTGCGTGGCGAAAAGATCGAACAGGTCTCCACGGAGGATCTCTGGACCTGCCCGAAATCCGGCGCCGTGACGCGGATCATCGGACTTGAGGTGACGGACCCGGTCCACGTGCTGTCAGCGGATGAAGCCCTGTCGCGCAACCCCGACAAGCTGCCGATGGTCAATCGCGCCTCCGGTCGCGCGGCGCTCATCTCGGCACGCCCGATGCAGATGTATGACGAAGACATCGTCACGCTGATGCGCAAGGTTGTGCGGCCAAACGGGTCGAGCTACCTGGAGGAGACGCGGTTCGAGTCCTCGGCCTGGGAAGACATCGGCAAGCCTGAGTTCTCACGGCTTTGGGATGCCGAGGCAGCGTCCCTGCCAAAAACCACCACAACCAAGCTCTACCTGCTGACCGGGCTCTTGTTGCCGATCTGGAAGGACATTCCGATATCCAATGAGCGCATCTACCGGGTCACGCCCGATGGGGCGACCGCCATGATCGGGCGCACGCTGAGCGAGGAAGGGGCGGCCGCGCTGCGCGCCAGCTTCCTCGTGTCCAACCCGCAAGCACCGCAGGAGATGTTGACCGCCGCCCTCGGCACCACCGCGCCTGTCGATCTGGGCCGGGGTCTGACCCTGACCCGTCGCCGTGTCGCAGGCGAGATGCGCCTCGAGCTGGGCGGCGCGGATCGGAGCATGATTGATGGCCTCAAGGCGCTCGGCTGCTTCACCGAGATCATCGCCTTCCAGCTGCGGGTGTTCCTGCCGCATGGGGACGGGATCGACACGGGAAGCATTCTGGCCCGGATCGTGGGGCAGGAAGCCGCCATGACGTCAGAACAAGCCGCCTGAAAAGTCAAAGCGAGCTTTCGGTCGGGCGTCGCGGATCGGGGTTTGCCCGGGCTGCGCTTTCCGGGCGCGCGCTGACCAATGCCAGGCCCGGCCCCCCCAAATTCAGATAAGAGGACAGACCCATGACCAATCCCCAGATCGACTATGCCGCAATGGCGGCTCAGTGGCGTGTAGAGCGCGAAACCACCTTGAAGGCATCCAGAGTGGAGCTGCTCGCGCAACTACGTGCGCTTGGCATCAGCGAGGTCGCTGTCGATTACGAAGGCTATGGCGACTCCGGCAGTGTCGAGGATGTGACGGTGCAGCCTGCAGAGGTCAACCTGCCGGAGCCGCTTGTCACAGAAGTTGGCGATTTCGCCTGGTCGCTCGCCTATCACCATCACCCGGGGTTCGAAAACAACGAGGGCGGCTACGGCACGCTGTCCTGGGACATCACCGCCGACAGTATCACCTTGGATCATGCCGACCGCTATGTCGAATGCTCGCACAGCTATGTCGAGGGTCTTTGAGATGGCCCATCCGCTTCATCATGCCGAAAGCTCTGCCCGGAAATTCGGCGGGGTGCCGTCTGACTATCAGGCTGTGCACGATTGGTTCGATGCCTCGAAAGAGCATCTCGCGCTCTTCACGCACCGAGCCATGCGCCACCACGCTCAAGGCCTGTTCGAGGCCGAACGTGTCTTCGGCCTGACCCTGACCAATAGCGCTGGTCGAGAAATCCCCGTGCGCTGGATCGGCGAGCAGCATGTCCGCGAAGACTGTCAGGGCCGCATTCCGAGCATGGCGGACTGGCTGCGACGGATCCAGCCTGAGCCATGGATGGCCAATGGCCATATCGACCGGCATTCTGGCGATGAGCCCTGCGGCGACCCAAGGGTTGCCTGGGCCTCCGAGGTCGCCGCCGGAAGAACGGTTCTTGGCCTGAAGGATTGGATGGCGGCACGCGCGACGCAAGCCGCGCAAGGTGCCTGACAGATCTCGGTCGTTTGCCAAACGAATGCTGCATGGAAGCCCGGTTGGACGATCGGGCTTCTTGCGTCGTTTCCCCACCATTCTTCGTAAGGAGGACGCCATGACACTCGATGACATCAAGGCGGCCGTCGATGCCGGCCAGACAGTGCATTGGGCCAATACCGGCTACATTGTCCACAAGGACCGGCTTGGTCAGTACCTCATCACCTATGTGCCGAATGGTAGCTGCATCGGTCTGACCGACCGGGGCGGGCACCGGTTGAACGGAAAAGAGGCGGAGTTCTTCATCGCGCGATTGGAGGACGGCGCGGAAAATCCGGGCAGCCAATCAAGACCAGACGGCCAGGGGTGGGGCGTAGCACCCGGAGGCGTGGGTGCATTCCCACTCGGACGGCAGATCTGACCCGTGGGCGGGGCTGAAAGTAAAGCAGGCTTTCTGATTTGTGATCCCTCAAGGGGTCGAGAAAGCAATCCCGGATGCGTTGGCAAGAACGTCAGGCACCGGCCAATCCAAAAGGAACCATCCCATGTTCGCAGGAACCCTCACCCGCAATGTCGAGACCGCAGCCGTTCAGTACACCGGCATGATCCACTCGACGCGCTTTGACATCGCCATCCAGTTGGAGGCGCGGGCCAAGATGTCTGAACGCAGCCCGGATTTTGACGTGACGGCAGTCAACAAATCAGGCCGCAAAGTGCGCATCGGCACGGCCTGGAACGAGACCGGCAATACCAGCGGCAACCCCTACATCTCGATGCAGATCGATGTCGGCTTGGGTCCGTTCCGGGTCAACGCGGTGCAGACGAAAGAAGCGCGCGCGGCCCAGAGCGGCGAGTTTGAGATCATCCCGCTGGTCTCGAACGGCCTGATGAAATCCGGCTCGATCTCGGGGGAGCTCACCGCCATGGACGCCGACAACGCCTTCACCGGCTACATCGCCAACATGATGTTCGATCTGGAGTTCATGCTGATCGAGAACAGCTACAAATCCGAGGAAACCCACCCCGATTACCGTGTCGAGGTCAGCTCGCCCCGGGGCACGCCGATCCGCGTCGGCTCGGCGTGGATGGCGAAAAGCAGCCGCACGGGCAACGACTACCTGTCGCTGCTGATCAGCACGCCTGATGGCGACCTGCGCGTCAACGCCGTGCAGAACGAAGAACAGCGCGGCGGGCAGACCTTCTCGATCATCCCGTTCATCGACAGCGGTGAGCAGCCGCAGGACGCAGGCGCGGGGCTGTCGCTGGTCGCATGATCAGCGCGCGAGACTAGACGATTTGCACTGAAAGGGGAACCGTGGGATCACGGTTCCCCTTTTTCCATGTCCGTTGGCGTGAAGGACGCCACCCGCTTGCGATCTGCTGAATATGATATACGATAATATATTATTGAATGGACGAGGGTAGGCGCATGGTGGTGAGACTGGGAAAAGCTCCGTGGTTCGAGAGCTTTGATGTAGAAGCAGAGGTTGCAGAGCTTCTTGCTCATATCGAGCGCTGCACCGGATTCGCGCTACCCGCCCGAAAGCGTGAAGTCATCTTGACCCATGCAAGAGCAAAGCTCGACAGGACAAGGCAGGCATATCTGGAGGCCAAGGCGGCGGGAAAGCCGGTGTCCACATCGCGGCGTGCGTATCTGACCGACCTGCAGGACACGATCTTCATGGCGATCCCGGAAGAGAACCTTGCGCTGATGCCGCTAAACGAACAGGTCCTGAACGACCCGTCATTTTACGCGGACGCCATGCACCGCGCCGCTGCGATTAGCGAGGATGAGCTTTTCATGGCGTTGTCCTCATCGCTGAACGATATGACGGTCCAAGACGCTCGGGCGTTTGTCGCGAAGCTGTGGCACAGCACGATCGATGACAATTCCCGCAAGTATGCCGAAGCCCTGAAGCGCCCCGAGCGTGAACCGCAGCCCTTTCGCCCGGGGAACACCGTGTAACATCGGAGCCATTCTCTTGGCTTGAGCCGTACCGAGGTTGGCCGCCTCAAACCCCCCTTTCCTGGAGGTGGCATCCTGTGCAGCGCGCGAAAGCCGTTGAAGGTGCTGTGGTGACGTCTACTGTCGCCAACATGATGAACCGGGATCACATGCGCGCCTTCTTGCGGCGCGCCGCGGCGCTTGCCGCTTTTGTCGCACTGCTCTGGGCGGTCCAAGTCGTCAATTGGATCACCGGCTACGGCTTGAACCCGGCCTTCGGCCTGATCCCCCGGCACGTCAGCGGATTGGATGGTGTCATCACCATGCCCCTCCTGCATGGAAGCTTCGCGCACCTTATGGCCAATACCCCGCCGCTCTTGGTGATGGGTGGGCTGCTGGTGGCCACGACCACGAGGGCCTTGCTGTCGGTGAACGCAGTGGTGATCGGCCTCGGCGGCGGACTCGTCTGGCTGTTCGGAAGCTCCGCCATCCATATCGGTGCGTCAGGGTTGGTCTTCGGCTGGTTTGGCTTCCTCGTCGCGCGCGGCTTCGTGGATCGCTCATTGATCACGCTGGGCGCGGCACTGGTGGTCGGTGTCCTCTATAGCTCCATTCTCTGGGGCGTTCTTCCGGGCCAACCCGGCGTCTCGTGGGAGGCGCATCTCTTCGGCGCCATCGCGGGCGCGGCCGCTGCAGCCCTTGTCCGGACGCATGTCCATGCGCCGCGCCTCGGCGGTGTCGATCTGGACTGAAGCGCTACACCTGCCCAAAGCTGCCGCTCAATGAGAGGTCCAATACTGCGACGCAACGATATTAAATATCTAATTTTTCTATTTCAGTTGCGAATTGACCGAGGCTTCCTGCGATCGTTGCAATTCTGGTGTTTGCGACCCATTCTCCGCGTAATGTTAACCAGGTTAGGAATATCCATTAACATTCACCGCATCGATGTCCTCTGGGCAATACTCGACCCCGAACAGAATGACTGATCACTATGGTAATTGCGCTGACACCGATCCGAGAGGGCGATCTATGGTCCGGGTCTACATGGACGGTCGAAGACGAAAATGCGTTGGCCGGGCTGCTTGCTCGCGTGGCCATCGGCCAAGCCAGAGTTGCCGAGCGCATTCTGCACGAGGACGGTTTGGTTGACATCAACTACCCAATGGGCGGCTATGAAAGTGCGCGGAACCTACTCAAGCTTGGCACAAGTGGTGATCCGGCCCATCGTGATGGTTGGATGTTCCAAGTGATCTCGTGGATTGCCGCGCACCGCGCAGGGAGGCCGGGCATGATCCGGTCGCCACACATGCGACATGCGGACAAGGGCCTCGATGGGCTCTTGGTTGAGTTCGAAGACACGGAGATCGCGCGAGTAGTGATCTCTGAGGAGAAGGCAACGGGGAATGCTCGAACTATGGTCCGGGATCGGGTTTGGCCCGAGTTTCAAGACTTTGAGACGGGCAGACGGGATGCCGAACTCGTCGATGGTGTCTCAACGTTGCTTGCGGGTGCCGGGCATCCTAATCCCGATGCCGTGGTTGCCGCCATCTTGTGGACGGAGAAGCGGGCCTACCGGGTTGCGGTAACGATCGACGACACGCACGCTTCGGAGAAAGGCCTCAAGGCTCTCTACAAGGGCTACGAGGCAGCAGTCTCCGGCGCGATCGACCGTCGCCGGGCGGAGGCCTTCCAAGTTCAGAATCTCCGGCCCTGGTTCGAAAATATCGCCGTCAGGGCAACCGCCATCATCGATGCCGAGGAGGCCGCCATTCAATGTATGACGAGAGAACGGCCGATCTGATCCGATCCGCCCCAGACCTTCCCGGCCTCGATCGAAATCGGTTGCCGGAACAACTGTCGCAAGCGTTTGCTGAGATCGTGTCTGCCCGCATCGCATTGCGCGATACCGAGACCCCTGCGGGCGACATCAGCGAGACCATCGCGTTCGCGCGTAGGCTTGCCGCGACCAATGAGGTGTTGGTTACGACGAGTCCTGAGCGCGAAAACCGTCGCGCTGCAAGCTTCGTGGCAGCGTCCGCGCATCAACTTGTTCATCAGGCCGAAGCTCTTCTCGGCTTGGCTTCGAGGACTACTACATTCACAGCGGACGCGATCAGTTCCGACGTCTCCGCAATGCTGCTTTTTTTGATCGCAGGCTCGTCTGCCGACGCCACCGAGGTCGCGCGGGCGCTTCGGTCACCGGCGGAAGATCGGCTTCAGCACGAACTCGTACTGAACCTCGGCTGGTTAGCGCGCGGAATGATTGGGACAATCCTCAACCAGGAGCGACGTCCGGTCACCGAGCTGGTCGCTGGCGAAGGCGTCGATGGCACGCGAGCCGCGAATGCGTTGTACCATCGACTTCTCGAAGGCGTCCGTGCCCTCGCGGCTGTTTTGGGAGGCATTTCGGACGCGGATCGGGACCGACCTGCCGCGATCTTTCGTGGCGTCGCCAGGTCAGCGAGACCAGACGATGCCATTGCAATCGAAGGCTCGCCGCCGATGCCGATCGCCTCGTTTCCAGGTCCGTTCCACCTGGCGCGGCTTCTCGAAACGGCGACTTCGGCACTTCTCGAGGCGGCAGTCATCAATATCAACCCGCCGGACGGTGTGCCTGCGGATCGCTGGCATCATTCGATGGCACGAATCGCGAAGAAGAGGCCATACCTCTGGACTAACCATCTTGCCGCAATCAGGGGAGGCTATCTCGAACCGGGTACATCCTGTGCTGTTGGCTTTCCGACAGGCGCAGGTAAATCGACTACCGCTCAACTGAAGATCCACGCAGCTCTCCTGCGAAACCTGAAGGTGGTTTTCCTCGCGCCGACCCATGCGCTGGTCGATCAGACGGCCCGGGATCTGCGGGCCGCCTTCCCGAACACCAACGTTAAGGGACAGCGCGCAGAGGAGTTTGAGGAAGGCACGCTGCTCGAAGAGTTGCCTGACATACTCGTCATGACCCCGGAGGCATGCCTCTACGCGAGTCACATTGAGCCTGATAGCTTCGCGGATGTCGGATTGCTGATCTTCGACGAATGCCATTTGATTCATCCGAAGACTGACGGGGATCGGCGAGCCATCGACGCGATGCTCTGCCTAATTCGCTTCACGCGAATCGCCCCGGAGGCTGACCTCGTCCTCCTATCGGCGATGATGAAGAACACGGCAGAAATCGCTGAATGGCTTGGGGAGCTGACTGGGGGAGAACTGAAAGGGCGTCGATCAATCCCCCTTGACGACGTTTGGAAACCAACCCGGCAGTTGCGGGGCTGCGTCGTCTATCAGGCAAACGAAATCGAACATCTGAACCAGAAAATTGGGGAGGCGTGGAGGAGTAAGACGACAAAATTTCCGCCTGTAGGGCTCAAGAGGGATCTACACGCGTCCCCATTAGGACTGTTCAGTCTGAAACAGACATGGGCCTCGATGAAACGCGACGATTACGCCCTGCTCTCGCTCTTGGATCATCAGGTTCTGCTGACGGCGAACAACTACTGGAGCCTAACCCCAAACTCAGGCGAGCTTGCGTCGCACATCGCGGCATCGGCATCAAAGGCTGGACTCCGGACCCTCGTCTTCTCCCAGTCAATCCCGAACGCATGGTCGATCGCCAAAAAGGCATCGGCGCTCATCGGCGCTCCACCGACCGAACTCACTACAGCCGAAAAGGACCTATACGAAACGGCAGTCGATGAAATGGGCGACGCGGGCGATGTATATCTCGCCGTCGAGGACGGTCTTCTGCAAAGCGCTGCCACGGCGCATCACGGCCTTTTGCTTCCCTACGAAAGAGATTTGGCGGAGAGGCTTTACGGTAGGGACGACGGCCTGCGGGTACTCGCAGCGACCCCGACCTTGGCGCAGGGGATGAATCTTCCTGCCGATTTGGTGATCATCGCTGAAGACAGCCGCTTTGATCGTGAAACGAACCGTCGCGATCTTCTCGATGCCGCTGCGTTGCTGAATGCCGCTGGGCGGGCAGGACGCGCGGGTCAAAGCGCGTCGGGTATCGTGCTGATTGTTCCTGGAAAGGTTGTTCCCCTGTCAGATGAAGAGGGAACGATTGGTGAGCAATGGACGCAGCTCCGGGAGGTCTTCAGCCAGTCCGATCAGTGCTTGGTGCTCGAGGATCCATTCGAAGCCGTCATGGACCGTGTCCATCACAAGGCGGAGGACGCCGGAGATCTGGAACGGTATGTCGTCAGCCGTCTAATGGAAACGCCCTCAGATGGCGAAGATGGAGGCTCGCCTCGGGTCGATCTGTCCCGGAGCCTCACGGCGTTCCTAAAGCGTAAGGCGGGTGACGAACAGTGGGTCGCGAGCCGTACGGAGGCAGCCCTGTCTGTCATGTCCGGCGCCGATGAAGATGCTGTCGTGCTGGATCAGAGATACCGAGACCTCGCCTCCATGGTGGGTCTCCCAGAGGACGTGCTCAAAGCTTTGTCTGACGCGCTTGCCGACGCCCAAGATGACATGGCAAGCACGGTGGCCGGGATCTGCGAGTGGATGTTCTCATGGATGGAGGCCAATCCGGGTCACCTTTTCCGAATGATTAAGCCCTCGACCTTCGAAGATCTCTTTGGGAAGACCTATGGAGACTTGGCATCGGATGAAGAGAAAGCGAGGTACGCGGTTCCCAAGCTTGAGGCGACTCTGCGACAATGGATGGACGGCGCGCCACTGAAAGAAATCCAGCAGACGATATCGCCGAATGGGGCTTCGGCGGAGTTCTCGCCTGACGCACGCAAGTTTGTCATTCGCATGATCCCCGACCTGGCGCACGTGATGGGTTTGCCTTCTCGTATGATGCAGATATTCACGCCAGGAGGATCTGAGCCGAATACGGTGGAGGGTGCGGGCCCCCTCCTCCTCGCTCATGTCTGCGTTCGACGAGGGCTTCGAGATGCAGAGATGGCAGCATTTTCGATGTCGGGGGGAGCCTTGCCTCGAAGGGCGACCCATCGGGCGTTCGATGAGGTACGCCCGCATGTGGCTGCAGCAGAAAGCGGCGAGACGCTCGAAAATCTCAAGGAAAGGGTTCGCGCGGGCAAGGACCTCAAGCAGGCAATAGAGGCGTTCTCGAATATTGACCTGGGTCCGTTCGACAGCACCCAGTTGTGACAGAAGGGTACAGTGAGCGTCGAGCAGGCACATCGAAAGTCCGCTTTCCTGCCCATCATGTCGCATGCTGGAGTAGGTACTTTGTATAGCTGGCGGCGTGGTCGCCTGCACTTCAACCTTGGCTTAAGCCTTGCGGCCTCCCCAGCTCGGCTTCGCGTGTCGCAGGGGAGAACGGCCCTTCGGTCCGTCGCGCATTCGGCCATGCGGCCTCACCGCGGCGTTGCGCCTGGCATCCCGGTTTGCCCGCCTCGCGAGCACGTCCCTCCCCGGCCGCTCCGCCGGATTGCGCTCCGGTCTGTTTTGGCCCGAGGCCAAAACGATCCTGCCGCTCCATCCGTCTTCCGCGTCCGGTCGGGCCGTTTGCCTGCTCGGGTCGGGCAAACCTACCGTCAAAACACACACACATGAGCGTGGAAGCATATCCTCCGGATGGCCCCCAAATCAGCCCGCGTCAAGGATCGCAAAACTTTTCGGCGAGGGCGGTGCCCGTGGCGCGGGGCGGACCCGTGCGTGAGGGCGCGCATGTGTCGGGTGTTGCGCACGGAAAACTTTTGCGCCCGGCAAGCCGGCGGCTACGCCGTCCCTGACCCGGGCAGATTCGGAAACCAGGCATTCGGCCATGCCCCCACACTCACGTGGTGGCCTAGGAACCGAATACTGGAGACCAAACATGGCTTACGACACCGCAAACACCTACGAGACCATCGAGCTTTTCGGACTGACCGAGAAGGACGCGCAGCTGCCGATCCCGGAAGATCACATCCTGACCGACCACATCATCCGCGAGAGCTTCGAGGCTTTGCTCGGGCAGCTGCGCGGGACCGGGCTTGAAGCAGAAATCGAACCGCTGGCCCATGGGCTCGCGACGATCCTGCAGCGCCGCAAGGTGGCGCTTGGCAAGGAGGTCGACCGCACCGCTGACAAGATCGGCGCGCTGGCAAAATCCCACGACGGATCGGAGATTGCCGAGACGGCGCTTGAAGAGGCGCAGGCGCGCTTTCTGCACCTGCGCGAGATTGTCAGCGCCATCGAGGTGATGAGCGAGGCGGCGGCGGAATGCTACGAGATCGAGACCGGTCACGCCTTCATCCCGGCAGCCGGCTCGCGCGCAAGCGTCCGGGCGCAAGAGACCGGGGCGGTCTTCGAGGCGCGGCAGCTCCTGGAGCAGCACGACCGCGAGACTGCCGAGAAATCGAAAGTCGAGGGGGTGCCCCTGATCGTCTCAGGAGCCACCGACTGGACAGATGTCGATGTGATCTTCAACACACTCGACAAGGTTCGCGAACGGATCAAACAGAACCGCAATCAGGAGATCTTCCTCTGCCACAAGGGTGGCAAGCACGGGGCGGAGATGATTGCGGCTCGGTGGGCTCGGGCACGCGGGGTCGCACAAGCGCGCTTCGATCCGCGCTGGTCCGCGCATGGGCGGGCGGCGCCGTTCAAGTGCAACGACGAAATGCTGGACGACAAGTTCGCGGCGACGGGGGTTGTACTCTTCGGCGGCAACGGGGTCGCGCTGAACCTCGGGCAGAAGGCGGAAGCGAAAGGCCTGACGGTCATGCGGGTTGCTGACCCGGCTAAGAAGACTGCACAGGATTGAAGAGAGGGGGTCGCGCTTGGCGCGGCCCTTTCGTCATGTCTCATGGCGCGTGCGGTCGGTCACGTGTGATCGGCAGCTCGCAGCAGCCAGCACCGTCATCCCTCTACCCGGTCCGTCAGAGTGCGGCCCATCCGCATCGGTATGGGCTGGGGATGGTACGCACCTCACGCACATCGTCAGCAGCGCAAGACGCGAGGGGTCGAGACGTCGCATATGAGGCTGAACACCTGCACGTCCCTCGGGGCGTGTTTCGGAACATCGCATCCACGCGGGCGGGCTCCGTCAGCACCCCGGCCAGGCTCGGCGGGACGCGGACGCGGATGGTGGCGGCTGCGTGATGGCAAAGGTCATCCGGATCACTCCTTTTTGCTCATAGATGTGGATCGCACGGGGTCGGCCCAATCGTGCCCTCAGCTCACGCTTCGGCAAGCACAAATACGGCTTCCACGGCTGGCCGCGGACCCTCCGCATTTGCGCTTGCGACCGGGCCTCTTGCCCCCGTGCCGGGTGATCCCCATCGCAACAAGGAGTAACCCAAATGACCAACCACTACGTCGCCACCGTCCCCGTCAAGTTCACCGATACCGATGGCCAGGAGCGCACCCGCTTCCAACGCGTCGGCGCGATGTTCCGCAACACCCGCAACGGGGACGACTCGGAGTTCTTCAGCCTCAAGCTCGACTTCCCGGTCGCGGTCTCGGAGCTGGTGATGTTCCCACCGAGCGCGAAAGATCCCCAGGACTAAATCCTCTGACGAGGATGGGCCGCCCCAGGACGATCTTGGGGCGGCCCTGTCCCTGTTCCAGGGATGCCGTCACCGGCGCGGGTGATCGCCGACAGCGACCTCCCCCTGGTGCCGGGCGCCGTGCGCTCAAAGGACGATCGCCGCTCGCATTAGTCTGGCCGCGACAGACCGGCCAGTCAGCCTCAAGGGGGCCATCCACAAAAACCTATCGGCCAGGGCCTCCCGGTTTTTGCGGCAGAGATTTGGGGACCCAAATCTGGCCCTCCTTGACCCTGACTGTCCGCCCTGTCGGTGGGGTTTGCGCCCGCCCGCGGTTCCGTCCGAACACGTGGTGTTCGGCCAGATCCTCGGGCGGGGCTGGTGGACGGGACCCCTAGGACAGGTCGGTCGCCCGGTGGTGAAGGCGGCAGAGCCGCGTCCCTGCGGGCCGCGGGGGAAGCGGACACCAAGGCTGCCTGAGCCTGAATGCGACGTAAGTATATAATTGACAGCATGATATATTATCGTAAGGTAGGGGCAGCCTTGGTGGAAGGTGGCAGGAAATAGGGGGTCTTTCTTCCGCATGTCCCGAACAAAACGCCTGACAGAGATCGAGAAGATGCAGATCGTCCGCGAGGCCGCGGAGGGTGTGTCGACGTCCGAGCTGGCCGAGCGTTTCGAGGTCACATCGCGGGCCGTGCGCTACGTCCTGAAAGCCGATGCCGAGCGCCAGACGGATGCCGCAATTCCGGTCTCAGCGGTCAGTGTGAAGGTGACGGCCGCGGAGCTTGAAGCCTTCGACGCGGTGTTGGCGAAGGCGGGGATCGAGAGCCGGGCCGAGGGGCTGCGGCGGCTCATTCAGGCGGCGGGTGGGGTGTTCGTTCCGGACGCGCAGATGGCTGCTGAGATGGCGCGCTACCGCGCCTCGCTGCACAAGGTCGGCAATGGAGTCGCGCAGATTGCCAAGCAGATGACGCAGGCCAACCGGCAGGGGCAGAGGGCTGGCTCGGAGTTCACCGAATTGCGCCTCGCGCAGATGCGCGGGCTGGCGCGGTTCATCCTGGATTCTGCTGACGAGATCGACCTGCTCCTGCGCCGCCGTCGGGACGCAATGCAGCTGCAGGCCACGGCCGCGCTGAGGGAGTTTGCCCATGCGGCTGAATGATGCCGTCCATGCCGTCACGGGCGAGGTCTTTCGGGATGGCTGGAGCCGCGTCCGGGGCTCAATGCAGGGGCTGCACGTGGCCAAGCAGACCCAGCTTGCGCGCGCGGCAGCAGGCCACCGGCCAGCGGTCTTCAAGGCGATCAGAGGCGGGGGTACGCATACCAAATCGCAGCTCGCAAACCAGCTCGAGTACCTCACAACCAAGTCCACACATATCGTGGACAGTAGCGGGTTCCTGGATGGCAAAGCGAAGCTCGAGGCGGGTGACATCAAGGACCTGACCGAGCGCTTTGCCAAACGGTGGGATGCGGGCTTCAAGCCCAAGCTCGGACAGACCACCCATATGCTCATGTCCTTCCCCATCGGCACGCGCGGCGAGGATGTGCGCGACATCGCGACGGACGTGGCCGAGCGGTTCTTCCAGACCGACGCGGGGCATTTCGACTACATCATCGCGGTGCATGAGGACCGCGATCACCCGCATGCGCATCTGGTGCTGAACCGCCGCTCGCAGGAAGGCGAGTTCTTCTTTCTGGGGCGCAACCACCGCTTCAACTATGACGACTTCCGCCTCGCCATGGTCGAGGAGGCGGAGAAGTATGGTGTGCGCCTGGAGGCCACGCGCCGGGTGGATCGCGGGGTTGTGCATTACCCAGCCCGCACCAGCGAGGTTTATGCGGCGAAAGAAGAGGGTCGCGCGCCTGTTGAGCGGGAGCGTGTGGGGCAGGACCTGACCCGGACGCTGGCGGAGATCGCCAACACCAGAACTGTCTACCATTCGCTTGCTGCGGAAGCCTCCAGAGAGGCCCGCGAGGATATTGCCGCGGCACTCTTCCGCGCGGGCGAGGTGCTCGCGCATGGCGGACAGATGGACCGAACAGGAGATGTGTATATGGCCGAGGAACAAAGCTTCGAGGATCTGAGAAGCCTCTATGCGGAGAAGCTCGCGCGGGTGCAGGGCATGATCGCCGAGAAGTCTGACGCGGAACGTCCCGTGCTGGAAAAACGCCTCATCGAGATCCAGACGCAGGTCCAGCACATGCAGCCTCTCGGTTTGCGATCATCCACGCTGTCAGAGACCCCCTCGGAGGGCGGGATCTATTCCGAAGCCAATATTGACGCCAGCCAGCGCGAGCGACTGGCCGAGCCCGACCTGAGATCGCGCATTGACGCGGCACTACGGGGCACCGGGATCAGCACATCGGAAGTGGTGGCCCGGATCGAGACGGGCGCCTCAAATGCAGCGCTCGAGCATCAATGGATCGCCAATGATCTCTCCAAGGTGGCGGAGGCGCGGGATCTGAACCTCGAACGCCGCGCCGATCTGGAACAGGCGCGCGACATTCTCAACGATGTGCACGTCGAACTTGGCACGCTGTTGGAGCGCGAGAACGTGCTGCGCCGGGATGGCGTCATGGAAGCGGAACCGGTCAGCGAGCGGTTCCATTATCACCGGGACGCGGTCCGGGAGGTGGAAGGGACAATCCGTCAGGAGATGCGCGCAGAGGGCCTGACCACACAGCAGATCGAGGACCGGGACTGGGAGGTTGTCTCAAGGGCGGAGCGCCGAATCGAGACCGAGCAGCGCGCATATCTCGCGGCACACCCGGACTTGCTCGCACGTCCCGGCGATGTGATCGACCGGTCTGAGCCCTACAGGGAGACCATCACCGATGCGGCCCGCGCCAGCGAGATCACCCGCGAGGTCGACCGGATCATGGAGGCACGCGACGTCCGCATGCCCGTTGCAGATGCAGTCACGGATGACTTGCGCGCGCGCTATCCGGACATGCCGTCCCACCTCGCTCGCGGGCTCGGTGCGACCTACGCTGCCGTCGTCGAGATACGCGACACGGAGGCCATCAATCAGGTCCGCCGCGAAACCGAGATGCGCGACGGGCTCGGGTCTGGCTCGCGCGACGCACTCCTCGCAGCCCGCGGTGAAACTGCGCCGCAGTCTGCCCGTACCGACCGCCTCGCAGACGAGATTGCGCGTGTTCTGGACCATGAGCGGGCGGGGGAGTTGTCCGCGCCCTTCGAGACCGAGGCGGAGCGGGACGCCTTCCGTGGCGAGATCGCGCGGGTGCTGGACGTTCGCCAACTCGACCGGCTCACATCTGGCGATGCCGATGCGCTGGACAAGGTTCTCGAGGACCGCCTCGACCGGCTCTATGTCGCCAAGGTCTACCTGCAATCGAATGCAGCGACGGCCAACACGGAGGCCTTGCGCCAGGTGGTCGATGATCTTGCCGACACCGAATACGAAAAACACCGCACCACAGACGTGGATGGCGAGACCGAGCGGGGACAGGTCCATTGAGCGCCGCCATGGGAAAGGCGCGGATCGCCACGGGCGTCCTGCTGGTGACGCTTGTGACCGGGGCCATGGGCTATACCATCGCCTCGGCGGTGCTGACCTACCAGGATCTCGGGTTCGGGGCCGAGATCGACTTTGCTTATATCGCGCAGAACTACATGGCGATCCTCGATCGCCGCTCGGAGGACGCGCAACTTATTCACCTGATCATCGGCAGCTTCGCCGCCGCCGGCCTGATGCTGAGCCTCGCCCTCTCGGGGTCCGCCCTGACACGGTTTGGCCAGACCCATTGGCAGACCCCGCGCGAGATGAAGGCCAATGGCTTCTTCGGGGCGCCGGGCACCGGGTTCATCCTCGGCAAGCTGGGGCCGCCGGGCTCCCGCGCCAACTACATCTGCTCCAAGGTCTTCCCCCATGCGCTGATCGTGGCCCCCACGGGCCGCGGCAAGACCACGGGCTTTGTCATTCCGAACCTGCTGACCTGGCAAGGCTCCGCCGTGACGCTCGATGTGAAGGGCGAGTGTTTCGAGGCCACGGCCCGGCATCGCGCTGCCCAAGGCGACAAGGTCTATCGCTTTGCCCCCACCGATTGGGAGGGCAAGCGCACGCATCGTTACAACCCGCTCCTGCGCATTTTTGAGCTGAAAGATCCCGCGCGCCAGCAGATGGAATTGCAGCTCTTGGCGACGCTGTTCCTGCAAAGCGACAACGACCGGGTGCAGGGCCTCCTCAAGGGCGGAATCGATCTCTTCGTGGCGGCAGGGCTCTTGGCCTTCCAGCGCAAGCGTCCGACCTTGGGCGAGATCTACCGCATCGCCGCCTCGGGCGGGAACAAGCAGAAGGAGTATTTCGCGCGGGGCCATGAGGTGGACAACAGGGCCGCCAAGCTGATCTTCACGCGGCTGGCCTCGACCAACAACGACACGCTGACCTCCTATGTCTCGCTCCTGATGACATCGGGGCTCGATCAATGGCAGAACCCGGCCATCGATGAGGCGACGGCAGTCTCGGACTTTGATTTCCGGACGATCCGCAAGAAGCCCTTTTCGGTCTATCTCGTGGTCCAGCCGCTAATGGTCAAACCCCTCGCGCCGCTGATCCGACTCTTCTTCTCCGATCTGCTCTCCGCCATGCAGGAAAAGGATCCCGGGCCAGACGAGCCGTGGCCCGTGATGATCATGCTCGACGAGTTCAATCGCCTCGGCAAGATGCCCATCGTGGTCGAGAGCATCGAGACGCTGCGGACCTATCGTGGTCACCTCGCTGTGGTCACCCAAACCATCCCCGCCCTCGATGAAATCTATGGCGAGAACACCCGCCGTGCGCTGCAGGGCAACGCGGGCGTGAAACTTTACCTCACACCCTCCGATGAAAAGACCGTCGAGGAGCTGAGCAAGGCGGTCGGCAAGACCACGAAAACCGTCGTTACGCGGTCTCAATCCATCGGCAAGAACCCCTTTGAGGGCCGTAGCCAGTCCACACGGACCGAAGAAAGTTCTCTGCTCCCTGAAGATGAGGCGCGCCGCCTGCCGCTCGACGAGATCGTCATGGTGATCGATGCCCAGATGCCGGTCCGGGCAAAGCGGATCCAATATTTTGACGATCGGCTGTTCAAGGCGATCCACGCGGCGCAATCAGGCGAGTTGCCGTTTCCGAAGCCGGGGGGAGGGGGGGAGCAGGGCAATCTGCCGTTGAGTATGCGCGCCATGCCGATGACACCGCCGTCAAGCGGGCCCCGTGATTCTGAAGCTGATGTGGAGCGGGCACGCGAGGCTGTTGAAGGTCGACCGTCTGGCCAACCCGACGTCGTCTCAAAGAAGACCGCGCCCGTCGTTCAAGCTGTCATTGCAGAGGAACAGCGGCAAATGGAGATGGTTTTTGAGGGCCCGGTCGCGGATGCCGAGACAATGGGCGTGGAAGATGAGGCGCAGATGCGTTCCGCCGTCGATGGCTTGGACGACATGGAAGCGATGTTGCGAGAGGATGGAGGTCAAAAGCTAGTTGCTCGATAGGATGGCGGGCGCGTTCAGGATGTTTGCAGCCGCATATTTAGGTCTGACGTGTCGCATTCGCTCAGTGTTCTAAGCACAGCGACAGAATTTTTTCGGCATAGACCTGAGACGCGTGTTCTACCGAGCTCTTCGTCACCAAAAAAACCCACATCAAAAGTCCAATAATTGCGACTCCGCAAAGCAGTGCTCCGAGAACGAACGCAGTCGACCCGATCTCTAGATCATATAAGAAATATGCACTGCCAAGAGCCACCGTGGTGGTGATTGCAATGCCCAATGGTTTCAACCCGAGCAAATTGCGCGCGAACCCATACGCAATGTTCTCATTCAACAAGAGGCTTGCTTCTGTTTGCGGACGGGTGTGCTCAAGCAACCAACGTATTGCTAGCAAGCGGTCATCCTGAGCGTTCTTTGGGTCCTGGGTCTCATCAACCAAACTCGGCAAGATAATTTTGCTATGTTTCTCAATGTATGAGCGACACCTCGTCTTCATGGTCTTGGGTAAACGATCATCGGAAAGGGAAAGCAAAGACGCAGTATGGAGACGTCCAACTCGGCTGCCCAGTTTGCGCTCAACATTTTGACCAGACTTACGCGCCAACCGCGTCAACGCGAACAGGACCCCGCAAGTGATGACAAATGCAGCTATGGCACCCAATTGGGTCCAAACAGCTGGGAACCAAACAAAGACAAAAAGGAGCGCGGGCAACAGCGTCAAAAGCGCCGGATTGAGACGGGCAATCCTATCGTAGCGGTCCATACCGAACATCTTATCCATCTGCATGACCTTCTCGATGAAGATTAGGCATTTTCGTTTCCTCCGTGTTCGGAGGACAAGCCCACCGCCTCTGCGATAAGCTGACGATACCCAGTTGGGGTTCTAATAATCATCAGAACGGGAAACAGCTGTCCAATCGCGAGCTTGGCTGCTGTACTGAAATCAATTGCAGAGGGACCAGTGGACGCAAGGTGATTGTGCCACGTTCCTAGCGCGTAGAGAGTGTTTCCCGAAAATTTGGACAATTGTGCGAGCTGCTCACTCAAACCTTCGGTACCCAGAACAAACTCCGTTTTGGAAAATCTGCTATCGGGCGGAGCTGGAATCGTATCTACGACTTGGAAGACGTTACCGATGGCCGAGAAGCGCCCGACCAAAACACCGCCGGTTTCAGATCCCGGCTTGCGCGCAATTTCAGCGTCAATCTCTGTCGTAACCCGGCGGGCAAGCCGCGTTTCAAGCCCATCCATCTTGGGTCCTTTTACGATGGTATAGGGTTCGACGCTGTGGCTTTCCCAATTCTGGGAAAGCCCATCGGCCTGTAGGTGCCCAATGTTGAATTGCCCACTTTCATCTACATACCTCCCGGAAAGTACGTCGCTTGTTAGCGTCGCGAGCGGAGCCGCCAACATAGAAAGCCGAGCGTCTGAGGCGATCATCGAGAAGCTCGAGCATCCTTGACCAATGATGATCTCGTCTGCGCTTTGGCCCATCACTTTAGATCGGAGAGCGTCGTCGCTACGTAAATGGTGATAGAACTCGGTCATCAGGTCGCTGCTACTGGGGTTGGCGCGCTGGCCTGACACCGAGAAGAAACCAATGTCACTATCACCCATCAGGCTTGCTTCCATCACCC
This sequence comes from Roseivivax isoporae LMG 25204, assembly GCF_000521865.1. Taxonomy (GTDB): domain Bacteria; phylum Pseudomonadota; class Alphaproteobacteria; order Rhodobacterales; family Rhodobacteraceae; genus Roseivivax; species Roseivivax isoporae. Next base: position 42,329 of record NZ_JAME01000022.1, read on the forward strand.
GTGGTGTCTTGCCCTGCGCCCAATCTGTAGAGCTCAGGGTTTCCCGCAGAACCGCAGAGGCGGTAGTGTTCAATATTGCTTTGGATTTTTCGAGCTTCAGCTTTCTGCGAAACTCTTTGGTACGCAGCACAGTGTTGGCATCAATCCGATACCCATCCGTCTCCTGCGCAAGTTTGCTGACGTCATGTGCAAATTCCCCAGCCTTGGAAGAGTAGAACATCGAATCCAAATCAGCAGAATACGGCAAGCAGGAATGTCGCGCGTAGTTGTGCGGTTCCATGGTGTCGTTGTCTATGACCGATATCGGGGCACGGCCTGACCGCGCGAGATGCATCGCAATTTTCGAACCTAAGCTTCCACAACCTAGCATGGACCATGAAAGCCATTGCGAGCTGGGATCACCATGCGAGGTTCTTCTTAAGACATCGATCGAGATCGAATCTCTGTGGCCCGCCAAACGGACAATCGCATTTGATGTCGGCTTGAGATCATCCACAGATTTGAATTCTATCACATATGGGCAGATTTCAAGAGGTGAGGCTTGGCCAATGAGATTGAACGGCCGGCGGGCGATCAATATCACTGTGACTGGCAACGCCTTTTTGATGGTATAGCCGTCGAGCTTCGAACGCAGCCACTTCATCCTCTCTGCCAGCATCTTGCCGCAGCCGTAGAGTTCAGCGCGTTCGTATAACTCCGCAACATTGCCTACTGTCTCTGGGAGATAGCGGTCACAGATGATTGGCTTACCGTTTGGATGCTTGCCGGGCCACACAATCAGTCCAAGGCTATATCCCGTCCATTCGTTGTCACTTTTCGGGACCTGTCCAAGGGATTTAAGTGTCTTTTCATCAATTTTGACCTGCTCATCGCCCTTTAGACAGATTCGATAGTAGGGGTCGGACTGACCCATCTGGGCAAAAACCCAAGTACGGTGCCAAGTCCCGCCGGACCTACGTTTGACCACACTGCGGATCTGCGAGGCATCTCCAACAATAAGGTCGTTCAAGTGGTCACGCCGAACAAATTCCCAACCATGTTTTGGATCATTTAGTTTCAGCATCGCTGCTCGATCGAGCCAATCCAGAAGTTGCTGGAGAAGCGCAAGAATACCGCCCCCGGACTGAATTAGCTCACGTGGAGATCCGAAAACGAGGCAGGGTTCGGGCGCTGAACCGGCTGCATTTGGCTGTAAGTGAGGATGGGACCGGTCAAAGTCTTCCCGTAAACTCGGGCGCGGTGCAAACAGAGGGTAGGAGACAGGAAACGATAGTTTGACGGGTTCAACACGTCGTACTCCCGACGGGCTTTCGCCTCGAAACCGAGATGGAAGTTCTGATTTGATTTGCAGAGTCACATCCACCGGACTTTCGTCATCAGCCCGCGACGCAATAGCTATGCCGATTACTTGAGGGTGCCTGTCCAGTGTGCGAATGGCACGGGCAATGGCTACGGGAACGGCTAGAAGATCATCGACGGTTACCATGCAGCTGACTCATGCCAAGTCTGACCCACAACCATGAGCATGTGCCTCGACTCCAAGAGCGGACGATGAAGAGATAGCGGCTGCCATTTTCAGGGAGGCAACTTTTGGACCATGTTCGGTGATTTCCATCTTCAGCGGCTTGTCACCTTTTTCGTCCTCTAAACACCGGAACTCCCCATTGATATCCGCTTCGCTCAGAATGGCTTCATATTCCTCCTTTGCGCGGATACAGGGCGGGTCGTTGTCGTCGTCGACGATACTCTTACTGCTCGCGAGGATTATTGCACCGCCGTTTGCTTGCGAAAGAGCTGATCGGGCATCTTCAGAAACTACCGCATCTTTTCCCTTTTTGGACCAGCTGTCGTGCGACAGTGACCGCCAAGAACAATGATGGGGCGCGATCAATACATCATATGCAAGAACCTCGGGAGTTTCAGAATATTCCGCCCAAATTTTCTCCCAAATCGCCACTTCGGCGTCACCACCAAACAGGTACTGTGCGGCGTTTTCGGTATCATCTTTCGCAAGCGTAAACTGAGTGATGACACTAGAGTTATTCTTGCTGAGTAACTCCTCTTCGTCTTCATCGTCCGTGACCGGCAGCGGAGCCAACAAGACCGCCTTGAAACTGTCATCTGCTACGCCGCAAATCTCGGAAAATGTCTCGCCTGTCTTGATCAGAATTTCAGCCAAATCATCCGTCTTACCGTCCGCATCCTCGCTCAGGATCAAAATTCTGCTTCCGTCTTCTATATCTTTGTCCTGGCGGAACATTTCAACGCGTCGACGCGCTTCTGTCGCCCAAGCCTTTGCGTCAGCGCAAAGTTTGTTGGTACTGCTGGCACGTCTAAAAACAATTGGGGAAGACCACATCTCGCGAATTACGATCTTGTCGTCTTCGGGCGACCAATCCTCAATTTTGCCGAGATGAAAATGGTTCTGCAGTCCAGAGCAGTGATCCATGTCCGGATGCGTCAGCAAGAATGCATCGACAAACAGACGTCCGTCGCTGTCACGGTCAAGCGCTTTGCGAAGCTGTGCTCCAACATCAGGCGCAACCTCATCTTTATCATCAGCAGCGGCAGTAATATTTATGTCCACGAGAATATAACGGCCACTCTGTGTTTTGATTAGGCTCATGTCACCATTGGCGACTTTGAAATGCGAAGTTTCGACGCTCATCAGTACTGCTCCTTAGCTTGAAAACCTGAGTGACGCGCCTCCCACCGAATCGAACAAGTTTATGCTTTGTTCTTACCATAGTTGATCGAGGATAACCTTTCAACAACATGTTGTGTCTCGCAATAGGCATCATCAAAATTTTAGTACTGACAAAGGTCTGTTTTTAGAACCTGCGCCGCCGCGTTGATGGGATGCGCAGATGTCCACTTCGTTTCGGGCCATCACCGCTTGCCAAGGCGTCCCAACCTTGAAAGCTGCGCCAGCATTCGGGCTCCTGTGCCGGTCCCGTCGCTGGGAGGAGCAGCGGTTGGCCCTCCCGCAGTATTGGGTCGGGTAGGCAACGCTTGTACACCGAAGAATTGGCGCGCACGCAAGGCTGCATACTCCGCCCCCGTTGCACCTCCGATGGCGTATCGGTTGTAAACCTGTTGGCTACCTGCAAGCCCTCTGGCGAATGCATAGCTGCCGCCGAACCCGGCCGAGAGAGCTGGCATCATGATGTTGCCGGAGATCGCCCGAACCAGGAAGGGCGTGGCTATGATGAAGCCCTTTGCCATGAGCACCATCATGAAGAAGGGAATGAGCGCGCCGATGTTGGAAGCGCCTTCCGGGTCGCCCAACTCAGCAAGAAGTGCACGCGAGACACCAGTGATGGTCGCGAACACGCCGGCTACGACGATGGGGTATATCGCAAAAGAAATCAGCGCCGAAAGCCAGCGCGCGAAATAGTCCTTGGTCACTTCAAAAAGGGTCAGGAAGATCATGACCGGAGCAATCCCGATCAGAAGCGCGATCATGAGCCGTGACGCAACGACGATGAACGCCGCCAAGCCACCGAGGATCGAGAGCAGCAAAACCCCAAGGGTGTCCAACAGGGCACCGGCCATCCAGTTCAGTTCAGACCCCGCGGCATTCAAATAGTCCCCGAGCGCCGCGATCAGGTCGTCGAACTCCTCTGCGAAGGTGCCGGACGGGCCGGGTGATCCGCCGCCAACCGAGGCTACAAGCGATCCAGCAATACTGTCGATCCCATTCAAGATCGCCGCGGAAACGATGTTGAACTGAACCCAGTTGGTTGCAAAGACACCTATCAGCCCGACTTTCACGGCGAGCCAAAAGGCCGCGCGCCCGTCCATGGCGCGATACTGGTAGATCGTGTTAATGAAAACCAGAATGACAACGAGGGTGGTGCCGAGTACGAGCATCGTTCCGACTGTTGCTGCGACTGCGCCAAATTGCGTCTCGGCAGCGGTATTGAGATAGCCTTCAGCCGTTTCCACGAAGTAGGTGACGACGCTCATGAAACCCTACCAATTTCCAGCAGCTTCGCAGATTGGCATGGCTTCGCGCCGAAGATCATTTGCCTGCCGTCGGTATTCTGACGTCGCTTCCACGATGTCCCAGTATTCAGATGCGGCGAAATTCTCGACGAAGACGCCTTCAGCTGCCTCCCAGGGCGGATACCGCGTGGGACATTCACAGCTTTGGGCTTCAACAATGCGTTGCATGCTCTGCGCACGATAAATTTGTTGAATCAGGAGCCGTTTGTGGGACTCGCGCACATCTATGCCTTGCATCCACTGTGGCTCTGGAGGCTGGTCAGGACAGACATCTGGCGGGTTGTCGAGCGTCGGGATCAGGTTCCGTTCAGCGACGCCAGCGGTCGCGCCGAAAACGACGAGAAAGCCTGCCGTCGCAACGACCCGCATCATTCTGAAGCCACCTTCGTCGCCAAAGATTCACGCTTCCAGAACGTGGTATAGCCGTAGTCACCGGCTTCAGCTGTAATGAATTCCCATCCCTCTGTGCCGCGCTCATTCAAGGCGCTTCGCATCGCGTCGTAGTCCTTTTGTTTCTTCACCTGGAAGAACAGAATGTCGTACTCAAAGGTCTTCATTGGGAAGCTCCGATCTGGGTTGCGCTTGGAAGATAGAATTCAGTGATGCCGCGTCGGCCGTCATGGCGCCCGGCCTGGATGATCACGTCGATGGAGTTCTCGATGTACTGGATCATGTCGGCATAGGTCATCGGGATTTCGGTCTTGAGTGCTGCGATCGCGAGCCGCTGCACGGCCAATTGCGGGGTTTCGGCATGCAGCGTGGTCATGGACCCGCCATGGCCGGTGTTGATGGCTTCCAGAAAGGTCATGGCCTCCTTGCCGCGCACCTCGCCCAGGATGATCCGGTCGGGGCGCATGCGCAGCGTGGCGGTGAGAAGCACATCGGCGGTCTGGAATTCCGCGTCACGATTGGCGATGAGGGTCACGGCATTTGGCTGGGTCGGTAAAAGCTCGGCCGCTTCTTCGATGGTCACGATGCGTTCCTCGGCCGGTACGTGAGAGAGGATCTTGCGCGCGGCGACGGTCTTGCCGGTGGAGGTGCCACCCGAGACGATCATGTTGAGTTTGTTCTCGACGCAGAAGGCCAGCGCATCATCGATCAAACCCGCGGCCACCACTGCGCGCAAGGCGCGCTTTTTTTCGACGCGCAGGTCTTCGAGCTTGCGCTCTTTTCCGTAGAGGAAATCGAGCGCAATGCCCTCGAGTGGCAGGCTTGAGAAGAACCGCAGGCTGATCGACATGGCCGAGAGCACTGCGGGCGGGGTGATGACCTGTGCGCGGATTGGGCGCCCCTTGTAGGTGATCGAGACCGAGACGATGGGGCGGTCCTTGCTCATCGTGGTATTTGCCGATGAGGCGATCTGGTTGCCGAGGTCCCTGACCTGAACGCCCGTCAGCCTCTGGTCCAGCGCGCGCATGAAGTGATCGCCCTGGAATTCGCCCCAGCAGGTTCCGTCTGGGTTGATGCAAATCTCGATGACATCGTCGCGGGCGGCGGCGTCGATCCGGTCGAGCGAGGTTTCGAGATAGCTTAGTGACATAGGCTCAGAATATCTCCAGATCGCGGTCGACCATGACCGTGACGCGGGCGCCCTGGTCGACATAGATGACGGGGCCGATGGAGAGGTAATCGCCAATGACGCTGTCCGTCGCATCCGCCAGATCATCGCCCACGTCTTCGAGAGCGTCGGCGGCAGTCTCATCCTGGACTTCGGAGGCGGCGGCACTGGGTGCTGCGGAGATCAGTGAGATCAGGGCGGCCGACCCGAAACGCTCGGCGAAGCGTGTGTCCACGAAGCCGGTGACGCCAGAACGGCCCAGTTCATCACCTCCGAAGGAGCTGATCTGGACGGTTTGGCCCGCGGGCAGGATGATCCGGTCCCAGGCGATCGTGACGCGGCGCTGCGCGATATCGACGCTAGCGCGGTAGCGCCCGACGAGACGGGATCCGCGGGGGATCAAGAGGCGCACGCCATCGACGCTGTAGACATCCTCGGACACCACGGCACGGGTCTGGCCGGGCAGGGAGCTGTCGAGGGCGGTTTCCATGACGGCCTGGATCATGGTGCCCTGTAGAATCGTGTTGGAGGGATTGGCAATCACTTCGGCCTGCGTCACCGTCGAGGGCAGCGCCCCGTTCAGCACGAAATCCGTCACCTCGCCAAAAGTGCGTTCGGTCAGAGCCGTTTCATTCGCTCCGGATGTGCCGCCAAAGGCGATGGTGGGCGAGGCGATGCGCCGCTCCTGGAAGGCGCGTTCCTCCGCGGCGCGGCGCTCCAGTTCGGCCATGCGCCGGGCTTCTTCCTCGCGGCGCAGTCGCTCTTGCTCGCGTGCGCGCAGCTCATCTTCCGTGGGGCCCACTGGCGCGGGTTGCGGTCGGCTGGCCTCGAGTTGGGCCAGTTCCAGATCCATGCGGAGTTGCTCAAGGCTGCGATCCCGCGCCGTCAGTTCATCCTGAAATCGTTGCTGTGCTGCTTCCGAGGCGGCTTGTAGCGCCGCGATCTGAGCGGTCAGCGCGTCGATCGCCTCTGCGGCGGCGGTGTCTTCCTCGACGACCGGTTCGGGGGCGTTGCGCAATTCCTCGATCTGAGCCTGCAGCGCGGTGATCTGCGCCAGAAGCTCCGCGTTGGGCTCGACTGGATCGGGTCCGACAAACACAACCTCGGGCTCCGGCGGGGGCAAGGTCTCGATAGCGCCAAAGCCGTCGCCTTCGTTTTGGAAGACGTCCGGGGTGGCCGTCGGCAAGGCTTCCTCTTCGTCGGGCTGTGAGAGGAGATAAAGCAGGGCACCACCTGCGCCGATGACGAGGACCACGATCAGCGCGAGAAGGGGCGACCGGCGCTGCGCCGCCGTGGGGGCGCGGGCACTGCCTTTCTCAAGGGCGGCGAGGCGCCTTTCCAGCTCGGTGTTCTCGGTATCGCTCATGAGGCGGCCTCCGCGGGCGGGATCGCCTCGATGCAGACCACCTCTTCGCCAAGTCGCAGGACCCATTGGCGGTTTACGCCGCTGACGCGGATCACACCGTCCTCAGGGGTTTGCGTGTTGACCGTGCGTTCACGGCCGCCCGCGTAGCGGAAGATCGCGGGCACAGGTGCGTTTCTTGGAAACGCGAAATACGTGAACGTCCCGTCATCCCAGATGCGCGTTGGCGTGAACTCGGTCCGCGCGCTGGCGCCGTAGTTGTAGTTCGGCGCTTGGGCGGCGATGGCCCGGGTCGGGCGCGCATCGTCCTCCGGATAGCGGAACTGCACCACATAGAAGGTTGGGCTGCGGACCTCCTCGACGTTGAAATAGTAGCTGCGCCTGTTCGTGTAGACGGTCACATTGGTATGGACGCCGCGCGCCACAGGCTTGATCGCGAAGGCCTGACCACCTGGCACACCATCGATCTCAAACCCTTCCGTGTCGCCCGCGATAATCGAGCGGATGCTTTCACCCTCACCAAACTCGATGGTGGTGACATGGGTGAGCGAGACGCTGAGGCGGTAGACCTGACCCTCCTGGTAGGTGGCCAAGCGCACCCGGCTGTCGTTGGGACCGCCACGCGGGATGGCTTCGGCAGAGGCGAAGCCGGGCAACAGGGCAATGACAAAAATAAGCGATCTTATAAACAACAACGTCAGTTCTCCAATCTGTCGGAGCGGATGGAATATTCGAGGACGGTGAAGCCGAATGGATTGGTCCAGACCTCATCGATGGAGCGGCGGGTCTCCGGGCGGAACTCGAAGAGAAGCGTCGCAGTGAAGAGGCCGGTCTGGGTGCCGTTAATGGACGTCAGGCGCTTGCGCAGGCGGACCGTCGCGCGGTTGGTTCCGATCCGGTTGATGCTGAGGATTTCCACGTCGAGCCGAGCATTGGGGCCATAGACCGTCGGCGGATAATTCTCGTTGGCGCTGTTCCAAATCTGGCGCAGCCCGCTCTCGGCAGCTCCGTCCGAGCGGCGCAGGACGCCGCGGATGCGCAGATCGTTGTCGAGCTGGTTATAGACCTCCCGGTCGGCCACATAGCGGAACACCTCCGCCTCGATGATCGCCTGGTTGGCGGTCACCGAGGAGGCGCCCACCGAGGCTTCGGGGAGTGCAAAGCCGGTGGCGGGATCATAGGGGACAACGACGGGGGGCGGGTCGACATCGAGGATCGAGACAGCCGCGGCACTCAGGCAGCCGATGATACCGAAGACAAGGCCCATCAGGCCAAGGCGTTGCCAGAGCCGTTCGCGGCGCAGGGCACCGTAGACCAGTTCTTCCTCGATGATTTCTTGTTCAGTCGCCACCATTCATGCCCCCGCTCGGCGTTTCGAAATGAGTTGAAGCGGTTCTTCGCTGCCTCTCGCTGCGCTCGAACGCGAAAACCGATATTTGTTTTGGGGGATCAATTTCGAAACGCCTTAGTCTGCCCGGAGGTCCGGCAAGGTGAAATCCATGAAGCGCTGTTCTTCGGCGATGGTGGCGGCATCGATCACGCCGCCGGTGCCATCGCCCACGGTCTGGATGGCTTCGAGTTGCCACATGGCGACCAGTGCAATGGCGAGCTCCGCAGTCACGCGCGTGTTGAGATCGATACTTTCCTTGAGTTCGTCCATGTCGTCGATGAGCCCGACAAGGCGGTCTACCCGCTCGAGCGATTGGCCGGCGTCCTCATAGCTGTTCTGGGCCGCCGCCGAGACAAGGGCACCGGTTGTTGCCTGCGTCGCCACGCGGTTGGCCCCGGGATTGCCGCTCGTGGCCATGTCCGAGAGGGTGTCTTCATCGAAGCCGAGATCGGCCAGCACCCGGTCCATCTGGGTTTCGATCTCGCCTGCGCCGGAGCCCGAGAGGCCCGAGAAATCCCCAGTCTTGATCGCCTCAATCGTGGCGAGGATGTCCCCGAACTCTTGGTCGAGCAGACCGTTCAACTCGTCTTCCATTTCCGTCCGGATGATTTCTGGAAGCTCGGCGAGGCGGGTGAGGGCCTCGTAGGTTCTTTGCAGCTCCGCGAGTTGGTCCGTGAGCGTGGCAAGCTGTTCGCGGAGCTGCGTCAGCTGCTCGTTTTGCAGAATCTCGTCCTCGATCATCTGCCGGAGCTGCTGGATGTTTTGCGCGATGTTCTGGGTATCGACGACGGGCACGCCTTGTGCTGCGACAGGGGGTAGGGCGCTGAACTGCAAGCCAATGCCAAGCGTTGTGACCAAAGCTGTTCTCAAGAGCAGATGTCCCATCATTCAATCTCCCTGATCGTAAAATCCATGAACGCGCCTTCGGCCATGCGGGCGCTGGCCTGGGCCAGCTCCTCGGCAGAGAGGACTCGGGTGCGTGCAGCCTGAAGCCGGATGCGTGCAGCGACGAGGCGCACGAGTTCGGCGCGGGCATAGGTGTTGAGCGCGACGCTCTCCTGCACGTCCTCGGTTTCGGAAATCCGTTCGACGATATCGCGGATGCGCAGGGCGGCTTGGTGGATCGCGGCTGGTGAGTTGTTGCCATAGAAGGCAGCGCCGTGTCCGGTGATTGAGAGGTTAGCATTGGCCAGAAGCGCGGGGTCGATCGTGCCAAGCGCTTCGATCCCGCCGATACGGGTCAAATAGAGGTTATAGCGTTCGGGGATCACCTGGACGTAGTGCTGGGTCTCGCGGAAGGGTGGGACCCCGCCATACTCGAAAACCCGGCCTGGTCCGGCGTTATAGGCCGCGAGCGCGTTGATGATATTGCCATCGAATGTGTTGAGCTGGGTCGCGAGATAGCGCGCGCCGCCATGCACCTGCAGGTAAGGGCTGTTGTAATATTCCGGGTTAATGCCCAGATCGCTGGCGGTGCCCGGCATGATCTGGGTGAGACCATAGGCACCGACGGGAGACTGTGCCCCAATGGTGAAACGGCTTTCCTGCCAGATGAGCGCTTGCAGCAACGCACGCCACTGGACGGGTGAGAGCCCTGCGCGGCCAACTCCCGCAAAGCCGCTGGTTTCCTGGGCGACGCGGATGATGAGCTGCTCGATGTTCTCGGCGGCGTCGCCGAACATCTGCGCACCGCCGGGATTGGGGTCGATGTCGGCATTGCCATAGACCGCCTCGACTGACCGGGCCGGATCCCCGCTGCCGCTTTCCAGCCCCGAGACCATAGCCGGCAAGCCCTGACCGCCGAAGCTGGTCTGGGCATCGAGGATGCGTTGCAGGGTTTCCAGCTGCTCCCGTTCGATCTCGGCAATGAGTTCGCGCGCAGCAAGCTTGTCCGCCTGAACGGCCAAGTCGGCCTCGCGATCGCCTGTCTCGACGATGTCACGCGCGGTCAGCCCGCTGTCATCGGTCGGCACGCCTTGGGCGATGCCGAGACCGGGCAGCAGGCAAAACGCCAGGATATGAGGCAGGCTAGACTTCAATGTCGCCCTCCGGGGTACCCAGGGGCGTGAAGTGGCAATCAGGCGCGACGGGTGCAGTGGACGCAAGGAATGTGAAGCAGTTCGCCTGCGGCTCCCGGTACTGGGTGCAGGAGGCCAGCGCGCCGAGCGCAGCCAAAGCGATAAGAATACGGATCATGAAAGCCTCCAGAAGTCGGGGCGGTCGCGGTAATCGGCGCCGACGAGCGCCTCGCCTTTCTCCATGCCGCCGAGGATGGTGAGATTGGGCCCAAGCGCGCTCAGATCGGCATCGATGACGATTGAGCCCTGATCGTCGCGGATCAGCGCGAGGCGGCTGTTGCTGCCCGTGTTGAGAAGGACGTCGAGCTCCTTCTCCGTGAGGTTCAGCATGGCGTAGTCCGCAGGCTGTGCGCGGATATTGGGCAGCAGGATCTGCGTCGGAACGGCTTCGACGATGGTCTTGCCGGTCCGGGTGCGCTCAAGCTGGCTGGCATATTGCGTCATCATCACCGCGACGGTGTTCTGCTTGCGCGCAGTCACGAGCCAGTTCGACAACCGTTCGGCGAAATATGCGTTGTCGAGCGCCTTCCAGGCCTCGTCGATCACGATGATGGTGGGGCGGCGGTCCTCGATCTCGCGCTCGACCCGGCGGAAAAGATAGGACAGGACCGCCATCCGTTCCTTGTCGGCCTCGCTGTCGAGAATGCCGGTCAGATCGAAGCCCACGACATCGCCCTTGAGCGAGAACGTGTCCTCGAGGCTCTGCCCGAAGATCCAGCCGTAGCGGCCGTCTTCGGTCCACTCGAGCAGGCGCTGGTGCAGATCGCCGCCGTCATCCGTAGACACAAAAAGCGATGCGAAATCCCGCCAGTTCCGCAGGGCCGGATTGGAGGCCTGGGCATTCTGGCGCACGACTTCCTGGATGCGGTTGGTCTGCGCCGGGGTCAGCGGCTTGTCAGCGCGGTAAAGAAGCGTGGCAAGCCAGTCCGAGAGCCAGGCGGTGCCGCGCGCATCGGTCTCGGTCCAGAGTGGGTTGAGGCCCGTGGGCTGACCGGCGTTCAGGGAGGCGTAGCGCCCGCCATTCGCGCGGACCGCCATCTCCATCCCGAGGCGGTAGTCGAAAACGATGATCCGGGCGCCCGCGCGACGGGCCTGGGTCATCAGGAAGGCCGAGAGCACCGATTTGCCCGACCCGGGCCGCCCCATGATCAGGGTGTGCCCGCTGGTCGGTTCTTTGTCGGGCGATCCCTGCTCGTGATAGGAAAACCGGTAAGCGCTCTGCTCCGGCGTGGGCAAATATGTGACGACCCGGCCCCAGGGGGTAAGTGCTGCAGGTTTGCCGAGCTGTGTCCGGTGGAAGGCCGCAAAATCCGCGAAGTTGCGGTTGGTGACGGCGCTGGCGCGGACGCGCTTGGGCTGGTTGCCGGGATGCTGGCTGAGGTAATGGGCCTTTGCGGCGACCCGCTCGCCGATCATCTTCACGCCTTCGGTTGCGGCGGCGTTCACGATCTCCGCGCTGAGGGTTTGCAGTTCTTCGAGCGTGTCGCAAAAGAGCGTCACGACCATGTGATGCTCGCCGAAGCTTTGGCGCTTGGCCTCGAGATCATCGGCGGCGATGTCGAGGGCTTCCAGGAGGGAGAGGGCCGCATCCTGGCTGGCCTGCATCTGGCGCTTTTGCCGCTTGATGCGGCCCGCCATGAGGTTCGAATTGATCGGCGTGAAGGAGTGCGTCACGATCATGTCGACCGGCAGGTTCAGCATGTCGAACATGGTGCAGGAGGTGCCTTCCGAGTATTCCCCGATGGTGAAACTCTTGCCGTAGCGGTGGCCCACGACGCCCTCGGAAAGCTCGAAATGGTCGCCGTGAAACGTCACGCGGGTATTGGCGACGTTGACGGACAAAAAGCCGTAGGTGTTGGCCGGGTAGAGCGGCAGCTCGGTGCCCGTGTTGAGCGCGCCCAGAAACCCCACTAATTCCCCCGATGCAGCCGACAGCAGGCGCGGCTTGAGCTCGGTGAGGCCCGAGAGGAAGACGTTCACGGCTTCACCGAGGCGCTGCTGGCGTTTGCGGGTCTCTTCCTTCAGCCGGTCCGGCGCGCTGCGGCTGAGGAACGGCAGGAGGCTTTTCGGAGGCGGGCGGTGAATGACGGTGAGCGTCAGTGTTTTGTCGCGGAGCCCGCTGGTCTCGAGTTTCGCGCGCCAGCGCCGGTCAACCTCGCCTGCGAAGCTGTCCTCACGGATCGGGTCGAGATCAGGTTTGATGGCCTTGGAGACCTTGTGGACGTAATAGCTGAATTCCGGACCGAGCTGCGCGACGATGCGGGCAAAAAGCGCCGTCACCTTGTCGAGATAGGCGTCGTCCGTCGTATAGCTGTTGATCCCCTCGAGCCGGATGCAGCGGAAGAGTTCGTTCACCCGGGTCCGCACGGTCTGGTCGTCGACGAGGCTCACATAGGGCAGCATATGCGCGAGGCGGGTCTCGCGCGCATACCAGTCTGGCGTCATTGTGCGGGCATCGAGCGCAGCATCACGGGGCATAACTGTCCCCGCCATGAATTGAGCGGTTCCGCGTGGGCGGTGTCTCCTGCAAGGCTGTCATCATCACGTCGATGAAGCGCGGATCCCAATCGGCAGCTTTCCAGAGAACCGGGTAGAGTAGGGCGGCCACGCCCAGCACCCCGATGTGCTGGACCCAGACGAACAAGAGCACCGAACCGAAGAGCCAGACCATCGCGTACATGATGGGCAGGCCCAGAAGCTTCGGCGGGCGCACGAGGCCGAGAAAGAGAGGCGCGCGCTCAGCCACCGGCAAAGACCGCGGCAACGATGGTGGGGGCGGCGGCAACACCAGCGATGCCCACGAGGACCCAGAGCGCCTGGCGCAGATCGATGATGTTGAAGAACCAACTGAGAAAGACCCCGAGAACGGCAAGCGTCGCGATGACAACGCCAAGTGGGCCGGTCAGCGCATCGACGATGCCCTGCAACAGGCTCTGGATCGGGGAGAGATCAATGCTCTGGGCGAGGGCGGGTTCGGCAATCAGCAGGAATAGCGCCAGCGAGGCGACCAAGAGGTTTGAAATCTGTTTCATGAATTCGATCCTTCCAATCGGGCCACGACAGCCATGACGCGGGCCACGTGGTTCTGGGTTTCTCGGTAAGGGGGAATGCCACCGTGTTGGCGCACGGCGTCGGGACCGGCGTTGTAGGCCGCCAGCGCCAGATGCGGATCGCCGAAGCGCTCCAGCATCATCGCGAGGTAGCGGGCAGAGCCGTCGAGGTTCTGTTGAGGGTCACGCGGGTCAACGCCGAGGTCGCGCGCGGTGTCGGGCATCAGCTGACCAAGGCCAATGGCGCCCGCATGTGAGATCGCATCCTGCCGATAGGCGCTCTCAACCTCGATATTGGCCCGGTAGAGAGCCAGCCAATCCGTGACGGACAGTCTCGCGCGGCGCAAACCGGGATGGCCGGCATAACGCAGGGCTGTTGCCTCGATGCCCAAGAGAACGTCTGCGCGGGGCAGGGGTGCTGGCTGAGCGAGTGCCGCAAACCTCAGCGCGTCAGGTTTGGGCGCTGCTTCCGTCTCACCAAGGATAGCCAAACCATCGGACGCCGATCCCTGACCAACGCCGTCATTGTAGTTCTGGGCAAAACCGCTCTGAGACCGGGATGGGGTCAGGGAGCCGTCGCTCTCCATGACCAGGACCATTTGAGCTGAGGCAGGTGCTGCGACCAGCCAGAGACAGACGAGGTTAGCTGCCAGCGTCCTTGTCTGATTGGGCGAGCTTGTGGCTCCGGCTTGTCCCCGCTTCAAGCGGCAGGTCGACATGCGCAAAGCCAAGGCCAATGAAGAATGACACCACGCCGGAGATCGTCTTGAACTCGCGGATCTTGATATCGTTGTAGGTCGTCCGCGTGCGGGCGGTGACGAGGAGCTTTTCCACCCCGTCATCAGAGACAACGCGCATGATCCAGACCCCGTAATAGCTGGGGCCTTTCTTATGTGCCGACTCCTGGCACAGGATTTCTGCGCTATAGCCGCTTTCCACGAGCTCGCGGAACCTGGCTTCCGTAACCACATTTGGTGCTTCGATGTCCCAGTTCATGGCCCGGCTCACGCTTTCTCCAATGGCGCGACCCCAGGCATTCCCACTTGAAGCCCAGAGTTACGATAGTATACTATTAGCCGCAAGATATAATATCGTGCTTTAGCTGTAGTTTGGTCACGCAAACACTAGTCACGGCCTACGCTTGCGATCAAGGAGATAACAGGTTTGAGAAACCCAAGGTTGCAAAGTCTGATTCCACTACAAGCTATGGTCCTTCTGGCCTGCGTTCCTAGACCGGTTTTGGCGGAATCCTGCTTCGCGCCACCCCGTCCTTTTCTGCCAAGCGATTCGCAGGCCGCGCGGAACTATGCGGATATTATCCGTGGTGATTTCGAAGACTATATTCAGGATATCCAGAGCTACTTCCGCTGCCTCGACAGTGAACGGGCTCGTGCGTTCGAAGAAGCGCGCGAAGTCAGTGAAGACTATGGTCGATTTCTGCAATTGGTAGGGGATTGATGGGTCGCGTGGGTAGCACGAGATTGGCAACTCACGAAAATACGATGTCGACAACATCCGTAAGTATCCATTTTTTAGATAACAGATTTCATCCGCTAGCGACGTCACAAAAGGTATGTGACGCGTGGCAAAGACAATCAGAAGCACAGGACAGGTGGCACTCTGCCAAGCATTGGTCGACGCCCGCATCAAGGCGGGACTCGGTCAGGAAGACTTGGCGATCAAGCTCAAGTGCCATCAATCCCTCGTGGCGCGCATTGAAAGCGGCCAGCGCCGGGTCGACGTCGTCGAGCTGGTCGTCCTTGCGCGCGCCATCGGCTTTGACCCTTTCGAGGTTTTGGCGACCGTCGAAGCCGCGACGGAGCCCGACCACCGGATTTGAGCAATTTCATCAATCGAGAACACGGGAGCTGACTTCTCCCGGTGTGAATTCGTTACCGCGAGGACAAACAGTAACCGATTTTAACGAGGCCCGGCATACGGTTGCAGCAAACGCTCTGGGATCTGAGCTGCTATCCGCAACGCCAAATAGCAGGAAGTCAGTAAACAGTGAACGAAGATAAGATCGAAGGCGTCGCGATTGCCAATTTGATTGCAGCCGATGAAGAAACCATTGTCGGCTGGATTTATCGCTGGAACACAGGTGCTCTGGCAATCCGGTGGGACATGCATGGCCCGCAGCGCGTCTCAAAGATTTTCCCGGATCTCTGCGATGCGGATAAAGCTGAAATCGACTTCGCGTCTCTCACGCAGCTGCCCTGTCGCAACGACTGACACGGTAGAATATGGCCTCTATGGCCCTCGATTGTGTGAGTATGCCTGCGTTGCAGGTTTGATTTCGTACAGGACTCTGCGCGACATCGCTGCGGCTCAACAGTCAGTAATTGACCTGCTCGAAGCCGTAATTCCCGCTATAGTCACGCCACTCAACGAAGACTGATCTGTGATAAATGCTCGGGCAGTGCTCGCCCCACCGCTCGAGACCGGCGTGCGCAGCAGGAAGCGCTGCGGGAGACGACGACCTCCAGGAAAAATCGCCCTGGATCCCGTAGGTGCCGAGGACAACGACGGCGCTGCGGTTGCAGACGCCATCTCGCCCGGATTCGTGCTGGCGGGCATAACGAACGTCAAAGACGCGGATGGAACGCACGAAGTTGAATTCCGGCCCGCTGATATCGATGTCGGCGCGGTCTTCTACGAGCTGGAGGGCATAATCAGCACTTACGAGGCTGTCCCAGGCCGCGTTTGAGCCTTTGAACTCGAGCATGCCGCCTGCTGTGGCGGCCTGATCAAAGAGCGAGGCTGAAGAGTTTGATGGGGTTCCTGCACCACCATATAGGGCATCGAAGATCCGGTCTGTTGGGCGCGACCTGGTAGGCCCATCGTAAGACGCACCCATGGGGCAGCGCCAAATCTGCAGCGGCGGCTCCACCGGCCAAGGTGTGATGCGCCGGATGAACTCGGCCCGAGCGCGAGCGCATGGCACGGAAGCCGGCCACCCACCGGACAAACACAGCAGGATGGCGCAATCGATCTGATAGGTTTGGGCGCGGGCTTGCGTCGGAACTGTTGGCCCAGTCAAGGCGAGAGCTAAAAGGGCCGCCAGAGGGAGGTTTTTGAATTCGAAACGCATGGCAAGAACCCTTGACAATCTTCATCCAGCATACATACGAAAATATACTATTGCAACATTGATGATGCGTGTTGCGGTTGCGGCGGTCAGCAAGATCGCGAGGTGACCGAGCCGCCCGTCGTCATCCGCCACGTTGCGCGCGGCGCCAGTCCCACGGCATGTCAAAGCGTCCGGACCAGATATTGCGCCGTGCGGAACTGGCCTCGTTCTCATCGCGGATATAGTCGCGGCTGTATTGGCGATAAGCGACCGCCCACCCTTCACGCACGAGCCAGCCGTTCAGATCGGAGCCGTCTTGATGACAGACCGCAATGAAGCGGCCATAGCGGTCGATATCGCGCACGGTGCAGCTGACCTGCCGGCGACCGATCCTGTCGGCGAGAGACAGTGCCGCTTGTTGTCCGCACCGCCAGCGCTGACCCTCAGCCGTGGCGCAAAGCTGCCGGCTTTCCGGAGCATCGATCCCATGCAACCGGATGCGCTGCCCACGAATTTCCAGTGTGTCGCCGTCGATCACGCTGGCAACGCCGGTCAAGCGATCAGCATGGGCCTGCGGGGCGGCAACAAACGAGAACAGAAGGAGGGCGAGTAGAAAGCGCATAGAGCAGACCTGTTTTGAGCAGAGGTGACGAGACATAAACGGATGATCCCGTACGGAAGACCTAAGCCCTGTGAAGTCGCCCGTGGGCCACCGCATCACGTCACGGATGATTTGCGGGCGGGGCTGTGTAGGGCAAGGTTGCTATTCGCCGGGCTGGACGCCCAGTGCTTCCAGGGTTGCGCGATCGGCTGCGCCGGTGATGGGCAGGCCGCTTTGTTTTTGGAACGCCCGCATCGCGTTGCGTGATCCATTGCCCCAAACGCCGTCCGGGGTGCCTGCGTTAAACCCGCCCGCGTTCAGGAGAGTCTGGATCGCGCGGTAGTCGTCTGGCGAGAGATCTAGCGTCGACCACCCGCAGGCGCCAGCCACTGCCTCAATCGCTTCCTCGATTCCAGCGAGATCAAATTCTGCATCGTAGCGTCGGCCATTGCCGTCCGTGAGCCGGATGAAAAAACTCTCGGCATCATAGAGGCCGCGCAGGAACCCCTCCGAGCCAGAGCCAAAGAGCCCGGCACCCTTGTTATTGGTCAACTCGTTCCAGCGCGTCGATTGCGCAGGATTGCTGTCGATTCGGTAGGTGATGTCGAACGAATCCCGGCGTATGGCACTCATCAAGAAGTCGTCCTGGACGAATACCACAGACGTTTCGCCCTCACGGCATTGCGCGAGTAGGGCTGTAGGACCCCCAAAGCTGCGCGCGTCATGGGCAGAGTAGTTGACGGCCACCACCGACGGGCTGTCGTCAAACGCTTACAGCGCGGGAAGGTTTGGCACAATCTAGCGAGGCAGGCGAATTCTCGCTGCGAGCGCTCAAAACTGTTGCGCAATAGATACATAGCAACGTTCACCAGTCAGACAGAAGACGCGAAAATGGTAGTGAGTACTTCAGTATTGACTGGAATTGCCGGGACTAAGTCAGTCTTTCCGATCCGTAGCCCGCATCATGAATCGCTGCCTTCAGAGCGCTTTCATCCAATGCGCTATCTACCTCGACGGAACGCGCAGTCAGGTCAAAGGTGACAGTCGCGTGTGGGTCTATCGTCACAATGGCCTTCTCTATCGACGCGCTGCAATGTCCGCAGTTCATGTCCGGCACGCTTAACCTGATCATCACGATCTCCTTCTTGCTGCTGCCATCTAGGCCGCTGCCCTATGGGAAGGTCAATGCCCGAAAAAATTCCTCGATGCACCTGTTGACCTTCCAGTGAATGGAACCCTTATGTGAGGGAGGATCAGAATCAGGAGTTTTCCATGTCCGGTCCGCACAGCGTCCGAATTTCCCTTCAAAACATGTCCTGCGCCTCTTGCGTCGGGCGGGTGGAGCGTGGGCTTTCCGGCCTGCCGGGTGTCAGCGACGTTCGCGTCAACCTCGCCAGCGAGACGGCCCAGGCGCAGATCGACGGGCCGGAGCGCATCTCGGACATCGTCGAGAAGTTGGAAGAGATCGGCTATCCCGTCCGGACTCAGAGCGTTCGTCTGAACGTGGCCTCCATGTCCTGCGCGTCCTGCGTCGGGCGGGTGGACAAGGCGCTGGCGGCGATGCCGGGCGTGCTGGACGCGAACGTCAATCTGGCCTCGGAAACCGCCACGGTGACTTATCTCGAAGGCGCGGTCGTGGTCGCCGACCTGCTCAAGGCGGCGGTTGACGCAGGCTATCCCGCGACCCTGCCGCAGGACAGCGCGCCGGAAGACACGAGTGCCCGCAAGGATGAAGAGGCGCGCAGGCTGGCCCGCAGGACCGCTATGGCGGCGGCCCTCGCCCTGCCGGTGTTCCTGCTGGAAATGGGCGCGCACCTGATCCCCGGGATGCATGGCCTGATCGGCGAAACCATTGGCCACCGGGCCAGCTGGCTGATCCAGTTCGGTCTGACCACCATGGTCCTGTTCTTGCCGGGGCGCAGCTTCTACACGCGCGGGTTTCCCGCGCTGCTCAAGGGCGCACCGGACATGAACAGCCTTGTCGCTGTCGGCACCTCGGCGGCCTATCTCTATTCCCTCGTGGCGCTCTTCGCGCCCGCGCTGCTGCCCGAAGGGTCGCGCGCGGTCTATTTCGAGGCGGCGGCGGTCATTGTCGTGCTGATCCTGCTGGGCCGCTGGCTGGAAGCCCGCGCAAAGGGCCGGACCGGGGCCGCGATCCAGAAGCTGCTGGGCCTTCAGGCCAAGACCGCCCGCGTGCTGGTGGACGGAGAGCCTGAGGACGTGGCCATCGAGCGCATCGCCGCGGGCGACATCCTGCTCGTGCGCCCCGGAGAGAGGATTGCCGTGGACGGTGAAGTGACCGAAGGCAGCGCCCGCGTCGATGAGAGCATGATCACCGGCGAGCCGGTGCCTGTGGCCAAGTCGTTGGGCGATCCCGTCACCGGCGGGACCGTCAACGGTTCCGGTGCCTTCCAGTTCCGTGCGACACGCGTGGGAGCGGATACGACGCTGGCGCAAATCATCCGTATGGTCGAAGAGGCGCAGGGTGCCAAGTTGCCGATCCAGGGTCTGGTGGATCGGATCACCCTGTGGTTTGTGCCCGCTGTCATGGCGCTGGCGCTGCTGACGGTGATGATCTGGCTGCTGGTCGGACCGTCGCCCGCCTTGTCCTTTGCGCTGGTCGCCGGAGTATCGGTGCTGATCATCGCCTGCCCCTGCGCGATGGGGCTGGCCACGCCGACGTCGATCATGGTCGGCACCGGCCGTGCCGCCGAAATGGGTGTGCTGTTCCGCAAGGGCGACGCCCTGCAACAGCTTTCGACCGTCGATGTGGTCGCGCTGGACAAGACCGGCACGGTGACCGAAGGACGCCCCGAACTGACCGATCTGGTGCTGGCCGACGGCTTTGAACGGGCCGAGGTGCTGGCTCTGGTCGCGGCGGTCGAGGCGCGGTCGGAACATCCCATCGCCGAGGCCATCCTGCGGGCGGCGAAGGCCGAGGGCGTTGCCCGGCACGACGCGCAGAAATTCAAGTCCATCACTGGCCACGGTGTCCGGGCAGAAGTCGCGGGCCGGGACGTACTGGTGGGCGCCGACCGTTTGATGGCTCGCGAAAGGCTGGACATCGGCGCGTTGGTCGACGAAGAGCGCCGCCTGGCCGAGCGGGGCCGCACTGCGCTTTACGCCGCCATCGACGGACGCGTTGCCGCCGTCATCGCCGTGGCCGATCCGGTGAAGCCATCCAGCGCGGCCGCCATCCGGGCGCTGCACGATCTTGGCCTGAAAGTCACCATGATCACCGGCGACAAGCGCGAGACGGCAGAAGCCATCGCGCGCGAAACCGGCATCGACCATGTGATCGCGGGTGTGCTGCCGGATGGCAAGGTCGCGGCATTGGACGATCTGCGCGGCACGGGCCAGCACATCGCCTTTGTCGGCGACGGCATCAACGATGCGCCCGCGCTTGCCCATGCGGACGTGGGCATCGCCATCGGCACCGGCACCGACGTCGCCATCGAATCGGCCGACGTGGTGCTGATGTCGGGCGATCTGCGCGGCGTGGTCAACGCGCTGGAAGTGTCGCGGCGTACGATGCGCAACATCCGCCAGAACCTGTTCTGGGCCTTCGGCTATAACGTAGCCCTCATTCCGGTGGCGGCGGGGCTGCTCTACCCGGTAACGGGCCTGCTGCTGTCGCCGGTGCTGGCGGCTGGGGCAATGGCGCTCAGCTCGGTCTTCGTACTGACGAACGCGCTGCGCCTGCGCCGTGTCCGCCCGGCGATGGACGACGCGGCGAAGGCCGCGACTGCCCCCCGCATGTCCCCCCTCCCGGCGGAATGAAACAAGGAGAAAACGATCATGAATATCGGAGACGTGGCCGACCTGTCCGGCCTTCCTGCGAAGACCATCCGCTACTACGAGGACATCGGGCTGGTCGAGCCGCTGCGCAGCGCGAACGGTTATCGCAGCTTTCGGCAGAGCGACGTCCACAAGTTGGCGTTTCTCGGGCGAGCGCGTGCGCTTGGCTTCACCATCGAGGACTGCCGGAGCCTGCTGAAACTCTATGCCGATACCGACCGCGCCAGCGCGGAGGTCAAGCAGATCGCCGAGGAACACCTCGACCGGATCGACCGGAAAATCGCAGAACTGACCGAGATGCGCGCGACGTTGTCGCACCTTGTCGATGCCTGCGCTGGCGATCACAGGCCTGATTGTCCGATTCTCGCAGATCTGGCGATGGAAGAGGATAAGACCCGGACCGCCAGGGCAGCGGATTAAGCGGGCTTAGATACGTCCCGCAGCGGGCAGCGCCACCCATAAGGTGCGACTGGCTGCAGCTATTTCGGAACATTCCAGCGCGGGAAAGTTGTTCCACCTTTAGACTTCACGATTTCGAGAGAGGACAACTTCATGTCATATGGCCGCTTTTTCGCGATGATCGCCACATCTACCGTCGTCATGTTCGGTCTGATGTATCTCAATACCTACCTCTGGACGCATGTGTTCTGGTCGGAAACGCGGGCCTACATGGCTCTCCTGATGGGAGCCACCATGGCGATCATCATGCTGGGCTTCATGCTGTCGATGTATTCCAGCAAAATGGCTAACGCCGCCATCTTCATCGGTGCCGCTGTGGTCTTTGCCGCCTCGCTTTGGCTGGTCCGCAGCCAGGTGACGGTGGGCGACAGCAGCTACATGCGGGCAATGATCCCGCACCACTCGATCGCGATCATGACCTCCAGCCGCGCCGATATCTCGGACCCGCGCGTGCGCAAGCTGGCGGATGAGATCATCTATGCGCAGGACAAGGAAATCGCCGAGATGCGTTATCTGGTGAACGATATCGACGCCAACGGTGACAGTCCGGCACAGTCAGAAAGCGGACCGGCGCAGATCGTGAGCCTCGACGAGGCGCTATCAACCCCGGAAGTCGCCATTCTCGACCTCGAATTTCTTACTTCGGAGGACATTGCGCAGATGTTTCCCGGCGGCGCCGCGTGCACGTTCACCTACACCACCACAAGCAGGCCTGCGCTGGCGGTGGGCCGCATCGACGGTGGGAGTGTAGCTCTCGCCAAGATCAGCGGCGATCTGGTGCGGCTGGAGGCTGGCGACGCCGGAAGCACTTGGGGCACGGAAGGCATGACAGTGGCGTTGAGCGCGCCGAGCGGACCCGGCACATTGGACGCAAATAGTGGCGAAATGCAGGACGCCGATCTCGTTCTCGAACTTGGGTCCGGTCTGCGTGCAGGGTATCGCGGATATTACGGTTGCGGTGCCTGAACCAGAAACTGGAGGAAACACCATGCCGAAAGACGCATCGAAATCAGCCCAACTCTACCGGATGGTCATGCAGGATCATCTTTGCCCTTATGGTCTCAAGTCCAAAGACCTGCTTGAACGGGAAGGGTACGAGGTCGAGGATCATCACCTGACGACACGTGAGGAAACCGATGCCTTCATGGAAAAGCACGGGGTCGAGACCACGCCGCAGACCTGGATCGGCGACAAGCGGATTGGCGGCTACGACGATCTGCGGGTCCATTTCGGCCTCGACGCGCCGGAAAGCGAGCGCTCGGACACCTCCTATCAGCCGGTGATCGCGATCTTTGCCGTCGCGTTTCTGATGGCGCTCGGCCTGTCATGGTACAGCTTTGGAACCATCCTCAGCCTGCGCGCGCTGGAATGGTTCGTCTCGATCTCGATGTGCTTGCTTGCAGTGCAGAAGCTTCAGGATGTCGAGAGCTTTTCGACCATGTTCCTGAATTACGACCTGCTGGCGCGCCGCTGGGTGCGCTACGGCTATCTTTATCCCTTCGGAGAGGCCTTCGCCGGTATCCTCATGGTCGCCGGGGCGCTCACCTGGCTGTCGGCACCCGTGGCCTTGTTCATCGGCACCGTCGGCGCGGTTTCGGTCTTCAAGGCCGTGTACATCGACAAGCGCGAGTTGAAATGCGCCTGCGTCGGGGGGGACAGCAACGTGCCACTAGGGTTCGTCTCGCTCACCGAGAACCTGATGATGATGATCATGGGTATCTGGATGCCGATCCGGGTCTACCTGATCGGCTGACGGCCCCGCGACCTCTATAGGGGCGCGGCGTGTACGACCTTTTTGAGTGGGGGAGATGATCCCCACTTATCAGCCATCACGCCAAGAGCTGGTTCGAGGTTCGTCAGCCGATCGTCGCGAGAAAGGGAAACGTCCCCAGAAGCCAATAGGCAAACCGTGACAGTTGCCCGGTCATGATGGCAACTCCCATGATGATCATGGCAACACCCGCGCCCTTGTAGAGCCAGCGACCGGCCTTGCCGATCTGCCTGACCCGCGCGGCGATGGCGTCGGTGAACAGCGCCGCCAACAGGAACGGCACCCCCAGCCCCGCGGAATAAATCGTCAGCAGCGAGATGCCGTCCGACATGCCGCCCGAGGTCGAGCTGAGCGTCAGGATAGCCCCGAGGATCGGACCGATGCAGGGCGTCCAGCCGAAAGCGAAGGCAAGCCCCAGCACATAGGCCCCGAGCGGGCGACCGCCGGGAATATCGAGATTGAACCGGGTGTCACGGGAGAATGCCTCCAGTCGAAAGACACCCAGCATGACCAGACCGAACAGGATGATGATCGCGCCGCCCAAATAATTCAGCTCGGTGCGCCATGTCAGCAGCAGCGATCCGAGCGCGCTGGCCCCGGCTCCAAGTGCGACGAAGACCGTCGAAAAGCCCAAGACAAAGCAGGCACTCAACCCGAGCGCCCCGGCGCGCGCCCGCAAGCCGACCGACCGCGTCATGCGCAAATCCGGCTGCCCTGCGATGTACGAGACATAGCCCGGCACAAGCGGCAGGACGCAAGGCGACAGGAACGAAATGGCCCCCGCCAGGAAGGCCGCGAAGATGCCGATGCCGGAGATGTCCATCACGCGTCACGCTCGGTGCTGAAGGGCCACACGGCCCACCAGAACGCGACCAGCGGGACCACGATCCATTGCAACACAGGTGACAGGCCCGCATCGAGGACCGGAATGATTGGCATCAGGTCCGAATAGGCCCAGGCGGCGCGGATCACGATGTTGAGCCATTCGCTGAACAGCGTGTATCCGAGCCCGAACACCACCGTCAGGACGGTCACAGACCGCCGCGTCGAGGCGACCAGGGGCCAGCCCCGGCCCGACAGCATGAGGGCAAGCATCAGCGCGCTCATGGCGATCAGGATATCGCCACCCGTGCAATGGACGGCTGCGAAGACAATCTCACCCCAGGTGCCCTCGTTCCAGATCGTGTAGAGCGGCATATGCGCGAACTCCCAGATCAAGTTGGCCGGGATGACCACCGAAAAATACCGACGCAGAGCTGTCAGGGAAATTCCGTCTGTTGAGGACAGCCTGACGCCAGTCGCGACGACACTCATTGAAACACACCTGTCAGCCGGTCCCACCAGCTGAGCTCCCGGCGTCGATGCTGGGCGTTGTTGATCAACTCGCTGACATAGAGGATCAGGTTCACGTTCTTGAAGTCCATGCCATGGAATTTTGCAGCGAACCGCCCTCCGATGTCCACAACATGGGTGACCGCTCCGTGCATCATCATGTCGCTGTCGGCGGTCATCGTGAACTCCAGCCCATAGTCCCGCGCCAGAACGCGCGTTGCATTTTCAGTCTGATCGGGACGTTTGGTTAGAATAACCCAATTGCTTGGATCGAGCCCATGCCGGTCCGAGTAATCGCGCAACACGTCTGGCGTGTCGTTCACAGGATCGGTCGTGATCGAGATGAACTGCACAAGCTCCTTCATCGGCCCGTCGTTGATCGAGGCCTGTATGGCCGCGATCTTTTCCGCATGGAGCGGGCAGATATCCGGGCAGTTGGCATAGATGAAATGAAGGATGACCACCTTGTCGCTGAAATCCGACAGGCGCACAGGATTCCCCTCGGGATCCTGCAATTCGAAACTCGGAGCCTGCGCTGCATCGATGGCCTGGAAGTAGGGCTCCATCTCGAACATGCGCGCATCCAGGTTTTCCCCCGGATGATTGGCGAAGGCCGGAGACGAAATCGTGGCCGCGAGTATCGCTAAAGCGGCGCGCCGTGTCAGTGCTGTCAATTCTTGTATCCTTACAATAAATGCCTGCCGATCCGTTTACCGACAGGCATTTGGGCAAATCTAGCCGTCAGACTTTTCCGACGGCATCATGCCGCCGTCCATCATGCCGCCTTGCATGGCCCCCTCATTCTGCATCATTTCGCCCGTTTCCGGCGTGGTCTGTTCCTGGGCGCTGACGGCAAATGCACTTGCGGTAAGGGCCGTCGCAACGACGAAAGTTGTAAGTGTTTTTCTCATGGTTTTCTCCTTGGGTTGATCGTGTGGTTATCGAAAGAACTCAGTCGGGAGACGCCCCGTCCGGCGAGTTGGAGCATCCCTTTCCAGACCCGCCCTTCATGCACAGACCCAGGCCGCACATCGCGGCACAGGGGGCCAGCGAGACCAGAACAGGCGCGAGCCCGATCGCGGTGAGCCATCCCCAGTTCAGGGCCATGCCGCCCCCCATCACGGTTGCCGCACCGACGAACAGCAATCGTCTGCGCGTCAACCACCGGGGCCAATTTCCTGCGCTTTCGATGTTGGCGGCACCCGCAATGTTGGAAGGTGATATTTCGGTCATCCGGAAAGTCCTTTCGATGATTAAAAGCTAGTCATTCCAGTAACTGGAAGGTCAAGGGTGAGCAGTGGACTTTTGCTGGGATTCATTCAATAAAGCTTCGCAAAAAGGACACCATCTCGGGATCATCCCATTCGGCCGGGCCGACCAGTCGCCCGAGCTCCCGCCCCTGCGCGTCGATCAGGATCGTCGTCGGCAGGCCAACGGTGCGCAGCGCGGTCATCGAAAGCATGGTCTGGTCGACATACATATTGAGATT
Source organism: Roseivivax isoporae LMG 25204 (assembly GCF_000521865.1). Taxonomy (GTDB): domain Bacteria; phylum Pseudomonadota; class Alphaproteobacteria; order Rhodobacterales; family Rhodobacteraceae; genus Roseivivax; species Roseivivax isoporae. The sequence continues at coordinate 68,296 of NZ_JAME01000022.1, forward strand.
GGTGACACCGATCTCGTCGTAGAAACGCCGAACGATTTGTGATCCGGCCCGGTCGATGGAAAGGGCAACCACTTCGAAGTCGTCGCCGCCAAGTTCCGCCTGAAGCGCATCGAGCGTCGGCATCTCTTCGCGGCAGGGGACGCACCAGGTTGCCCAAACATTCACGAGGATCACTTTGCCGCGAAAATCTTCCATGTCTCCGCGGCTGCCGTCATCTTTCTCGTAGCGCACATTGGCGACAGGCTGCGGGGTGTCGTGAAGTGCAAACCCTTGCGGTGTCGCGAAAGCCGCGCCGACGGACAGTGCCCAGGCGATCAGCGGCGGTTTCAGATTTTTCATGGCGTTTTCTCCTTGGCGGATTGGGTTTTGTGGTCACGGACGATCGGCAGCAGCGTTTCCTGCAGGATTGCTCGTGTGATCGGACCAACATGGCGGTAGGCGATGGTGCCGTCGGGCGCGATGACGTAGGTTTCGGGCACGCCATAGACGCCCCATTCGATACCGGCGCGTCCGTTGATGTCGGCCCCGATGCGCGCGTAGGGATCACCCAACTCGTCGAGCCAGGCGCGCGCCTGATCGGGCGGGTCCTTGTAGTTGATTCCGTAGAGCGGCACCTCACCGGTTGCACTCAACTCCATGAACAACGGGTGTTCGGCACGGCAGGGCACACACCACGAGGCGAAGACGTTCACCAGTGACACGTGTCCGATCAGGTCCTGCGTCGAAAGACCTTCTTCTCGGCCGAGCACCGGGGGCAGCGCGAAGTCGGGCACGGGTTTGCCGAGAAGTGCCGACGGCAAGTCGTCGCCACCCCTGAAAAGCCCCCAACCGAACAGGACCATGAGGGCAAAAGCTATCAGCGGAACCAGCACGAACCCGGAGATACTACGTCGCGACACAGGGTCGGCATTTCCCTCGACCTCTTCCGTCATGGCTGCGCCTGCTCATCGGCAAGGGATCGGCTTTCCTGCGACGCGCGGATCCGGTCGGGCCATGTGCTCTTGATGTAGTCAATGATCGCCGTGATCTCATCGTCTGTCAGCACATCCTCATATCCGGGCATGTCGCTTTCGTACCCGTTCCCGACAATCGCCGCCGGTCCGCGTTTCACGATGTCGAGCAATACGCGGTCGGGGTGATGCCAGGTATGGCCGGAGGCGTCGTGCGGCGGGGCAGGCAACCTGCCGTTCGGCAATCGTGTGCGCCAATCTGATTGCCCCTCCAGGTTTGCCCCATGGCAACTGGCACAATTCTCTTGATAAAGGCGCTCGCCCATGAGCACGTCGCTCTGCGCCGCTACGGGCAAAACCGTTGTGGCGAGCAGGACAGCCGAGAGCCTAATCGTGTTTTTCACTAAGTTTCCGCCTTCTTGTTACGAGCCACCTACAGAGGACGATGAGTGCCGCGAGCGACGACAGGACAAGCAGGACGCAAAGCGCCCAGACCAACCCCATCGACAACAGGCTGTCGCCGCTGCTGGCACCCTCAATCCGCATTCTGGCACATCTCTATTTTCCGCTGTCCGAGCGGATGTATTTGACCAAGGCGATCGCCGCGAGCACCAGCACACCCACGATCAGCAACCAGACGAGGCCCATCGCAATCATCATGCCGCCGCCCATCATTCCACCGTCCATCATCATGCATTCCATCCTTTGTTTTCCCTTGAAACCGGTCTGGCACGGGTTCGCACCAGACCGCGCGATTGATCATTCGACCGAATATACGGTCGGGCTCACACCTTCCTCGACGGTGTAAATCTTGAAGGGCTCCTGTTTCGCGCCGCCCATACCCGGCGACCCCAATGGCATGCCGGGAAGAGTCACACCGGCAATTTCCGGGCGCTCTTCCAGCAGCCTGTTGACGACATCAATCGGCACGTGGCCGCTGATGACGTAATCGTCCAAAAAGCCTGTGTGGCAGCCTTGGAAGTCATCCGGGATGCCCGCATCGCGGCTGATCTGCGCCAGATCGTGGGTCGGCTTCACCTCCACCGTGAAACCGTTCTCGCGCAGATAGTCCGCGTAACTCTCGCAACATCCGCATTGTGGGTTCTTGTAGAGCGTGACCTCCTGCGCCGCGGCAGGCGCGGCATTCAGGCTCATCGCAAGGACGGCGACGGCACCTGCCGTGCCGAGGCTGGCAAATCCAAGTATCTTCTTTATCGGTTCATTCATTTTCATGGTCCTAAGTGTGTGAGTTTCAGGTTTTGGTCGTGCCAGGTTCGACACGGATGACGCCCATCATGCCCGCCGCCTGGTGTTCCAGAATGTGGCAATGGAACATCCAGTCACCGGGATTGTCCGCGGCGAAGGCGATCTCGACCCGTTCTTCGGGTGCCATCAGGACGGTGTCCTGCCATTCGCGATACCGAGTCGGTTGTCCGTTGCGGGCGATCACACGGAACGAATGCCCGTGAAAATGGATCGGATGGTGCCAGGCGGTGCGATTATCCATCTCGAACACGTGCGACGTGCCCTGCGGCAGGACCAGCAAGGGGTCCATCATATGACCCGTCGCGGCTTCTCCGTTGATGAACCACATGTTGCCCTCGCGCATCTGGTCCATCATCGACCCCATACCGCTGCCCATCATCATCTGCCCCATCATTCCGCCGTTGAAGACGATCTGGTGCCGCGCGGCCGACGCCATGTCCGGTTCGGCCAGCGGGTTGGGCGGCAGGTCCATCGACCAATCCGGCACACTGTCCCGCAGCCTGTCAGGCCCGTAGACGAGGTCGACCAGACGGTATTCGAGGCCTTCGTAGAAGACATCGGTGACGGTGACGACTTCTCCGGGCTTGCCAGTCATGTCGATCACCAGATCAACACGCATGGCTGGTCCGATCACCACAATATCGCTGTCAGGGGCATGGGGAGTCACGGGTTGACCGTCCAAAGCGACCACAACCGGTGCAAGACCACCGAAATCCAGCCCGAATATCCGCGCGTTCGCCGCATTGACTAGCCGCAAGCGGATGCGCTCACCGGGCCGCACCGCGATGCGGTCGGGTATCTGGCCGTTGATGGTCACGGAATTACCAATACGACCGCCGTGCGTCGCGTCGTGGCGGTTGCCGAAGTCATCCGCAATTTGCCCGTCCCGGGTCATGCGCCAGTCGTCCAGCATCCAGGTCAGGTCACGATCCACGCGGATCGGGTCCGCCTCCTCGACGATCAGTGGCCCGTAAAGGCCGCGTCCGACCTGTTCCGAACTGCGCTGGTGCGGATGGTACCAGAACGTGCCCGCATCCAGCGCATCGAACTCGTAGAGAAAATCGCCATCAACCGGGATCGGGTCCTGCGTGAGGAACGGCACTCCGTCCATCGCATTGGGCGTGCGAATGCCATGCCAGTGGATTGTGGTCCCTTCATCCAACCCATTCTGAGCCAGAACCCGCACGCGGTCGCCCCGCCGGACCCTGATTTCAGGGCCGGGGACGGACCCGTTATAGCTCCAGACATTAGTCGGGCCGTATGGTGACGGGCGCAGGGCGGCCTGTCCGGATGCCGCGCGTAGGACGAATGGGTCCCCAGTTGGATCGGCCATTGCCATTCGTGCAGGTGACAGAGCGGATAGGGCTGTGAATGCGGCACCTGTGCGAAGCACGTGCCTTCGTGAAATCGGTCTGTGGAGAATCATCGCAACTGCCTTGATCTGAAAGGGTCGCACTCAGCCAGCTTCGACCAAGGCAACAATCAGGCCTCGCAGCAGGCGAGGCCGGTATCAGGTTCAAACAGGCAGTTTGGGAGGGAACGGATCAAGCGACGGATTTGCGCCGACTGGGATCAAAGGTTCGGCACCCCGGATGGCAGTACCAAAGGGCATCGCGAGCCGCTCTGACGGCATCTTGGCAAGGAGGCCAGCCGTACCGCTGGAGCCGCAAGGAACAGGACACCCACCTTCACAGGCAGTACCGTCAGCAAATCCAGCGGGATCGCAACCATTGCAGAGGCCATCGGCGCTTTCGGTGGGTTCCATCTGCGCCATAGCCGTGATTGACATACTGGCCGACGACATATCCGGCGCAGTCACTGCACCGAAGGTCAGCATGAGAATCAAAACAAGGCGAAAAACGCAGGTCATACAGTTGCTGCTACAACCTTCCAGCAAGGGGAGGTCAAGTGACATTCTGTAACTTGGACGTGATACCCCTGTAGTGTATCCGCCTCAGACCTTCGTTACTGCCCTTCGCAGCCAGTTGCTCATGCAAAGGTTCATCAGTCCACTTGACGTTGGTCGACGTCAACTTGCCGTCGCAAATGAGGAAATGATATCCTCATGCTCGGTTATCTTTTCTCGTGAGTATGAGTTTCCTCCCCATCTCTCGAATTACCGTGACCATAGAGATCGGCGTTCTGATGAGCGCGATCCTCGTGCTCGAATTCGAGGCTGGAATGGCTGATGCCGAATTCTCCCTTCAGCCGCTTCTTGATCGCGCTCTTGATCTCTTCAATCTTCGACCACCCCTCGGCTGCCACGACGACATGGCAGTCGAGCGCAGCCTCGTGCTCTTGCATTTGCCAGAGATGGACGTGGTGGACGTCGGCGACGCCTTCGACTTTCCGCATCGCTTCGACGACGGCCTCGTTGTCGATGTCCGGCGGGCTCCCGAGCATCAGGGTTCGGATTGGGCCGCCTATTTCAGTGAAAGACAGATACAGGATGTAGATGGCGATGCCGATGGTGATGGCAGGATCGACCCAACGCATGTCGTAAAGGATGATCAGCGACCCAGCGACGATAACCGCGACCGAAGCAAGCGCGTCCGACAGGTTATGCAGGAAAAGCGCGCGGATGTTCACGCTGCCCTTCTGCATCGAATAGGTCAGCATTGCGGTCAGCGTGTCGACCACAAGCGCAATTCCACCGAGAATGACGACGGTCCAACCCATGACTTCGGGTGGATCAATCATGCGCATGCCACCTTCGTAGATCAGGTAGAAGCCGATCAAAATCAGGGTGGTGTAGTTAACCAGGGCTGCGACGATTTCGACCCGACCATAGCCGAAGGTCATGCGCTCATCGGCTGGGCGGCGCGCGATCTTGCGTGCGGCGAAGGCAATGACAAGCGAGGCCATATCGGAAAAGTTGTGCAGCGCATCGGCGATCAGTGCCAGACTGCCCGAGAATATGCCCCCGACGACTTGCGCAACGGTAAGTAGCCCGTTTGCCCAGATGGCGATGGCAACCCGCCGATCGCCGGAATCCGGATCGAAATGCGCGTGCCCGTGGTCATGTGGCATTGGCAGGCTCCGCGTGCGCGTGTGTCGCGCGTCGGTCAGTCTTCAGGCGGCCGCTGCGGAAACCACGTACGCGCGCATTCATCCAGTGGCGAATTATATGACGGTAAAGGGCGCCACGCAGCCATCCAAAGGATTGCTCATGGGACAAATAGAAGGCGTCCGGCGTATCAAACACGCCGAAATCCTGCACGATGCCGGTTTTCTGAATGTAGGTATCTTCTCCGTTCCAGGCGACGGGAGGCGCGCCAAGGCAATCCGTGCCCGCGCCATAACCGCAGAGACTGTCCGTGTCCGAGAAAGACGTTTGCAGGACTTTGAGGAAAGCGTCATCCAGGATGAAGCCTTCAAGGTTGATCCAGGCACCTTGAAATTCGATCTCGACCCATGAGTGGAGAATTTCCTGCGGAGCAAGCGGATACACCAGCTCAGGGACAACACCGCGCTGCAAGCCTTTATGGATAGTAAACCCATGCAACCGGCAACGAATGCCAACACCACGCAGCAGCGCCATCAAGAGCGTGCCTTTGGTATTGCACTGCCCGTAGCCGTCGGAAAGCACTTCGGATGCGGGGATGTCGTCGGCTCGATTGTATCCGAACGCGATTTCATTCCGAACGAAATCATAGGCAGCTCCGATCCGATCGTATTCGGATAAGCCGCGCCAGCCGCGGGTCTCAATTAGATGCGCAAGAGGCGCGGCGTCAAAATCCAGTAGTTTGGTGGGTGCAAGTAGGGGGTCGGTCATCTGCAACGGAGTCGCTCCTCGAATCGTCTTGGAACAAACCTAATTGCTATAGTCACTATAGCTTCAACCCTTTCTTCAGAAAGAATCTCCCGCAACTATTTGCCCGTGTGAACCGCTTTGTGGTGTTCGCCATGTGCGTCGCGTAGAATATCGATACCGCCCCAGGCCGCGATCCCGGCGACAATCACGCCGACGACGAGGTCCGGCCAGTTGGTTCCTAGCCAGGCGACGAGGCCACCGGCCACGACGATACCGAGGTTCGCGGCGAAATCGTTGTAACTGAAGGTGTTGGCCGCGCGGATGTTGACGTCCGGATTTTTGAGCTTAGCGAGCAGCCAAACGCAGACTGCGTTGATAGCCGCCGCGATCAGGGCCATTGCAATCATGATCGTCCCGAGCGGATCTGACCCACCGATGTAGCGGCGCCACGCATCGTAGAGGATGCCTGCAGCGAACAGGATCAGCAGCCCGCCGGAAACGTTCGCCGCCCCGCGTTTCCATTTGGCGGATCGGGACAAAGCGAAAAGGCTGATCGCGTAGACGAAGCTGTCGGAGAGGTTATCGAGCCCGTTGGCGATCAGGGCACTTGAGTCGCCGAAGGCGCCTGTTGCGAAAAAGGCCACGGCCAAACCGATATTGAGCGCCAGAACGATCCAAAGCGTCCGTCTCTCCATTGAATCTTGTCTAGCGGCCATTTTGTGGTTCCAGCTTGTGTTGTACGACACATTAACTTCTGCGGCTGATCTGCGTTCCAGCCGGAATGTTGGCTGAATTCCTTCAGGCCCCGATTTCCTCGTGCTCGGTCAGGCATTCCGAATGGTCCCGCAACACCTCAAGCACCTTGCAATCTCCCGTCCGCCCGCCGCTGCATTCGTGAACCATGCGTTTCAGTTCCGTGCGCAGCGCCTTCAGGCGGGCCATGCGCTGCTCCACCTGTTTGAGCTGGCGACGCGCGATGGCATCAGCTTCATCACAGGGCCGATTGGGATGGTCGCTGAGGTCGAGCAGCTCGCGGATCGCATCGAGCGAGAAGCCGAGTTGCCGCGAGTGGCGGATGAAGGACAGTCGATCAAGCTGTGCATTGTCGTAGCGCCTCTGTCCGCCTTCGGTCCTGCCAGGTTCGGGCATGAGTCCGATCTGTTCGTAGTACCGGATGGTCTGCACTTTTGTGCCAGTCTTCTTTGACAGAGTACCGATCGTGAGCATTTTCGCCTCCATGAAAAAGATACAGTTTGTGTAGGTTTTGCCGTCGGAATAAACAAGTGTCGGATTCACAGACGCGTGAGTTCAAGCTATACCATGATTTCGTGCTTGAACCTCTAGCAGCTAGAGGATGTATCCGCACAGGCAATAAGAATCAAAATCAGGCGAACAGGATTGTCCCTTACATCGGCACAGAAGTTTCTTTGGGTTTTGGCAGGCGTGGCAGCGCTTGCCTTCATATGGCTTTTGCTATGGTCCGATTATCGTGCCGATAGCGCCCGAACCGACGCCGAACCGCCTTTTTCGCTGAGTTCGAACTGACGGACCACCAGGGTATGGTTCGAACCGAGGAGGACTTTGCGGGGCGCTGGATGCTGGTTTTTTTCGGCTTTACCAACTGCCCCGACGTCTGCCCGACGACCCTATCCGAGGTCGCGGCGGTGATGGACGGTCTGGGCGACGATGCCGCCAAGGTCCAGCCGATTTTCATAACAATCGACCCTGAACGAGACACGCCCGCAGCACTCGCCGAATACGTCCCGCTGTTCGATGCGGGCATCATCGGGCTGACCGGCACGCCGGAACAGATCGCCGCCACATCCGAGACCTTTCCGATCTTCTTCGAACGCGTCGAAGAGGCTGCGGCGCCGGATGGTTACACGATGGGCCACACGTCGCATCTGTTCCTCTTCGATCCCGACGCGGGCTTCGCCGACTCGTGGCCCTACGGCACCTCCGCCGAAGAGATCCTCGCCGATCTGGAAGAGAGGATCTGACCGACATGAACCGTATGTCCGGAGAAACAGCCCTCGGGCTGGCGTGGATCATCGCGCTCGTCGCCTCGCTTGCCGTGCTTTTCATCGGCGAGGTGCTGGGGCAGACGCCCTGTGTGCTGTGCTGGTTCCAGCGCGCCTTCATGTTCCCCTTGGCCATTGTCCTCGGGCTCGGCCTTTGGTGGCGGGACGGCCGCGTGGGGCGCTACGGCATCGCATTGGCGCTTGGCGGCGGCGCAATCGCCCTCTGGCACATGGGGCTGTACGTCGGTCTTGTTCCCGAACGCGTCCAGCCCTGCACGGCCACCGGCCCCTCTTGCACCGATGACAACCAACTGGTCGTCGGCATCCCTATCCCGCTGATGGCGCTCGCCGCCTTCGCGCTGATCGGGGCGCTGTCGGCCCTTTCATTGAAGGACACACGAACATGAATCGACGCGGCCTGATCCTGTCCGTTCTTGCCCTCGGCGCCGCCGGTTTCGGCGGAGCCACCTGGTTTGCAATCCGCCCCGGCCCAGTGGCCGAAGCGGAGCCCGTTGCTCCGGAACTTGCGGAGGCGATGATCCGCCCCTACTCGCCCATCCTCGGGCCTGCGGATGCGCCCGTCACGATCGTCGAATTCTTCGATCCGGCCTGCGAGGCCTGTCGCGCCTTTCATCCCATCGTGAAGGACATCATGGCCGAGCATGGGGAAGCTGTCCGCGTCGTGATCCGCTACACGCCCTTCCACGGCGCGGCATCCGAGGAAGCCATCCGCGTGCTCGAGGCGGCGCGCATGCAGGACGTTTACGTGCCGGTGCTCGAGGCCGTTCTGCGGGAACAGCCGAGATGGGCGTCGCACGGTGCCCCGGCGCCTGGCCTGATCCTTCAGATCGCCGCCACGGCCGGACTCGATGCCGAAGCCGCGCGCACGCAAATGCTGGCACCCGGTGTCGTGGCGATCCTTAACCAGGATCGTGCTGACGTCGAGGCCGTGGGAATTCGCCAGACGCCCACATTCTTTGTGAACGGCAAGCCGCTCGATCCATTCGGGGAGGCAGAGTTGCGTCGTCTGGTGGCCGCCGAAGTCGCTGCCGCGCAAAGCTGAATGGAAAGGGCAGGATCAGAACGATGAAAAAGTATATTTTGACTGGCACACTGGCCGCGCTTTTGACCCTTGGAGGGCTCTCGGTGCCCGCGCTGGCCGGACCCGAGGATGTTGTCGTCGAGAACGCGTGGTCCCGCGCCTCCATCGGGATGAACCGTCCCGGGGCCGCTTACATGACGATCCGCAACACTAGCGACGAGCCGGTGACGCTGATCGGCCTTACAACACCGCTCGCGATGATGCCCGAAATCCACGAGACGAAGACCAATGCCGAAGGTGTGAGCTCCATGAGCCCGGCGGGGGAGATCGTGATCGCCCCGGGCGAGAGCATCGCGCTCGAACCGGGGGGCCTGCACGCAATGCTGATGCGGCTGCAAGAACCAATGACGGAAGGGGACACTTTTCCGCTGACCCTGCTTTTCGACGACGGAGGCGAAGTGACGGTCGAGGTGCCGATCCTCGGCATCGCCGCGCGGGGGCCGGAGGACTGATGCGGCGACGGGCGATCCTGGGGTACGGCGCGGCCGTTGTTGGGGCGGTCGCCCTGATGCTCTTCGTCGGTTGGTGGCGGGTCGACGGACCCGGTGCACCCGCACCTGTCGGGCAGCTGACTGTGGCCCTGACCGAGATGGACTTCCGTCTGACGGATCATGAGGGCAACGTGGTCGGGCCGGAAGCCCTCATCGGGCGACCGACGATGGCGTTCTTTGGCTTCACCTACTGTCCCGATGTCTGCCCGACCACGCTATCGGACATTTCGGGATGGCTCGACGATCTGGGAGACGAGGCCGACGAGATGAACGTGGTTTTCATCACGGTCGATCCCGAGCGCGACACTGTCGAAACGATGGCCGAATATGTCGGCTACTTCCATCCGGCGATCCGCGGCTGGACGGGACCGGAAGAGCAGATCGCGCGCGTCGCGGACGGCTTCCGCGCCACCTACGTGCGGGTGCCGACGGAAAGCGGCGATTACACGATGAACCACACCGCGAGCGTCTTCCTGTTCGCAGCCTCTGGGCGGTTCGTCACCATGATCGACTATCACGAACCCAGAGAATTCGCGGTGCCGAAAATTCGCCGCGCGCTGGAAGAAGAAACGGAGGGGGCGACATGAGGCTCAGAACTTTGGCGGCTTGTGTTGCAATTGCGGGGACGGTTTCGGGTGCGGCTATCGCCATCTTCGATCTTTTGTCGAAAGAACCCGTGCCGCCGGAACTTGTCCAGGCAGGTAGCTGGATGCCCCAACGTCCTGAAGTCCCCCAGAACGTTGACATTCCCGTGACGCTGCCCGTGACGGCATGGGCAGACGATGCACACAATCTCAGCCCGCTGCCCCTTCTGCAGGTCGCTGTTGCCGACAGGCCGGTACGGGCGATCGAGCCACCGCTGTCGACATGGTCGCGCGACGTTGCAGCTGGCGAGACGCTCGATTTCTTGCTGTCCGAAGCTGGACTTGCGGCACCTGACAGAGCCGAAGTTGCCCTCGCGCTTGGCGCGGAATACGATCTGCGACGGCTGCGGCCGGGGCACTCGGTCACTGTTGCTTCGACCATGGACGGCAGCCCCCGCACCGTCTCACTCGCCGTCGAGGACGGGGTTCGGATCGAGGTGGTTTTCGGCGAGCAGTTGTCCACACAGGTCGTGGCTCCGGATCCGGAGATCGTAACCCTTGCCGGCGAAGCCGTAATCGACAGCTCGATCTTCGCGGCACTCGACGAAGCCGGCATACCCGCCCGTTTTTCCGTGGACCTTGCGCAGATGCTGGGTGGGACCGTGGATTTCCGCCGCGAGATGTCCGGCGGCGAAACACTAAGGCTTCTCTGGCGTGAGGCGCGGGTCGGCGAGGACAGGATCGGACAGCCCGAACTCGCCTTCGCCGCACTGGAGATCGGCGGTTCGCTTTACGAGATCGTATGGCCGGACGACGGCAGCGGTCAGGCGACGATCTACGTCGATGGCGAGGTGCTGCGCGTCTTTGCACAGCCGGTCGAGGGCGCGCGCCTCAGCTCGGTGTTCGGACGCCGCACGCATCCGGTCTTTGGCAACGTCCGGATGCACACCGGCGTCGATTTTGCAGCGGCACGTGGGACACCGGTTCAAGCGACGGCACCGGGGCGGGTCAATTTCATCGGCTGGCGCGGCGGATATGGTCGCGTGGTCGAAATCTTGCACGGCTCCGACACCATGACGCGCTACGCGCATCTGAGCGCCGTGCCGGAAGACTTGGCACAAGGCCAACGCGTTGCGGCGGGAGACGTGATCGGCCGCGTCGGCGCGACTGGCACGGCGACAGGTCCGAACCTGCACTATGAGGTGCTCGTGGATGGGCGCCCGACTGACCCCCTCTCTGACGACCGGCTCGCCGAAGCGGCCGAGAGCGATGCGGATGATACCGCCGCGCTCTCGCGTCTGGCCGAGGCGCGGGCGCTTCTGAATGAAAACCTCGGCAGCGAGATTGCCAAAACGACAACCGAAAGGCTCTGACCCATGAAACGCATGACCCAAGCTCTTGCCATCACGCTCGCCCTGTTCCCAGCGGCCCAGGCCCTCGCAGAGGCAACGGCGATCGACGTCCGCAAGACCAACGGATGCGGCTGCTGCCTCTCGTGGATGAAACATCTCGAAGAGAACGGGTTTGTGCCGACCGGCCAGGACATGTTCGGCGGGCTTCTCGTGCGCTTCAAGCTAGACAACGGCGTGCCGCAGCGCATGGTCTCCTGCCACACCGCGCTCATTGACGGCTACGTGATCGAGGGCCATGTACCGGCCGCTGACATCCGCCGCCTTCTCGAGGAGCGCCCGGACGCCGTCGGCCTCGCTGTTCCGGGGATGCCCTATGGCTCGCCCGGCATGGGGCCAGAAGACGACCGCGAGGCCTATGATGTCTTCCTCATCCGCAAGGACGGGTCGACGGAAGTCTTTTCGAGCTACGCCGAAGGATAATCTGGCCCGCCCATGGAAAATTTGTCTCCGATAATGCTCGGCTTTCTCGGAAGTCTTGCCGCCGGATCGCTCACAGCAGTCGGAGCAGTTCCCGTGCTGTTCGGGCGCATCCCGTCTCGGGCCACACGCGATCTGTCGCTCGGCTTCGCTGCCGGTGTGATGCTCGCCGCTTCTTTCTTTTCGCTGATCATCCCGGCATTGGATGCGGCGGAGCCGATGTTCGAAAACGGCGCGATGCCTGCGGCCATCGTATGCGTTTCGATTCTTCTGGGCATGGGGGCTGTCGCCCTGATGAACGAAAAGCTGCCGCACGAGCACTTCAAGACGGGACGCGAAGGGCCCGAAGCGGCGTCTTTGCGGCGGGTCTGGTTGTTCATCATTGCGATCACGATCCACAACTTCCCTGAAGGCCTTGCCGTGGGGGTCGGCTTCGGATCCGGAGGTATGGAGGGCGGTCTGCCGCTCGCCATCGGCATCGGGCTTCAGAATGCGCCCGAAGGATTGGCCGTCGCTGTATCTCTGCTGGGCGAGGGATATCCGAAGCTGCGCGCCTGGGGCATCGCGGCGCTGACGGGCATGGTCGAGCCGATTGGCGGTTTGCTCGGGGCCGGCATCATCACACTGTCGGAACCGCTGCTTCCATGGGGTCTGGCCTTTGCCGCGGGCGCAATGCTCTACGTCATTAGCCACGAAATCATCCCCGAAACCCATCGCAGCGGCCATCAGAACAGGGCGACGCTCGGTCTCGCAGTCGGGCTCGTTCTGATGCTGTTCCTTGATGTCTGGTTGGGATGAGGCAATGTCACTAAACAAGGTATCTCCGATGATCGGCGTCTTCGCAGCACTTGCTGCGTTCGCGATCGATCAGATCACCAAAGCCATTGTCGTTGCGAATGCCGTCACTTTAAGCGCCGGGATTCCCGTGTTTCCGGGATTCAACCTCGTCTTTTATCGTAATGACGGCGTGACTTTCGGGATGTTGGGCGGCGCGCCGTGGTGGAGCCTCATCGCTCTCGCTCTTGCCATCTGTGTTTGGCTGGGGGTTATGCTGTTTCGCGCCGAAAATGCGGTCGAAACACTTGCCTATGGCGCGATCATTGGCGGAGCCCTGGGCAATGTCATCGATCGTGTGCGGTATCGGGCTGTAACAGACTTTCTCGATTTCTACATTGGCACAACACATTGGCCTGCCTTCAACTTGGCCGATGTATTTGTAGTCAGTGGCGTGGGGCTCTTGCTCGCCGCGCCATGGATCAGCGCGCGGCGTTCGATCAAGTCGTGAAGCCGGAAATTCTGAACCGCATCGCTCTGCGCCACCGTTTTCTTTCGCGGATGACGCTTGGTTTCGTCGCCGGGGCGCTGACCGTTCTGACTTTCCCGCCTTTCTCGCTTCTCTTGCTTGTTCCCGTTGCCTATTCCGCGTTGTTTGTCGGTCTTCGCGATCTCTCCTTCGGGCGCGCTTTCCTCGTCGGCTGGGCGTTTGGTCTTGGCCAGTTCGGTTTCGGGATTTCGTGGATCGCGGAAAGTTTCTACGTCGAGGCCGAGCGGTTTGGGACGATGGCGATCCCGGCGGTCGCGGGATTGTCCGCAGGTCTCGCGATTTTCCCAGCCATTGCCGCCGCGCTTTTTGCCGAAATCGCGCGGCGCGGAGTCATGGGCAGTCTCTTGACCTGCCTCCTGTTCGCGACCTCCTGGACCGTGGCCGAGTGGTTGCGTGGTCACGTTCTGACAGGGTTTCCGTGGAACCTCGCCAGCTACGCTCTGGTCGATTACGCCGCTTTTCGCCAGCCCGCCGCCTGGGTCGGAAGCTATGGGTTAAGCTTTCTCACCGTGTTCGTTGCGGTACTCCCCGGCGCGGCTGCCATGGCGTCCGGGCGGCAACGATTGACCATCTCGCTCATGGCGCTGGCCGGCATAGCGACGATGTGGGCTGTCGGCACGCTTCGCCTCCAGTCGGATGCACAACAGCCACCCACTGTCGACCTGCGCATTGTTCAAGGCAACATTCCACAAGAGGAGAAATGGGCTCCCGAGAACCGCGAGGCGACCTTCGCGCGCTATCTTGAGCTTTCAACCCGGCCCGGCGATTTCGACGTGCTTCTCTGGCCGGAAACCGCCTTTCCGGGTTTCCTCGATGAGGATACGGAGGCGCGGGCCCGCATTGCCGCTGCGTTACCGGACGGCAGCGTGCTGCTCACCGGAGTGCCGGACCGTGTACCGAGCGATGATGGCATGCGATATTTCAACACGGTCCAGGCTTTTGGCGAGACCGGCGAGATCCTGACCGGATACGCGAAACACCATCTCGTACCCTTCGGCGAATATGTGCCATTCCGCGGCTGGTTGCCCATCGAGCGGCTCACGGCGGGTCTGGGCGATTTTACGCCCGGACCGGGCCCGCGAACGCTTGCGCTTCCGGGTGTGCCGCTGGTCGCCGTGGCGATCTGCTATGAGATCATCTTCCCAGGGCATGTGGTCGACGACCTGTTCCGGCCGGACTGGATTTTCAATGCGACCAACGATGCTTGGTTCGGAACCAGCATTGGACCGGAGCAGCACCTCGCCTCCGCACGCATGCGCGCTGTCGAGGAAGGGCTTCCCATCGTCCGGGCCGCAAACACAGGGATCTCCGCGATCATCGACGCAAACGGTGACCTCGTCGCGCGGCTCGGCAACGGAGAAACCGGTGTCATAGATGCGGCTCTGCCCTCTGCTCATCCGTCAACCCTCTATGCGCGCTTCGGCGACTGGGCGCTGCTGGCTCTCATCTTCACTACTTGGGCCGTGGGACTGGCTGCAGATCTGGTCGGCACACACCGGTGCAACAAGAGAACAAGAACGGAGAAAAAGTCATGCTGGTAATCGCGGGCATTGTCGCGGGTGCGATCTGGGGTGGATATCTGGCGCGACGCCGAAAAGGAAACCGGCTGGATATCCTCCAGTATGCGGCGAGTTCGGCGATCGCCTTCGGTCTTCTCACCTATTTCATATCGGTGGTCCTCTTGCGCATCTTTTTTTAAGAAGGGTTTCGAAACAGCACCGACATGAGACGGCTTTTCAACATATTGCTGTACGGGTTTCTGGCAATCTGCATCACGGTATCGGTTGGTTCCGGGTTGGTCTATTTTCTGCTGAGCGCATCCGTTCCCGACTACGACGAGGACTTCACGGTCGCAGGCTTAGGCGGACCGGTCGACATTCTGCGAGATTCTTCGGCAGTCCCGCACATCTCCGCAACTTCCGCTGCAGATGTCTACTTCGCGATCGGCTTCGTTCACGCCCAAGACAGGCTCGGTCAACTGTTAAGGGCAAGGCGAAAAGCGGAAGCATCGTGGCCATCCGATGAGACATTGTCCGTTGCGCCAGCGGTCTCAGACGCGCTCGCGTCCTATGCCGCGGGCGTCAATGCGTGGCTCGAGCTTGTGTCAGAAGGCGGGCGTGGCAGAGGCTCTCCGGAGCTGCTGATCGCAGACGAACGGTCGATCGCGGCCTGGACACCCGGCGATAGCCTGAGGATTGCCCGGTCTTTCCTGAATGGCCTGCGACCGGGAAGCGCACGGGAAGGAATGCCGAGTATATCAGGTGCCATTATACCGGCGGATCGCCTGAGAGTGCCCGAACTGTTTGCGACTGATCCGGAGCAGCGCCTTGATGCATGGGCGATGGACGGCGACCGAACAGCGACCGGAACGCCAATTCTAGCCGCCGATACCAGCGGTTCCCTGTCGCTTCCCTCGGAATGGTATCTCGCAGATCTTCAATTTTCGACAGGGCCGGCCATAGGGGCCACAATGCCGGGCGTACCTTTCGTTATTGTCGGTCGCAATACGCGCGTCGCCTGGGCCTTCCGGTCATTTCCCGTGCCAGACGAGGAGGCACCAAGGGGGCCGTCACCCGTGCAGGCGGCAGGTTTCCTGACGATGCTGGAGCTGTTCGCGCGTTCGGCCGACGCGACCGATGCCATCGGAGTTGCCGCAGACATGTTGCCGAAGGGCATGGAGGCATTGGCCATTGACCGAGAGACCGTTGCCCGATGGCCAAGAGCGGAGGCCGTTCGGGCGTCGTCTTTTCGCGACATTCGACTGGCGGAGCTTGAAGCGCGGCAATCGATCTTCTCGACGGAAGGCGCCATCGGTGTTCAAAGGGACACCGTAAGTTCCGTGGCGCGAACCCTCCTGCCCCTGATGGCGAAAGAGCTTTGGTTCGTGCAGTCCAGAGACAGCACCGAAGGCACCGATGCGGACAACCTTCGTCGTGAGCTACTGGACAGGCTTGCGTCGTGGAATGGCGAAATGGATCGCTATTCACCGGAACCTCTGCTGTTCTGGACCTGGGTCCGGGCTTTGCAGCAGCGCATTTTGAAGGACGAGTTTCCGACAGCGGAGCAACTCTGGACCCGTCCGAACTCGAACTTTCTTTTTGCGGTACTCAGCGATCGTCGCGGTAGCGCGATCTGGTGTGACATCCGCCTATCCTCACCTCGCGAGACATGCGAGGAGCAGGTTCGCGTGGCCCTGGATGATGCCCTTGGCTGGCTGTTCGATCGATATGGGCGCGATCCCTCGACGTGGACCTGGGGGGAAGAGCATAGATTGGACATGCAGTGGTCGCCGATCAGTTCACGTCGGTTGCTGACCAACCTGCTGTCCCTTCAAGCGCCGATTTCCGGCGATCCGTTTACGCAATTCTTAACATCATTTGGTGTCGTAGAAGACCGTCCATTCCTTGTGAGTGCCGGAAGCAATTTTCAGGCGGTCATGTCGATATCGGAAGCAGCGGGATCATACTACATCTCGCCCGCCGGACAGTCGGGACATCCGCTATCTCGATTCTACGACAATCTCTTTCCCTCGTGGATACAAGGCGAATACCTCGCCATGTCGACCGATCTGTCACTGGCCCGTGGCGGCGCTTCCGGGATCTCGCGGCTCACACCAGCTACCTCCGACAACCCTCGGATGAGCGAGGGCCAGAGCGAATGATCACGAACTTCTTATTCCTATACGACCCTTTCGGCTATGTGCTGTCACCGGTGTCGCTCATTGTTGTCGGTCTTACAGCATGGCTGTTTTTGCGTGGGCTCAAAATACACGCTCGCTGTCTCGGAAGGGTTTCTGGTTGGCGTCGAACCGCCTTCTTTGCCGGCCTCGCGGCCGTCCTCGTCGCGACGAATGGGCCGCTCGCGCCATTGGGGCACAGTCTGTTTTCGGTACATCAGGTCGAGCATCTTCTTCTGCGACTGGTAGGACCGCTTCTTATCGCGGTTTCTCAGCCCTGGCTTGGCCTTCAAGCTGGATTGAAAAGGGAATGGCGCCGACGCCTTGCCGCGATTGGGCGTGCGCGCATCCCGCGATTCTTGGCGCTTCCTGCATCTGCCACCTCCCTGTTGATTGGCGCGCTTTTCGTCTGGCAGATCCCGATGATCTACGCCCTTACACAACGTATTGCGGCGATGGAAGCGCTGGCACATCTGTCTATGGTGCTGGCGGGGCTTTGGTACTTTGCTATGCTGTTCGATCCGCGTGATTCGCCTGAAGGAGCGCGGCGCGGTGCTCGACTGATGTCAGGGTTCGTGGTGATCGTTTCCAACATCTTTCTGGGCTCCCTGACAACGCTCAAGGAGGTGCCCCTCTATGGATCAGAAATCATCGCAGCGAGCGGTGGTCGACTTCGCGCCCTGGCTGACGAGACAATCGGCGGCTACGTAATCTGGGTCCCGTCGTCGATGGTTCTCATCGTGGCAATCATCCTGGTGCTGAACGGCTGGAACGCGGCGGAGGAACGGCGCTGGACGTCCCGCTACGACCTGATGCGCCAATCGAATGCGGCGGCGCTCGAGTTTCCGGAAACCGCGGAGGAACTGCGTCTGAAAGTAGAGAAGCCGAACCGGGACATGGGCCGTACCCTCGCCCTTGGCGCATTCGCCATGTTCATGGTTGTCATGATTACCGTCGTGACCATCGTCTATGCCCTCGGATAGATTGAATTCGACATGATACCAGACGTATTCTTCCCCGCTAGGGCCCGCCTGTTTCGCCACTGCCACGGCTGGACACATATTGTAGTGTCCTTACGCGTACCGGGTGCTTGCGCTGGCCCACGGCGGCGAGCGTCACTTTGGCCGTGATCGCCATCGAAGCGATCAACGTGGCCCTGTGCCGACGATTTGCCTGATCTGACGGAAGATCATCTCCTCCCATCAGGCGTAGATGTCGATCGGTGTTCCGTCTTTCACCATTGCATAGATGTCCTCGATCTGCCGATCTGTGACCGCGATGCAGCCAGCTGTCCAGTCGCGGACGTCCGTTGGGTCGATGCCTGGGCGTGGACCACCATGGATGAAGATGTCGCCGCCGGGGGAAAGGCCCTGCGCTTCAGCAAAGGCGATGTCGGCCTCATTCGGATAGGAGATGCCAACCGAAAGATGATACGTACTTTCGGGGTTGCGCTTATCGACTACGTAAGCGCCCTCAGGGGTCCGGCCGTCTCCCTCGAATTGCTTGTGACCCTCAGGAGCGAAACCCAGCCCGACCGGATAGGTTTGCAATACGCGATCGGCTCCGTCCAGAACAAGCAAACGCTGCCCCTTGTAAAGCCGAACACGGGTCACCTCGGGTCCGCCATAGCTGCGGAACTTGCTGGCACAGCCAGACAAAAACGCTGCCAACCCGCCCAACAGGACGGCGCGGCGGGGAAATCGGATGGTTTTCACTGCTCGATGCCTCTTTCGTGAGGTCTGATATGGACATTACGTTACCTTGCAAATGCTGCGTGATCAATGTCCGTGGGCAAGCGCGGCCTTTGCCATCTCTGGACCAACCTGCTCACCGCTGAATGCCTTGCGGGCCTACCGCAGCGCCTTGAGGGCGACCGGCAGGGAGGCCACGGCAAGCCTTAATCGAACAACTCGTGAAGCCAGGATTTGCGGCGATAGCCGTGCTTGCCGCCGCCGTGCTTTCCGCGCCGGTAGCAGCGATCATCGTCGTAGCCGCGCGGCTCAGGCACCCGCTGAGGCGCCACATCGGGTGCCGAACGCTCGATGATCTTGTCCAGTTCGCCTCGGTCTAGCCAGACACCCCGGCAATCGGGACAGAAGTCGATCTCGATCCCCTGGCGGTCGGTCATGCTCAAGGGCACCTCGCAAACCGGACACATCATCCTGCCCTTCACGCTCATGTCTCGTCTCGGCTCCTTTCCGGGTTCTCCCAGTTCAATGACCATGTGCCAGCGCCCCTTTGGCCAAGCCTTCGCCAACCTGCTCACCGCCGGACGGCGGTGCCTTGGCCTCTTGGCTGTTCAGCAGGCGCAGGGCGTTGGCCACCACCAGCAATGACACTCCTACATCGGCTGCAATAGCGCCCCACATCGATGCCACTCCGAACGCAGTAGCGACGACGAAAACGCCCTTGGTCGCCAAGGAAATACCGATGTTCTGATGGATAATCGACATTGTCCGGCGCGAATGACCGATCAGCCAAGGCACCTTGCCGAGATCGTCGGTCATCAGGGCTATATCCGCCGTCTCGATTGCCGCGTCCGAACCAACGGCACCCATTGCGATGGCGTAATGCGCGCGCGCCATGGCCGGGGCGTCGTTGACCCCGTCGCCGATCATGGCCACCATGTCATGCGTTTCGACCAGTTCTTCGATGGCAGTCACCTTGTCTTCGGGCAGAAGCTCGGCACGGACCTCGTCGATGCCGACCTCGGCTGCAACAGCGCGCGCTGTCCGCTCGTTATCACCGGTCAGCATGACGATGGTCTTCACACCCTCCGCGTGAAGCTGCGCCACGATGCCTTTGGCATCCGGGCGGATACGGTCGCGCAATTCCAAGATGCCGGTGACACCGGTGTCGTCGCCCACGGCAACAAGGGTGCTGCCAGCCCCTTCGATGCGGTCGCGCAAATCCTTCGGAATGGCGTCGCCGAAACCCTTCTCCTCGGCAAACCGGTCCGACCCCAGCCAGATCGACCGGCCGTCTGTGCGTCCTTCAAGTCCCCTGCCGGGAACGGTTCGGGTATCTTCCGCGGCGGACACCTTGATGCCGTCGGCTTCTGCCCGCGCGAGAATGGCGCGCGCCAAGGGATGCGAGGAACGTGCCTCCAGCCCAGCGGCGAGGGTCATCAGATCTCGCGCCGATGCTTTGCCCAGCGGATGCACCGCCGCCACCTCGGGCTCGCCCATGGTGATCGTGCCGGTCTTGTCCATGGCCAGTGCAGTGGTCTTGCCCGGTGCCTCGATATATGCACCGCCCTTGATCAGCACCCCGGCCCGCGCTGAGGCGGTGAGTGCGGCGACGATGGAGACCGGTGTCGAGATGACCAGAGCGCATGGGCAAGCGATCACCAGCAGCACGAGTGCATTGTAGAACCAATAATCCCAAGCCCCCCCGAAAATGAGCGGCGGCAACAGGGCAATTGCAATGGCGAGAGCCATGACGATAGGCGTGTAGATGCGGGCGAACTTCGCCACCCACTGTTCCACCGGCGCGCGGCGGGCATGGGCGTCGCCGACCATGCGGATGATCTTGGCCAACACGGTGTCCGAGGCGGCCTTCGTGGCGCGCACCGTCAGTGTGCCTTCGCCGTTGATCGTACCGGCATAGACTTCGTCGCCCCGTTCCTTTGGGACCAGCGCACTCTCTCCGGTGATTGGCGCCTGATCGACGGCCCCTGCCCCATCGACAACCTCACCATCCAATGGGATGCGGTCTCCGCCGCGCACGATGAAACGTGCGTTGATAGCAACCGCAGAAGCCGGAACGTCCGCTTCCGAGCCGTCATCATGAAGAACTCTTGCCGTCGGCGGCGCCAGGTCGAGCAGAGCTGAAACCGCATTCCTCGCACGCCCGACGCTCCAGCTTTCGAGATAAAGCGAGAGCGAGAAGAAGAACGCGACCGTCGCCGCCTCGAAAAATTCGCCGAGGCCAATTGCACCCGCGACTGCGACGACCATCAGCAGGTTCATGTCGGGCGACAGCCTCCGTGCAGACGACCATGCCTTGGGTGCCACGAGCCAGACACCGAACAGGATCGCAACCGCGAATAGCCCTGCCTCGACCAGTGGCATCGGCGCTTCGCCGTGCCCTGCGAAGAGGCCGAGTGCCCCCCCCATGCCGGTCTCGATGATGTGCCACAGAAATCCCGCGGCCCAGAAGCCGCCACTGAGCGCCGTAAACAGCTGCTGGCGTGCAAGATGGGCCGCCTGGTCGACCGACGCGTTTTCGGCATCCCAGGGCTTGGCGGTCATGCCGGTGCTTGCGACCAGTTCTGCAATTTCGCCGTCCGATACACTCTTGGCGCTGTCGAGAATAGTCATCCGTCCATTGATCACGTCGAACGCGAGATGCTCGGCCCCGCCGATCTTCGGGCCGACCACCTTGTTCAGGATTGCTACCTCCTCGGCGCAATCGAGGCCGGACACCTGAAAACTGCGCCCGCACGCTGGCGCGGGGATCGCCGGAACGATGTCGCCGCACGTTCCGGCGCTCCCGCAGCAGCTGCCGCCGCTTTTCTGGGCATCTTCGGCGTGATCGTGGTCGTGACGATGGGTGTCGGACGGCATGAATGGACCTCTGGATTCGGGTGCTTTACCATGACATAGCCCCTACAGTAGCTAGAGCTTCAAGAGCAAAATACGGTGGTATTTCAGTTTGTTTTATTGCTAGAGGATGCGGCGACCGGCTCCATCACGCCTTGAGGCATGAAAAGCCGATGCAAAGAAAAACAGACACGAAAGGAAGCTTGATGCGGGTTTTGATGCTGAAGCAAAAAATAATGTTTGCAGTGGCGCTGTCGCTTACGGCCGGGTGCGCAATCCAGCCGACTGGATCGGGCGACTCGGCAGACCAGCCGGGCAACGTTCCCGAAGCTGTGATTGCAATGGCTGCCCCGGATCAGGATGTTGCAACCGCGCGCTTGGTGCCGGAAGACGGGTGCTACTGGTACGAACACAGCGGCCCCGTTGAAACGACCTTGTTGCCGCTGCGCACGGTGAACGGCAATCCGATCTGCGTCGCGCGGGAAGCGTGACGACGACCCGCACGTCACATCATTTCGCTCAAAGCTAATTACCTCATTCAACTTCTCGCGGTAACACTGTCCTCAGCCGAATAAAGATGTGCTGTCGATCCAATCTCGACGTTCGGATAGAGCTCGTTGATGTGTGCCATAACCATCCGCACGCAACCCGAACTCGCGCGACCGCCGATGCTTCTCGGATAGGGTGTGCCGTGTATCCGAAGATAGGTGTCGCGATC
The DNA here is from genome assembly GCF_000521865.1 of Roseivivax isoporae LMG 25204. Taxonomy (GTDB): domain Bacteria; phylum Pseudomonadota; class Alphaproteobacteria; order Rhodobacterales; family Rhodobacteraceae; genus Roseivivax; species Roseivivax isoporae. The sequence goes on from NZ_JAME01000022.1 coordinate 90,555, forward strand.
TCCGACATAGAGATAGAGCGCCCGCGATCCCAAGGCGTTTTGAGGGCCGGGTTCCATCCCGTCGGCCCATCTTGCGTTTTCAGGATCCCGCTCGATCATGTTCTGTGTCGGCGTCCAGTGCGGCCACCTGACCTTGCGCTTGATGTTATAAACACCTGGCTCGTAGAGGTTGCCCCGCGCGATCGCCACGCCGTAGCGCATCGCGGTTCCACCCTCCTCAATGTGGTAGAGATATCGCGCAACCGCATCGACATGGATGTCTCCTGGCACGAGGCCGTCCTTCGCGTCCACACGCTGAGGCAAGAAACGTGGGTGTAGTCCCCAAGGGTTTGACGTGGCCGGATCGAAGCCGGGCGGGCTGACTTGCGCGTCCCATTCAGCCTTCTGCGCTTCGGTGGGCCAGCTATCGGCAAACACAGGGTTGGCCACAGTCGCCGAAAAGAGCGCTGTTGTCGTTTGAATGAAGTGTCGTCTTGTCAGCATTTCGTACCCTTTCGGTTCCCGCCGACGATTGATGGCAAGAACGGTATATGTTCTCCTTGAATAGATAGGACTTCTAGTGGCTGGAGGTTCAAGGGCAAATTTTCGTGAACGCATGCACGCGACCCTGGTAGCACATGCTTGCCTTGCGGGCGGGTTAACGGCCAACCAGGTCAGGTCCGAATTAGCGTGGTAAAGCGGGAGTCAGGGGGCGGAGTAGGACAGATTTGCCGAATTGGTCCCCCGGTGGATCGGTTTTGGTCGAAAGATACTATCCTGACACCCTGTCGATCTTCACCCGCCCGTGTCATTGGCCGAAACTTCGGCTTGGAACTCACGTTGTCGCTCAGGCCAGGTGCTCTTGATGTAGACGAGGATAGCCGCGATCTCTGCGTCTGTCAGATCCTCTCCGAAGGCCGGCATGTCGCTCTCGTATCCCGGCACGACGGCCCCGACCCCGCCTTTAGGGTCAGGACTTCGGTAACGGGGTCG